>NZ_JARYTI010000028.1 GCF_029911635.1 Sphingomonas sp. AR_OL41
CTCAATAAAGCCATGTCGATCACTCCGGTGTCCCCCGACCAGGCAGCCAGGGGGAAGGTCAGAACATGGGTCACTTCTCAGTGGAAATTATGCGCCTCCCGGGTCAGCTCTCAGTGGAAATCAACAGACAAGGCGTTCGTCACGATCCTCAAGCTCATTGCGCCACGCATTCGCCACTTCATTCGCCAATATGGCCTGGTCTCGCACTGGGAAGACGCTGAGCAGTGCTGCGCGATCGCCGTCCATCGCGCGATTATGGGATATGACCCGGCCAAGGCGCAGTTCACCACCTTCGTCAATTGGCAGATCCGCGGCGAGCTGCAGAGCCTGCGCTTCCGCGTGATGACCGATCAACGCCCGTCGGCGAAGAAGGTCGATGCGACCACGGTGTCGCTGCACACGGTCACGTCCAATGGCGAGGGCGAGGAAGCGACGCTCGAATCTGTGCTCGAGGATGACGGCGCGCTGGCGCGCACCGAGGCCGGTGCCTCGGATTATCTCGCCCATGCCGCAACCGCGTCGCTGGTCGAGGAATTCATCGACCACCAGCGCGCCGCGGCGATCGAGCAGCTCCGCAAGCGTGCCCGGCCGAAGCGTATCGCCCGCACCGAGCCGATCGACCATGGCGCGGCGATGCTGCGGCGACCCCGCACCCATGGCATCTGCCCGATCGAGCTCGAAAAGCTCGAGCAGAAGCTCTGCCGCGACAAGGAGATCGTCGAGCGCCGCGTGTTCGATGTCGCCACGCTCGACGAGCTGGGCACCAACACCGGAGTCACCAAGGAACGCGTGCGCCAGATCACCAAGCGCGCGTCACGCACCATCGCCGAACTGGCCAGCACCCATCCGCGCTTTGCGATGATGGCCGAGTATCGCAAGCCCAATATGCCGGGGGCGCGAATCCGTACCCGCACCGCGACACCGGCGCCTTCCGCCGGCGCGATCCTGCCGCCGCTGGGCCAGCCGCACAACATGCTGGCACGCGTCACGGCGATCGACGCCAATGCCCCCGGCGAAGCGCGCTTCTCCCGTGCTGTCGAAAACGAAACCGCCATGGCCAATGGCACGATGCTTACCGGACCGGACACGCTCAGCGGGAATGCGCCGGGCAGCGAGGCCCGCCACTGACCTCAGCGCACGCGGGAAATTGAATTGCCCCCCGGCCAGCCGGTGTCCCGCAGCGCTGCTATGATAGGATATGATTCACCCTGAAAGGCGCGCCGCATGGACCGGGCAACGGGGCAGAGTATGAAGCGTACAATCAGGACGCTGCCGGGCGTCGGGACCTCGCTCGCTGATCCGGCCAGCAAGCTCGCGCTGGGCGCCCGCCCGTTACTTTCAGCCAGCCGCGGCGTGTTGATGACCCTCACGGCACCGACCAGCCCGCGGGGGGCGGCGATCACGACGATGTACTGGAATGGATCCGGCGCGCTGCTGCCGCTCCCGGCGTGGATGCTCTCGGATGACGCGTCGCGCCGATCGCTCACCCGCTTTGAACAGGCCGGGCGCCTCGTGCTCGAGCAGCTCGTGCGGCGTTGGCCGGCCAATGCACTTCCGCCCGCTATCGGCGTGGTGACCGACGGAACGGGTGTGGGCTTCTCCTCGGATCATCCTTCGCCGATGTGGCCGGATTGGCTCACGCTCCATCTGACCGGCGCCTGTCCGACGACGAGCCTGCTGCCCTTCTCGCCTGCCGGCACCTGGGCTCGTCTTACCGCCCCCGATGCGGATCGCCGGCTCCACTAGTTGGAAATTGTATATTCATAAACCATCCTATATATCCGCCGCGATCCGGTGATGGCGATCCCTCGCCTTGCCCTGATGTATCGCGAAGGACATGATGGCGCGCACCCGAACGGCACCACATCCGGCAACAGCCGTCCTCACCGAGGGTAAGGGCCCGGCCACGCCGTCCGGCGAGCCCTCGGCCCCCGCCGAGATTGTGCTCGACCGCTATCGCGCCTTCATCTTCCCCAACCGGGTTCGTGAGCAACGCCGCCGACGGGGCTATCAGAAGCTGATGGCACTTAGCGCGTTGTTGCCCGACATCCCCTATATTCGCCTCTCCAAGATCGAGCGCGGCGAAGTCGTCGCCCGCGCCGACGAGCTGCAACGGATCGGTCGCGCGCTCGACGTCCCGCCGCGCGCGTTGCTGAGTGACGTTGCGCAGCCAGGGTTTGACATTGCCGCATGGGCCCAGCCCTTCCTCGATTGCCGCCCGTGGGAGCAGGACGAGGATCGCATGGCGGTGATGCTCGGTGCTGCGCTGCGAGTCCGCCGCAACAACGACCGGACCTTGACGATCGCGGCGCTCGACCGGGACTATGGCCTGCCCGCCGTGATCCTGTCGCGGATCGAGAACGCCCAGAAGACGCTCGACCGCTGGAACGAGGCGACGATTGCGTCGCTCTGCCGCCTGTTCGGCGTCGCGGACGGCGATGCGCTCCGCCGGTCAGTTGCCGAGCAGTATCGACGTGGCGAGCTCGATGGCTATGTGACGAGCATCGCCGACCCCGAGGCACGCATGGCGCGGACGCGGCAGCGGATCGACGAGCTGGCGGCAGAGCTAGGCGCCGGCGCATCGCTGGCGCGCAAGCCCAAGCCGGCACGCGGGAGCAACGCCCCCTCGACCAAGGCGGTGCCGCCGGCGCCACCCCCCGCCCCCGCACAAAGCGACGGGCTCGTCGTCTACGGGGCGCCGCTCCCGGGCGGGTTGATCGCGAACATCGCGACCGACGCCAGGATCGACGCGCCCCGCCTAGCCGGACCGAGAGCGTTCGGCCTGCGCGTCTGCCGGGCAACGCTCGGCGCCGGACTGCCGGCCAGCGCGATCGTCGTGGCCGATCCGGATCGCGCGCCGACGGTCGGCGGCCTTGCCGTGATCCGCAACGACGACGGCTATCGCCTCGTCACCGTCACCTTCGACCGCACGGGGGCGACCAAGGGATACAGCCTTGCGCCAGACCTCGAGATCAACCTCGACGAACTCGACCCGGCCGACATCTTTGCCGTGATTAGCGCGGTCTTCCCGTAACGCAGGCCCTGCGAGCTCGGCGGCTCAGACGTCGAGATTGGCGACGCTCAGCGCATTCTCCTGGATGAACTCGCGGCGTGGCTCGACCACGTCGCCCATCAGCCGGGTGAAGATCTCGTCGGCGACATCGGCCTGCTCGACCTCGACGCGCAGCATCGAGCGGTTCTGCGGGTCGAGGGTGGTTTCCCACAATTGCTCGGCGTTCATCTCGCCAAGGCCCTTGTAGCGCGAGATCGCCAGGCCCTTGCGGCCGGCGGCGAGGATCGCGTCGAGCAACTGGCTCGGCCGGGCGACCATCGTCTCGCCCTTGCCCAGCACCACGGGTGCGTCGTCATCCTCCTCCGTCGCGGCATCGACCTCGGCCTGCATCGCGGCAGCGGCCTTGGTCGAGACGAGCCGCGCGGTCTGCGCGAAACTGTCGCCCTGTTCGAGCGCCAGGGCGTGCAGCTTGCGCGCCTCGGCCGAGACGAGGAAGGCGGCCTCGATGATGTGATGATCGGTCACGCCGCGCCATGCGCGCTCGAAATGGATGCCGCCCTCTTCGGTCAGCACCGCAGTCCAGCGTGCCTCGGGATCGGCGGCGATCAGGCCCTTGGTCACCTCGGCAACGCGCACCTGACGCTCGTCGCGCGAGGCGGCGGGATCGAGCGCACCGCCCATTGCCAGCGCCTCGACCATCGTCGGGTCGTAGCGTCGCGGGACATAACGCATCAGCGTACGCATGCGCCGGGCATGATCCACCAGCGAGCGCAGGTCGGCCCCCGATCGCGTGCCGCCGGCGCCTTCCAGCACCGTCGCGCCGACGCCGTTCTCGACGAGATATTCGTCGAGCGCATTGTCGTCCTTCAGATACACTTCCGAGCGTCCGCGCGTCGCCTTGTAGAGCGGCGGCTGGGCGATGAAGAGGTGACCGTTGGTGATGATCTCGGGCATCTGGCGGTAGAAGAAGGTCAGCAGCAGCGTGCGGATATGCGCGCCGTCGACATCGGCGTCGGTCATGATGACGATCTTGTGGTAGCGCAGCTTCTCGACGTTGAAGTCATCGCGACCGATGCCGGTCCCCATCGCCTGGATCAGCGTGCCGATCTCGCGGCTCGACAGCATCCGGTCGAAGCGTGCGCGCTCGACGTTGAGGATCTTGCCGCGCAGGGGGAGGATCGCCTGGAAATGGCGGTCGCGGCCCTGCTTGGCCGAGCCGCCGGCCGAGTCACCCTCGACGAGGAACAGTTCGGACTTGGCCGGATCGCGCTCCTGGCAGTCGGCGAGCTTGCCGGGCAGCGAGGCGATGTCCATCACGCCCTTGCGCCGGGTCAGCTCGCGCGCCTTCTTGGCGGCCTCGCGCGCCGCGGCGGCGTCGATCACCTTGCCGACGATCGCGCGGCCATGCGCCGGATTCTCCTCGAGCCATTCGGCGAGCTTGTCGGCCATCAGGCTTTCGAGCGGCTGACGCACCTCGGACGAGACGAGCTTGTCCTTGGTCTGCGAGCTGAACTTGGGATCGGGCAGCTTGACCGAGACGATCGCGGTAAGCCCCTCGCGCATGTCGTCGCCGGTCAGCGTGACCTTCTCTTTCTTGAGCAGGCCCGACTTGTCGGCATAATTGTTGATCGTCCGCGTCAGCGCGGCGCGGAAGGCGGCGAGATGGGTGCCACCGTCGCGCTGCGGGATGTTGTTGGTGAAGGCGAGGACGTTCTCGTAATAGGAGTCGTTCCATTCGAGCGCGACGTCGATCGTCACGTCGTCGCGCGTCCCCGAGATCGCCACCGGTTCGGGCATCAGCGCCGTCTTGTTGCGATCGAGATATTTCACGAACGCGGCAATGCCGCCCTCATAATAAAGCTCGACTGTCTTGACCTCTTCGTGGCGCGCATCGCTGAGGAACAGCCGCACGCCCGAATTGAGGAAGGCGAGCTCGCGATAGCGATGCTCGAGCTTGTCGAAATCGAACTCGGTGATCTTGAAGGTCGCCGGGCTGGGGAAGAAGGTGACGCGGGTGCCCTTCTTGCCGGGCGCCGGGCCGACGATCTTGAGCGGAGCGACCGCGTCGCCAAAGGCGAAGCGCATATAATGCTCCTGCCCGTCGCGCCAGATCGTCAGGTCGAGCCACTCGCTGAGCGCGTTGACCACCGACACGCCGACGCCGTGCAGACCGCCCGAAACCTTATAGGCATTGTCGTCGGAGGTGTTCTCGAACTTACCGCCGGCATGGAGCTGGGTCATGATGACCTCGGCCGCCGACACGCCCTCTTCGGTGTGGATGCCGGTCGGGATGCCGCGACCATTGTCGGTCACCGAGACCGAACCATCGGGGTTGAGCGTGATGTCGATACGGTCGCAATGCCCGGCGAGCGCCTCATCGATGGCATTGTCGGAAACCTCGAACACCATGTGGTGGAGGCCCGAACCATCATCGGTATCGCCGATGTACATGCCGGGGCGTTTGCGGACCGCATCGAGGCCCTTCAGGACCTTGATCGAATCGGCGCCATAGTCGCCCTGGTTGGGCGTGTTGGGATTATTGTTTTCGGGTGTGGTTGCCATGCCAAGCATATAGGGATTGAAGGGGCAATAAGGAAGCAAAATGGGGGTTGCGATGGGAGACCATGAGGGCCGGGTCACGGCGCCGGACCGCCGCAGACTGCTTGGCGGGATCGCGGCAGCCGCCACCATGCCGGCGATGCTGCGCGCCGCCCCCGTGACAATGACGGGGGAACGGTTGTTCGTCGGGACAGCGCTGCGTAGCAACCGACTGGCGCTCAGCTTCGAACGCTTCGAGCAGCCGCTACCCAAGATCACCCTCACAAACGGCGCGCACCAGGTCTCGCTCGACACGCTGGTGGGCAAGGCGCGGATCGTCACCCTATGGGCCGAATGGTGCGTCCCGTGTCTGGTCGAGGCGCGCGACTTCGCCGCCCTCCAGCGGCGCTTCGCCGGCCCGACCTTCGAGATCGTCGCGGTGCTGACGGCCAGCGCGCAAAAGCTCGATTTCGCCGCCGCCCGGGCGCGTCTGACGCAGGCACGCGTCGATGGCCTGCCGTTGCTGGTCGAACCCGATGGCGGGAGGCGGCTGATGCTTGGGCTGTCACCCTCACCCAGCGGCCAAGGCGGATCGCTGCCCTGCACCTTGCTGGTCGATTCGCGCGGCCGCATTCGCGGGCGGAGCAGGGGCATGCTGACAGCCATGCGCGCGTCACAGGCGAGCGCAATGGTCCGCTCGGGTACCCCGCTCAGCGAGGCGGGCAAGCAAGCCATGCTCGCCAGCGACCTCGGGACGTTGTGGAATTCGCCCTCCGGCGAGGCGCTCGTCAGCGCGTTGCGCGACGGCATCCTCGACAAACTGTGACGCGCTGTACGCGTCGCCGCGATCCGGCTCCCTGTTTGCTCGCTGTTTTCTCCCTGTTCGCTCCCTGATCGCGGCGGGCAGCAGCGAGCGGCGCTCCCTGTTATGGCCGTGCTCACTCCCTGTTTCTCCCTGTTACTCGCTGTTCCGCAGCGAAATTCGCGGCGGACGACGCGGGCGGCGCCATTGGGCGGGCGGTTCTGGCAGGAAGACGGTCAGGGTTGAATCACCCCCGGGACGGCACAACCAAGCGGGATTTGGTCGCCCGCCCCAGGGGAACGAGTTCTAGCCGTCGCGCGAGAAGCGGTCGGCGCGCTGGCCGAGCAGGGTGACCTCGACGCGGCGGTTCTGGCGCATGCCCTCGGGCGTGGCATTGGTGGCGACGGGGCTGGTCTCTCCATGGCCCTGCACGACGAAGCGCGCACGTACCACGCCCATCGCGTCAAACGCGGAGCGCACGCTGGCCGCGCGCCGTTCCGACAGTGCCTGGTTGTGGGCGTCCGAACCGCGCGAATCGGTATAGCCGTCGATCGCCACACGCACGCCGGGCTCGGACTTGAGATAGCCGGCCAGCGGCCGCAGCTTGTCGATCGCGCCGGGGCGCAGCACGTCGCTGTCGGTCTTGAACAGGACGTCCTCCTGCAGGTTCAGCGTGGCGCCGCGCGCGGTCTGGCGGAACCCATAGTCGCGCATCGCGCGGTGATCCCACCCGCCGCGCGCTTCCTCAACCACAACGACATGGCCGGGATGATCCCAGTCGAACCGATCGCGCCGTGCCCCGGCGACCTCGGCAAAGGCGCGATTGGCGGCGCGCGCCTCGCGCGGGCTGATCCAGCCGTTACGATCGAAATCGAAATTGCGCATCACGAAGGCGCGACCACGCGGCGTCGCGCGCAGTTCCGGATAGAGGATGCCAACGCCGGCACCGGCCAGCCGATAGGCTCGATCGCCCGGGCTCCAGTCCCAGCGGCCCTGTGCGGTGGCGGCACCGGCGGTGGCGAGGCTGAGCCCGGACAGGGCGGCGACGGTCAATATCTTTGCGAACCTGTTCATCGTTCTTCTCCATGGCCCCCGCCACAAGCAGGGAATGGCAGCGAGTGATTGAACCACGCGTTAGTGGCATCGACAGGCGAGGTTCAGGCGCGGTCGAACCCGGCACCGCCGACCGCGAAGCGCGTCGCCTGATCGTCGATCGCGTCGAACAAAGCGGGCTCGGTGCCCGTCATCCACACCTGCCCCTTGCCCGCCAGCCGATCGAACAGCGCCGCGCGCCGCGACGGATCGAGATGCGCGGCGACCTCGTCGAGCAGCAGCAGCGGCGCTCGGCCGGTGCGTTCGGTGACGAGATCGGCATGGGCGAGGATCAGGCCGAGTAGCAGCGCCTTCTGCTCGCCGGTCGAACACAGCGCCGCCGGCTGGCCCTTGCCGAGATGCGTGACGGCGAGATCGCTGCGGTGCGGCCCGACGAGCGTACGCCCGGCGGCACGATCGCGGCCACGGCCGTTCGCCAGATCGCTGGCGAAGCTCCCGTCGAGATCGCTCCACCCGTCAAGCGCGAGGCCGGCGCGCGCGAACGGACCGTCGGGCGCATCGGCGAGCCGCGCGGCGAGCGCGGAGACGGTGTCGCGACGCGCTGCGTCGATCGCCGCGCCATGTTCGGTCATCTGCGCCTCGAGCGCGCGCAGCCATTCGGGATCGGCCGGCCCGTCTTCGGCGAGCAGGCGGTTGCGCGCGCGCATCGCCGCTTCGTAGCGATTGCTGTGCACCGCATGGCCCGGTGCCAGCGCCAGCGTCAGCCGGTCGAGGAAGCGCCGGCGCTCGCTCGCGGCGGCAGCGAACAGGCGGTCCATCGCCGGGGTCAACCACAATACAGTCAACCATTCGGCCAGCGCGGTCGCCGCCGCCATGGCGCCATTGACGCGCACCACGCGCCGCTCGATCGCCGGTGGCTGAGCTCCGGTGGCGATCACGGTGACGTCCGCCAAGGTCGCCGCGACGCCAAAGCCGCCCTGCCCGCCTTGCCGAGCCATCTCGCCGAGCGGCGCGCGACGCAGGCCGCGCCCAGGCGCGAGCAGCGACACCGCTTCGAGAATATTGGTCTTGCCCGCACCATTGTCGCCGGTCAGCACGACAAAACCCGGCCCCGTTGCCAGGGCCAGATCGGCGTGATTGCGGAAATCGGTCAGGACAAGGCGCGACAACATCGCGCCCGCCTTAGCCGGGAATTGTCCGGCGCGTCAGCCTCAGGCGGCGAGTTGGGTCGGCTCGGCGACCTTGTCGCTCTCACGCCGGCTGAGATAGGACGCCATTTCCGCGCCAAGCTCGCGTTGCGCGGTGAGATAGGCGACCGGTGCGCGCAGGCCGAGCCGGGCACGCGCCGCCTCGATCGGCTCGTGGAGCAGCTTGAGATAGTCCTCGCCGGCGAGCCACTTGGCCTGTTTGCCGCGACGATAGCCTTCCCATACGGCCCTGGCGAACAGCGTGCTTTTGGTCACGCGCAGGCTCTTGAGCGCCGCGGCACTGCCGATGAACGCCCAGCCCAGACCGCCGACCTGCGCATAGCTGAACGCGACGAGTGCGGCCTCGCCCAGACTCTCATCCGCCTTATAGCCGGTCATCACATGCCAGATGTCGTGCGTGTCCCGCACCCGCCGACCGAACCAGGCATAGGGATGCGGCATGTCTTCTTCGCGGTTGATTTTCGACACTTCGGCGAGACCGTCTGCGGAGTAACCGGTGGATTCGAGGAAGTGCCGATAGGCCGCGCCGACGGTGCCGGGTGCGAACTGCTGCGCGAAACCGGGCCGCGACAAGACCTCGGCCAGTTCGACCCGCTCATAGGCCATGCGACCGCCTTCTTCGGTGGCGATGAACTGCGCATAGCTTTTTGGCGTCGCGCCGACGTTGAGCGCGCGCATGATGCGGAACACCTGGGTGGTGTCGTCACCATTGGCCATCAGCTTGCCGATCGCATCGAAGGCGGTGCGCCAGTCGCGGCGTCCGGTCGTGCCGGGGAAAGGGGGAAGCGTGGCGGCCATCGGTCGATTCCTTACTGACAACTATGTTAATAACACTCGGGATGCCCATCGTCAAGTTGGCCATAACCTCGTCATGCTCAAAATCCGTTCACGCACGAGATTGACGATCTCAAGCGCGATTGCCTCGCCATGGCTTCTCAAAATCCGGCGCGAACGGGTGAGGTTGCTGCCGCTAGGCACGGGTCGAGCGACGAGGGGTATCGGCGAGCCGACCAACGCCAGTTTGCGCGCCGGTCGGATCAGCGGTACGAGCGGGCGTCGCTTTGCAACGATTGCGCCAACGCGGCCGAGTGTCCAGTCTCGGGCATCGCATTGGCCTGCCGAGCAAACGCCGACCAACAGGGGGCATATGGGGCGATATGCAGGTTATTTCCGAGTTCATGCGATTTCTGTTCGGGGCGCGATCGCGGCTGATCCTTCTCCCCTTCGTGTTTTTTTTGCTGCTGTTCGCGATCATGTTCGTTCTGGTTGAAGGCACAGCCTGGGCGCCGTTCGTATACGCGCTCTTTTGATGTCGTCGATGGTGCCCGAATTCTCTGTGCGGCGGGCTGTGCAGTCGGTGCTGTTGATGCTCTGTGGCGTCCTTCTCGCCTGCGCCGCTGGCGAGATCCTTGTCCGCGTCGCGACAGCGAACCAGGAAAATTACGTCATCGAAATGTGGCGGTACGCGCGGCTGCTGAAGGAAAAGAGCGCGGATCCGAAGATTGGGCATCAGAACCGCCCGGACAGTTCGGCGCGTCTTCAGGGCGTCGATGTGAATATTAACGCGCTGGGCATGCGCGGCCCGATGCCTGACCCGCGCATTCCCGCGGACCGGACCGTCGTCATTCTGGGCGACTCGGTCGCGCTTGGCTGGGGTGTGCCGGAGCAAAGGACGCTGCGTGCCCAGCTCGCAAGCGCGCTCGGCACCGATATCCAGGTTCTCAACGCCGGTGTCGGGAACATGAATCTCGCCCAGGTCGTGGCGCTTTGGGCCCATCTGCGGACGCGGGTCCATGCCGGAACGATCGTTGTTCTGGCGACGGCACGATCGAGTACCGTTCAACCTCCAGACACGACCAACTGGCTGATCGAGCACAGCGAGCTCGCGGCGCTGACAGTGACCTTTTTTCGCCAGTCGACCAGCGGCGCGACGGGGCGCGATGGCTTGGTTGCCGCCTATCGGCGCGACTGGACGAACGGCGCGGGTCTCGACGCGATGCGCGGCGCCCTGGATCGGTTGAAGCTGATGCAGGCAGAACGCAAGACCCGCATCATCGTCGCGGCGATGCCCGAGACGCATGACATGCAGCGCTATTCCCTGGGCTTCATCACCGACGGCCTGAAGCACGAGTCGCTTCAGCGTGGCTGGGAGTTTGTGGACCTGTTGCCCTTGTTTCGTGACGAACCGAGCGAGAATTTCCGGGTCTCGCCGCAGGACGCGCACCCGAACGGTGAAGCTTTTCGCCGGATCGCGGCGCAATTGGCACCGGTGATCCGACGCGCCACCACGTCCCCGCCTGGATGCAAGGCAGGGCCCGGCACCGGCCCGCAAGATTGTCCGTCGGCGCACTGACCAGTCGCCGTGCTTTTCCAGCTACCGGTCTTTCTCTGCTTCCTGGCGGTGTTTGCATCCCTGCTCGCGCTATGTCCGCGCCGCTTCGTGCTGCCCTATGTCGTCGGCGCCAGCCTGATCTTCTATGCTTGGTGGAATCCGCCCTATGTCGCGATATTGCTGGGGCTGATGATCGCGACATGGGCGATGGCCAGGCTGGTCTGGCGGCGACCATCGCTGCTGCCTCTTACCATCGTCATTGCCCTGATTCCCCTGGCGCTGTTCAAATATACCGATTTCTTCTTGCGCACCGTCGGTGCACTGACCGGGCGGGAAGCACCGCAGCTTCACTGGCTGCTGCCGCTGGGCATCTCGTTCGTCACCTTCACCATCATCAGCGTGCTGGTCGATACGGCACGAAACCGCACCCAGCCGCCGCCCGACTTCATGCGGCTGAGCGTCTACATTACCTTCTTCCCGCATCTGATCGCCGGCCCGATTCTCAGAATGCGCCAGGTGGTGCCGCAGCTGGATGGCATCCGCATCGACTGGCCCCGGATCGCGCCCAACCTCGGGCTGTTCGCCGTCGGCATGATGAAGAAGGTGCTCATCGCCGATCCGCTCGGCGGCTATGTCGACACCGCATATGGCCATGTCGGCCAGTTGAGCGGAGTCGAAGCGCTTTTGGCGATGCTGGGTTTTTCGATCCAGATCTACTGCGATTTCGCCGCTTATTCCGATATGGCTATCGCATTGGCGGGGATGTTCGGAATCGCCTTCCCGGAAAATTTCAAATCGCCCTATGCCGCATCGAGCATGGGAGAGATCTGGCGGCGTTGGCACATGACGCTCAGCTTCTGGCTGCGCGACTATGTCTTCAAGCCGTTGCACCGCCACCTCCACAAATATAGCGGCCACCTCGCCATCATGGCGACCATGATGATATCGGGCCTGTGGCACGGCGCCAACTGGACGTTCATCATCTGGGGAACCGCGCAGGGCATGCTCATGGTCGTCGACCATATGTCCGGCTATGCGCGTTTCTCGGCGCGCGCGCGCGGACCGCTGCTCTGGCTTTGCATCGTCCTGACCTTCCTCGAATGGACGGTGCTGCTCGTCATCTTTCGCGCGCCCTCTGTTCACATTGCCCGTTCGATGCTGGAAAGTGCGCTTGGCGCACATGGCTGGCAGATCTGGCCGCAGCAAGGAGGATTGATTCTGGGTCTCTCGGCCTTGACCCTGACGCTCCACGCGCGCGACCAGGTCGGGACGATTCGCGCCGCGGTTGCGCGCATGCCGATCGCGCTATCGCTACCGCTGTCGCTGACCATCATCCTGGCCTGCACGATCCTGGCGGCGGGACGACCGGAGACTTTCTACTATTTCGATTTCTGAGCGGGCGAAGCGACCGCCACCTTGTCCGCTGGGCTGAAGAAACCCGCGCCGACACGTCGGGCGATCGCGCGCGCCAGCACCGCCTGTCCCGTTGCCGACATATGTCCCGTCAGATCGATGAAATAAGGCGGCTGTCCGTCGAAGGCGCCCGAGAGATCGTAGACGCCGGCGATCGGCTGTTGCTCGAGCCGACGGCGCAACGCCCATGTGAGCGGGCCCATGAACCGCTCCCCAAATTGCAGATTGGAATGATCCGAGCGATTGCCAAACGGCGTCGGCGGGACGACGATCGCCAACGGAACGCCGACGCGCCGCGCATAGGCGAGCGCACTTTCAAGATCGTAGATCAGTCGATCGACCTGCAACGCGACTTCTCGCGGCTCGGCGCAGTGCAGGGCATCGCGCCCGACCCTTTTGCTCTGCGCACGGCCGAACAGCCGGGCAAGAGCGAGGCCCGGCTCCCGGGCTTCGAGCGCCGGCCCGGACCGACATTCGGTCAAATCCATCGGCCCGCTGACGAGAATGACGAAATCGAAGCGCATGCGCTTGTCGCGCAGCACGCGCCATGTCGCGATGCTCTGCCGCACTTTCTGCCCGGGGACGGCGAAGTTGCGCAAGGCGATGCCCGGCAGGGCACGCTGCAGATTGGCGGCGAGCGTCTCGTCATCAAGATCGTAAAGACCGAAGGCCTGTGACGCGCCCAACAACAACCCTGTTGCGACCGGGCTCCGCACCGCCGGCGTCAAGCGCTCGCCGTCCGGTCCGATATGAAAGCCGGGCCGGGAGATCGGCAGGGGAGTCGCGCCGATCGCCGTGCTCTCCTCGGCGACGCGCATGTCGGCAAACCGATAATAATTTTGTGCCGGTACCACCCCGCTGACCAGGCCGTTCCGATCGCGGATTTTGGCAGTTTGCTCGTTGAACCTGCTGCTGATCAGCCGCCCCTGGCTAAGCACGACATCAAGAATGCCGTCGGCCAGGCAAAACAGGATCGCGATGTAAAATACCACCAGAAGGGCTGTTTTGCCGTGGCGCATCACGAGGCGCGCCCTAGGCCATAAAGGGGCGATGTTCATATCCCGACCTTGCATTCCGCGCTCAATCCGGCGCAAAGGCGCGCTCGCCAAGCGCGCCGTCACGTGCACGTTGGCCGGACTTCTTCACCAAGCAATTGCCGATGGCAAGCACATCCAGATCGGTCGCCATGAAGCAGGCAAAGGCCTCTTCCGGCTGGCAGACGATCGGCTCCCCGCGCTCGTTGAAGCTCGTATTCACCAGCGCCGAGCAGCCGGTGCGCGCCTTGAAGGCCTTGAGCAGACGATGGAAGCGATCGTTCGATCGGGCATCCACGGTTTGCACGCGCGCCGACCCGTCGACATGCGTGGTGGCCGGGAGATCGCAGGCGACCGGTCGCAAGGCTATTTCTTGTCCGCTCGACGGCGCCACGGCCGCATCGTCGCGCCGTGACGCCGCCAGTTCGGCCACGAACAGCATGTAATTCGAAGCGCGGTCCAGGTTGAACCAGTCCGCCGCGTCTTCTTGCAGGATGGCGGGCGCGAACGGGCGAAAGCTCTCGCGCTTCTTGATCTTGAGGTTCAGCCGAGCCTGCATGGTCGCGGATCGCGGATCGGCGAGGATCGAGCGGGCGCCGAGCGCGCGCGGCCCGAATTCCATCCGGCCCTGGAACCAGCCCAGCGCCTCGCCCCGTTCCAGCGCATCGGCGCACGCCTCGATGAGATCGGTCTCGTCCAATCGCGTGAAGTGTGCGCCGCACGCCCGCAAGCGTGCTTCGATATCCTGCTGCTCGAACGCCGGCCCGAGCAGGGCGCCGTTCATCCCGTCGGGGGCGGCGGGCACCTGGCGTGGCTGCGACAATTGCAGGTGATAGGCAGCGAGCGCGGCCCCCAGCGCCCCGCCTGAATCACCGGCGGCGGGCTGGATCCAGATTTCGCGGAACGCGCCGTCGCGGAGTATTTTTCCATTGGCCACGCAGTTCAGCGCGACACCGCCCGCCATGCACAGATTGGGGCAACCGGTTTCACGGGCCAGCGCACGGGTCATGCGTAGCACGGAGAGTTCCACGACGGCCTGTATCGACGCCGCCATGTCGGCGTGGAATGGTTCGAGCGCCGATTCCGGTTCGCGGGGCGATCGGCCGAACAGCGCATGGAAGCGCGGCGAGGTCATCGTCAGGCCGGTGCAATAGTCGAAATAGGATTGGTCGAGCCAGAACGAGCCATCGGCCTTGAGATCGAGCAGATTGTCGAGAATCAGATCGCGGTACCGTGGCGTGCCATAGGGCGCCAACCCCATGAGCTTGTATTCCCCGGAATTTACCCGGAAGCCGCAATAGGTCGTGAAGGCCGAATAGAGCAGTCCGAGCGAATGCGGAAAGCGGATTTCCCGCAATATTTCGATCGATGCGCCCTTGCCCAGCCCCTGCGAGGTCGTCGTCCATTCGCCGACGCCATCCATCGTCAGGATCGCCGCTTCCTCGAACGGCGAAGGATAAAAGGCCGAGGCGGCGTGGCTGAGATGATGCTCCGAAAAGAGCAGCCGCGTCGTGCCGCCCAGCCCCGGATCGATCGCGTCCAGCGCCGTTCCGATGGCGGTTTTCTGGAACAGTTTCTCGCGTAGCCACGTCGGGATCGCGGCGCGGAATGACGTGAATCCGCGCGGCGCCGTGGCGAGATAGGTGTGCAGCAGGCGTTCGAACTTCAGAAAGGGCTTGTCGTAATAAACGACGTAATCAATTTCGCTGCCGCTGCATCCCGCCTGTTCGAGGCAATAACGCAAGGCGTTGGCCGGGAAGGCGGCATCATGCTTGATCCGCGAAAAGCGCTCTTCTTCGGCCGCTGCGACGACGCGGCCCTCCTCGATGATCGCGGCGGCGCTGTTGTGGTAGAAAGCGGACAGGCCGACGATCCGGATGCTCATGCTCCTAGTATTGATTTTCCATGCCGGCGGTGGGTTCGGCGCGGGAATCGCGCTTGATCCAGTAGCTTGCCGTTGCGCGATCCGCACGCAGACGAAGCAGATCGATCCGGAAGACGGCGCGGATCACGAGGCTGCCGGGGACGAAGATGGCGAAATAGATCAGCGCCAGAAAGATCGGGCTCATCACCTTCTGTATCCGGCTACTGACCCAGTTGGTGCCCCGGCGGAGCGCATCCAGCCAATGCGGACGCAGCAGCGATAACGCCAGCACGAGGAGAGCGAGGCACAGCGGCAGGTAGCGCGGCGCGCCCGAACGCAACAGCGGTGCAATTGCCACGACGCCAAACAGGGCGGCAAGGCTCAGCCCAAAGCGACGATTCGGATCCCTTGATCTCACAGCCGCGTTGCCACCGTCTTCCCCACCATATTGTTCTGCTGTCCTGAAGGCGGGCATTCGCTGGGACGAAATCCGACCTTGTGTGGCAGCAACCACACCGTCCGGCAACATGACTTTGTGCACGACCAGCCGGTCGCTGCTACAGATAGCGATGTCGGAAAATGGTCATGCCACGATCGTCACCCGCGCCCTGCCGCCTGTCGCAAAAACGTCAGCAGGGCCGCACGATAGGCCGGTGATTCATCGTGCGATACGGCGGCATGATCGGCGCCGGTCGCCCACCATAGTCGCTTCGGTCCGCGCACAGCGTCATAGAGCGCGCGCGTCTCGGCAGGCGGGGTGTACCGGTCATCGGTGCCGCCAATCACCAGCACCGGCGCCTTGAGGTGGGCGACCTGCTCGATTGGTGCGAGCGCGGTGGGAGAGACCCCGAAACGCGGTTGCGCCTGGTAACTCAGCAGCGGTTCGAGCCAGCCAAACACCGCGAGGCCGCCCGTCGCGACGAGTCGGTTGCGAATCGCGTGGCGGATATCGGGGTAGACCGCCTGCAAGATGAAGCCTTGGGCAGGCAAAGGGCCGCGCTCGCCCAGCAAGGCAGATGCGCCGCCGAGTGAAATGCCGAGCACAACGATCGCGCCACCCTGTTGCTTCCGTTTGAGCCACGCAAACGCCGCCGCTGCGTCGCGCGCCTCGAACAGACCGA
This sequence comes from Sphingomonas sp. AR_OL41, assembly GCF_029911635.1. Lineage (GTDB taxonomy): Bacteria > Pseudomonadota > Alphaproteobacteria > Sphingomonadales > Sphingomonadaceae > Sphingomonas. The sequence goes on from NZ_JARYTI010000028.1 coordinate 16,379, forward strand.
AGCTGTGCGACGCACGTGCCGATTCGCCATGTCCGCGAAAATCGATGGTCAGCGCAGCGTAACCCTGGCGCGAAAGCCATTCGGCAGTCGATGCCACCGCCGCGCGCGATGCGCCATTGCCATGGAGCAGCAATATCGCAGGCGCGTCTGGACGCTTGCCGGGCCAATAGGTTGCCGCAATCATCAGGCCATCGCTGGCGCGCAGTTGGAAATCCTGCGCCGGGGCAACAGCCGCCGCGACGTGCGATGGTGAGGGACGCATTAGAAAGCTGCCGACCGCCCACAGCGCGGCCAGAGCGCCGATCGCCAGCAACAGCAGAGCCAATGCCCAGCACCGCAACGCGCGGCGCCCGGGCATCACACCCGCATCGGCATCAATACGTAAAGCGCAGCACTCTTGTCATTCTCGCGGATCAGCGTCGGGGCGGCGGCGTCGGCGAGGTGGACCTCGACAATGTCGCCCTCGATCTGGCCGAGAATGTCGAGCAGGTAGCGGCTGTTGAAGCCGATCTCGAAGCCGAGCGCGGTGTATTCGCCCGACACTTCCTCGGCGGCGGTGCCGTTTTCCGGGCTGGTCACCGACAGCGTGATCTTGTCGCGATCGAGCGACATCTTGACCGCGCGGGTCTTTTCGGTGGCGATGGTCGACACGCGGTCGACGCCTTCCTCGAAGCTGCGCGGATCGATGCGGAGGATCTTGTCGTTGCCGGTCGGGATAACGCGGCTGTAATCCGGGAAGGTGCCGTCGATCAGCTTGGAGGTGAGCAGCGCCTGGCCGAGATCGAAGCGGATCTTGGTCGACGACAGCGACACGCCGACCGAGCCATCGATCTCGTCGAGCAGCTTGCGGAGTTCGGCGACGCATTTCCGGGGAATGATCACGTCGGGCATCGATTCGGCGCCGTCCGGGCGCGGAATCGTTACGCGCGCGAGGCGGTGGCCGTCGGTCGCCGCGGCCTTGAGCACCGGCAGCGGATCATCCGACACGTGCCAGAAGATGCCGTTGAGATAGTAGCGCGTTTCCTCGGTCGAGATCGCGAAGCGCGTCTTGTCGATGATCTGCTTGAGCGTGTCGGCGGGCAGTTCGAACGACACCGGCAGCTCGCCTTCGGCGATGACCGGGAAATCGTCGCGCGGCAGCGTGCCGAGCTGGAAGCGCGCGCGCCCGGCCATGATCGTCATCTTGCCGTCGGCGGCGGCGAGCTGGACCTGGCTGCCTTCGGGCAGCTTGCGTGCGATGTCGAACAAGGTGTGCGCCGACACGGTGGTCGCGCCGGGCTGGTCGACCGCAGCGGCGACGCTTTCGTTGATCTGCAGATCGAGGTCGGTCGCCATGAGCTTAAGCGCGCCTTCGGCGGTCGCCTCGATCAGCACGTTGGACAGGATCGGGATGGTGTTGCGCCGTTCGACCACGGACTGGACGTGGCTCAGCCCCTTGAGGAGGGTTGCACGTTCGATCGTCGCCTTCATTTCCTGTCCCCCGGGGCCAGCCCCGTTTCCTTCCCGCCAGCGCCCGGCGCCGGGGGCAATCCGCCGTCTCCTTTCCTTAACGACAAAAAGGGCCGGAGCAAGCGCTCCAGCCCTCTATTTGTCACCGATTTGTCAGCGGAACCGCCTCCAAACCGGACATATCCCCTGGCGAGGATCAGAAGCGGAAGCCAACCCCGGCGACGACCTGGTGACGGTCGGTGTCGACGCTGAAGTTGTTGGTGTTGGCGCCGTTAGCATATTCGAGCCGGGCGTTGTTGTAGTTCGAGTAGCGATACTCGATCTTGGCATAGGTGTTGCGGCCGATCGACTGCTCGACACCCGCGCCGACGCGCCAGCCGTCGAGGTTGAAATGCTGCGCCGTGGTGGTGGTGCCGTTATTGGCCGTGAGGTCGAGGCGCTGGTTGCTGTAACCGCCCTTGGCGTAGACCAGCGTGCTCGGACCGGCGCGGAAGCCAGCGCGTGCGCCGAGATACAGATCGCGCCCCGCCTTGACGCGGCCATAGCCGAGCGCTGCGGCGGCGACCGGATTGTTGCTTACCTTCGCGGTCGAACCCGAGACTTCGCCTTCGGCACCGAGAACGATCCCGCCGAGCGCGACGTCATAGCCGACATCGCCGCCATAGGTCAGGCCTTCGGCCGCATTGCGGTCGCTGATCGACGAGCTCTGGGTGCTGCCGGCCTGCATGCGGTCATATCCGAGCAGCACGCCGACGCGCGGGCCGGTGAAGGGATCGCGGGCGGCGGTGTCCTGGGCGAAAGCGGGGGCGGCGGCGCCGAGCGCGATGGCCGACACGGCGGCGGTGAGAATAAGCGTACGCATAACCAAACTCCATTCATCTACTGCCCGGGCCAACCGTGCCTCGGGAGGCGCTGAATGCCCCAGTTCGGCGCGAGTTTCATGAACCTGAGACAACGAGGAAAGGCGTTGCAATTGCGCCACAGGCGGTTGAAACGGCAGCGATGCATACCAAGGCGCGAGCCCGCACCGAGCGCCATGGGCGCGACTTCATCGCCCGCCACGGCGAGACGGTGTTTAACGCCGCCGGCCGGTTGCAGGGCGACCACGCACATACACCGCTGACCCGCACGGGCTTTGCCCAGGCTGAGGAAATGGGCGCGGCACTGCGCGCCCAACTCGGCGCCAGGCCGAAACTGACCTTATGGGCCTCCCCGACCGGGCGCGCCTTGCAGACGCTGGCGGTGATCGCGGAACATCTCGAGCTCGACTGGCACGCAACCCGAACCGACCCGCGCCTCGTCGAAATCGGCATGGGCGGCTGGGGCGGGCGCTATTACACCGATGTGATCGCCGAGGTCGGGCCGGTCATCGACCAGGAAAGCGGTTTGCTGAGCCCGGCCGCCGATGGCGAACGCTATGCCGACATCGTGACACGCGTTTCCGGCTGGCTCGACGACACAAACGACGATGCCGGCGATCGGCTCGTCATCATGCACGGCATTTCGAGTCGCGTGCTGCGCGGCGTGATGACGGGTGCGCCCGAACTGCCGGGCTATGGCGCCCCGGCGGCGGGCGGTTTGCCGCAGGGTTCGGTGGTGGTGATCGCTCGCGGTGTCGAGCATATCGTCCATCGCGGGCGGGGCGGTACGCGGGCGTGAGGCGCGCCGCCGCGCTGCTCGTGCTGGTCGCGACACCGGTTGCGGCGCGCGATTCGCTCGGGACCTTCGGCGGCTGGGGCGCGTTCACCGACCCCAGTCCCCCGCGCTGCTTCGCCATCGCGCAACCCGTTCAGGCCGGGGGCGCAGGGCGGCCCTTTGCCAGCATCGCAACCTGGCCGGGGCAGGGCGCGCGCAACCAGTTGCATGTGCGCCTTAGCCGCGAACGCGACGCCCGCGCGCGCGTCACCTTGTCGGTCGGCGAGCGGCGCTTCGAACTGGTGGCGGGCGGCGCCGACGCCTGGGCGCCCGACGCGCGGACTGACGCGGCGATCGTCGTGGCGATCCGCGCCGGTCGCAGCATGAGCGTCGAGACGCTGGCGCGCAGCGGCCAGCCCTTTGCAGATGTCTATGCGCTGCGCGGAGCGGCCACGGCGATCGATGCCGCGGCGCTTGCCTGTGTCGACGGCGTGAAAGGCGCCGCAACGCCGCGGACGCCCTGAGCGCTTAAGGTGAGCGCCTAGAGCAGCGTGCCTGAAATCGGGGTCAGTTGCGCTGCTCTAAATATTTGTTGTCGCATCGCTTTTGCTGGAAACCGGCACCCACTTTTCAGCGCGATGCTCTAGGCCGCGTCCTCGGCCAGCGCGCTTGCGAGCTGGGCGCGAAGCGCCTCGAGCACGCTGAGGTCGACGGGGGAGGAAGCCCTTTTGCGCTCGCTCGACAGCAGCTTCTGCACGCCGCGGATCGTATAGCCCTCGTGATGCAGCATCGCGTTGATCCGCAGCACGAGCGAAACATCCTCGGGTCGGTAATAGCGGCGATTACCCGCGCGCTGCAGCGGACGCAGCTGCGGGAAGCGGGTTTCCCAATAGCGCAGGATATGCTGCGGAAGCCCCGTCTCGCGCGACAGCTCGCCGATCGTACGGAACGCACCCGCCGCCTTGTCGGAAGCGGTGACCATGGCCCAGATCAGCCGGCGCTGACGATGCGATCGCGCATCATCTGGCTGGCGCGGAAGGTGAGCACGCGGCGTGGAGCGATCGGCACCTCGACGCCGGTCTTCGGGTTACGGCCGATACGCTGACCCTTGTCGCGCAACACGAAGGTACCGAAGCCCGAAATCTTCACATTTTCGCCATTGGCGAGTGCATCGCACATATGGCCGAGAATCTGTTCGACCAGCTTGGCGGAGTCGGCGCGCGACAGGCCGACCTGATGATGCAGTGCCTCGGCCAGATCGGCTCGTGTCAAAGTTCCCGCAGGTACCATCGGTTCTCCCCTCCCTGTGGCAGAAACTCTGTCTAACACGATGATTGGGCGACTCGAAAGGGCTTTGTTACCACTCTGTAACAGTCAGCCCTAAGCCTTTCGGTTGAGGAAATGACGTCCGGCAGCCCGGCGCATCTGATTACGCTGTCAGAAGCGGACGACAGCGGCGCCCCAGGTGAAGCCGCCACCCATCGCCTCGAGCACGATCAGGTCGCCGCGCTTGATTCGCCCGTCGCGTACCGCCGTATCGAGCGCCAGCGGTACCGAGGCGGCCGAGGTATTGGCGTGCTGATCAACCGTCACCACGACTTTCTCGGGCGCAAGGCCGAGTTTCTTCGCGGTCGCATCGAGGATCCGGGCATTGGCCTGGTGCGGCACCACCCAGTCGACATCGCCCGCGACGAGGCCGGCCGCATCGAGCGCCTCGCCCATCACGCTGGCCAGATTGACGACGGCGTGGCGGAACACCTCGCGCCCCTTCATGCGGACCTTGCCGACCGTGCCGGTGGTCGAGGGCCCGCCATCGACATAGAGCAATTCGTTGTGGCGCCCGTCGGCGTGCAGCCGCATCGCAAGGATGCCGCGCGCGCCATCGGCTTCGCCTTCGAGCACGATCGCGCCGGCGCCGTCGCCGAACAGCACGCAGGTGGTGCGGTCTTCCCAGTCGAGCAGCCGGCTGAAGGTCTCGGCACCGATCACCAGCGCGCGACGCGCACTGCCGGCACGGATCATGCTGTCGGCGACCTGCAGCGCGTAGAGAAAGCCCGAGCACACCGCAGCGATGTCGAAGGCGACGCAATCGTCGATGCCGAGCATCGCCTGGACCTTGGTCGCGCTGGCCGGGAAGGTCTGGTCGGGCGTCGCGGTCGCGAGGATGATCAGGTCGATCTCGCTGGCCTCGCGCCCGGCGGCGGCGAGCGCGGCACGACAGGCATCGGCAGCCAGCGTCGTCGTCGTCTCGTCGGGGCCGGCAATGTGGCGGAAGCGGATGCCGGTGCGCTCGACGATCCATTCGTCGGTGGTGTCGACGCGCTCGGCGAGCTCGGCGTTCGACACACGGTGCACCGGCAAGGCGGAGCCGGTGCCGGTAATGACGCTGCGGATCATGCGGCCGGCGCTCCTGCGGGCTGGGCGAGCGCGGCAGCGAGTGCGTCGATCTGGCGCAGATCCTCGCTGATCTTCCGCGTCAGGTCGTCGCTGACCATCTTGGCGGCGGCGGCGATCGCGGTGGCGACGCCGATCTCGTTGGCGCCGCCATGGCTCTTCACCACCAGGCCGTTAAGGCCGAGAAACACCGCGCCATTGTGATTGTTGGGGTCGAGATGGTGGCGCAGCAGCTCGGTCGCCGGCCGCGAGATGAGGAACCCGACCTTCGAGCGGATCGAGCTGCTGAACGCGCGCTTGAGCAGGTCGGCGACGAAACGCGCCGTGCCTTCGGCGGTCTTGAGCGCGATGTTGCCCGAAAAGCCGTCGCAGACGATGACGTCGACATCGCCGCGCGACAATTTGTCGCCTTCGATATAGCCGACAAAGGTCATCGGCAGATGCGTCGCTTTCTTGAGCGCCTGCGCGGCATCGCGGATCTGCTCGGTGCCCTTCTGGTCTTCGCTGCCGATGTTGAGCAGCGCAACGCGTGGAGAGGCGAGATCGAGCGTGGTGCGGGCATAGGCCGCGCCCATCACCGCGAACTGGGTCAGGTTGCGCGCATCGCATTCGGTGTTGGCGCCGAGATCGAGCACGACGGTGTCGTTGGGGCCGAGCGACGGCATCAGCCCGGCGAGCGCGGGCCGATCGATGCCGGGCATGGTGCGCAGCGACAGCTTGGCCATCGCCATCAGCGCGCCGGTATTGCCCGACGAGACGGCCGCCGCCGCACGGCCCTGTTTGACGAGGTCGATCGCGATGCCCATCGAGGTCGTCTTGGCGCGACGCAACGCCTGGCTCGGCTTCTCGCTCGGGCCGACCAGCTCGGGCGCGTGGACGATCTCGGAATGCGCGCTGAGATTGGGGTGAAGCTTCAACCCCTCTGCGATCGCCGCTTCGTCGCCGACGAGGAAGAAGCGCATGTTCTCGAACCGGTGGCGCGCGCGCGCGACCCCGGCGAGCATCACTGCCAACCCCTCGTCACCACCCATCGCGTCGACCGCGATCCAGGAGCTGTCAGACACGCTGGCCACCTGCTCCTGTGCTGTCGTGCTCAGCCTTCGACCGAGACGATCTCGCGGCCGTTGTAATGGCCGCAGGACGCGCACAGATTGTGCGGGCGCTTGAGTTCGCCACAGTTCGGGCATTCCTGGAATGCGGCGACGGTGAGCGAATCATGGGCGCGACGCATGCCGCGCTTGGACGGCGTAGTCTTTCTTTTTGGAACGGCCATTTCGGCGAAAACCTTTTGTCAGATCGATAGTTGCGACAAGCCCGGAAACACGGCCACGCAACCGATGGCCGGCCGGCCACGGTTGGCACCAGCGGCCGGACGCATCGCGAAGCTTGGCGCCTATAGCGATTCGCGCGGACGTTGCAACCCGGCGTCGCGACTGGCACCACGCGCCCAAGCAACCGATAAGGGGAATGTCATGGACGGAATCATGTTGCCGGTCACGCTGATGGCGGCCGGCGGGAGCGCGTTGATCGCCTTCTGGCTGGCGCTGCGCACCGGCGGCGCGCGGCGTGCGGCCAAGGTCAGCATCGGCGATGGCGGCGACATGGCGTTGATCGCGCGGATGCGCGCCCAGGCCAATTTCACCGAATATACGCCCTTCATCGTGATCCTGATCGGCCTGATCGAACTGGCGACGGGGACCTCGATTTGGCTGTGGATCGCTGGCGCGTTGCTGCTGGTGGCGCGCGTCGCACACGGGCTCGGCATGGATGGCCTGCGTGGCGGCCGCAGCTTCGGGACGGCGGCGACCTTCCTGTTGCTGCTCGGCCTCGGGCTGTACGCGGCCGCGCTGCCCTTCATCGCGACGCGTCACGCGCCGAAGACCATCGAGCTGACGACGGTCCCGGCACAGGGGTAGGGCGAACCGCCGCGCGCCTGCGATCTCGACGCGGGCAGCGGCCTGAGAGGCAGATCCGCCATGGCGAGACAGCGACTTACCGCAAGCGTATCGGCGCTGCTGCTCGGCGCCCTTGTCTTGTCGGGGTGCGGCGGCGGGAATGGGGGATCGGCGTCCGTCACCCCCACGCCGAGCCCGACACCGACAACGACACCTACGCCGACCCCCACACCAGCCGCGACGCTGCAGGCACTGGCCCATCAGCCACCGGTCGGCGTGCTTCTCGCGCTGTTGCTGACCGACGGATCGGTCATGGTCCAGGCCAATCCGGCCGGGGCGCCTGGCGCCAGCGCAGGCGATTTCTACCGGCTGACGCCGGATGCCAATGGCAGCTACGCCGCTGGCAGCTGGACGCACCTGGCACCGCCACCGGCCGGCTATGCGCCCTATGCCTCGGCCGAGGCGGTGTTGGCCGATGGCCGGGTGCTGTTCGTCGGAGGCGAGTATAATCAGGACAATTACAGCTTCGGACCGACCTCGCTGACCAACATGTCGGCGGTGTTCGATCCCGTCGCCAACAGCTGGACGATGATCGCGCCGCCGCCAGGCCAGGACTATATCGGTGACGTGCCGTCGAGCATCCTGCCCGACGGGCGCTTCATCTTTGGCAGCAAGCTGAGCAAGGCGATGTGGTCGCTCGACCCGGCGACGCTGGCCTGGTCGGCGATTCCGGCGACCGGCAAGAGCGACAATTTTTCCGAAGAAGGCTTCACGCTGCTCCCCGGCGGCAACGTGCTGGTCGTCGACATGGTAAACACCCCGCAATCGGAGCATTTCGTCCCGGCGACCAACGGCTGGATCGCTGACGGGCCGACCCCCGTCTCGCTGACCTCTCCGACACCGGGGCCCGCCAGCCTTGGCTATGGTCCCGCGCCGCTCCAGACGGTCGGCGGGGTGAGCTACGGACCGGCCCCCGCCGGGGTCTATTTCCCACCCGGCGAGATCGGACCGGCGCTGCTGCGGCCCGATGGATCGGTGTTCGCGACCGGCTCCGCCGCGCCCGGCCATATCGCCCACACGGCAATCTATCGCCCCGGAGCGACCGCCGCCGTCGCCGGATCGTGGCTCGCCGGGCCAGACTTTCCGGCCGGAGAAGATGCAGGCGATTCGTCCGCAGCGCTGCTGCCCAACGGCAATGTGCTCGTCGCCGGCGTGACCGGCGCGTTGTACGAATTCGACGGCACGACGTTGCGCAAGACGGCCAACGGCCCGGCCAATCCCGGCAGCGGCGTGCCGACTTTTCTGCTGCCCTTGCCATCCGGCCAGGTGCTGGTGCTGACACCGACGCTCAACGTCATGGCCCGTCTCTACAACCCGTTCGGCGGCCCACTCGCGGGATGGCTACCAACCATCGCGAGCGTGCCGACCAGCCTCACGCGCGGGCAGAGCTACAGCTTGACGGGTACGCAGCTCAACGGGCTGAGCGAGGCCGCGGCCTATGGCGACGAACTCAGCGCGGCGACCAACTATCCGCTCGTCCGGTTGACCAACAATGCCTCGGGGCATGTGGTCTACGCCCGGACGCACCATCACAGCATGATGGGCGTGGCCACCGGCGCCACCCTGGTGACGACGCATTTCGACGTGCCGGCGGGCGCCGAGACGGGTGCGACGACGCTGGTCGTGGTGGCAAACGGCCTGGCCTCCGCCCCGGTCGCGGTGACGGTCAGCTAGCGGAGGCTACGCCGCCATCGCACGGTCGCTGACGAACATATTGGTCTCGCGCTCGTGCGCGAAATTGCTCGTCGGACCGTGACCGGGGATGAACACCGTGTCGTTGCCGAGCGGCCAGAGCTTGGTGACGATTGAGTCGAGCAGTTGCGGATGGCTGCCGAGCGGGAAGTCGGTGCGGCCGATCGATCCGGCGAACAACACGTCGCCGACCAGCGCCAGCTTCGACGCCGGGTGGTGGAAGATCACATGCCCGGGGGTGTGCCCAGGCGTGTGATAGACGTCGAGCGTGAGGTCACCGACCGTGACCGTATCGCCCTCGACAAGCCAACGGTTCGGTTCGAACGGCACGCCGGTGATGCCATATTGGCGGCCGTCCTCGTCGAGTCGCGCGATCCAGAAGCGATCGGCCTCGTGCGGGCCCTCGATCGGCACGCCGAGTTGGTCGGCGAGCGGCTTGGCCGCGCCGCAATGGTCGATATGGCCGTGGGTGAGGATGATCTTCTCGACCGTCACGCCGTGCTGCGCCGCCGCTGCGGTGAGCCGCGGCAAGTCGCCGCCCGGATCGACGAACGCGCCGCGCATCGTCGCGGTGCACCAGATCAGGCTGCAATTCTGCTGAAGCGGGGTCACGGGGACGATCGCCGCGCGCAAGGGAGGATGTGCCATCACCGCGAGATAGGCGGCCGGTCGATAGCGGGCAAGCCGGGGGTTGCCGAGCACCCCCTTGCCAGCGCATCTGGCACGACGATGCTCGCCACCGAGACCCAGCCCTTCATCCTGCTCGACGACGCCCGCGCCGGCGGCGCGCCGGCGCGGCTCTATCGTGCGCCGCTGCGGGTGATCGTCGCCGAGACGCCGACGGAGGTACCCGCCGCGTTGACGGCACTGCGCACGGCACGTGGCGAGGGGCTGCATGCCGCCGGCTATCTCGCCTATGAGGCCGGCGCTGCGCTGCAACCCCGTGCGCCGATCCTCCCGGGCGAGGGGCCTGTGCTGTGGTTCGGGATCTTCGATCGCTTCGAAGAGATCGCGCCCGACGACGTGCCGGCGCTGCTACCCGACCCGGCCGGGGTCTGGGCGGGGACACCGCGGCCTGAAATCGACCGCGCGACCTATGATTCGCGGCTGGCGCGCGTCCAGGCGCTGATCGAGGCCGGCGACATCTACCAGGCTAACCTGACCTATCGCGCGACCGTCGCGATGGCGGGCGACCCACTCGCGCTCTACGCCCGGCTGCGCGCCGCCTCGCATGCCGGCTACGGCGCGATCGTCGCGACCGGCGCGCACACCTTCCTGTCGCTGTCGCCCGAGCTGTTCTTTGCGCTGGAAAGCGACACACTGACCTGCCGGCCGATGAAGGGCACCGCGCCGCGCGGCGCGACCCCCGAGCTGGATCGCGCGCTTGCCGCCGCGCTTGCCGGCGATGCCAAGCAGCGCGCCGAAAATCTGATGATCGTCGACCTGATGCGCAACGACCTGTCGCGCGTCGCCGCTCCGGGGAGCGTCGCGGTGCCCGACCTGTTCGCGGTCGAGACCTATCCGACGGTGCTGCAGATGACCTCGACCGTGACCGCGACGCTCGCCCCCGACAAGGACGCGATCGACGTGCTCACCGCGCTGTTCCCGTGCGGTTCGATCACCGGCGCGCCCAAGTCACGCGCGATGGAGGTGATCGCGGAAGTCGAGGCGACACGGCGGGGGCTCTACACCGGGTCGATCGGACGGATCGACACCAATGGCGACGCGATGTTCAACGTCGCGATCCGCACGCTGGCGATTGCCGGCGATAGCGCGACGCTCGGCCTGGGCTCGGGCATCGTCGCCGATTCGACCGCCGGCGACGAATGGGCCGAGTGCGCGGCGAAGGGCGCGTTCGTCACCGCCGGGCAGCGCCGCTTCGACCTGATCGAGACCATGGCGTTCGACCCCGAGGCGGGCATCCCGCGCCTCGAACGCCACCTTGCGCGGATGAAGGCGAGCGCCGACGCGCTGGGCTTCACTTTCGATCGCCACGACACGCGCAACGAATTGCAGGCCGCGACCTTCCGCCTGCGCAGCGCGCGGCGCATCCGGCTGGTGCTGTCGACATCGGGCGCGGTGGCGATCGAGGTTGCCCCGCTGCCGGCACCACCCCCCGGCCCGGTCGCGGTGGCGATCGTCCCGCTGCCCGTCGCGCCGCGCGATTTCCGGCTGCGTCACAAGACCAGCGACCGCGCCTTCTACGACACAGCGCGGATAACCAGCGGCGCGTTCGAGGCGGTCTTCATCGACCCGCAAGGCTTTCTCACCGAGGGCAGTTTCACCTCGCTGTTCGTGGCGCGCGACGGCGTGCTGCTGACCCCGCCGCTGGTGCGCGGGCTGCTTCCCGGCGTGTTGCGCGCCGAGCTTGTAGACACCGGCCAGGCGGTCGAGGCCGCGCTGACGCCGGCCGATCTGGCCGGTGGATTCTTCATTGGCAACGCGCTGCGCGGTTTGATGCCGGCGATTGTTGCGATTGCGAAGTAAAGCGAGCTATAGCGCCGCCGCTTCCTGAACCGAAGGGCCCCATCATGCACCCGTCCGCCGCGCTTGCCCGCATCAAGCCCTCGCCGACCCTGGCGATCACCACGCGGACGCTGGAGCTGAAGCGCGCGGGCGTCGACGTCATCGGTCTCGGCGCTGGCGAGCCCGATTTCGACACCCCCGATTTCGTCAAGCAAGCCGCAATCCAGGCGATTCGCGAAGGCAAGACCAAATATACCAATGTCGATGGCACGCCCGAGCTCAAGGAGGCGATCGTCGCCAAATTCCAGCGCGACAACGGCCTCACCTACACCACCGACCAGATCACGGTGAATGTCGGCGGCAAGCACACTTTGTTCAACGCGATCGTCGCGACCGTCGATGCCGGCGACGAGGTGATCGTCCCCGCGCCCTATTGGGTCAGCTACCCCGATGTCGTGCTGTTCGCCGGCGGCACGCCGGTGTTCGTGCCCGCCGGCCCCCAGCAGAACTACAAGCTCAACCCCGCACAGCTCGAGGCGGCGATCACCCCGCGCACCAAATGGGTGATCCTGAACTCGCCGTCCAACCCGACCGGCGCGGCCTATTCGGTCGCCGAATTGAAGGCGCTAGGCGAGGTGCTCGAACGCCACCCGCATGTCTGGATCTTCGCCGACGATATGTACGAGCATATCATCTATGACGGCTTCGAATTCGCCACCATCGCCCAGGTCTGCCCGTCGCTGTACGAGCGCACGCTGACCGTCAACGGCTGCTCCAAGGCTTATGCCATGACCGGCTGGCGCATCGGCTTCGCCGGTGGCGCATCCTGGCTGATCAAGGCGATGGCGAAGCTGCAGTCGCAATCGACCAGCAACCCCTGCTCGATCGCCCAGGCGGCCGCCGTCGCCGCGCTCAATGGCGACCAGAGCTTCCTCGCCGAGCGCGCCGCCGCCTTCCAGTCGCGCCGCGACCTCGTCGTGTCGATGCTCAACCAGACCAACGGCATCACCTGCCCGCGGCCCGAGGGCGCCTTCTATGTCTATCCTGAGCTGTCGGGGCTGATCGGCAAGACCACGCCCAAGGGCATTCTGATCGATTCGGACGAGGCGTTTGCCACCTATCTGCTCGACGAAGCGCGTGTCGCGGTGGTGCAGGGTGCGGCGTTCGGCCTCTCGCCGGCGATGCGCATCAGCTATGCGACCTCGGACGAACTGCTGCGCGAAGCCTGCGAGCGCATCCAGACGGCGTGCTCGGCCGTACGATAGTCAGCGGACCTTACAGGCTGGGTTAAGCCCCACAAAGCAAAGCTTGGCTTGTCGATCTGCCGCGCGACCCGATCTGTTGCGCAACGGCAAGAGCAGGAAGGATATATTTCATGCGCGCGTTTCTGTGCTCCAGCTTCACCTGGTCGCTGATGGGCGGCTTTGCGCTTGGCGCGATCGGCGTCGCCGCGTTCCACCCGTCCAGCGCCGCAACGGCGCCGACCCAATCCCCGACGGCGATCCATCGCAGCCTGTAACCATTCGCGCCGCACCGGCGAACAGGGGCAAACCCGCGCCCTGCGCCATCGGAGGTCATCATGATCAAATCGCTATTGTTCGCCAGTGCTGCCGCCATCGGCCTCTTCGCCCTGATGGGCGGCGCGGCGCAGGCCGAGCGCGCCGTGCCGCTTCCCGTCGCTGCGCATGACGTCGCGCGCACCCCGACACCGCAGGTCGCGGTGCTCGCCGGCGGCTGCTTCTGGGGCATGGAGGCAGTGTTCGAGCATGTGAAGGGCGTCAAGACGGTCACCGCGGGCTATGCCGGCGGCACGCGCGACACCGCGACCTACGATCAGGTGTCGAGCGAGACGACCGCCCATGCCGAGGCGATCCGCATCGTCTTCGATCCTGCCCAGGTCAGCTACGCGACCTTGCTGCGGGTCTATTTTTCGATCGCGCACAACCCGACCGAGCTCAACCGCCAGGGACCGGACAGCGGCACCAGCTATCGCTCGGCGATTTTCCCGCAGAGCCCGGCACAGCGCGCGGTCGCGGCCGCCTATGTCGCCCAGCTCGGCCAGGCCCATGCCTTCCCGGCGCCGATCGTGACCAAGCTCGAGACGGGCAGCTTCTTCCCCGCCGAGGCCTATCACCAGAATTTCTATGACCGGAACCCGAGCCATCCGTACATCGTCCATTGGGACAAGCCCAAGGTTGCCGCGTTCAAGGCCGGCTTCCCGACGCTGGCGCGTTAAGCCGCCACCGGGAATCTGAGCAGCCGGTCCTCGACCGGGATCAGCGCCTCGGCGGCGGCGCCGACGGCGCGGACGATTTCGGGATGGCCGGCATCGAGGCCCCCGGTGAGCGCGCCGAACGCCGGCAGGATCAACTTGGTCGGCGTCGCCACGAAACAACGCCGCGAGATGCTGCGCCCGCGTACGCGCAGCCGCAGCTTGGGGTGGAAATGGCCCGACAGCTCGGGCCGCTCCTCTTGCGCTTCGGCCTCGTGACGCAGGACGATGCCGTCGACCACTGCCTCCTCGACGACCTCGCCGCCGCAGCGATCGACCATGCCGCTATCGTGATTGCCGGTGATCCAGGTCCAGCGCCGCGTCGCGGTCAGGTCGCGCAGCAGCTGCTGCGCGCGCGGCGGCAGCCGATCGCAGCCCGCCGAATCGTGAAAGCTGTCACCGAGGCACCAAATCTCCTGCGCTTCCGTCGTCGCAACGAGTGCACCCAGCGCCGTCAGCGTCACGATCGAATCATAGGGCGGGAGCATCTGGCCGAAGCGCGCGAACCAGCTCGCCTTCTCGAAATGCAGGTCGGCGACGAGCAACGCACGCCGCGCCGGCCAGTACAGCGCGCCTTCGGGCAGGGCGGCCAGCGTGTGGCCAGCGAACGAAAAGGGAACCATTGCCCCGCTATGCCTTGCGCGACGCGGCCGATCAACCACTTGCGGCGCGCGCCACAAAAGCGCTTGCGCTGCGGTGCAACAGGCGTAAAGCGCGCCGTCCCAACCGACAGGCCGTTTCGCACGCATGTCATCCGTTCCCGAACAATCCGGGCCGCACGACCACCCCCATCCCGCCCTGATCGCGCTGACCGTCGGCGCGATCGGTGTGGTGTTTGGCGACATCGGTACGAGCCCGCTCTACGCGTTTCGCGAAGCGCTCAGGCTGGCCGCCGATGACGGGATCGTCGCGAGCGAGATCTTCGGCGTGCTGAGCCTTGCATTGTGGTCGCTGATCCTCGTCGTGTCGGTCAAATATGTCCTGTTCCTGATGCGCGCCGACAACCAGGGCGAGGGTGGCGTGCTGGCGCTGACCGCGCTGGCGCGGCGCGCGCTCGGCCGGCGATCGCTGATCGCACTGACGCTGGGCGCGGCCGGGGCGGCGCTGTTCTATGGCGACGCGATCATCACGCCGGCCCTGTCGGTGCTGTCGGCGATCGAAGGATTGCGCACCATCCCCGGTGCCGAGACGATGTTCGACGAACAGACCATCATGGGGATTACCATCGTCATCCTGGTCGGGCTGTTCCTGATCCAGGCGCGCGGTACCGCTCGGGTGTCCAAGCTGTTCGGCCCGGTGTGCATCCTGTGGTTCGTCGCGATCGGCGGCCTGGGCGTGTGGCATATCGCCGACGAGCCTACGATCCTTGCCGCACTCAACCCCGCTTATGCGATCAGCTTCATGGCAACGCATGGCACGACCGGGCTGTTCGTGCTGGGCGCGGTGTTCCTGACCGTCACCGGAGCGGAGGCGCTGACCGCCGATATGGGCCATTTCGGCGTGCTGCCGATCCGCCTCGGCTGGTTCGCGCTCGCCTTTCCGGCGCTCACGCTCAACTATTTCGGCCAGGGCGCCTATGCGCTCAATGCGCTGGAGGCGGCGCAGGCCGCGCACCAGCCCTTCGCCAATCTCGACTGGTTCTTCCTGATGGCGCCCGACATGTTGCGCCCGTGGCTGGTCGTGCTCGCGGGTCTTGCGACGATCATCGCCAGCCAGGCGGTGATCACCGGCGCCTATTCGCTGACCCAGCAGGCGATCCAGCTCGGCCTGCTGCCGCGGCTGCGTATCCGCCAGACCTCGGCGTCGCATGCCGGGCAGATCTATCTGCCGGCGATCAACTGGCTGCTGCTGGTCGGTGTGCTGACGCTGGTCGTACAGTTCCGCAATTCCTCGGCGATGGCAGCGGCGTATGGCATCGCGGTGACCGGCACGATGGTGGTCACCACCTGCCTCGCCTATATCGTCGTCCGGCATCGCTGGAACTGGCAACGCCCGCTGGCGATCGCGGTGATCCTGCCGTTCCTGACGCTCGACCTGATCTTCTTCGGCGCGAACATCCTGCGCGTCGTCGAGGGTGGCTGGGTGCCGCTGGTGATCGCCGCGTGTATCGGCCTGCTGATCTTCACCTGGGTGCGCGGGCGCGGCATCGTGCGCGCGTTCGAACAGCGCCAGAGCATTCCGCTCGCCGATCTCGCCGCCGCACTCGCCAAGCGCCCGCCCGAACGCGTCGAGGGCACGGCGGTGTTCCTGACCTCGAATCCCGAGCATGCGCCGGGCGCGCTGATGCACAATCTCAAGCACAACAAGGTGCTGCACGAGCGCAACCTGGTCGTCAGCGTGCGCACCGCCGACCGGCCGATGACCGACCCCGACAAGCGCGCCACGATGACACGGATCGACGATAATTTCACTGTCGTGGTGCTGCAATACGGCTTCATGGAATCGCCCGACGTGCCGCGCGACCTGGGCTTCGAGCATGCCGGCGAACGGCGTCTGCTCAACCCGGCCAAGACGAGCTATTTCATCGGCCGCAACACGATCAAGCCCTCGGCCGACGAGGGCATGCCTTTATGGCAGGATCAGATCTTCATGTTCCTGCAGCGCAATGCCGCCGACCCGACCGAATTTCTCAAGATTCCGCCGGGCAAGGTTCTGGAACTCGGCGAGCAGGTGACGGTCTGATCGTCACCTGCTCCGCGCGTCCGTTCAGCCGGCGTAAGCCTTGACCAGATCGTAGAGATAGTCGCGCGCGTCATAGAGCGAATTCTTGCCGATCCGCTCGTTGAGCCCGTGCACACCATTGAAATCGCTGTCGAGGAAGGTCCCCGGCGCGCCGTAAACCGGGATGCCGATGGCTTCGAGGAAGATGCCGTCGGTCGCGCCGGTCGACATCAGCGGGAGCAGCGGCAGACCCGGGAAATGCTTGGCGGCAACCGCGCGCATCGGGCCGAGGATCTTCGGGTCGAGCGCCGGCGGGATCGCGGTCGGGCGGATCGGCGCATTGGCGGTGACGGTGACCTTGGGCCCGGCGATCCGTTGCAGCGTGGCGAGCGTCTCCTCGACCGTCTCGCCCGGGAAGATGCGGCAATTGACGTTGGCCGTCGCGCGCTGCGGCAGCGCATTTTCGGCATGGCCCGCGCTCAACAGCGTCGCGACGCAGGTCGTCCGCAGCGTCGAGTGCAGCACCTTGTCGCGGCTGATCAGCGCGTCGGCCTGCTTGTCCTCGGGGTTGGCGAGCAGGCGCCGGATCGCATCGCCGACCGGCGCCGGCACCGCCGTTGCGGTCGCAGTGAAAAAGGCGCGCGTCGTATCGGTGAATTTCACCGGAAATTCGTGGCCCCGCACCGCCTCGAGCGCGTCGGCGAGCTGGTAGATCGCATTGTCGGGCACCGGCGCCGAGCTGTGTCCGCCGGGATTGGTCGCGAGGAAGGTATAGTTTTGCGCCGCTTTCTCGCCGACCTGCACCGCGAGTAGCTGGCGTTTGCCCGCTTCGTCGAGCCGCCCGCCGCCGCCCTCGTTGAGCGCGAATTCGGCCGCGATCAGGTCCGGCTTGTTCCTGGCCAGCCATTCCGCGCCGTTGAAGGCGAAGGTCGTCTCCTCGCCGCAGGTCAGCGCCAGCTTGATCGTGCGCTTGGGCTTGTAGCCGCTGGTCTTGAAGCGGACCATCGCATCGGCCCAAATCGCCGCCATCGCCTTGTCGTCGACGGTGCCGCGGGCATAATAATAATCGCCCTCCTCGATCAGCGTGAAGGGGTCGCGTACCCAATCCTCGCGCTTGGCCTCTACCACGTCGAGATGCCCGAGCAGCAGCATCGGCTTCACCCGCTTGTCGCTGCCGGGCAGGATCGCGACCAGCCCGCCCTCGCGCGGATGGTCGGGCACCGAAAATTGCGTGATGTCGGCGTCGGCATAGCCGGCCGCCTTCAGCCGCGCGCCAATCTGCGCGGCGGCCTTGGTGCAACTGCCGACCGACACTGAGGTGTTGGTCTCGACCAGTTCCTTGTACAGGCCGAAGAATGCCTGGCGATCGGGCGTCATGGTCTGCGCCGCCGCCGCGAGCGGCAACATCCCCAGAACCGCGGCGCAGCCACCCAACAAAGCTCGTCCGATCGATCGCATGCGCCCGTCCCCTGAAAGTTCGGCACACGCTAGGGCGCCAGGCGGCGCCTCGCAACAGCGGTCAGGGCGCGATCGCGTCCTTGGGCAGCGCCAGCCGCAGCGTACGGTTGGGAAAGTCGATCTGGACGCGCTTGAACAGCTTCATCGCGTCCATGCCCAGCATCAGCGCCGGGCGCTTGATCAGGCCGAAGCGCTTGAACGGTTCCGCATCGGCGAAGGCGACCGGCAGGTTGGCGAAGTTAAGCCCGGCGACCTTGATCTCGGCCACCTGGGTATAATCGGCGACCAGCACGTCGCCGGTCACGCCGAGCAGGGTGATGCTGCCCATCCCCTTGGTGCTGCGCGACACCGCATTGCGCAGCGCGAGATTGCCCATCGTCACCGCCGAGCCGGTATCGACGATCACCTGGATGCGCCGCCCGCGATAATAGGCGTCGGTGACGACCAGCTGCCCCATCAGGCTGCGGGCATGCACCACGACCTCGCCCTCGGCGGCGGCCGGCACGTGGCGCAGTACCGTGGAGGGCGTGACCGTCATCTGCTGCCGCTCGAAATCGATCGAAACCTTGTGGCCCTGCAGCGTGTCGAGCCCGAGCAGCCCGAGCGCACCAAGGTTGTGCGACGCGAGCGCGGGCGCCTCGATCCGCGATCCGCCGAGCGCGCCGACGCTGATTTCGGGGATGACGAAGGTGCCGAACATGCCGGTCCCCGACATCGAGGTGACATGGACGGCCGGCCCCGGGGCGAGCCCGAGTCGGCCGGCCAGTTCGCGCGAGATGACGGTACGCTGCGCGCCGGTATCGACGATGAAATGAAAGGGCCCGCCGGTGCCGATCGTCACCGGCACGGTCATCCGCTCGCCCGCGTCGCCGAAATCGAGCAATGCGTCCGTCGCGGTCGTGGTGGATGTTGCGTCCGCCAGCGGCGCGGGTTGCGCGACGGGTTGCAGCGCGGTCGGCATTGTGACGCCAACCGCGAGCGACAGGGCAAAGGCCAGTCCCAACTCCATCCCGGAAAGCTACGCCCGTTCCGGCCCCATCACAAGTGAAACAAAAGCGCCATGAATTGGCCCCATGGGTGACCGCCACGATGCTTTCTCCGCCTGATGCTGCTAAGGTCGTCGTGTCGCTTTTTCGGAAAGGCCGCCCCGCCTTGAGCACTGTGGTTCTCGCGATTACCGGGACGCTCGGCGACCTTCACCCGTTTCTCGCCCTGGCGCTGCGGCTACGTGACGAGGGCCTCTCGCCCGTGGTGGCGGCGATGGAGGATTATCGCACGGTCGTCGAGGCCGAGGGCATCGCCTTCCACGCCGTGCGGCCGGGCGCGCGGGAGATGACCGCCGCCGGGCTCGACGAGGCGGCGGTGGCGCGTGCGGTGACCGGCGACCTGCGCGCCGGCTTCGACATCATGCTGCCGCACATCGCCGAGACGGTCGAAGATCTACGCGCTGTCATGACGGGCGCCGATCTGGTGGTCTGCGGCACGCTGGCGGCGGTGGCGCGGATCGTCGCCGAGTCGGCCGGCGTGCCGGTGGTGACGGTCGCGCTGCAACCGATGAGTTTCCTGTCGGTCGCCGAGCCGCCGGCGATGCGCGAGATGCCGTTCCTGCCCGCGCTGCGCAAGACCTGCGGCCCGGCAGTGGTGCGCATGCTCTATGCGCTGGCCAGCGCGCAGGGGCGCCCGAGTCTCCGCCCGGTCACGCGCCTGCGCCGCGAGCTCGGCCTGCCGGCGGTGCGCGACGAACTGATCGACGGGCCGCGCCGCAGCGAGCGGATCTTCGCCATGTACCCGCCGGCCTTCGCCGCGCTGCCGGTCGACGCGCCCGACCAGGCGCAAAGCGCGGGCTTCGCTTTCTATGACGGCCGCGACGGCACGACCGGGACGCTCGACCCCGCGCTCGCGGCGTTTCTCGATGCCGGGCCCGCGCCTTTGGTGTTCACGCTCGGCAGCTTCGTCACCTATGCGCCGGGCAATTTCTACACCGCCAGCGCGCTGGTCGCACGCCAGCTCGGGCGGCGCGCGATTCTGCTCGTCGGCGATCACGCGCTGGGCGACTATGCCGGCCTGGCAAGCGACAACATCGCGGTGGCCGGCTATGCGCCACACTCGCTGCTCTTCCCGCGCGCCGCAGCGGTGATCCAGCATGGCGGCATGGGCACCACTGCCCAGGCCTTGCGCGCCGGCGTGCCGCAACTGGTCTGCCCGTTCTTCGGCGACCAGTTCGACAATGGCCTGCGACTTCGGCGGCTCGGCGTGGCGCGCGTCGTCGCGCTGCGGCGCTATAGCGTCCGCCGCGCGTGCGCCGCGCTGCGCCAGCTGCTCGACTCGCCCGACGCCACCGACCGCGCCCGCGCGCTCGCCCCGCAAATGACCCGCGACGACGGCCCCGCGATCATCGCGCACTGGGTCGCCGAGCGCCTCGCCCATCGCCCCGACGGACATCGGCTCGTCGCTTGAGCGGATGACCGCCGCGAGAAATTTGTCCACGCGGAGCCGCGGAGACGCGGAGATGTATCGCGCGCATCGCCGCCGCCGCGCCGACGAGATGTCTCCCTCGCCGCAGCGATGGAGATGCGCATCGAGGCGCGGCGGCCCCACCGCGCGGATATCTCCGCGCCTCCGCGGCTCCGCGGGAACAACTTCTTTCTTGCTAGGTGTCGCGCCGGCCGAGCGTCAGTCGAGCCGCATCGCCTCCGCCGCCAGTGCCTCGGCCTCGATCAGCAGCGCATCGTCGGCCAGTCCCTGCGCGACGCGTTCGCGCCCGATCAGCGTCAGCACCGGCACCGCGAGTGGCGAGACGCGGTCGAGCGCTACATGCAGCATCGTGCCCTGCGCACGGTCGAGCAAGTCGGCGAGGCGGCCGACATCGGTCATCCGCGCGCGTGCATCGGCCCAGGCCGCCTGGAGCAGGAGATGGCCCGGCTCATATTTGCGCAGCACGTCGTAGATCAGGTCGGTCGAGAAGGTGACCTGCTTGCCGGTCTTGCGCTTGCCGGGATGCTGGCGCTCGACCAGCCCGCCGATCACCGCCACCTCGCGAAACGCCCGCCGCAGCAGCGACGAACCCTGGACCCAGTCGATGAACTCGTCCTCGAGGATGTCGGGCGAGAACAGCGCCGCCGGATCGGTCACCGGCTCGAGCGAAAAGCACGCCAGCGAGTAATCGCTCGCGACATAGCCGACCGGCTTCAGGCCCTGCGTTTCCATCCGCCGCGTGAGCAGCATGCCGAGCGACTGGTGCGCGTTCCATCCTTCGAAACTATAGGCGACCATGAAATGCCGCCGCTCGTGCGGGAAGGTCTCGATCAGCAGCTGGCCCGGCTGCGGCAGGACCGAACGCAGCCGCTGCACCTCGAGCCATTCGCGCACGTCGTCGGGAAAGCTCGGCCAGGCTGCCGGGGTGGCGAGGAAGCCGCGCACGCGATCGGCGAGGTTGGTCGACAGCGGCATGCGCGCGCCGCCATAGGTCGGGATGCGCGCCGGGCGACTCGTCGCGCGCACCACCACATCCTCGGTATCGACGCGCTCGACCTCGAGGCTCATGCCGGCGAAGAAGAAGGTGTCGCGCGGGGAAAGCGTCGCGGCGAAACCCTCCTCGACGCGGCCGAGCGAGCGGCCGTTCCTGAAGCGCACCGCCAGCATCGTCGCCTCGACGATGATCCCGGCATTGAGGCGATGCTGCGTGACGAAGCGCGGATGCGACACGCGCCACGATCCGTCCGCCTCCTGCGTCAGCCGCCGGAACTTGTCATAGGCCTTGAGCGCATAACCGCCGTCGCGGATGAAACCGAGCACTTGCTCGAACACCCCGGCATCGAGCGCCGAATAGGGCAGCGCCGAGCGAACCTCGTCGAGCATATCCGCCTGCTGGAACGGCGCGGCACAGGCACAGGCCATGACATGCTGCGCCAGCACGTCGAGCGCGCCGGGCCGGAAGATGTCGGGGTCGAGCTCGCCCGCTGTCACAGCGTCGAGCGCGGCGCGCGCCTCGAGATACTCGAAGCGATTGCCCGGCACGAGCACCGCCTCGCTCGGCTCGTCAAGCCGGTGGTTGGAGCGGCCGATGCGCTGCAGCAGCCGCGACGAACCCTTGGGCGCGCCCATCTGGATGACGCAATCGACATCGCCCCAGTCGACCCCGAGATCGAGGCTCGCCGTCGCGACCAGCCCGCGCAATCGCCCCGCCGCCATCGCCGCCTCGACCTTGCGCCGCGCCTCGAGGCTGAGCGAGCCGTGATGGATGCCGATCGGCAGCTGCATCGCATTGGCCTTCCACAGATCCTGGAAGATCAGCTCGGCAAGGCTGCGCGTGTTGCAGAAGATGATCGAGGTCTTGTGCGTCTCGATCTCGGCCATCACCTGCTCGGCGGCATAGCGCCCCGAATGGCCCGCCCAGGGCACGCGCCCCTCGGGCAGCAGGATGGTGATGTCGGGGTCCGCGCCCTTGTCGCCGATCACCAGCGCCACCTGGTCGATATCGCCATCGGGCGCGAGCCAGGCGCGGTAGCCGTCGGGATCGGCCACCGTGGCGGAGAGCGCGACGCGACGCAGCCCCGGCGCCAGCCTTTGCAGCCGCGCCATGCACAGGCTGAGCAGGTCGCCGCGCTTGCCGGTGGCGAAGGCATGGACCTCGTCGATGACGATCGTCCGCAATCCGGCGAACATCGTCATGCTGTGGGGATAACTCAGCAGCAGCGACAGCGATTCTGGCGTGGTCAGTAGGATCTGCGGCGGGCGCACGCGCTGGCGCGCCTTGCGATCCGACGGCGTGTCGCCGGTGCGCGTCTCGACGCGCAAGCTCAGCCCCATCTCCTCGATCGGCGTCAGCAGGTTGCGCTGCACATCGACCGCCAGCGCCTTCAACGGCGAGACGTAGAGCGTGTGCAGCCCCTCGACCGGATCCTCGATCAGCTCGCTCAGCGTCGGCAGGAAACCGGCCAGCGTCTTGCCCGCGCCGGTCGCCGCGACGAGCAGCGCGTGCCGCCCGGCGCGGCCTTGCGCCAACATATCGAGCTGGTGCCGCCGCGGCGCCCAGCCACGCGACGCGAACCAGTCGGTGAGGGGTTGGGGGAGGTCGGTCACTGGGAACTCAATGGCATCTCGCCCATATAGGCATGATGGCGAAGCTCGGCGACTGGATCGATCCGCAACCCCAGGGCATTTATGTCGCGCCGGCCGATGCGTGGATCGACCCGTCGACGCCGCAGGCGCGCGCGCTGATCACACATGGCCATGCCGACCATGCGCGCGGCGGGCATGCAGCGGTCTGGGCGACGCCCGAAACGCTGGCGATCATGGCGACGCGCTACGGCCCGCAGCCCGGCAACCCGGTCGGCTATGGCGAGACGATCCGGCTCGGCGCGGTCGATGTCAGCTATTTCCCCGCCGGCCATGTGCTGGGTTCGGCGCAGATCCTGCTTGAGCATCGCGGCGAGCGCATCGTCGTCTCGGGCGATTACAAGCGCCGACCCGACCCGACCTGCGCCCCGTTCGAACCGGTCGCCTGCGACGTCTTCGTCACCGAGGCGACCTTTGGCCTGCCGGTATTCCGCCATCCCGATACCGGCGACGAGATCGACAAGCTGCTCGCCGCCTTGCACGCCAATCCGGAGCGTTGCGTGCTGGTCGGCGCCTATGCACTGGGCAAGGCGCAGCGCGTCATCGCCGAGCTGCGCGCGCGCGGCCATGCCGCGCCGATCTATCTCCACGGCGCGCTGCAACGGCTCTGCGACCTCTATGTCGAACTCGGCGTCGAGCTGGGTGAGCTGATCCTGGTCGCTGACGTGGCCAAGACGGCGATCGCCGGCCATATCGTGCTGTGCCCGCCCTCGGCGCTCAACGATCGCTGGTCGCGCCGCCTGCCCGACCCGATTACCGCCATGGCGTCAGGCTGGATGCGCATCAGGCAACGCGCGCGCCAGCGGCTGGTCGAGCTGCCGCTGATCCTCAGCGACCATGCCGATTGGGACGAGTTAACCGACACGCTGACCGAGATCGCGCCGCGCGAGGTATGGGTGACGCATGGCCGCGAGGAAGCGCTGATCCACTGGTGCATGACGCGCCAGATCAAGGCGCGCGCGCTGGCGCTGGTCGGATATGAGGACGAGGACGACTGACAAGGAGAAGGATGATGCGCGAACTTGCTCCGGCCGACGAGCTCGCCGCCACGGCGCACCGACCCTATCCCAGCGAAAGCGCCGCCTTCACCACGGCACGAACCGCGCTGCTCGCCAGCGAAGTGGCGTTGCGCCGGCAGATTGAGGCGGTCGCGGCGGAGCGCCGCGCGCTGCCCGAGGCGCCGGTGGTGGCGAAGGATTATAGCTTCGAAGGCCCGCGCGGCACGGTCCAGCTCGCCGACCTGTTCGAAGGCCATGACACTTTGGTCACCTATTGCTGGATGTACGGCCCCGAGCGCGAGCGGCCATGCCCGATGTGCACCGGGTTTCTCGGTCCGCTCGCCGCCAACGCCGCCGACATTCGCCAGAAAATCGGCCTCGCGGTGATCGCGCGCTCGCCGGTGGCGCGGATGCAGGCCTTTGCCGACGAGCGCGGCTGGCGCAATTTGCCGCTCTACAGCGACACCAGCGCGGCGTTCGGCCGTGACCACCATGCCTGGCAGGATGACGGCGACTGGCCGTCCTATGACGTCTTCACCCGGGACGCTGACGGCACGATCCGCCATTTCTGGAGCGGCGAGCTTGGCGGCACACAGGACCCGGGCCAGGACCCGCGCGGCGCGCCCGACATGACGGTGCTGTGGAATGTCCTCGACACGACACCCGCCGGGCGCGCGGCGGACTGGTATCCGAGTCTCGCCTATAACTGATCAGGCGCCGGCAAGGTTCGCCTCATAGATGCTGATCGTCTCGCTGCTCGCGGCCAGTTCGCGCACCGCCTTCATCAGCACATGCGAACCGGGCTGGGCGAAATGCACCTGCAACGCCGCCATGTCGCGCCATTGTTCGTAGAAGAACAGTCGCAGCGGATTCTCGCAATCGATCTGCACCGAATGGAGCAGGCACCCGTCCTCGAGGCGCGAGCGATGGACATGGGCGAGACTGGCCTCGCGCAGCGCCGCGAAACTGCCCGGGCGCGCGGTCACGCTGCCGGTGACGATGATCATTTCTTCCTCCGGGCGCGAAGCCCCTTCAACGCGATCCGAACAACCGCGGGAACATTCGATCTGCCCCCGATCACCGGCGGTAAACCCCCGTGAACGAGACATTCGCACCGCCACAATTGCCATTGTCGGCGGCGGCCAGATACGGCCCGATCAATCGTAATGAGACCCGGCAGTCGCTATCTTCGCTCCCCGACGTAGGGCCAAATCGGATCCTGCCCCCCGTCAATGTCGCTTCACCCTCGAAATCGCCGGTGTGGATGCCACCGCGCCGAACCCGCTCGGGGTCGTGCATGCCCCATACCGCCATGCCACTGGCCTTGAGCCTCCCCGGCCCAAGCCCGCGGGTTATGTCGATTGTCGTATAATCGTAATTCCAGCTGCCGATCCACGCCGCGATGGTCTGCTTTGGCACGGCGATGCGCGCGACGGACGTCTTGGGTAACCAGCCGATCGTCGCGGTACCGCCGCCATCGGTATAGGCGGCGTAGACCAACGCACCGCGCACCTCCCCAATAAGGAGCTGATTGCCACGGACGAGATAGGCGCCGCGACGACACGATGCCGTCAATGCCGGACAGCCATCCACCTCCGGGCCCTTGTAGAAATAGCTGCGACCCGGCGCGCTGACACGCGCCAGATGCCAGTCATGGGCAGCTTCGGTGTCATGCAGGAAATCAGCGCGCGCCAAGGCAGGCGCCGCGAGCAGGAACATCACGCTCAGATACCGCCACCTCATCAACCGCCCCTGATCTGAAGCCGGCTATTCCGGCGCATGGCAGAACTTCGCGCAACAAACGGAACGAAGCAAGTACGTCGGATGGATCTCGAGCCTAAGCCCCCTCCAGCGCCCGCGCCCGGCGGCGCTGCACCGAACTCCCGATGCCGATCGCCTCGCGATATTTGGCCACCGTGCGCCGCGCCAGGCCGAATCCCTTGGCGTTGAGCAGGTCGACCAGCGTATCGTCGCTCAGGATATTGGCGCCCTCATTGGCGATCAGCGCGCGGATCGCGCTCTTGACCGCCTCGGCCGACACCGCGTCGCCGCCTTCCGACGACGACACGCCGGAGGTGAAGAAATATTTCAGCTCGAAGGTACCGCGCGCGCAGCTGAGATATTTGTTGCTCGTCACGCGGCTGACGGTCGATTCGTGCATCTCGATCACATCGGCGACCTGCCGCAGCGTCATCGGCCGGAGATGCGCGACGCCTTTCAGGAAAAAGGCTTCCTGCTGCTTCACAATCTCGGTGGCGACCTTGATGATCGTGCGCTGGCGCTGGTCGAGCGCCTTGACCAGCCAGTTGGCGCTGGCGAGGCATTCGCTCAGCCACGCCTTCGATGCCTTGTCCTGCGGCCCCCTCGACAGTTCGGCATAATAGCTGCGATTGACCAGCACGCGCGGCAGCGTCGCGGCGTTGATCTCGATCGCCCAGCCGGTCTTGCGCTGCGCGACGAAGATATCGGGCACGACGCTCTGCGCCGGCTCGCCGCCATATCGACAGCCGGGCTTGGGGTCATAACCGCGCAGTTCGCGGATCATGTCCGCCATGTCCTCGTCGTCGACGCCGCAGATCCGCTTCAGCCGGCCGAGATCGCCGCGCGCGAGAAGGTCGAGATTGTCGATCAGCC
Source organism: Sphingomonas sp. AR_OL41 (assembly GCF_029911635.1). GTDB lineage: Bacteria > Pseudomonadota > Alphaproteobacteria > Sphingomonadales > Sphingomonadaceae > Sphingomonas. The sequence goes on from NZ_JARYTI010000028.1 coordinate 43,111, forward strand.
GCGCCATGCACGGATCGTAGCGATCGGCCTCCTTCGCCTGCAGCGTCAGGCATTCGGCGAGATCGCGCGCGCCGACCCCCGTCGGATCGAAGGTCTGGATCACGCCGAGCACGCGCTCGACCCGCGCCAGCGGCACGCCGAGCCGGTTGGCAATGTCGAGCAGCGACACGGTGAGATAACCGGTCTCGTCGATCTGGTCGATCAGATGCGCGGCGATGAAGGCGTCGGGCCCATCGACCGCTGTGCCCGCCTGCGCCAGCAAATGGTCGGCGAGGCTCAGCGACACATCGGCAAAACCGTCGAGATCGGGGCCGTCCTCGCTTGCGCCGCCGCTGCCGCTCGCGCCGTTGAGGCCGAGCGACCCGTCGAGCCCGCCGCCGCTCGCATCCATCGCATCGGCGGCGCTGTCGTGATGGAAGGTCTCGGCGTCGAAATCGACGTCGAGCGACGCCTCGCCGGTATCGGCGCCGCCCATGATCAGCTCGTCGGCGCTGGCCGGTTCGTCGCGCGGCTCGGGCGCCGGCTCGCGCTCCGCCGTCGGTCCGTCATCCTCGGGCGCGCCGCCCTCGAGCAGCGGGTTCTTCTCGATCTCCTCGGCGAGGAAACCCTCCACCTCGAGATTCGACAGCGCGAGCAGGCGGATCGCCTGCTGCAGCTGCGGCGTCATCACCAGCGATTGGGACTGCCGCAGGTCGAGGCGGGGACCAAGCGCCATCGGCGTTACAGGGAGAAACCCTCGCCGAGGTACAGGCGGCGGACATTGGCGTCGGCGACGAGCTCCTCCGGCGAGCCGGTGAACAGCACGCGGCCGTCATAGATGATATAGGCGCGGTCGACGATCTCGAGCGTCTCGCGGACATTATGGTCGGTGATCAGCACGCCGATGTTGCGCTTCTTGAGATCCTTCACCAGGTCGCGAATGTCGGCGATCGAAATCGGATCGATCCCGGCAAAGGGCTCGTCGAGCAGCATGATCGAGGGATTGGCGGCCAGCGCACGGGCGATTTCGGCGCGGCGCCGCTCGCCGCCCGACAGCGCCATCGCCGGCGCGTCACGCAGCCGCGTCAGGCCGAATTCGTCAAGCAGCTGGTCGAGCCGCATGCGCCGCGTCGTCGGGTCGGGCTCGGACAGTTCGAGCACCGTGCTGATATTCTTCTCGACCGACAGGCCGCGGAAGATCGAGGTTTCCTGCGGCAGATAACCGAGGCCGAGGATCGCGCGGCGATACATCGGCAGGGCGGTGATATCCGCACCGTCGAGCATGATCCGGCCCGAATCGGGCTTCACCAGCCCCATCACAGAATAGAAGCAGGTCGTCTTGCCCGCACCGTTCGGCCCGAGTAGCCCGATCACCTCGCCACGCCCAACCGACACCGACACATCGGTGAGGACCGCACGCTTGTCATAGGATTTGGCGATCGAGACGACCGACAGGCCTTGCGCTACCGGCGCTTCGGTGATCGGTTCGATCTTGTCGAGGGTGGCGGAGTCGCTCATCGCAGGTCCCGTGGTGACATTTCGACGTTACCGATCCCTTACCAGGCACGTGCTTGGCAAGCTTCGTGCATGCCATTTGCACCCGACGCGGCGCGAAGGGAAGCGCGTCGTAACGAAAGGTGCAAGAAAGAGCGGTTTAGCGCGCGGTCACTGGTTGCGCTTGGGTACCGAGAAGGTGCCCGTCACACGCCCGCCGCCACCCTTGGTGACGCCGCCTTCGCCGGTCCGGCCGCCGACCGACGAGCCGTCGATCACCGCGCGGCCGGTATCGAGATTGATCGTCAGGCGCGAGCCATTGACGGTATTGCCCGCCTGGATCAGCGTCACGCCGCCGAGCATGGTGACGATCCGCTTGTTGAGATCGTAAACCGCGAATTGCCCGCGCGCGCTCTGGTCGGGGCGCGTGACGACGACACCACCCGAGGCATCGAGCCGCGACACCTGCGGCGAGCCGTCGATCACCTGGCCGGTATAGGCCACCGTCACGCGCGCCGCGTTGAGCGTCATCTCGGCCTGCTTGACCGAAACATTGCCCGACAGGATCGCGCGATTGGCCTTGTCCTGCAGCTCGATATGGTCGGCACCGAAATTGATCGGCGCGGCCGAATCATGCCGCGACTGGGCGGTGGCAGCAGCGCCGGCAAGCGCCGCCAGGGCGAGGAACAGCGGAAAACGCATCATGGGCGCCTATCTCGTCTTTCGCGGCACGATCCGCAAGCGCGCGTTGCCGTCGAGTGAAACGACATGGTTGTCGAGATCGGCGGTCAGCCGATTGGCGCTGAACTGGCCCTGCGGGACGGTACCTGTCACCGCCCCTGCGCTGCGCAGGTGCCGCGTCTTCAGGTCGAGCGTCGCGTCGTTGGTGTCGAGGGTATAGCCGCCGCTGGCGACGACCTTGACCGGGCCGTTGATCTCGACCTGCTCGCTCTTCATGTCATAGGCGCCGTGCGGTGCCGTGACATTGGCGGGACCGTCCTGGAGCTGGATCTGTGCAGCCAGCGCCTCGACCCGTACGATTGGCTCGGTCGAACTCTTCTGCACGGCGGAGCCGGCGGTCATGATGAAGGGCTGGCCCTTGCCGTCCTCGCCGCGATAGGTCGCGGCCTGGGTGCGCATCCGCTCCTTGGCGACCTCGACCTTTTTCTTGTCGAGCACGAACGACACGTCGCCGCCGCTGAACAGCGGCATGAACACCACGAACGCGGCGAGCATGCCGATCAGCATCGGCAGCAGGATGCGCAAGCCACCGATCAGCCGGTCGTGGCTGCTGCCGGGCGCCGCCCAGATCTGCCGCGCCGTCGGAGTCAGGACCATCGCATCAGACATGCGGCGTCCTCATGGAAAGGCGGCACCAGCCCGCTCCCCCACCCGGCCTCCCATTCAGAATATGCTGTGGGAGGCCGGGTGGGGGAGCGGGCTGGTGCCGCAATCCGTGTGAAACACGGTCAAACATGCGCGAAGATATCGACCTCCGGCCAGCCGGCGAGGTCGAGCCGCGCGCGGTGCGGCAGGAAATCGAAGCAGCCCTGCGCCAGCGCGGTGCGGCCCTCGCGGGCGAGGCGCTTGTCGAGCTCGCTACGCATCGCATGGAGAAAGCGCACGTCCGACGCGGCATAATCCTTCTGTGCGTCGCTCAGCACCGGGCCGCCCCAGTCGGACGATTGCTGCGCCTTGGAGATGTCCTGGCCGAGCAGCTCGCGCACCAGCTCCTTGAGGCCGTGGCGATCGGTATAGGTGCGCACCAGCCGCGAGGCGATCTTGGTGCAATAGACCGGCCCGGCCTCGACCCCGAGATAATGTTCGATCGCGGCAAGGTCGAAGCGCGCGAAATGATAGAGCTTCACGCGGCTACGATCGGCGAGCAGCGCCTTGAGATTCGGCGCGGCATAGTCGCTGCCGGGCGAAAAGCGCACGAGATGCTCGTCGGCGCCGCCGTCGGACAATTGCACGACGCACAGCCGGTCGCGCGGGGTGAGCAGGCCCATCGTTTCGGTGTCGACGGCAATATCGACGCCGTCCGCAAACAGGCCGGCGGGAATGTCTTCTTCGTGCAGGAATACGGTCATCGCGCGGGACTAGGGTCCAAATGCGACGACCGCAATGCCTGTGATCGCCGCCTAACGAGTCGCCTTGCGCCGCGCCATCAGGTTGAGCGCCTCAACCGCGCCGGCAAAGGCCATCGCGCTGTAGACATAGCCCTTGGGAACATGGACCCCGAAACCGTCGGCGATCAGCACGAAGCCGATCATCAGCAGGAAACCGAGCGCCAGCATCACCACACTGGGGTTGCGGGCGATGAACTCGGCAAGCGGCGTCGCGGCGAACAGCATCACCGCGACCGCGGTGATCACCGCGACGATCATCACCGGCAGGTCGTCGGTCATGCCGATCGCGGTGAGAATCGAATCGATCGAGAACACCATGTCGAGCGCGAGGATCTGGATGATCGCCGACCCGAAACTAATCAAAGCACCGCCCTGCGCCGTCACATCCTTCTCGACCGGGTCGAGGCTGTGGTGGATTTCGGTCGTCGCCTTGTAGAGCAGGAACAGCCCGCCGGCGATCAGGATCAGGTCGCGAATCGACAGCGCGGTTTCGAAGGTGGCGTGGCCGTCGGCGCCGACATGCGTCAGGCCGAGATCGATGACCGGCGCGGTCATCCCGGCGATCCACGCGATCGTCGACAGCAACGCGAGCCGCAGCACCAGCGCAAGGCCGATGCCGAGTCGCCGCACCCGCGCGCGCTGCTCGACGGGCAGTTTGTTGGAAAGAATCGAAATGAAGATCAGGTTGTCGATACCAAGCACGATCTCCATCACGATCAGCGTGGCAAGGGCTGCCCAGGCGGCGGGATCGGTGACGAGCGAGAGGAGCGACATGGCCTCGCCTGTGGCCCGGCTGCATCGGTTCCGCAAGTATCGCGGTGGCCTTTGCCGCATTTTGGACGAATTCGTTCGCGGCGCTTGTCATTTTAGTCTAGAACGAGTCGGCGGCGTGATTGGTTCAGCGCCCGAAGACCTGCGCTTCTCGTTCGGCGTGGCTCTTGTTTTACCGACGGAACGAGGCGGGAAGACGAACAGGGCATGAGTTTCGATAAAGGTGGCCGCGGCAATCGTGGCGGACGTGGCCGCGACAAGCGCGACGGTTTCGGCGGCGACGACTTCGGTGGCGGCAGCAGCTTCGGCGGCGGCGATCGTTTCGGCGGCGGTGGTGATCGCTTCGGCGGTGGCGGCGATCGCTTCGGCGGTGGTGGCGGCTTCGGCGGCGGCGGCGGTGGCGGTGGCTATCGCGGCGGCGGTGGTGGCGGCGGCTTCGGTGGTGGCGGCGGCGGCGGCGGTGGTCGCGGTATGCCCCCCCAGGTGGTCGGCGAAGGCACGGGCGTCGTCAAATTCTTCAATGGCCAGAAGGGCTTCGGCTTCGTCGTTCGCGATGATGGCGGCGAGGATGTGTTCGTTCACATCAGCGCGGTCGAACAGGCCGGCCTGACCGGTCTGGCCGAAGGTCAGCCGCTCGGCTTCACGCTGGTCGATCGCGGCGGCCGCATCTCGGCGACCGATCTCAAGATCGACGGCGAGCCGATGGCTGTGGAAGAGCGCGGGCCGCGGCCCGAGCGCGCCGCTGGCGGCCCGGGTGGCGATCGTGGTGGCGCCGGCGGTGCGCCGCAGCGCCAGCTGACCGGCGAGAAGGCGACCGGCACGGTAAAGTTCTTCAACGCGATGAAGGGCTTCGGCTTCATTCAGCGCGACGACGGGCAGCCCGATGCGTTCGTGCACATCTCGGCGGTGGAGCGCGCCGGCATGCCGACCCTCAATGAGGGCGACAAGCTGGAGTTCGAGCTCGAGGTCGATCGTCGCGGCAAATACGCAGCGGTGAACCTTTCGCCGATGAGCTGATCCGGTCGCAAGACCGTGACAAGGATAGACCCGGTGCGTTTTAGGCGCGCCGGGTTTTTCTTTGTAACCAGCCTGTTGGACGCCGCGTATGGACGGTGATCCATGCCGCTGCCGAAAGAATCACCATGCGCGCCCTGCTGACCGCCGCCCTCATTGCCACCCTCGCCGCCCCGGTCGGGGCCGCAACGGCGCCGCGCCTGCCGATCACCAGCTTCGAGCAGCTCGCGCGGCCCTTGCCGCTGCCCTATGACGAGGCGGCAAACGCCAGCGCCGATGTCGCCGCTGCGCGCGCCCGCGCGAAAAAGGCCCACAAGCTTCTGCTCATCGACCTTGGCGGCAACTGGTGCCTCGACTGCCGGATCCTCTCCGGCACGATCGACGTGCCCGTGCTCAAGGCCTTCGTCGCGCGACATTATGAGCTCGTCTCGGTCGATATCGGCCGGTTCGACGCCAATATGGATATCCCCGCCGCCTACGGCGCAAGCGACGGCCTCAAGGGCGGCGTCCCCGCCTTGCTGGTGGTCGATCCGCGCAGCGGCAAGCTGCTCGATGGCGGGCATATCTCGGCGCTCGAGGATGCCCGCAACATGAGCCCGCAGGGCCTTGCCGACTGGCTGGCGCAGTGGATCCGCTGACGGTCGTCTGCGCGACCCGCGACGATCTCGCGCCGCTCCACCAACTGGTCGAGCGCGCCTATCGCGGCGATTCGGCGCGGCAGGGCTGGACGCATGAGGCCGATCTGCTCGATGGTCAGCGCACCGATGCCGCGACGCTGGCGGCGATGCTCGACGATCCTCGTCAGCACATTCTCGTCGCGCGTGACGGTGCGGCGATCATCGGCTGCGTTGCGGTGACCGATCAGGGAAACGGCACCTGCTATCTCGGGCTGCTCGCGGTCGACCCGGCGCGCCAGGCCGGCGGGCTCGGCCGGCAGTTGATCAAGGCAGCCGAGGAATCGGCGCGACGGGATTTCGGTGCGCGGCGAATCGAGATGACCGTGATCGTCCAGCGTCCGGCGCTGATCGCCTGGTACGAGCGGCGCGGCTACCGTATGACAGGCGAGCAACGGCCCTTCCCGCATGGCGATACGCGCTTCGGTGTGCCGCGCAGCGACGCGCTGGCTTTCGTCGTGCTGGCGCGCGACCTCGACTAGGCGACGAGAATCAGCGTCGCGCCGGCAAGGATCGCAAAAATGGCGACGATTCGCCCGGCCGTCGCCTTCTCCCCCATCACCAGCATCGAGATGCCCAGCGCGGTGACCATCCCGGTCTCACGCAGCGCAGCGAGCGGAGCGGTCGGGCCGCGCGACAGCGCCGTCAGCGCGAGGCCGTAGGTGACGATCGACAAGAGGCCGGCGATGACGCCCGGCCGCCACTGCGCGCGGACCGCCGCAATCATTGTCCCGCGCCCGATTGCCAGGAAGATCGCCGGGACGATCGCGCCCATGATGACGAATAGCCAGACGATATAGCTCAGCGCGGTCGGTGCGGCGCGGACCCCGGCGGAATCGACCACGGTATAGGCGGCGATCGTCACCCCGGTCAGCACCGACCAGCCAAGCGCCGCGCGCCCGAGATGGCGGCCCAGGACTAGCAGGAACATCGCCCCGCCGATCAGTGCGATGCCGGCGACCTGCCAGGCGCTGGCCGGCTGGCGCAGCAGGCCGAGCGTGACGAGGGCGGTGACCAGCGGCGCGGTACCGCGCAGCACCGGATAGGCGGCCGAGAAATCCGCCACCTGATAGGCGCGGATCAGGGCGTAAAGATAGAGCGCGTGGATCGCCGCGCTCGCCGCGAGCCAGCCCCAGGCACCGCCCGGCAGCGCGACGAACAGCGTGGCGGGCAACAGGATGATCGCGCTCGACCCGTCGGTGACGGCACGCGCCGCCATCTTGTCCTTGCCGCCCTTGACGATCGCATTGACGACGGCGTGGATCGACCCGGAGAGGATCATCATCAGCGCGGGCAGGGTGTCGGTCACGCGTCCGCCTTATCCGATCATGGCGGAAAACAACCCCCGTACCTCTGACAAAAATCTCCAACCTTGCCGTGCGTAAAAGTGCGTCGATCCGCTCGTGGTGGAGGTACCGGCTTCAAGCGATCTTAAGGCGATTATGTCATTCGGGGATCGCGGCGCGCCTGCCGCAATGCGCAGCGGGGAGCGGTGGGGTGACGGCTGAAGTCGGGACGACGACCACCGCAGCGGTCCCGCGCTTCGCCGCCATCGACGGGCTGCGCGCCTGGATGGCGTGGGTCGTGGTCGCCGCGCATATCGTGCAGGTCTCGGCGATGCAGGATCACGGGCCGGTCTGGCATGGCGTCCAGGAAGCGGGATCTTGGGCGGTCGAGACCTTCATGATCATCAGCGGCTTCGTCATCACCCATTTGCTGCTCGAGCGCAGCGAGCCGTACCGCGCCTATATCGTCCGCCGTTTCATGCGGTTGTTCCCGGTCTTCGCGGCATGCAGCGTGATCGGCGGCGGCGCCTATGTGCTTGCCGCCCATCTCGGCGACCATGGATGGTCGCGGGCACTGCTCGGCACGGTCTATGATTCGCAGGTCAACTACCTGCCGCTCCACCTGCTCGCGCATCTCACGATGCTACACGCGATGCTTCCCGAAGCCTGGCTGCCGCACGCGCAATATGTCCTCGTGCCGCCGGGCTGGAGCCTGTCGCTCGAATGGCAATTCTATCTCATCGCCCCGTTGCTCATCGCGGCATGCCGGACGCGCGGCCGTGCCCTGGCGATGGCGCTGGCGGTCGGGGTGATGGTGTGCCTGTACCATCAATGGGGCGATCCGCGCTGGAAGCAGCCGCTGCTGGTCCTGACCGGCGCCCCCTTCTTCCTGATCGGTATCGGCACGCGGCTTGCCGCGCCCGGACTGCTGGCGCGGTGCCGTCACCCGGCGGCGATCACCGCGATCGCCCTGGCCGCGTCGGCGTGGCTCGACCTGTTTGCGGTCGGGCTATGGGTCGCGGTGATGGCGCTGCTGTTCGCGCCGGCGCACCTCGCCGGCCGGCTCGACCGCAGCTATGCCAAGGCTGCGCGCCTGTTGCTCGAACATCCTGCGATCCTGTTTCTGGCCGATCGCTCCTATGCGACCTATTTGCTGCACTGGTCGGTGCTGATCGTGCTCGGCGCGGCGTTGACCGCGCAGGGCGTTTCGGGGGCCAACCTGACATTAGCGCTGTGTCTCGCCATCCCGGTCCTGCTGTTGATTCAGGACATGCTCCATCGCGCAGTCGAGCTTCCGGGACAGGCGCTGGGCAAACACTGGGCGGGGCGGCTCGCCGATGCGCGATCAGGTGATCATCCGCCGCAGCGTGTCGATCATATCGGCCTCGGCGGCCGGCTTGTCGGTGCGGATACGGGCGATGCGCGGGAAGCGCATGGCGACGCCGGACTTGTGGCGCTTCGACACGTGAATTGAATCGAACGCAATCTCCAGCACGAGCGTCTTTTCGACTTCGCGGACCGGGCCGAAGCGATTGAGCGTATGGCGGCGCACAAAGCCGTCGAGCATCTTGAGCTCTTCGTCGGTGATACCCGAATAAGCCTTGCCGACGGGCAACAACTCTCCGTCCGCCGTCCAGCAACCGAAGGTATAGTCGGAATAGAAGGACGAGCGCCGGCCATTGCCGCGTTGCGCATACATCATCACGCAATCGGCGGTCAGCGGGTCGCGCTTCCATTTGTACCACAAGCCGGTGCGACGCCCGGCGACATAAGGCGAGTCGCGCCGCTTGAGCATCACGCCCTCGATCGCCGCGTCGCGCGCGCCGGCGCGGATTGCCTCGAGCACGGTAAAATCCTCCGCCTCGATCAGCGCGCTGATGTCGAAGCGGTTGGTGTCGAGTTGCGGCACAAAGGCCTCCAGCCGCGCGCGCCGATCGGTCCAGGGCAACTCACGCAAATCCTCGTCGCGGTCGAACAGGATGTCGTAGAACCGCACGAAGGCCGGATAATCGGCCAGCATCCTCGCCGACACGACCTTGCGCCCGAGCCGCTGCTGCAGCGCGTTGAAGCTCGCCGCGCCGCCGCCGCCGTCGAGCGCGCCGCCCTGGACATCGCCCTTCACCATCAACTCGCCGTCGAGCACGCCGGGCGTGACGAAATCGCGCGCCACCTCGGGGAAGCTGGCGGTGATGTCGTCGCCGGCGCGGCTATAGAGCCGGGTCTCGCCGGCGACATGGACGAGCTGGACGCGGATGCCGTCCCATTTCCACTCCGCGGCATAGTCGGCGAGGTCGACGCGCCCGTCTTCGAGCGGATGGGCGAGCATGAAGGAGCGGAACACCGGCACGCCGGCCGAGGTCGGTTGTGCGCCGCGCCCCTCGGCCCAGGCGAGCAGGCTGGTATAGGGCGGCTTGATGCCGTGCCACACCTCCTCGACCGCGGCGACGTCGATCGCAAAGGCCTGCGCCAGCGCAGTCTTGGCGAGGCGCGCGGATACGCCGATGCGCAGCCCGCCGGTCGCCATCTTGAGCAGCGCGAAGCGTTCGTCGGCGTCGAGCCGGTCGAGCATCGATGCCATGACGCCGGCGGCATCGGCACGCGACAACCCCGCGAGGCGATCGACCACGGCGGATAGGCTGAGTGGCGCCTCCGCCGCGGCGCCGGGCGCGGGGGTCGGCCAGAGCAATGCGATCGTCTCGGCGGTGTCGCCGACATAGTCTCGGCTCATGCGGAACAGCACCGGATCGACGCGCTCCTCGATCAGCCCGCGCAGCAGCGCCGGCTTGACCGCCGGCAGATCGAGGTCGCCGGTCAACGCGGCGATCGCCCAGCCGCGATCGGGATCGGGCGTGGCGCGGAGATAATCGCCGATCAGCTTGAGCTTCGCATTGCGCGAGCGCGTGTAGATCAGGGCGTCGAGGAGATCGGCAAAGGCGCGCATCGCCGAACAACATGGCGCGCGCGGCGTGGTTCCGCCAGCACCCCTTGGCCGGCGCACGCAGCCGTGCTTAGAGCGCGGTGATGCGCCTTAGATATCGTCTGTTGCTGATGCTCGCGTTGATCGGCGTCGCCTTGTTCGCCTGGATGCACCATGAGGCACGCGCCGACCCGATCGTGCGCCGCGCCGCGATCCATCTGCGCGACTGGCCTGCGGGCCAGAAGCCGATCAGCGTGCTGTTGTTGAGCGACATCCATATGGGCGGCACAGCGATGGACCCACCGCGCCTGACGCGGATCGTCGCGCAGGCCAATGCGCTCAAGCCCGACCTTGTGCTGATGGCGGGCGACTTCGTGCTGGGGAACGATCCGGTTGCTGGCGAACGCTACGCCACTGACCTGATCAACCCCCTGAGCGGACTGCGCGTGCCGCTCGGCGTGGTCGCGGTACCGGGCAATCACGATTATTGGGCCGGGCTGACCAGCGTGCCGCGCGCGCTGTGGCGCGCCAATGTCACGATGCTGGTCAACAGCGCGACGGTGCGCGGCCCACTGGCCATCGGCGGGGTGGCCGACGTCTATTCGCACCATGGCGACGTGCCGACGACGATCTCGGCGCTCGATCGGTTGCCCGGCGCCAAGATCGTGCTGACGCATGCGCCCGATGTGACGACCAAGGTGCCGGAGGAGATCAATCTCGTGCTGGCGGCACACACGCATTGCGGGCAGATCGTACTACCCTGGTACGGCGCGGCGTCGTCGCCGGCGCGACAGCGTTATCGCTGCGGAATCGTCCGCGACGGCAATCGCCTGACGGTGGTGACGGCGGGGCTGGGCACCAGCATTTTGCCGCTGCGCCTCGGCGCACCGCCCGACATGTGGCTGCTGACGCTGGGGCCGCGTTAACAGCAACGCGGCCCCGCCCCCTGTTCAGCCGGTGCGGCCGGCCTCGAACAGGAACCAGGCACGACGTTCGGCCTGGTCGGTCCAGGTGTCGATGATGCCCGAGCTGGCATTGTCCTTCGCGGCATCGGCGAGGTCCTTGGCCGCGCGCAGGCTTTCGACCAGCCGGAGATTGTCGTCGCGCAGCTCGTTCAGCATGTCGCCCGGCGCGACGAACGCTTCGTCATTGTCCTGGACGGTCTGGTGGCGGGCAATGTCGCCGATCGAACGCAAGGTGGTGTTGCCGGTCTTGCGGACGCGCTCGGCAATGTCGTCGGTCGCGGCGAAGATTTCGGCGGCCTGCTCGTCGAGCAGGAGATGATAGTCGCGGAAATGCGGGCCCGAGACGTGCCAGTGGAAATTCTTGGTCTTGAGATAGAGCGCGAAGCTGTCGGCGAGGATGCCGTTAAGCGCGTCAGCGACCGACGTCACGGCGTTGGACTTGAGATCGGTCGGCGTCTTGAGCGGCGCGGCGGTGGCGGTCATGACTCATTCCCTGGGTAGCGGATGGGGTTCGTTGCGCTAACGACCCAATCGCGCAAACGCTCCCGCCAGGCGAGGCGGAATTGCCGATTTCAGTAACAGGACGGCTCGATCTGTGGGCGCTCGCCGGCGTTCAGATCAGCCGCAGGGCACCCAGCGCGAGGATCGTGCCGATCGTCGAAAGCGCGATGCCGGAGACGATGCGCAGGCCGGTAATCGGCAGCAAACGGCGCGCCGCCTCGCCGGTCAGCGCGGCAAGCACGACCACCGCGACGCTGCCCAGTGTAGCGCCGATCGCCGCCAGCGCCGGCAGCGGGCCGCGTTCCGCGAGCGCCATGACGATAAACTGGGTGCGCCCGCCAAAGGCGAGGATGAAGACGCCGAAAAAGCTGGTCGCGGCAGCGCCGACGCGCCAGCCATCGAGACGGTTGGGCGGTTTGATCGGGAAGAAGGCGGAGACGCCGGCGTTGAGTAGAGCGACGGCGAGGAACAACTGGCGCGCCTCGGGTGTCAGCCGTTCACCGATCAGCGCACCACCAAGCGCGACGATGGCAAAGCCCGTTGCCAACGCGCACAGCGATGCGACGATGACCACCCCGCGCCGCGCGAAGCGATCAGCGAAGATGGCGATGAGCCAGGGTGTGCGATCGGTCGCCTCGACGACCAGGGCCGCGACGAGCGCGGCCATCAGGGCGTCCATGACCGAAGCGTCAGGCCGTCAGGCGAACCGAGCATGCCGCGGCGAAGGTCTCGCAGGCAGCAGTATCGTGCCGCTCGCAACCGACCGCATCACGCAGCAGCGCGAGCCAGCCATCGATCAGCGGACCACGTTCGCCCCGGCCAAGCGCCGATTCGAGCGCCTGGGCGACGACGGCGGCGGGATAGAGCCCATTGGCGCGGGCGAGGCGACGGATCGCATCGATTTCCAGCGCGATGCTGCCGGCGGTGTCGCGTTGGGTTCGGGCACCGATCGCGCAGACCCGCGCGGCCAGTTCGGCCTGTACCCGCATCGTCGGTTGCGCCTGCGTCATACCCCAGCTCCCGCCTGTCGAACGATGCTGGGCGCGACAGGGTAAAGGTCGCGTTAACAGCAGTCCCGCTTGTTGGGATGGCGACGGTCGGGAAAGCACAAGCGCTTAGGGTTCTCGCGACGACCCGGGGGCCTCGGGTTCGAAATCGAGCAGGTCCCCCGGGCGGCAGTCGAGTTCGTGGCAGAGTTTTTCCAGCGTGTCGAAACGCACGCCCTTGACCTTGCCCGAGCGAAGCAGCGACAGGTTGGTCTCGCTCATGCCGATGCGTTGCGCGAGTTCCTTGGCGCGCATCTTGCGGCGCGCGAGCATGACGTCGAGGGTGACGATGATCGGCATGATCTAGACGATCTGATCGTGGTCGGACTTGATCGCCGCGGCCATCTCGACGACGCGACCGATGAGACGGATCGCCAGCCCCACACTGCCCAGCATGATAATCGCGCTGAGATTCAGGCCAAAGACGATGTCGGCACGACCGCCGGCCGGACCAAAGAAGATGCTCAGCACCGTGCTGGCAACCAGCCAGTCCCCCAGGCGGGTCAACGCCTTGCCGGCCTCGACCGAAAGAATTTCGCCGCCGGCGAAGCCGCCAAACACGCGGCGCGCCTGCCACACGGCGCCGAGCAGCGCCAGCGCCGGCAATGAAGCCAAGATCGTTTCCGCCAGATCGTCGACCGCGCCACGGCCGGCCGCGGTGCCGGCGGTGAGGATGACGGCCTTGAGCGGCATATAGGCGATCTCCGAAAAGATCAGGAACGCACCGATACCAAAGAGCCAGCCGAACAAGCGCTTGAGCGTTGCGCTTTCCTTCTGCACCTTTTCCGTTGTCGTAACTGTCATGGTCATGGTCATTCCCTCCAGTCGATCGTGAAACTGACATTGCTGTCGCTGACGCGCAGCAGGATGCGCAGTGCGCCGCCCCGACCCGCGCCAGGCGCATCGGCGTGCGAGAGATTGGCGAAGGCAAACAGCGCGGCCATCGCCGTGATCGCCGCGACGATCAGCCGCAGCGGGCGATCCAGTGGTGGCAGCGCCAGCCGTCGGACCGAATCAGAAAAGGGGCGTCTCATCTCTTTTCTCCATTAATTTATGTGTTACGTAAATTTCTATCGTATCTATGTCAAATAATTTTTGCGAACTGTCCGGAGATCGCAGCGCTGGCGTCGCCACTCACCGCTTTGCCCGGCGCGATCCCGAAGGGGGCGCCCGCAATTTAGCCGGCGGTTCGGTTGACCGGTTGCGGCGCCGTTCATATTAAGAGAGGACATGGCCCAAGACCGCAGCGTCGCCACCGGCGACATCGCCTATCCCTCGATAGCCCCGTTCCTTCTCGTTCATATCGGCTGCCTGGCGGCGCTATGGACCGGCGTCACCTGGCCTGCGCTGGCACTGTGCATCGGGCTGTACTGGTTGCGCATGTTCGGCGTCACCGCCGGTTATCACCGCTATTTCTCGCACCGCGCCTTTGCCACCAGCCGCTGGTTCCAGTTCGTGCTCGCCTTTGTCGCGCAGAGCAGCGCGCAGCGCAGCGTGTTGTGGTGGGCGGCGAAGCATCGCCACCATCATCTGCATTCGGACACCGCCGAGGACGTCCACTCGCCGCTGCATCGCGGGTTCGTCTACAGCCATGTCGGCTGGATCTTCGCGCGGAGCCATGACAGCTTCGATCCCGCCAGGATTCCCGATTTCGCGCGTTATCCCGAGCTGCGCCTGCTCAACCGCTTCGAACTCGCACCGGCGGTGATCATGGCCTTATTGTGCCTGCTGATCGCCGGATGGTCCGGGCTCGTCGTCGGCTTCCTGTGGAGCACGGTGCTGGTCTATCACGGCACCTTCTGCATCAACTCGCTCGCGCATGTGCGCGGACGCAAGCGCTATGTGACCGGCGACGACTCGCGCAACAACTGGCTGCTGGCGCTGGTGACGATGGGCGAGGGCTGGCACAATAACCACCACGCCTATCCAAGCAGCACGCGCCAGGGCTTTCGCTGGTGGGAGGTCGATGCGACCTATTATGTGCTGAAGGCACTGGCGCTGCTGGGCATCGTCAGCAAGCTCAAGGCGCCACCCGCCGGCGTGCTACGCGGCGAGTATCAGCTCGGCGTGCGCATCATCACGCGCACCGCGGAGCAGCTTGCGGCGTGCTTCGAGCATCTGCCCCAAATGCCGACCCGCGCGCATCTGCGGGAACAGGCGGTCGCGATGTTCGCCAAAACGCCGTCGATCGACGAGATCGTCGACCGCGCGCATGAGATCCTGCTCGCGGCGATGGGTCGGCGGACCGTGGCTGTGGCCGGCTGATTTGCCACCGGGCTGCGCCGGATCAGGGCGGTGCACATTCGGCGCCGCTGGTTCGCCGTTACGACGCAGCGGCGGCCAGACCTGACACTGCGGCAACCGCATGATAAGCGCTGTCGAATGTTCGCGCAGTTCCTGACAACCCCGTACCTGCCGTTCGCGATCACTTTCGTGATCATGCTTGGCATTGGCCTGATCGAAGCGATCGGTTTGGGCCTCGGCCATCTCGATCTTGAGGTCGATGGCGCGGATGTCCATGATGGCGCGCTGGACTGGCTTGGCCTGGGCGGCGAACTCCCGATCCTGATCTGGCTGACCTCGCTGCTCGGCTGCTTCACGCTGACCGGCGTCGCGATCCAGCAGGGCGCGACCGCCTCTATCGGCGCGCCACTATCCTGGGGGTTGGCGTCGGGCGGCGCGCTTGTTGTCGGCGCGCTGCTCAATACGCTCGCCGCGAGGGGGCTGGCGCGGATCATGCCGGGTTTCGAGACGACCGTGATCTCGACCGACGACCTGCTGCGTCTGCGCGGCACGATATTGGAGGGCACCGCGCGGCGCGGCGCACCGGCCCGCGCCAAGGTGGTCGACGAGCATGGTCAGGCGCACTTCATCATGGTCGAGCCACATGACGAAGTGGATGCGATCGCCGCAGGGGAGACGGCGCTGATCGTCCGGCGCGAGGGCAAGTTGTTCTTCGCGCTGCCCGAAAGAAATACCCTTCTGCGCTCGATCTGATACATAGCCAGGTACACCAACCGGGGAGGTTTACGTGCCGGCATCGCTGCTCAACATCCTGATTAACATCCTGATCCCCGCCGGGATCGTCCTCGTCGCCTTCGTCGTGATCGGCATCATCCTGACCCGACTGTATCGCCGCGCGACCAAGGACGTCGCGCTGATCCGCACCGGCTTTGGCGGCGAGAAGGTCGTGCTCAACGGTGGCATCATGGTGATCCCCGTGCTCCACGAGCTGATGCAGGTCCGCCTGACGACGGTGAAGCTGGAAGTGTCGCGGCTCAACAAGGATGCGCTGATCACGCTCGACAAGTTGCGCGTCGATGTCGTCGGCCTGTTCCACATCAAGGTGAAACCCGACGCCGAATCGATCGCCGCCGCCGCGCAGACGCTGGGCGAATCGGTCAACAGCCCCGATGCGGTGAAGTCGTTGCTCGACGGCAAGCTGGTGTCGGCGCTGCGCTCGGTCGCGGCGACGATGACGATGGAGCATCTCCACGCCAACCGCGCCGACTTCATCCAGAAGGTGCAGGAAGCGCTGATGACCGACCTGGACATGAACGGGTTTCAGCTCGAATCGGTCAGCATCACGCATTTCGACCAGACGGCGTTCGAGCATTTCAACGAGAACAACGCCTTCGATGCCGAGGGGCTGACCGTGCTCACCCGCACGATCGAGGAGCGCAAGAAGATCCGCAACGACATCGTCGCGACCAACCGCGTCGAGATCGAACAGCGCAACCTCGAGGCCAATAACCAGTCGCTCGAAATCGCGCAGGCCGCCGAGCAGGCGCGGCTGACGCAGGAACAGACGCTCGCCGCGCGCCGCGCCGAACAGGCAACATCGATCGCCACCGCCGAGGCCGAGCAGACCCGCCTCGCCGAGATCGCGCGGATCACCGCGAGCCAGGCGCAGACGGTGGCGCAGACCGAGGCCGACAAGATCATCCAGACCGCGACGATCGCGCGCGATGGCGCGATCCAGACCGCGACGATCGAACGCGACCGCACGATCGAGATCGCGCGGATCACCACCGCGGTGCAGACCGCGCAAAAGTCCGAGGAGGAATCGACCGCGACCGCCGCCGCCAACGAGGCGCGCGCGCTGGCCGTGCGGGCTGAGGAAAGCGTCGCCACCGCCAAGGCAACCGAGATCGCCAACCGCAACAAGAATGTCGCCGTGATCGCCGCCACGCAGCGTGCACAGGAAGAGGCGGTCGGCATCACCGTCGCGGCGACCGCCGAGAAGGAGGCAGCGGAAGCGCGCGCCAGTGCCTTGCGCACCGAAGCGACCGCCGAGGCCGATGCCGAAAAGGCCCGCGCCGAGGGCCGCGAAGCCGCCTTCCGCGTCGATGCCGCCGGACAGGCGTCGCTCAACGAGGCGACCAATATCCTCAGCGATGCGCAGACGTCGCTGCTGGTACGCCGGGCGATCCTCGAGGCGCTGCCGGCGATCATCGCCGCGGCGAGCAAGCCGATGGAGAATATCGACAAGATCAGCATCGTCGATGCGCGCGGCCTCCACGGCAATGTCGGCGGCGCGGAGACGGGCAATGGCGGCGGCCAGACCAACCTCGCCGACGCTGCGGTCGCCGCCGCGCTGCGCTACCGTGTCGGCGGCCCGCTGATCGACGGGTTGCTGGCCGAACTCGGCATGTCGGGGGGATCGATCAACGGCATGCTCGCCGGCAGTGGCGCTGCGGGAGCATCGCTGCCCGAGGATGAGCCAGATGTCGAGGCCATCGAGGAGGTCGCGCCAGCCAAGGCCGCCAATGGTAGCGGTGGCCATATCGCGGGAGCAACGACCTGAGGGCGATATCGACCGCGCCGCGCGCGCCCTGTTTCCCCGCGATCCGGGGCGACGGGCCGGCGGGGCGGTAGCCCGATAACGGCCCGCGCGGTTGACATTGTAGCGACTCTGCGCCATCGGGCGGCGCTTGAAGAGCGGTGGCGCTTTGCCGCCGCTTTTACTTTTTCAATCGATTCGGGAATTCAGGGTCATGGCAAAGCCGACCACCGTCAAGATCAAGCTCCTCAGCTCGGCCGACACCGGCTTCTTCTACGTGACCAAGAAGAACCCGCGCACCAAGACCGAGAAGCTCAGCTTCAAGAAGTATGACCCCGTCGTGCGCAAGCATGTCGAGTTCAAGGAAACCAAGATCAAGTGATCCTGCGGGCGGCGTCGCCGCCCGTCGATCCGCCCCGTTAAGGGGATCGAGAGCCGCAGGCGCAAGCCTCGCGGCTTTTCTCGTATGTGCTGCGCGTGGCGTCGGTCTGAAGAAGAGAAAGAAGATTGGTTCACGCGGAGGCGCGGAGGTGTTCCGTGCGAGGCAACCTTCCGCGCCACAACGCGGGTTATGCTCCGGACTGGCGTTGCCATGATTTGCTGACGCGGGTCAGGTCCACAAGCGCGAGCTCTCCGCGCCTCCGCGTCTCCGCGCGAACAAATTCTCTTCTGTTCTTCGGACGGTTCGAGCGGACCCGCCGCTACAGCAGTGCCATGACCGCATCGACGAAGCGCGCCAGCGAGATCGGCTTGGAGACATAGGCGTCGGCGCCGACCGCGCGGATGCGTTCCTCGTCCTCGCGGCCGGCATAGGCGGTGACCGCCATGATCGGAATCGCGCCCAAAGCGGGGTCCGCCTTGAACTGTTCGATCAGTTCGTAACCGGTGACGTGCGGCAGCTGGATGTCGGTGATGATCAGATCCGGGCCGAAAGCACGCGCGCGCTCGACCGCCTCGCGCCCGTCGCGCACCCCCTCGGTGACGAACTCGTGCGCGCGCAGCAGATCGCAAAACAGCTTCAGGTTGAGTTCGTTGTCCTCGACAACGAGCACCCTTTTTGCCACGCCCCTCAAATCCCTTCCGCCAGTTCGAGTCAGTGATAGGCAATGCGCGTCTCCGAGACAAATGACGATCCCCAGGCGCTGGCGCTGCGCGCGCTGGTGTGGACGCTGGCCGAGCCGCTGCGCGCGACGCGCC
>NZ_JARYTI010000029.1 GCF_029911635.1 Sphingomonas sp. AR_OL41
CGCGGCGACGCGCGACGCCCAGGTCGGCGACCTGCCCGGCGAACTGCGCGCCGGCGACCTGCTGGTGTTCAACGACACGCGCGTGCTGCCCGCGCAACTGACGGGGACACGCGGAGACGCCAAAATCGGCGCGACGCTGCACAAGCGCGAGGGGCTACGCCGCTGGCGCGCCTTTGTGCGCAACGCGCGGCGGCTGCGCGACGGCGATGTGGTCGATTTCGGCCACGGCGTCAGCGCCGTCGCCAGCGACCGCGAGGCCGATGGCAGCATCGCCTTCACCTTTGCCGGCGACGAGCCGGTCGAGCTGCTGCTCGAGCGCGCCGGGCGGATGCCGCTGCCGCCCTATATCGCCGCGCGCCGCGCGGCCGATGAACGCGACGCCGAGGACTATCAGACGATGTTCGCGCGCGAGGAAGGCGCGGTCGCCGCACCGACCGCCGCGCTGCACTTCACCCCCGCGCTGATCGCGGCGCTCGACGCGGCCGGCATCGGCCATGCCACGCTGACGCTGCATGTCGGCGCGGGAACCTTCCTGCCGATGAAGGCCGACGACACCGACGACCACCGCATGCACGCCGAATGGGGCCGGATCGACGCGGCGACCGCGACGCGGCTCAACGCGGTGCGCGCGAGCGGCGGCCGGGTGATCGCGGTCGGGACGACGAGCCTGAGGCTGATCGAAAGCGCCACCGACGCCGCCGGCCAGGTGCAGCCGTTCGAGGGCGACACCGCGATCTTCATCACGCCGGGTTATCGCTTCAAGGGCGTGGACGGGCTGGTGACCAACTTCCACCTGCCGCGCTCGACGCTGTTCATGCTGGTCAGTGCGCTGATGGGAACCGAGCGGATGCAGGCGGCGTATGCGCATGCGATTGCCGAGGGGTATCGGTTCTATTCGTACGGGGACGCTTCGCTGTTGCTGCCGTAGCTTGCCCGTTTCCCGGCAGGCGCCCCGCCGTACCTGCTCGACCTGCTAAACCTGCAATCATTTTTTTGTCGCGCGCGGTGTTGGACCGCGCGCGCGGCGATCGCGTTCTGGCGCAGCGACTTGCGGGAAAAGATGTTGGTGTTCGCGATCCAACATAACAGGAGCCCGAGCAGGACGGTGGCAGGCGGCAGCAGGTCCTGCTTCGCGGCGAAGCAGGACCTGCTAACAGCAGTCCCGGATAGCGGACACGCCATGTTTTCGGTCGACGATGAGAATGAGCGGCGCCGAGCGCGCGAGGGGGACGATGGCATGGATCGCTGCGGGTTGAATCAATGGGTGGCGCCTGTCCGCACCGACTGACCTGGCGCCGGGCGCCGCCGCACCTCTGTCGCAGGCAGCGATCGAAGTTGCCCCCTAGCCCCTGCCCGGAACGACCGGGTGGGGGCACCCTTTCTACTGATTTATTTTTTCGAAGGATCACAACGATGCAGCGAACCTACGCGGAAACCACCTGCATCTACCGCCACCTCTTCAAGCCAAAAGACAGCGTCGGGCCAAATGCCAAGCACCGCGAACGAGCCGCAGTGATGATCAGCGCATGCATCTTGCAGGACATCGATACGAAACACGAGATCATAAATGGCTACTGGTTGTTGGGTTGAGCGTGAACCATATCCGAACGACCCTAGACGAGCAGGTCGGCATCGTGCCGGGGGTGAACCTCTGGCGACGCGGTGGCTATGGAAAGCATCACCTACTCGAAGACGCATGATCTTTCGGCGTGACCTGCTCGCATTGTAGCTCGCTAGTTCGAATTTTGGGCAAGTAACGGTGAATCAAGGTCGTTATGATCGACAAGCGAATATCCGCAAACCGCCTTCGCAGTATCATATTTGAATATTTATTTCAATTATATAATAGCATAACGTTACACTATTTAATCTTAAAATATAATGTACGCAATACACGATTAATAAATAATTTTGTATTCAATCAAATTGATATAATATTTTGCGTATCTTTATATATACTTACAATTTGCAATTGGCATTAGCAATATACCGAACTTATTTTGTCACAAAAAAAATATATGGATAAGCATATCCAGCATCTTGACTCGTCAGGTATCATGCTGTGCATCGTTGTCAAATATGCGTATCCACGAACTTGTTGATCGGGTTCTCCAGTACGACCCTGATGCTAATGAGGCGCTGCTCAATCGCGCTTATGTCTTCTCGATCAACGCGCATGGAGCACAGAAGCGCGCGTTGAGCGACCCGTATTTCAGCCATCAGCTAGGGGTGGCGGGCATCCTTACCGACTTTCACCTGGATGACGAGACGATAGCGACCGCGATCCTGCACGACACGATCGAGGATACCGTCGCGACGCCTGAGGAGATCACGCGGCTGTTCGGCCCGTCGGTCGCGCGGCTCGTCGACGGTGTCACCAGGCTGTCGAAGATCGAGGCGCATACCGAGAACGAGCGCGCCGCCGAAAACCTGCGTAAATTCCTGCTGGCGATGTCCGACGACATTCGCGTGCTGCTCGTCAAGCTTGCAGACCGGCTGCACAATATGCGCACGTTGCATTTTATCGAGTCTGAGGACAAGCGCCGTCGGATAGCGCGCGAAACGCTGGATATCTACGCACCGCTCGCCGAGCGGATCGGCATGTACGAGTTCATGAAGGAGATGCAGACGCTCGCCTTCAAGGAACTTGAACCGGAAGCTTATGAATCTATCGCAAAGCGGCTGGAGCAGCTCACGGAAGGCGGCGGCAATAAGATTGCCAAGATCGGATCTGCACTGAAGCTATTGCTCGTACGCGCTGGCATCGAGGCAGAGGTTTTAGGACGCGAGAAGCCGCCTTATCTAATCTGGAAAAAGATGATGGAGCGCCATGTAAGCTTCGAGCAATTAAGTGATATTATAACTTTTCACGTTGTCGTCGCCGACGTCCAACTATGCTATCAGGGACTCGGCCTTATACAAAGTCGCTGGCCGATGGTGCCGGGACGATTTAAGGATTACATTTCGACTCCGAAGCGCAACGGTTACCGCGCGCTCCATACTACGGTGATCCACGCCAACAATACCCGCGTCGAAATCAAGATTTGCACGCCCGAAATGCGCGGCCAAGCGGAATTCGGTGTCGCCGCACGTTGGGCCTACAAGGAGGATAAGGTTAGGCCTGAAGCGCAGGCCAACTGGATCGGCGACCTGATCGAGATTCTCGACAACGCCAACAGCCCCGAGGAATTGCTCGAGCACACGCGCATGGCGATGTACCAGGATCGCATATTCGCCTTCACGCCCAAAGGCGAGTTGCACCAGTTGCCCAAAGGCGCGACGGCGCTCGACTTCGGCTATTCGGTACATACTGATCTCGGCAATCAGTCGGTCGGCGCTAAGGTCAACGGAAAAGTTGTCTCCTTACGCACTGTGATAAACAATGGTGATCAGGTACAAATTCTTCGATCGAAGTCGCAGGAGCCGCAGGCCATCTGGCTAAATTTCGTCATAACGGCTAAGGCCCGATATTCAATTCGCTCGCATTTTCGCAAGATTGACCGAGAAGACGAAATAATTTCTGGTGAAAAAACTTTAGAAAATATTATATCTCCATACCTTCCAATTATAAGTAATAATAAAATCGAAGAGGCCGCCAAAAGAGCAAAATATAGAGATATTCGATCATTTATGAGCGCGATAGGCTCTGGAAAGATAAAAGAAGGGGTTATATTAAAGTCGTTTTTCCCGGAAGGTGAAAATTTAACAAAAAATATAATAGATTCCACGAGTTTAGCGCAAAACCCTAGAGTTCCCATATTTATTGAGTCTCCTGACGGTCGGATTGCGCCAGGAGTACAAATTACCCGTGTCGGCGGAGGAGACCCAGAAGGGTTTGCCCGACGGCATGCACTCGTGCGAGAATCTCTACTAGGCGCGCTAAACGCTTCGTCGCGAGGAAAGACGCAAGCAATTGAGATCGCAGATACCATCCGTAAGGCACTGCGAGCTCTGGGAAATAAGCCCGATTTAATGCAATCGGAAAAGTATATCGTTTATAGTAAATCTCTACGCAGAGAGATGAAATACCACTCTTCTCTTGATTCTTCAAAGCCACCCCTGTCCGAGCGACAGAGATCATCATTGTTTGAATGGCTTGACGCAGATACGGCCCTTGTGGCGCTAGATGATGGATTATCAGTTTGTGAGGATGCGATTTATCAGCGGCGCTTTGGCCCCGTTCAAGTTGAAAGAAATCAATTACGATCTCTTCTCGATGAAATAAAAAAGTCTGGAATAGCAACCAGTGAGTCTTTAGACATCTTAACAGCCTCTGTAAGCAATTTACCTGAAGATTCTAATCAAAGCGAAAGCGACCTGAAAATAAGCGGCCATATCGTGGCTAACTTCTTTCGAGCATTCGGTCGGTCAGCATCAAAAATCTGGGCGAGCGGAACAAAAATCGCTAAGGAGAGTTGGCACCCGGGAATAAAATTTATCCATTGGATTAATGGACACGCTGACGACCTTATCGTCCAATTCCCCACTCTGAAGCCAATAATAGAATTTCTCTCAAAATGGTTTAATTAATAATGGAAAAAATGAAAATCAATGCCCGCGACCGCACTTAAAATGCATGCATGAAATATTATGACTTATTCAATTGCGTCCTTTCAATTGAATTTTTTATGGCCCATAACAATAGACCGGGCGAATGAATCTCGGCTTCTCTCGTTTTTTTCACACAGCGTTGGCGTTGCCTCGTCGGAAACAGGATTCGATGTACCAATCGCTTTCGCCGGTATAGCACAGGTCGCTTTGCCCGCTTTCATCCCGACAAAGGGCTTTCCATAGGGTGAGCCGCGCCGGGTTTACCGGAGCCTCCAACTCCTGTGAATGTGGATCCTGTGCGCGCAGGTCGATGAATATCGATCATGCGCCGAAATTACGGATATCGGATGCTGGTGGGGAGGAGAGCCGCAAGATGGTCTATCTCAATCCGCGACCAGCCCCCCATTGAGCCCCCTCCCAGACCGCCTATAGTCCCCCGCATCACCATCAAGGGGCTCCTTCATGAAGCGTCGCGTTCTGCTCCTCCCTCTCCTGTTGTGCGGCGCGTCGGTCGCCTCGCTGGCCCCGGCACAACCGGCGCACGCGGAGGACGCCCCATCGCGCACCTTTTCCCCGCGCGACGTGTTCGCACTGGCGCAGGCGAGTGACGTGCAGATCAGCCCCGACGGCAAGCGCATCGCCTATACCCGCGCGACCGGCGACATCATGATCGATGGCGATCGCCGCGACATCTGGCTGGTCGACACGACCACCGGCAGGCAGCAGCCGCTCGGCGTGGCGGGCAGTTCGCGGCCGCGCTGGTCGCCCGATAGCACGCGGCTGGCGTTCGTCGCGAGCGGCGCGGGCGGGCGGGCGCAGATCTTCGTTCACTGGATGGCGTCGGGCGCCAATGCCGCGCTGACCGACGTGCCCGAGGCGCCGTCCGACATTGCCTGGTCGCCCGACCAGGCGAGCATCGGCTTCACCATGTTCGTGCCCGGCAATGGCGCGTCGCTGGGCCATGTCGCGCTGGCCAAGCCGGAGGGCGCGCAATGGGCCGAGCCGATCAAGGTCATCGGCCGGGTCAATTTCCGCGCCGATGGCGCCGGGTATCTCCGCCCCGGCTACAACCATCTGTTCGTCGTCTCGGCGGATGGCGGCGCGCCGCGCCAGCTGACCTTCGGCGCGTTCGACGATGGCGGCAGCCTCGCCTGGGCGGCCGACAGCCGCCACCTGCTGATCGGCAGCAATCGCGGCAAGGATTGGGAGCGCGACCCCAATAATAGCGACATCTTCAGCGTCGATGTCGCGAGCGGCGCGCTGCGCCAGCTGACCACGCGGCAGGGGCCCGACGAGCAACCCGCCGTCTCGCCCGACGGCAGGCTGGTCGCCTATGTCGGCTTCGACGACAAATTGCTCGGTTACCAGAACCACCAGCTGTCGATCATGAACGCCGACGGCACGGGCACGCATGTCGTCGCCGCCGGGCTCGACCGCGATGTCGGCGATCCGCACTGGGCCGCCGATGGGCGTTCGGTATTCGTCAGCTATGCCGATCACGGCGTGACCAGGGTGGCGCGGATCGGGCTCGACGGGCGCGTGCTGCCGGTGGCGCAGGGGCTGGCCGGCGGCGAACTCGACCGGCCCTATTCGGGCGGCAGCTATTCGGTGGCGCGTGACGGGACGGTGGCGTTCACAGCCGGCGACCCGACCCGCCCGCCCGAGGTGGCGGTGACGCGCGGCGCGGCGACGCGGCGGCTGACCGAGCTTAACCGCGAGCTGTTCGCCGGCAAGGCGCTGGGTGCGGTTGCGCCGCTGCCCGTCACCTCCTCGGCCGGCGGGCTGGCAATCGATGCGTGGATGGTGACGCCGCCCGATTTCGACCCGGCGCGCAAATATCCGCTGATCCTCGAAATCCATGGCGGACCGTTCGCCAGCTATGGCCCGGTCTGGTCGACCGACGACCAGCTTTATGCCGCCGCCGGCTATGTCGTGGTCTATGCCAATCCGCGCGGATCTACCTCGTACGGCGAGGGTTTCGCCAACCGTATCCATCACGATTATCCCAGCCAGGATTATGACGATTTGATGAGCGTGGTCGATGCGGCGATCGCCACCGGCCATGTCGACCCGGCCAATCTGTTCGTCACCGGCGGATCGGGCGGCGGGCTGCTGACCGCGTGGATCGTCGGCAAGACCGATCGCTTCAAGGCGGCGGTGACGCAGAAGCCGGTGATCAACTGGACCAGCGAGGTGCTGACCACCGACGGCTATTCCTCGATGGCGCGTTACTGGTTCGGCAAGATGCCGTGGGAGGACCCCGAGCAATATTGGCGCCGCTCGCCGCTCAGCCTGGTCGGCAACGTCAAGACGCCGACGGCGGTGATGGTCGGCGAGGAAGACCATCGCACCCCGCCGAGCGAGGCCGAGCAATATTATGCCGCGCTCCAGCTGCGTTCGGTACCGAGCGTGCTGATCCGCGTGCCGGGCGCGAGCCATGGCGGGTTCGCCGACCGGCCGTCACAACTGATCGGCGAGAATGCCGCGATCCTGGCCTGGTTCGAGCGCTATCGCGGTATGACGAAATGATCGGCAAGGCGCTGGCGCTCGCGGCCGCCGCGGCGGCGAGCCTGGCGACCCCGGACGCGGCGGTGCCCGATGCGGCGACGCAGCGCTGGTGGATGCTTTCGACCTTGCTGTCGAACGACGCGATGCAGGGCCGCGATACCGGATCGCCGGGTTATGAACGCGCCGCGCGAATGGTCGCGGCGCGCTTCGCCGCCGCCGGGCTGAAGCCGATCGGCGAGCAGGGCGGCTGGCGCCAGGCTGTGCCGATGGAGCAGGTTGCGATCACGTCGGCAGCGATCACCGTCGACGGCCGTCCGCTACGCCTGCTCCACGACATCATGACCAACCCGGCACCGGGCATGGTGACATTGCTCAGCGCGCCGCTGACCTATCGCGGTTATTGCGGCGCCGCGGCGATGGCCGAGGTGAAGGGCAAGATCGTCCTTTGCCACGGCACGCGCCGCGCCGGCCTGCCCGCGGACGCCGACCGGCTGGCGGCGGCGAAGGCCGGCCATGCCATGGGGCTGATCACCATCGCCGACCCCGGCTTCACCGTCGAGCCGCCGCGCTGGCCCTATGCCTATGCGCGCAGCGTGTGGATTACCGGGTCGCCGCCGGCGCCCGACGCGCTGCCGCGCTTCACGCTCAATGCGGACGCGCTGGCGACTTTGCTCGCCGGCAGCGGGCAGGATGCAAGCGCGCTGATCGCGGCGGGGAGCAACGGCGCGCCGCTGCCGGCGTTCGACCTGCCCGGGCGGTTCGATGCGCGCTTCACGATCGCGCAGAAGACTTTGAGCTCACCCAATGTGCTGTTCATGCTGCCCGGCACCGACCCGGCGCTGGCCGACCAGGCGATCATATTGTCGGCGCATCTCGATGGTTATGGCCACGGCGCGCCGGTCGCGGGCGACGGGCTGTATAACGGCACGCTCGACGACGCGGCCTATGTCGCGCTGCTCGTGCGGCTGGCGCAGCAGCGGAAGGGCAAGGGTTTTCGCCGCCCGGTGATCTTCGCCGCCTTTACCGGTGAGGAAAAGGGGCTGCTCGGCGCGCGCTGGTTCGTCGCCAATCCGACGCTGCCGCTCAATCATATCGCCGCCGACATCAATCTCGACCAGCTGCGCCCGATCTTCCCGCTCGACCTGCTGACGGTCCACGCGCTCGACGACACGACGCTGGGCGACCATGTTCGCGCGGTGGCGGCGGGGATGAAGATTGCGGTGCAGCACGACCCCGAGCCCGAGCGCAACCTGTTGCGTCGCGCCGACCAATGGCCGTTCCTCCAGGCCGGCATCCCGGCGACGGCGTTCGTGTTCGGTTATCGTCCGGGCAGCGAGAGCGAGCGCATCTACCGTTCATGGTACCGCACCGGCTATCATCGCCCGCAGGATGACCCGCAGCAGCCGATCGACTGGCAGGCGGCATCCGACTTCAACCGCTTCTTCACGCGGCTGGTCGCGCGCGTCGCCAATGCCCCGGCCGCGCCGGCGTGGAAGCCGGGGAGTACGCTGGCACCGGCCGCGCGGCGTTGATCCGGCGCTTGTCGCTACTGCGCGCCGGGCAGTTCATCGCCGGCGAGCGGGGCACGATCCGGTACACGTCCCAGGATCGCCAGCGCCAATGCCGGATCGGCGCGCGTGGCGCGGGCGCGGACGGCGGCGATCGCGTTCAACTCACCGACGCGTTCGGCGATCAGCGAGGACAGGAACTGGTTCAGCGACGTCCCGCTCGCTTCCGCCAGCTGCCGTGCCTCGACCATCACATGATCGGGCAGTCGCAAGGGATAGTTGCTCATCTCACTTCTCCCAATTTCAGGCGGCCAACCAACGCGCCGGGTCGAAGAATGTCCATCCGGTATAGCCGCTGCGCGCCCACAAAATCCCGCACGTTCCGACACGGCCTCATATTCCAGCGCCAGCGCTGCCGACAGCGAGATCGGCAATGTTCTCGCAAGTGCAGTTTCGACGATCAGATAATAGCAAATCCCAGCGAGAATGACTCTCTCGAGCCCCTCCCCTGAAGGCTACGACATTCACACATCATTCGGGAGAGCCGGCAAATCCTTCTCCCCTTGTGGGAGAAGGTGGCGCGAAGCGCCGGATGAGGGGGAGTCCAGAACGCGACGTTCGCGTCAGTCCCCCTCACCCTTCCCATCGCTACGCGATGGGCCCCTTCCCTCTCCCACAAGGGGAGAGGGAGACTACGCCGCCCCAAATGTGTGAATCCAGTAGCCCTGAAGGGGAGGGCTAAAGGTACCGATCCGTGAGATGCGGTATAAGAAGGCTCCGATCACAACCGGATCACGCCGTCAGGGAGAAGACCATCCCCGGCGCGACGGTGGCGAAGCGATAGCCGCCGGCCTCATAGCCGATCGGCTGGGTCTGCGTCGCCTCGGCCAGGCGCCGTGCCGCGGCGACCTTGATCGGGTCGGCGGACGTACGCGAGGGATCGGTCGCGGCGTCGCGATCGAACGGACCCGAGCGCGGATGCACCGGATCGATATGCTTCGCCGCGCGGTCGACATCGGTGCAGTTGGCGCACGAGAAGCCGTTGACCTGAACGGGTGCGGGATAGTTGACGGCGCTGACGACCATGACGTGAATCCTCGGTATCACCATCATTATAGGCAGGCGCGGTTACCGGGTGCCTTGCCCGCCGTGTCGCGAACCACTCAATGCGTGCCGCAATAGCCCGGGAGATAGATCGCTTCCTCGCCATGCGCGGCGTGGAGCGCCTTCATCACCGCCTTATCGAAATCGCGCGCCAGCAGCTTGGGCGAGATGCGCGGGCGCAGGAAATCGGCCCACAGAAACTCGGCATAGGGCGTGTCGACCTTGGCATAGCCGCCGGCGCGGCGGATCTCGCCGGCGAGCGAGCGATAGGGATCGTCGATCAGCTTGGCGACGCTGCGCGGCACGTCGTCATAGGGGCGGCGGCGCCCTTCGGCGTCATAGGGATGCAGCCAGTTGCGATTGTCCATGAAGGTCAGGAAGCGGCGCTTGCCGAGATGATCGAGCGTCGCGACGATCTGCACCAGCACCTCCTCGACCCCCTCGTCGTGCAGCGCGCGGGCGAGATGGTGATTGTCGATCAGCCACATGGTGCCGCCGGGGCCGACCACCACCGGGATCATGTGCCGGCCGAGAAAATCCGGCCCGTCGCGATCGAGCCGCTCGCGCCAGTCATGCCGCTTGCGCGCCACCTCGCGAAAACCGACCGTCATCTGGGTCGGGCGCAGCTTTTCAATCGGCACGGTATGCAGCACGGGCTGGGTTGGATGGTTGAGCACGTCACATCTCCTGCTGTGCTACCGCGTCGGCGACGCTGAACGTAGCGCCGCGCGCCAGTTCCTCCAACCCCGCCGCCATCAGCACGTCGCGCACCGCATCATGCGCGCGCGCCAGCACGACGCGGCGGCCATTGGCGCGGAGCGTGGCGACGCATTCGCCCAGCGCCTCGACCGCGCTGCTGTCGAGGTCGCTGCTTTCCTCGAGGCTGAGCACGATCAGCCGCGCATCGGGCCGCGCCAGCGCGCGGCGCGCGATCGCGCCCAGCGCGCTCTCGGCATTGGCGAAGAATAGCGGCGCATTGGGGCGGAACAGCGCGACGCCCGGCAGGCCGCGCGCCTCGGGGTGGCGCGCGATATCGACGAAATCATGGCTGGTACCGACGCGGCCCAGTTCGCTGATCGTCGGCTGCGAAAAGCGCCGCAGCAGCGTGCCGAGCGACAGCAGGATCGCGGCGAGCATGCCGTTGAGCACCCCGAAGGCGAGCACGCCGAGCGCGGCGGCAATCGCCACGCCCTGGTCGCGATCGAGCCGGAACAACCGCACGAACGGCGCCGGGGCGAGTGCATGGGTCAGCGCGGCGATGACGATCGCGGCGAGCAGCGGCTCGGGGATGCGCGCGACGAGCGGCGCGGCGAACAGAATCAGTGCGGCGAGCCCGAGCGCGGCGACCACCGCCGAGAGCCGCGAGGTGGCGCCCGCGCTGTCATTGGCCGAGCCGACCGAGAAACCCGCGCCGACCGGCATGCCGGCGACCAGCGCCGCGGCGAGATTGGCGCCGGCCAGCGCACCGAGCTCGCGATTGGCATCGAGCGTGTCGCCACGGCGCAGCGCCATCGAGCGCATAGTCCCCCAGCTCTCGGCGAACAGGATAAGCGCAATCGGCAGCGCGAGCTGCGCGACGCGCGCCCAGCCGCCGAAGCTGAGCGCGGGCAACGAGGGCCAGGACAACGCAAGCGGGATCGGCCCGGTCAGCGCGACGCCTGCCGCCGGCAGGTCGACCAGCGAGGCGAGTGCGACGCCGGCGGCAAGCACGATCAGCGGCCCCGGCAATGCCTTGAAACGCCGCAGCAGTAGCAGGGCGAGCAGCGCCCCGGCCCCGACCAGCAGACTCGCGACATGCACCGTGCCGATGCGTTCGGTGAGGCCGAGCAACACGCGCGCGATGTTGCCGCCCGGCACCTTGACCCCGGCGATCGCCGGCAGCTGGCGCACGATGATCGTTACCGCGAGGCCGAAGGCGAAACCGCGCAGCACCGGCCGCGACACGAAGCCGGCCAGCCCGCCGAGCCGGAACAGCGCCGCGACGCCAAACATGACCGCGACCAGCGCGACGACCGCGATGACCAGCGCCCCGCCCGCTACCGGCAGCGCGGCAAGTGCCGCAGCGAGGATCGCGGCGGAGGACGAGGTAGGCGCGACGATCGCATAGCGGCTGCGCCCGAGCGCGGCATAGGCCAAGCCGCCCGCCACCGCTGCGGCGATGGCATGCGCCGGGGCGAGCCCGGCGATTCCGGCATAGGCGACCGCCTCGGGCAGCATGATCCCCGCGACCGCCGCGCCGGCAAGCAGGTCTCTGGTCGGCAGCGTCATCGCGCGAACGTACCGCGATGGCGCGACCGTGCAACCGCCTTGACCCTGTCGATGATCGTCGCATCGATCATTCATGGTCTTGTCAGGCGCGAGCGATGTAGAGAAGTGACAACACCCCCGACCGCAAGGACGACCGATGCCCCTTCTCTTCCCGATCGCCCTGCTGCTCGCTGCCCCCGCCACGGCGCAGACCGCGCCGCCCCCCGCCCCGCCCACCGCCGCCGGCGCTCCGCAGCCCTCCACCCAGCCGACCATGGTGGTCGAGCCGGTCGCGATGATGATCGCCGCCTGCGATGCCGATGGCGACGGCCGCGTCACCCGCGCTGAGCTCACCGCTTGCGTGACGCGCAGCTTCGCCGCGGTCGACGAGACGCATGGCGGGTCGATCGGCTATATCGGCTACAGCGACTGGGCACTGAAATGGCTGGGCGACGCCAACGCCCTGCCCAGCCCGTTCAGCGTCGACGCGAACGGCGACAACCGCATCACGCTGGCCGAATTGCAGGCAGAACTGGCGCGTACCTTCGACCGACTCGACAAGAACCATGACGGCGTGCTGACTCGCGCCGAACTGCTGACGATCCGCGCCAGCACCGGCGGCGGTAGCGGAGAAGGGCGCGGCAAGCGGCGCGGTTGAGGAGTCTGGCGCGACGAAGAGGCAGGTGACGCGCGCGACAGGGCTAGCGCCAAGAGCACCAAGCGATAATTCCGAGCCGTTCGTGCTGAGCTTGTCGAAGCACTGTTCTTTCTTGCCACGGTTGAAAGATGAACAGCCCCCTTCGACTGCCTGCCAAGGCAGGCGCTCAGGACAGGCTCAGGGCGAACGGGAATAAGGTGCTTCAGACTTAACGCACCAAGCTCTAAGGCCGCAGCGACGCGAGATAGGCCGAGACATCCCTGATCTGCGATGCGGTCAGCCATTGCGAAACGGCCTGCATCGGCGCCGCACCCGGATCGCGGCGCGCGCCTGTGCGGATATCCCACAGGGTGCGGGCGATATAGCCGGCGGGCCGGCCGGAGAGCGGCGGCACCGCCCCCGCCCCGCCCAGACTCGCCCCGTGACAGGCCTGGCACGGCGTGCCCGCGCCACCGCCCGCCGCTGCCACGCGCCGACCGCGCTCCACGGCGCCGGGCGGGACATAGTCGGTCAACACGACATGATCGTCGCCGATCATCATGCGCGGCAGATCGTCGGACAATTCGACGATGCGATCCCCCACGAGCTCGGAGCCGCCACCCGGCGCCCGGTTGAGCCAGCCAAATTGGTCGGGAAAGGTCCGTGGCGCACGAGGCGTTTCGACCGCCCTCACCCAGCGCGATCGCGGCAGATGGGCAAAATACGCCGCCGCCTGCTGCAGTTCCGCCGGGGCGACGGCGTTCGCGACCTTGATCATCTCGGCGGTGTTGGGTTGCCCCGCATTGGCTGACCGCCGTGCGCCTGTTCTGAATGCCGTGACTTGCGCGACGATATAGTCGGCGGGCAAGCCGGCCAGATCGGCTGAGGCGGGAAAACCCGCACCGTTGAGCAGGTGGCATTCACCGCATGGTGTGAGCCCGGCACGTGCGGGGCCGCCGACGACGGCCGGCGCCGCCGGGTGATCGTCGGGATGCCAGTCGATCGGCCCCTTCGCGCCGTCCAGTTGCGCGCGGGTCAGCACCAGCGCGCTGTCGGGTACGCGAAAAGGGCCTGGCCCGAGCGGCTGGCCGAAGGTCGATGTCGGGCCGTGCGGATAGGCCCAGGCGAGACCCGATGTCGGGTCCGCATCGCGCTGACAGGCGGACAGCACCGCCACAGCGATGCACGCACCAATCACCAGAGCACGATGCCGGCTCATGCTGCGTCCAACGCAGTGTCAGGAACGCGGAGCAACCGCGATGGATCTCGAACGGCTTGTATGGACAAGGCCCAATGCTTGATCATGCCTGCGGCCCCTGGACTATCCGCGCGCGATCATATCGCCCGTGCAACAAGCGCAGGCAAGCATGATCGGCGGTTAGGCTCGCCGCGACGCAGGGCAGCGATTGTCCAGCCTCTTCTTGTGTGTTATTGATGCAATACACGAGGAGATGGCCAGCCGTGCTGATGACATTGTTCTGGATGAGTTATGTCGGCTGGGCGTTGAGCGAGCTGGTCATTTTCCGGCGCGATCGCGGCGCGACGGGCGGTGTGGCGGCCGATCGCGGCAGCCGCGCGGTGATCATCGTCGCGATGGTCGTGGCGATCGTTGCAGCGGTGAACCTTGCGCTCCACCTGCCAGCTACGCGCCTGCCGCTGCCGCGCCACGTCGCGCTCCTCGTCGGCATTGCCATCATGTGGAGCGGCATCGCGTTGCGGCTATGGTCGGTGCGTACGCTCGGGCGCTTCTTCCGCACCGAGGTGACGATGCTCGACGATCACCGGCTGATCGCGCACGGCCCCTATGCCCGGCTGCGCAACCCCGCTTATGCCGGGGCGATGGTGACGTGCCTCGGCTTCGGCATCGCGCTCGACAATGCCGCGTCGCTGGCGACGATCCTGCTCGTCCCCGGCCTCGCCTTCGCCCACCGCATCCGCATTGAGGAAGCCGCGCTGGCGCAGCGCTTCGGCGCGGCCTGGACGGCGTATCGCGCACGCAGTTGGGCACTGCTGCCGCCGGTTTGGTAGTGGCGATGGCGGGCGAGGCGCCGGCGCGACGAGGAGCAGTGGTGGTAAGCTTCCGTTCGAGCTAATAGCTTCAGCGCGGACTTTTGCGGAGAGGACACTTGCTCGCACTGTTGATGTTAGCGGGCATTAGCCGCTGCGCTTTACCCGCCTTTTGCCCAACCGATGAACAGTTATTGGCCGCTGTTCGGGCTCGGGACGATGGGGTGCTTATGGCCGCCTCCAACCAAATCGCGCACGATACAAACAGCTTTGTCCTCCTCGAGCCTGAACGCATCAAGCGTATTTCAGACGTGCACTGCGGATCGACACTGCCGAGCGATCTTCCGGGAAAACCGTTGGTTATCAGCTGCAAGTTCACGGTCCGGTATTGGAGAAGAAATGCTTATACTACGGCTAGGATGGTGCAACGAAACCACGGATGGGAAATCGCCGATGCAGTGGTTATTCCCCGCAGGCACCGATGACCTGATGCCCGCTACTGGGCGGTAGCCAACTGAATCCTATGCGTCCCGCAACACCCAACTCTCAGCAATCCTAACCCCGACAAGCATGGCATCGCGCTCGACAATGCCGCGTCGCTCGCGACGATCCTGCTCGTCCCCAGCCTCGTTTTCGCGCCCCGCATCCGCATCGAGGAAGCCGCGCTCGCCCGACGCTTCGGCGCGGCGTGGACGGCGTATCGCGCGCGCAGCTGGGCGCTGCTGCCGCCGGTCTGGTAGGGGCGGCACGGGCAGCGCTCGCCTCACTTCATGCCGATGCCGTCTAGCCAAGCGCCAACTTCGGCCGGCCATGCCGTGGTGACCGGATCCTTGG
This sequence comes from Sphingomonas sp. AR_OL41, assembly GCF_029911635.1. Taxonomy (GTDB): domain Bacteria; phylum Pseudomonadota; class Alphaproteobacteria; order Sphingomonadales; family Sphingomonadaceae; genus Sphingomonas. The sequence continues at coordinate 15,397 of NZ_JARYTI010000029.1, forward strand.
TCGGCCGCATCCCGAAGGCGTGTCCACCCTTTGCATAGATGCGCATATCGACCGGCACACCCGCGTCGTTCAGCGCCAGCGCGTAGGCCAAGGGTTGCCGGATATTGTCCATCGGATCGTTCATGGCGTGAATGATCAGCGTTGGTGGTGCCTTTGCGCTGATCTTCACCCAGGGTTGCAATTCGAGGCTGTTCCGCCCGTTGCTGTTGTCCAGCATGCGCGCGGTATAGGCGATGATCGCGAAGTCGGGCCGCGGGGATAGCTGGTCGGCCGCGTCGATTGGCGGATAGCTACGCTCTTCCGTATTGCTCATATTCGCGGCGAGATAGGCACCGGCCGAAAAACCCATCACGCCGATCTTGTGCGGATCGATCCCGTAGCGAGAGGCGCCTTGCCGCAGGAGTCCCATCGCGCGCTGGGCGTCTTCCAACGCCAATAGCACCTTGGGCCGTTGCTGCTTGCCATCCACGCTCGGCCAGGCTTGCGGCGTCCGGTATTTCAGCATGGCGCAGGTCATTCCCTGCCGGACCACCCAGTCGCAGATTTCGGTGCCTTCCAGATCGGTCGCCACGACGGAAAACCCACCGCCCGGCAGCACCATGATGGTCGTCCCGTTCGTGCGCCGCTTCGGTCGATAGATCGTCATCGTCGGCCGGCTGACCGAAGCCGCCCAGTGCCATTGCCGCCCACCCACGAGCCCCGATCCGTTTCCGGTTTCCTCGGGACGATCGCCGGTATCGGGCTTTGCGAGGTCGACCTGCGCTGGCCAAAGCGGAATCTGCGTACCGCCGGCCGTCGACTGCCAGACGCCCGGCCGCGAACGTATCTCGATCTTTTCCGGCGGGCTGGCGGCGTCCCTTGCCTGGCCGTGGACCGTCCCGGCCGAACCGGCGGCAAGCAGGAGCGCGGGAAGAATGGCCCAGATTCGCGACACGTCCACATTCCTTCGTTGGTTGGCAGGGCGAGCTATCTCCTCATTCCGCGATCGTCGGCAACGCATCAATTCTCCGCGCAGCCCGTACTTCCGTTCATGCCGGGGCGATGGTGGCGGGCCTCGGCTTCGGCCCGACGCTCGACATGGCAGGGCCGGCGCGGCAAAGCGCAGCCATGTCCGCGCTGCGCTCCATTCCCGCCGATTTCGCCACCGACGAGGTCGCGGCGATCGACGCGCGGCTCGATGCCGTGGTGCGCGACGAGCGCGTCGCCATGCCGCTCGCGATCGAAAGCGGCAGCCGCGCCTGGGGCTTTGCCTCGCCCGACAGCGACTATGACTGCCGCTTTCTCTACCTGCGGCGGCGCTGCGACTATCTCGCCTTATGGGCGCCGCGCGACGTGATCGAGACACCGCTCGATGGGTTGCTCGACGTCAATGGCTGGGACGTCGCCAAGGCGTTGCGGTTGATCGTCAAGGGCAATGCGGTCGTGATCGAATGGCTGCGCTCGCCGATCGCCTATCGCGGCGACGCGGCCTTTCGCGACACGCTCGACGCCTTTGCCGAAAGGATCGCGCCGCGCGGCCTGATCGCGCGCCATTATCTCCACCTCGGCGAGCGGCAATGGGCGCGCCATGCCGATGGCGGCGAAATGCCGGGGAAGAAACTCTTCTATGCGCTGCGACCCGCCGCGGCGCTGCGTTGGATGCGGCACCATACGGGGCGTCTGCCACCGATGAACTTCGCCCAGTTACTCGCCGAGAGCGAACCGCCTGCCGACGTAGCGGCAATCGTCGCGGACCTGATCGCGCGCAAGGCGCGCACGCGCGAGCTGGGCACGGCGCCGATCCCGCCGGCCATCGCCCGTTTCATCACGAGCGAATATGATCTCGCCCAGGCGGCCGATCGTGGACCGCTCCCCGACGATGCCGCGCGCGACGCTGCGCAGGCGATGTTTCTGGCGTTGCTCGATCGCTTCGGGCCGGGTGACTGAACGCGGCGCAAGGCCGGGACCGTCGCCGTGGCCGCGCGCACATCCTTTCGGCGACTGGCAGATTGCGGCGATCGCGCGTACGGAGAATCGATGGCCTTCAGCTATCGTGTCTCCCTGCAAATCAGGCACCCCGACGCCGACCCACAACGGATCATTGCCGCCATAGCCCAACCTCTGCGTCGGTGCTGGGCGGCTGGGGACGCGCGCGAAACGCCGCAGGGCACTTCGCTGCCCGGGACTTACGGTCAGAGCTATTGCGCCTTTGATTTTGGGAATGGGAGCGATGGTGAGCTTGCCGATTTTCTACGCCAAGCGCTTGCCAAGCTCGAACCCGCCGCCGCGTTCATAGCCGAGTTGCGCCGGACGGGCGGCACGCTCAACTTCTTCATCACCTGGACGCCCGGTGAGCGCGGCGAGGTATTCGATGTTGAGTTGCTCGCCGCCATGGCCCGCTTAGGTATCGATCTTGGAATAGAGCCCATCTGCTAAACGTGGCCGGCTCCCGAACCGGGATTCGAAACCGCGACACCTGACACCGCATCTGGACCGGCTACCCATAGACCCCGATCCCTGCCCAAGACCTCATCGCTCAGCAATCTTCACCGGTCAGGCGGTACAGACACCCGGCACGGCAACGCGACGGCCAGGCTGACGGCGAAATATATTGGGAAGGCTAAGGGCAGCTACAATCTTGAGAGCTTAGAACGCAGACACTCTCCTGGCCTATTCGTCCTTCCGCGTTTCCCACGGCTGGCCAACCGCTGAACGGCTTGCGCTCCAGCCCGCTGGCAGATCGGCAATCTGAACGAGCTCGGGATGGAGCCCTAAGACCTCTGACATCGCAACCACGAGCGCGTCCGCAGCATCGAAGGGTCCTCCATCCAAGAACGCCCATGAGTGATCGTCCTCATAGTGAGCGACCGTGAGAACGGGTTTTCCACCCATCACTGAGCGATCAGCGATACAGGCTACAGCCGGAGCTTGATCAAATAGCCAAGTCATAGCGGCAGCTTATCCGGCAATGCTTATTTCGGCTATCGGCGTCAGCTATGGACTGCCTGATCGACCATGTCTGGCGCTTTCTGCCAGACAGCTTTCCTTTCCAACAACCCCGGTCGAATTTCGCGCGGGTCGCGTCGATCGATGGAACCGAAACGGGAAAAATTGGTGCTTAGCTCCCCTTCGCCGACTGAACATATCGGCCCAAGTTATCGATAATTTCAGCCTGTGCTTCCGGCTGCCACTGCAAACGGATGTGCCATTCCTGTCTGCCGTCGAGTGACACAAACAGCGACAGCCCATCATCGTGCGGCTGGAAAGCCGATCCCAAAAAGGTCCAAGCCTCTCCAGCGGGATGAGTGTCGCCGTCGAAATCGGTGAAAGGAGCGGAGACGACATACTGTCCGCCGACGATCAGCCCTTGGAAAGAGCCGTTGCCGTTCAGTGCGGTCCAATGGCCCTGCGCGAATGGTCCAATCATGCGACGGGCTAACGCACACGCCCTTCGACCGCAACCAGGGTCGTAGCCGACTGATGCCTCCGCGACCCCAACACCCGAAACGCTCGACAATCGCCACCCCAATCGGCATGGCATCGGCGTGACAATGCCCCCCCGTTTCGCCTTCTCCATCACCGCCACTGACGGCAAGGCCCGCACCGGCACCATCGCGATGCGGCGTGGCGAGATCCGCACGCCGGCCTTCATGCCGGTCGGCACCGCCGCCACGGTCAAGGCGGTCAAGCCGGCCGATGTCCGCGCCGCCGGCGCCGACATTATCCTCGGCAACACCTATCACCTGATGCTGCGCCCCGGCGCCGAGCGCGTCGCGCGGCTCGGCGGGCTGCACTGCTTTATGGGCTGGGACCGGCCGATCCTCACCGACAGCGGCGGTTATCAGGTGATGAGCCTCGCCGACCTGACCAAGCGATCGGAAGAGGGCGTCGCGTTCAGGTCGCATCTCGACGGCTCGCGCCACCTGCTCAGCCCCGAACGCTCGATCGAGATTCAGCGACTGCTCGGCTCGGACATCGTCATGGCGTTCGACGAGCTCGTCCCCACCACCTCGACCCCCGAGGTACAGGAAGCGGCGATGGCGCGCTCGATGCGCTGGGCGAAGCGGAGCCGCGCCGCCTTTGACGGCGGCGAGGAACATGCCGCGGGCGCCGCGCTGTTCGGCATCCAGCAAGGCGCGCTCGACGAGGGATTGCGCCGGCAATCGGCCGAGGCGCTGATCGACATCGGCTTCGACGGCTATGCGGTCGGCGGCCTCGCGGTCGGCGAGGGGCAGGAGGCGATGTTCGGCTGCCTCGACTTCGCGCCCGGCCAGCTTCCCGCCGACAAGCCGCGTTACCTGATGGGCGTCGGCAAGCCCGACGACATCGTTGGCGCGGTCGAGCGCGGCGTCGACATGTTCGACTGCGTCATGCCGACGCGCTCGGGCCGCACCGGCCAGGCCTTTACCCGCACCGGCCCGATCAACATCCGCAATGCGAAGTTCGCCGAGGACCAGGGGCCGCTCGACCCCGAATGCGCCTGCCCGACCTGCGCGACATGGAGCCGCGCTTATTGTCACCACCTCGTCCGCTCGGGCGAGATTCTCGGCGCGATGCTGATGACCGAGCATAATCTGTGGTTCTATCAGGCGTTGATGGCTGATCTTCGCGCCGCCATCGCCGACACACGGATCACCGCGTTTGCCGACGCGTTCAGGTCGCGTTACCGCGGTGCAAGAGGAGAGTAAGCGTGCCCGACAAGGACGACAGCAACGAGATCATCGCCGCGACGCGCGCCGCCAAGCGCCATCAGGATGCCGCCGCCGGCACGCCCGAGCCGGCGCGCAACCGCGTCTGGCCGATTGCCGCCGCTAGCGTCGCGATCGGCTCCGCCGCGCTCGCCGCCGCGTTGCTCTACGCGCAGCAACGCAAGAAATAGGCGCAGAGCCAGTTTGTGGTCGTGTGATCTAATTGCGAAAAGCCGGTTCCCACTTTTTCGCATCACGCGCCGGCGTCACGACGACAGATAGCCGTACCACAGGATCAGCAACACCAGCCGGGGCGCGAAGGCCGAGCGGCTGATCAACGCCAACAGGCTCGCGACCAGCGCCGTTGTCGCACCGGTCGCGAGCGCCAGTGCCAACGGTCGCGCCGACAGGTTGAGCAGCGCGGCGGGTAAGGCGAGCAACACCGCCCAGGCGACGCCCGCCATCACGAACGCGACCCGCCGGGCAAGCGGCGCTTGTGACGCCGTCCGCGTCAAGGCGAGCAAACCGCTCGCCTCGCTCCGCCCGGCATGGCCGGCCATCGCGAAGATCAGCAGCAGGGCCGCCGCCGGGCTACCGATGTGCCGATAGTCGCCGGCCAGCCCGGCAAGGGCAGCGCATGCCGCCAGCAGCAGGAACGGGCGCCCCCAGCCGATCAGCCGGAATTCCGCCCATGCCAGATTGCCGAACGCGAATGCTGCCCGTCCCGCCGGCGCCGCATTGGGGTCGGCGGGCTTCGGCGGCGGCGCGGCGAGCAGGCGCGCGACCATCCCCCGCCGCGATGCCTTGCGGCGCGGCCGATGCGGACGGTAGACCAGCCCGGCGAACACCGTGACGATCACCGACATCAGCGCCCAGGCGAGGCGCGAGGAGACGTAACCAGGGGCCGAAATCCCGGCCATCACGTCGAGCGGCACCCGGCCCGGCGCGAGCCGGTCGCTGGCGCCGATCGAGATATTGTCATGCGCCGTCGGCACCGGGCCGACCAAGGGACGATAGAAGCCGGGAAAGTCGTAGAAATTGGTCGCGAAACGCGACGGTAGCCCCTGCACCGCGACCGGGGCGGCGAGCGAGGCGATCCACAGGATGAGATAGAGCAGTTCTCCCAGCCCGCGCCGCGTCACCGGCACGGCATCGAACAGGATGCGCAGAGCGGCGATCCCCATCAGCGCCGGTGCCGCGACCAGCCACAGCGTCAGGCTTAGTTGCACGATGTCGAGCGGGCCGGTGACGATCAGCCAGCCGAGCAGCCAGCCCGCGAGGGTCAGTGTCACGAGCATCGCGAACAACACCGCAACATCGGCGCCGAACCGCCCCAGCGCGATCGCGACGCGCGACGCGGGGGTGACGTCCTCGATCTGCCAGGGTTGCCGCCGCGTGACGTTGGCGCGCAGGTAGAGAAAGCCGATCGGCAGCAGCAGCGTCGATACGACGATGCCGAGCGACACCCCGAGCACCGCCGATGTCATCACCGGTAGGTGATTGCCGAGCGCGATCTGGACGCCCGACCCATCGTCGCGCGCGATCATGAAACGCGCGCTGACCGGGCCGAGGATCAGTAGCAGCCACAGCCCCCAGCTGCGCCGATATCGCGTCAGGCTGGTGGCGAGAGACGACCGCGCGACGGCGATCGCGGTCATGCCGGCAGCACCCGCCCGCCGTCGACGCGCAGCACCGCCACGGCGTGCGGCGCGAGCTCCTCGGCGAGGTGCGTGGTCATCACCACCGCCGCCGACTTGGCCGCTTCGAGGATCAGCGCGCCGACCTTGCGCGCGGTCTCGCCGTCCAGTTCGGCGGTTGGCTCGTCGAGCGCGAGCAGGCGCGGCGCGCCAAGCAGCGCCTGGGCGAAGATCAGCTGCCGCCGCATCCCGCCGGAAAAGGTCGCGATGCGGTTGTCGATATCGCCGTGCAGCCCGATCGCGGTGGTGATCGCGCCGAACTGGCGATCGGCGGCGGCGAGATCGAGACCCTTCAGCGCCGCCATGTGCAGTGCGAAGCCGCGCGCGCTGAGATCGTCGGGCAGGTCGACCGCCTGCGGCGCATAACCCAACGACCGGCGCAGCGCGGCGCGGCTCGCCGACAAGGGCACGCCGTCCCACAAGATGCGGCCCCTGTTCGGTCGTTCGGCGGTGGCGAGCAGCCGCAGCAAGGTCGATTTGCCGGCACCGCTCGACCCGGTGAGCAGCGTCAGACCGACCGGAAAGCCGATGCTGACATCGTCGAGCACATGCCTGCGGCCATAGGATTTGCGGACGCCGTCCAGCGCAAGAATGTTCATCCGATGCGTGTTACCCATGCAACACAGTAAGCGCAAGGAGCGATGCATCGGCGCCCTGCGCAGCGCGGCGACCGCCGCCGGGATGCTCGGCCCGTGCGCTCCGGCAATGGCCGCGCCCGCCTATGCGGCGGCGCGGGCGCCGGGCCACCCTTCGGTCAGGAACAGGACCAGCGCCAGCGCCGCGAGTCCCGCCCCGCTCAGCGCGGTCGTCGTCCAGCCGCCATGGGCATAGGTAAGCGATGCGAGCGTAGACCCCGCCGCGCCACCAATGAACATGCAGGTCATATAGCTGGCATTGACCCGTCCGCGCGCCTCTGGCGCCACCGAATAGATGACGCGCTGGCTGAGCACCTGGTTGAACTGCACCGCGGCATCGAGCAGCACCGCCATCGCGGCGAGCAGGATCAGCGCGTGCGCCGCCGCCGCTAGGTCCGCGCCGAACATTGCCAGCACCGCGCCGACCAGCGCCACCGCCGTACCCGCGCGGATATAGCCGCGGTCGCCCAGCCGCCCGGCGATGGGCGCGGCCAGCGCGCCGCCGGCGCCGGCCAGCGCGAACAGCGCAATGCCGATCTGCCCGAGGCCGAAGCGATCACCGAGCAATAGCGGGATCGCCGTCCAGAACAGGTTGAAGGTGGCGAACAACAAGACCTGATAGGCGGCGCGACGACGGATAACGGGGGTGCGCACCAGCAACGACACACTCGAGGCGAGGATCGCACCATAATGCATGCCGGGCCGCGGCTTGCGCGTCGGCAACAGCCGCGCCAGCACCAGGCCGAGCACCACCATCAGACCGGCGGAAACGCCGAAGATCGCGCGCCACCCCGCGACGGCCGCCAGTGCGCTCGCCGCCGGCCGTGCCAGCATGATGCCGGTGATCAGCCCGGCCATGATGTTGCCGACCACCTGGCCGCGTTTGGCATCGGGCGCGAGATGCGCGGCGAGCGGCACCATCACCTGCGCCCCGACCGAGCAAAAGCCGGTGACGAACGAAAAGAGCAGGAAGGTGACGGGGTCGTGTGAGAGGAACACCCCCGTCAGCCCGAGCGCGGCGCCCGCGACCATGGTGAGGATCAGCCGGCGATTCTCGACCAGATCGGCCAGCGACACGATCAGCATCAGCCCGGCGCCATAACCGATCTGGGTCAGCGTCACGACCAGCCCGGCGATTCCCGGCGCGAGCCGCAGCGCGGGCGCGATCTCGCCGACCAGCGCCTGGGCATAATAGAGATTGGCGACCATCAGGCCGCACGCGACAGCAAAGACGAAGGTCAGCCGCGCGTCGATCGGGCGGGTTTGGGGGGGCATGGACACCGGGCGAGCCCTTAGGCGGCGCCCGGCGCAGCGGCAACCTCACAATCAGGGCGCGCGACCTCGCCTTTCGCCGGCCGGCAGACCTGCTAACAAGGGCACCGAGGAGTCGGAAAAAGATGGAAGATCTTCTTCATGGCGGCATCACGCGGCGCGCGGCGATAGCTACCGCCGCGCTTGGCCTCGGCGCCACGGCGGTCCGCGCCGCACCCGCTCGCGCGCTGCTCGCCGTCCCCGAGGTCGACAGCCTCAGCATCCAGGTCGTCACCGACAGTGCGACCTTCGGCCCCTTCCTCGAAAATCTCGATTTGCCGGGCATGAAGGTGCTGCGCGCCGGCAATGGCGGGACGCAGCACATGCCGCGCATGCTGCCGCATGCGCTGCTCGGCGAATTCGGCCTGTCGCTGCTCGCCGCCTCCCGGCGCGGTGCGCAAAGCCGCGAAGTGATGGTCGATTTCGGCTATTCGCGCGAGGTGCTCGCCAACAATCTCGGGCTGCTCGGGATCGACCCGGCGCGGATCGACGCCGCGGTGCTCAGCCACGGCCATCTCGATCATTATGGCGGGTTCGCCGGGCTGTTCGGCGTGCACCCCGCGCGCAGCCGCCATCTCCCGCTGACCGTCGGCGGCGAGGAGACCTTTTGCGAGCGCGTCGCGATGGTCGGCGACCCGCCGCCGGTGATGGGCGCACCCGACCGGGCGGCGCTTGCCCGCGCCGGCTTCGACGTGCGGATCGACCCGGCCCCCCGGATCATCGCCGACCATGCCTTCACCACCGGCATCATCCCGCTCGACAGCTTCGAACGCGCCGCGATTCCGACGCGGATGCGCCCGGGCATCGGCTGCAATCGCGCGCTGCTCGATCCCGCCAAGCGCAACCAGGCCGAACTGGCCGATGACGGCGAGCATGAACTGGCGACCTGCTATGCGGTGAAGGGTCTTGGGCTCGTCGTCATCGCCTCGTGCAGCCATCGCGGCGTGATCAATTCGGTGCGCCGCGCCCAGGCGGTGTCGGGGATCGACAAGGTCCATGCGGTGATCGGCGGCTTCCACCTCGTCCGCCCACGCACCGCCGACGAGGCACGCCGCACCGTCGCCGAGTTCGCGCGGATCGACCCGACCTGGATCATCCCGATGCACTGCACCGGCGAGGTATTCATCGCCGAGGCTTTGCGGCTGATGCCGCAAAAGGTCGTGCGCTCCTATGTCGGCTCGACCTTCGTCTTCTCGGGCGCTTCGGCCGCAACCTAGGGCCGCTCGGCCGGAACCGTCAAACTGCCAACATCCTCGCGGAACCGATTGATCCGGGACGCATTAGGCGAGCATGAATACCCCGACCAAGGCCGATCGCGCCCGCGATCGCGCCGCCCGCCTGCACCGTGAAGCGCTCAATTGCCTGACCATCGCGGTCGGCGAAAAGGTCGAACTGCATGCCGCGCAGCTGATCGACGAGGCCGAGCGACTGATCCGCAGGGCTGCGGAGCTTTCGGCAGGTCAGAGCATCGGGCACAAAATCTGATCACATGCCGTGCTCCTCCTTCCTTCCCCGGCGAAGGCCGGGGCCCAGCTGGGATGACGGATATGATAAGCGGCAACGGCGGTCGCGGCGTCCCCCAACTGGGCCCCGGCCTTCGCCGGGGAAGGCAACAAGAGAATGCCGCTAGCGCGCTTCGCGGTAGAGTTTCCGCAACCCTACCAAACGGCTTCCTCCCGCTATTTCCCCGCCATCACCGCATCGACGAAGCAGGTCGCCAGCCGCCGCGACGGGTGCCCGGCGCGCGCCTGCGCCCAGGCAACCGAGCCGCTGCGATCGTCGGGCGCGATCACCCCGCCCCAGGTGTCGACAAGCCGGTAACCCTTGCGCCCGGCACGGTGGAAGAAGAACACCCCGCGCTCGGCATCGGCGGGCGTTGCCCAAACCAGCCGCCAGTTGCCTTCGGCGAGGACATGTCCGACCTCGGCGGCGGTGACCTTCTGCTTGCCTACCCGCGTGACGAGCGCGGCATCGGCGGCGCGCTGGGTGGCCGTCATGGCCGGGCGCAGCGCCGCACAGCGATTGCCCGGCGCGGCGACAACCGGGCTGGCGAGCAGCCCCGACATCATGGCAAGCGATAATAGCGAAACGCGCATCGATCTCTCCCCCTCATCTCCCCGGCCGACGATCGCGCGATCCGGCCGATTCCCGTCATAGCGTGGGCCGACACCCCTTGGCACCCCCGCGACGAGCGCGCACAATCGCGCGATGCTGTCGCTGTTCCTGCTCCTCGCCGCCCAGGCCGCCACCCCGGCCGCCGCGCCGTCCCCGCCGACCGCCACCCCGGCATCCGCCCCCGCGGCGGCCAAGGCGTGGCCGACGCGCGAGGGCGATTTCGTCGTGCCCGACTTCCGCTTCGCCTCGGGCGAGACGCTCGCGAAGCTCAAGCTCCATTACACCATGCTCGGCCAGCCGCACCGCAACGCCGCGGGCGAGATCGACAATGCCGTGATGATCCTCCACGGCACCGGCGGCACCGGCCGGCAGTTCCTGTCGCCGCAGTTCGCCGACCTGCTCTACGGCCCCGGCCAACCGCTCGACATCACGCGCTACTGGATCATCCTGCCCGACGGCATCGGCCATGGTGGTTCGTCCAAGCCGTCCGACGGGCTGCACATGCGCTTCCCCAAATATGATTATGCCGACATGGTCGAGGGCCAGTATCGGCTGCTCCATGACGGCCTCGGCATCAAGCGGATGCGGCTGATCATGGGCACCTCGATGGGCTGCATGCACAGCTTGGTGTGGGGCGAGGCGCACCCCGATTACATGCGCGCGCTGATGCCGCTGGCGTGTGAGCCGCTCGAACTCGCCGGCCTCAACCGCATGTGGCGCCAGTTACTGATCGACGGCATCCAAAGCGACCCGGCCTGGGCCGGCGGCGAGTATAAGGCACAGCCATTGCAGGGCCTGCGCACCGCGGAATCCTTGCTGTTCGTCGCCGGCGCCGCGCCGCTCAACTTCCAGCAGCTCTATCCGACGCGCGATGCCGCGTCCGCCTTCGCCAGCGAGCGCGTGACGCGCGCCATCGCCACGCTCGATGCCAACGACCTGATTTACCAGGTCGATGCCTCGCGCACCTATGACCCGTGGCCGCGGCTCGACGCGATCACCGCGCCGTTGACGTGGATCAATTCGGCCGACGACTTCATCAATCCGCGCAATCTCGATTATCCCGCCCAGGCGGTGAAGCGCATGAAGGACGCGCGCTTCCGCCTGATCCCCGAGACCGCCGACACCCATGGCCACGGCACGCACACATGGGCGGTCAACTGGCGGGCACACCTCGCCGACCTGCTCGCGCGCACCGCGACGCCGGCGCGCTGAACCTCACCTTTTCGGGCACATTGCCAGCCCCGCCGGAAACGCTAAGCTGCCGTCTTCACCACAGGATTATCCGATGCGCCTCTTGCCGATCGCCCTGCTTGCCGCTGCCACCCTGCCCCTCGCCGCCCCCTTTGCCGCTATCGCCCAGGCCGCGCCCGACGACCCCTATATCTGGCTGGAGGAAGTCTCGTCGCCGCGCGCGATGGAATGGGTCAATGCGCACAATGCGACCACGACCACGCTGCTCCAGGCCGACCCGCATTACGCGACCTTCTACGACCAGGCGCTGACCATTGCCGGCGCCAAGGACCGCATCCCGGCGCCAAGCTTCGTGCACGGCGCGATCTACAATTTCTGGCAGGACCCCGAGCATCTGCGCGGTATCTGGCGCAAGACCACGCTGGCCGATTACCGCAGCGCCACGCCGCACTGGACCACCGTCCTCGACATCGACGCGCTCGGCAAGGCCGAAGGCAAGAGCTGGGTGATGAAGGGGCTGCAATGCCTGCGCCCCGACGAGAAGCGCTGCCTCGTCTCGCTGTCCGACGGTGGCGAGGATGCGGTCGAGGTGCGCGAGTTCGACCTCGACACCGCCAGCTTCGTCCCCGGCGGTTTCCACCTGCCGCGCGGCAAGCACCGCGTCGCCTGGGAGGATGCCGACCATCTCCTCGTATCGACCGACTTTTCGCCCGGCGAACTGACCCAGTCCGGCTACCCCTATGTCGTCAAGCGCCTGACGCGCGGCGCGACGCTGGCCGCAGCGGCCGAGGTCTATCGCGGCGACAAGGGCGATGGCGGTTACGGCGTCAGCCCCGACGTGCTGCGCGACGCGCAGGGTCGCCAGCTGGCCTATATCGAGCGCCCGCTCGACACCTTCCACCACCAGACCTTCATCGTCACCGGCGCGGGCACGAAGAAGCTCGCGATCCCCGACAAGGTCAGCCTGGTCGGGCTGGTCGCCGGCCGCGTCATCGTCCAGCTCGACGAGGCGTGGAAGGCGGGCGGCGTGAGCCTGCCCGCCGGCGCGGTGGCCGAACTCGATCTCGCCGCGCTGAAGGCCGCGCCCGGCGCGCTCAGGCCCAAACTGATCTGGGCGCCGGGGCCGCGCGATTCGCTCGACGGCGTGCGCACCACCAAAGGCAAGCTGCTGATCTCGACGCTCGAAAATGTCCGCGGTCGCGCCTGGGTCTATACGCCCAAGGCCGGTGGCGGCTGGACCAGCCGGCGGCTCGCGCTGCCCGACAATCTCGATATCGGCTATGGCGCGACCGACGACACTTCGGATCTCGCCTTCGTCAACGTCGCCGGGTTCCTGACGCCCTCGACCCTCTACCTCGCCGATACCGCGGCGGGCACGCTCGCCCCGGTCAAGACGCTGCCGGCCAAGTTCGACGCTTCCAACGACGTGGTCGAGCAGCTCGAGGCGACGTCGAGCGATGGCACGAAAATCCCGTATTTCGTCGTCCATCGCAAGGACATCAAATATGACGGCACCACGCCGACGCTGATGACCGCCTATGGCGGCTTCCAGGTCAGCGAGACGCCGAACTATTCCGCCACCAACGGCAAGCTGTGGCTCGAACGCGGCGGCGCCTTCGTGCTTGCCAACATCCGCGGCGGCGGCGAGTTCGGGCCGAAATGGCACGAGGCCGGGCTAGGGACGAAACGCCAGATCATCTATAACGATTTCGCCGCGGTGGCGCGCGACCTGATCGCGCGCAAGATCACCTCTCCGCGCCGGCTCGGCATCCAGGGCGGCTCGAACGGCGGGCTGCTGATGGGCGTGCAATTCACCCAGCACCCCGAATTGTGGAACGCAGTGGTCATCCAGGTGCCGCTGCTCGACATGATCCGCATCTCGAAGATCGCCGCCGGCGCCTCGTGGCAGGGCGAATATGGCGACGTCAACGCCGACCCGGCGGTGATGGCCTTCTGGCAGAAGACCTCGCCCTATCAGAACCTCAAGGCGGGCGGCGCCTATCCCGAGCCCTTCATCTTCACCACTACCAAGGACGATCGCGTCGGCCCGCAGCATGCGCGAAAGTTTGCCGCGCGGATGGAGGAGCTGAAGCTGCCCTTCCTCTATTACGAGAATACCGAGGGCGGCCACGGTTCGGGCGCCGACCTCAAGCAGAGCGCACGCACCACGGCGCTGACCATGACCTATCTGCAACGCAAGCTGATGGATTGATCCGGGGCGCGGCGCGCGGCGGCTGGCCGCGCGCCCGCTCGTCGGTCAGTCGGACTGGCGCCGCCCGAACGGCCAGTCGATCACTCTTCCGGCGAACAGCGTCCACCATACGATCACCGGCTGGAACAGCAGCCGCGGCGCATGATAGCCCCAGCCCAGCGTGTTGCGGTGATAGACCAGCCCGTCGATCGCATGCTTTATATTGGCCGGAAACACGCACACCGCATAGAGCGCCAGCATCACCGCCGCGAGCCAGCGCCAGCGCCGCGTCATCAGCCCGATCGCCCCGGCAATCTCACACAGCCCGGTCAGCAGCACGACCGTATCGGGATAGGGCACCCAGCCCGGCACGATACCGAGAAACGGCCGTGGCACCAACACGTGCAGCACCCCGGCGAGCAGATAGATCGCCGTCAGCAGCCAGCGGAGGATCAGGCGGGCACGGTCCGTGGCAGTCATGCGTTTGCGCGTTGTGTCGGATGGGGAGCATTCATCAGCCGTGCGTCATGTCACAAGCGCCCGCCTGGGGATAGCGCACAGAAGCATTGACGCGAATGCTGCTGGCATCACCCGCAAAATGCAGCATGATCATCCACACCATGGCATTCTGCGTCTTCATGCACCGTAGCGACTCGATCTACGACGACAGTCCGTCGGAGCGTTACCAGTTCCCGAGCCAGTATCTCGGCCGTGCGACACCCTGTGTCGGCGACTGGATCGTCTATCTCGAACCGCGCAGGGTGCCCAATACCCGCGGTTATTTCGCCGTTGCCAAGGTCGAGCGGATTGTCCCCGATCCGACCGCGACCGGCATGTATCTCGCGCTGATCGAACCCGGCAGCTATTGCGATTTCGCCACCCCCGTGTCGTTCAACGGCGCAGACGGCGTCGTCGAGCGCGGCCTGCTGAACGAACAGGGCCGCATCTCCGGACGCGCTCAGGCCGCGGTACGGACACTCTCGCCAGCGGACTTCAACCGGATCATTACCCTTGGCCTCGACCAGGATGCGCCGCTCCTGCCGCGCGTCGACGAACTGCCCCGCGCCGACATGCTGCGTGAAGACATTGCCCCCTTCGAGCATGAGCAGGAGCGCGACCGGATCAGCTACCTGACCTCGCGCATCGTTCGCGACCGGGTGTTCCGCCGCGTGGTCCTGCGCGCCTATGACGAGCGTTGCGCAATTACCGGCCTGAAATTGATCAACGGAGGGGGCCGGGCGGAAGTCGAGGCGGCACATATCCGCCCTGTCGAGGCAAACGGACCGGACATCGTCAGCAACGGCCTCGCTTTGTCGGGTACCGCGCACTGGATGTTCGATCGCGGGCTGATCAGCCTCGCCGATGACATGTCGATCATGGTCTCGAGGCAGGTAAACGATCCCGACAGTATTCGCGCGATCGTCAATCCGACCCGGCACGCGCTGCTGCCGCCCCGGCTTGCGGATCGCCCGCACCACCATTTCGTGCAGTGGCACCGCGAGAACTGTTTCAAGCATTGATTGCAGATGTCGCCGCGGCCCTCGCACTGGCGGCTCGAATTGCCGCCACCGACTTCGCCCTGTCAGATTCGCGCGATAGAAATGGCGCCGGGCGGGGGCCCAACCGATCAACCGGAGATCGCGCGATGACCATGTTCACCACCGATGACGGCACTGACATTTTCTTCAAGGACTGGGGCCCCAAAGACGCCCCGCCGATCGTCTTCCATCATGGCTGGCCGCTCAGCGCGGACGACTGGGACAACCAGATGCTGTTCTTCCTCGAAGAGGGCTTCCGCGTCATCGCGCATGATCGCCGTGGCCATGGCCGGTCGAGCCAGACCGACAGCGGCAACGAGATGGACAGCTATGCCGACGACATGTTCGAACTGGCCGAGGCGCTCGACCTCGAAGGCGCGGTGCATATCGGCCATTCGACCGGCGGCGGCGAGGTCGCACGTTATGTCGCGCGCGCCGAGCCCGGCCGCGTCGCCAAGGCGGTGCTGATCGGCGCGGTGCCGCCGCTGATGCTCAAGACCGAGGCCAATCCCGGCGGGCTGTCGATCGAGGTGTTCGACGGTTTTCGCAGCGCGCTCGTCGCCAATCGTGCGCAATTCTACCGCGACGTGCCGTCAGGGCCTTTCTACGGCTTCAACCGCCCCGGCGTAGAGCCGATCCCCGGGGTGATCGACAATTGGTGGCGACAGGGCATGATGGGCGGCGCCAAGGCGCATTATGATTGCATCAAGGCCTTTTCGGAGACCGACTTTACCGAAGATCTGAAGGCGATCGAGGTGCCGGTGCTGGTGATGCACGGCCTGGACGACCAGATCGTACCTTATGCGGATTCCGCGCCGCTGTCGGTCAAGCTGCTCAAGCATGGCACGCTCAAGACCTATGACGGCTTTCCGCACGGCATGTGCACCACGCACGCCGACATCATCAACGCCGACCTGCTCGCCTTCATCGAAAGCTGAGCCGCCGCGCATGACAGGGCCGGGCCGGGGCGAGACCTCGGCCCGCCTTTGTCGGTGACGAAGCGTCCGCGATCTGCCACGCTACACGCCCGCGCGATGACGCAAGGTGTGCCGCCATGTCCGACGAACCGCCCCCCGAACCATCGAAACTCACCACCTCCAAGCGCCGCTGGGCAAGCGAGGGCAAATTCCTCACCGGCCAACATGCCCGCCCGGAGGAACAGCGTCTGCCGCCGGGCCAGCACATCGTCCGCGACTGGCTGGTGCTCGATCTCGGCCGCCAGCCCGAGGTGTCGCGCGAGCGCTGGCGCTTGAAGGTCGGCGGCATGGTCGAGCGCCCCGTCACGCTCGACTGGGCGGCGTTCATGGCGTTGCCGCAGACCGCCCTACGCTCCGACATCCACTGCGTGACGAGCTGGTCGCGCTACGATAACGACTGGCAGGGCGTCGCCGCGCACGACCTGCTCGACCTCGTGCAGCCGCGCGACGAGGCGGCCGCGCTGATGCTCCACGGCTATGACGGCTACACCACCAACGTCACGCTCGCCGACTTCGCCGCGCCCGGCGTGCTGCTCGCGCATAGCTGGCAGGGCCAGAAGCTGACCAAGGCACATGGCGGCCCGGTGCGGCTGGTCGTTCCCCACCTCTATTTCTGGAAGAGCGCCAAATGGATCAGCGGCATCGACTTGCTCGGCGCTGATAAGCCGGGTTTCTGGGAAAGCAGCGGCTATCATCTGCGCGGCGATCCGTGGCGCGAGGAACGCTATTCGTGAGCAGGGTGGCCGTCAGCCAGTGACAGGCCGGCGGACAGGACGAGCCGCCTACGGCTCGTCCTGCCGGAACAGGCTTAGCGTGAGGTGAGCGAAACCGTGCGGGCGAGCGCGCCGCGCGCCACCTCGTGCGACCAGATCGCATCGCCGGTGGGGGTTTCGAGCATCACATTGTCGAGCGCCAGTGCCTGGCGGAACGCGTTGTTGGCGTCGGCGGCTCGGCCCGCGCGCTGATAAGCGGCGGCGAGCTCGATATAGGCGCCGCCATCACCGGGGCTGAGCCGGACGACCGACTCCTTGCCGCTGACCATAGCGGCCGGATCAGACTTGGGTGCGGCCAGTACCGGCGTGGCCAGCGTGGCCGCCAGGACAAGGATCGAGGCGTATTTCGTGATCATCATCCATCTCCTTTTTGGGTTTGAGACAGAAAGGTGACACATTTGTTACGTTTTAACGACAAAAAAATTGCGCTTATGTGACATTACGGATCAAGCACGCCAACATACTGCTAATAGGATGTATTTTTGCGTGACGAGCCCTGTGAAGCTGGTTTCGCGCGCAGGCGCACGTCCTGCGGCGGGTTCGCCAGCGACCACTTTATGTCAGCCGCGCAGGTCGGGCAGATCCGACCAACCAAGCGCGACTTCGACCAGCGCGCCGGCGAACCGCTTGTCGCTCTTCTCACCGACGATCGTTCCGTCCAGCCCCTCGTAAAAGGCGCGCGCAGGAACGTTGTCGCGCAGCACCCACAGGCCAAGGCCCGAATATCCGAGCGCCGACAGGCGTTCCGCCATCGCCGACATGATCGAGCGACCGACGCCGCGCTTTTGATGGGAGCGCAGAACGTAGAGCGCGGTGATCTCGCCATCGAACCCCGCCCGCGCCAGCGCCGGATCGCGCTGCCCGCCGCACGAACCGAAACCGACCATCCGGCCGGAATCCTCTGCGACGAAAACGCTCGTCCCGCCAAATGCTTCAGGATCGCCCAGAACCTCGTCCCACATGGCCGTTCGTGCCTCGACCGATATCCCGGCCAGCATCGCATCGGGCATGATGCCGCTATAGGCCTCGCGCCACGAAGCGACGTGCAAGGCGCCGAGGGCGGCGGCGTCGCCGCGCGTTGCCTTGCGCAGGTTTATCCCGCCCATGTCGTCGCTCGCTGTGGCTATCGTCGCTATCCCTGACGGGGACACAGTCAAGGGACCAGACCGTGAGCTGGATGACAAGCGCCCGGTGCCGGTCGCGCCTATGCCGACTAGCGGCGAACCCTGCAGTAGCGATCGACATCCTCCGCAGTCCATTGCTCCTGCGCGGCAAAGGGGCACCGCTCGGGTGAGCGTTGCTCCACCGGCGTTGCGACGGTCACGTCGAAATCGACGTCCGCGGTCGAACAGCTCATGTGCAGATTATTGCGTTTGGTAATGGCCGATCGCCCGGTCGCCACCCCGCTCCCCACCTCGAGCTTCAGCGCCCCGTCGCGGGCGAAGGTGAGCTTGAACGTCACCGGCTTGTCATAGGGCACGAGGCCGAGCTCGATTTCCTTGCCGTCCGCCAACAGCGACACCAGGAAGGCATCGGGATATTCCGGATGCCAGGTGGCGACGATGCCGTTGCAATGGCATCCATCCTCGGTGAAACCGAGATCGGTAAAGCCGACCTGCGCCGTCGGATGCCATTTGCTGAGCCCATTGGCCTTGCGGATCATCATCGAGCCAGTGAACTGCGTCGCGGTCTCGGGCACGGCGCTGTCATGATCGGCGAAGCTCCCTTCCCGCGCATGGCATTGCCATGTGTGCGCATTTGCGGCGGAGCACGAGCCGGACAACAGCAGGCACAGCGCGGCCAGCGAACGCGTGGAACGCCGCCACCGGCGCGCGCGCCAAGCCGCTGGGATCATATTTCCGCTCATGCCCGCTCCCTTCGATGGTGCACGCACACAATAGCGACCGTCGGTAAAGCCGCTGTGAAGGGGCATCGACCCATCGTTCGGCGCGGCCGTCAGGAAGGTCTGTCCACCGTTGGCGCCCATCACCCGTTGCCCCCACACCCACCCCATGCCACCACCGCCGGCATGAAAGCCGCCCCCATCATCCAGACCGCGTGGCGGATGCTCGATCTCATCCTGCAGGACGAGCCGCCGACCGACGCCGCACTGGCCCTGGCGCTCGATGAGCTGGCGCTGGCCTTTCACGAGGTGCCCGAGGGTCGCGCCGCAACCGGAATCGAGGAGCCGCCGCGGCGCGACGGTGCCGGGCTGCGCACGATCATTTCCGCCCGCTTTCCTGATTATGGCTACTACGCCATCGTCGATCCGCTCGACCTAACGCCGGACAGGGTCGGCGTTGGCGACGCGATCGATGATCTCGTCGATATCGCCGGCGACTTGGCCGAGGCGGTGTGGCGCTTCGATCATCTCGGCGCCGACGACGCGCATTGGTTCCTGCGACTGCTCCATTTCCACTGGGGCCGGCATCTGCGCGAGCTGTCGCTCTACCTCCACGCCCGGCGTTTCGGCTGACGCGGCGCGCGTGATTCACCCGTGCGGCCGTCGCTGGCATGGTGCGCGGCTATGCCTCGCTCCGCCGCGCCTCGCACCTCCGGCCCCGGCCGCCCAGCGTTCCCGCGCGCGGGCGCATCCGCTCCCTGTTTCGCGCGCGCGACGCTCCCTGTTCCTGCCACCGCTTTCCCTTACGCCGCGCGCAAAAATATGGACGAAATTCCCTGCCGGCGCCCCTGCGGCAGGGAATTTCGCCGCGCCGGCCCACCGCTCGCCGCTCCCTGTTATCACCCGAAAAAATGCGACCCCCTGTTACGCTCCCTGTTATTCTCCCTGTTACCCCGCGAAAACAGGGAGCGGCGCTGCGCCGACGGACAGCGCGAAGTGTCTCAGCCGATTGACACGCGCGCCCGCCCCGCCGACACATGCCGCCATCCCCTGCCCTCCCTGTTCCCGGAGTTCCCGATGCGTTTGATCCGTGTTGCCCTGTTGCTCAGCGTTGCCGCGCTGCCGCTTGCCGCGCCGGCAAAGCAGCCCGTCCGCCACGCGCCGCGCCCCGCCGCCACGGCCGCCGCGACGGCGGCTCCGGCGGCCAAGCCGATCGCCTTTACCGAACGTCGCCTCGCCAATGGCCTGCGCGTCTACGCCATTCGCGACACCGGCACCGCCAACGTCTCGGTCCAGGTGTGGTACGATGTCGGCTCGAAGAACGATCCGGTCGGCCGTTCGGGCTTCGCGCACATGTTCGAGCATCTCATGTTCAAGGCCTCGCGCAACCTCGTTGCCGAGCAGATGGACCGGCTGACCGAAGATGTCGGCGGCAACAACAACGCCTCGACCAACGACGATTACACCGAATATCACGAGGTCATCCCCGCCAACCATCTCCAGCGGCTGCTGTTCGCCGAGGCCGATCGCATGGCCAGCCTGGTGGTCGAGCCGAAGAGCTTCGCGTCGGAACGCGACGTGGTGAAGGAGGAGCTGCGCCAGAACACCAATGCCCGGCCCTACGGCAAGCTCTTCTCGCTCTATTTTCCGGCAATTTCGTACAGCGCGCACCCCTATGCGCGCGGCACGATCGGCAGCATCGACAATCTCGACAGCGCGCAGATCGACGATGTCCGCGCCTTCCACGCGCTCTATTACCGCCCCGACAACGCCGTGCTGGTGGTGGCGGGCAATTTCGACCCCAAGCAGCTCGATGCCTGGGTCGACCAGTATTTCGCACCCATCAAGCGCCCCGACTGGTCGATCCCGCGTGTCACCGTCACCGAGCCCGAGCGCACCGCGCCGGTCAGCCGCACCGTCTATGAGCCCAACACGCCGCTCCCCGCCGTGCTGATCTCCTACCCGATCCCGCCCGATCGCGACCCTGACGGCCCCGCCCTCGCCGTGCTCAACACCATATTGTCGGGCGGCGAGAGCTCGCGGCTCTATCAAAGCCTCGTCTACCGCGATCAGCTCGCCCAGTCGGCGGAAAGCTTCGTCGATTCCAAGCAGGGCCCGGGCAATCTCGCGGTGCTGTCGATCATGGCCTCGGGCAAGGATGTCGCGACCGGCGAGGCGGCGCTGCGCCGCGAAATCGCCCGGCTGCGCGACGCACCGGTGACCGCGGCCGAGCTGGCCAAGGCGCGCAACCAGATCCTCACCACCGTGCTGCGCTCGCGCGAGACCGCCGAGGGCAAGGCATCGACCATCGCCCAGGCGACGATCATCGATGGCGATCCGCGCGCCGCCGACCGTGATCTCGCCGCCGTGGCGCGCGTCACCGCCGCCGACGTGCAGCGCGTCGCGCGCAAATATCTCCGCGACGAGCGCGCGGCGACGATCCGCTACTTGCCCGCCGAAATGGCGCCGGCCGGCAGCAAGAACGAACCGATCGCGGTCGCGTCGTCGGTCGTGACGCAGGCGCTGGTCGCGCCGCCCAAGGTCGAGGTCTTCACCCCCGCCAGCGAGGCACAGCGCATCGCCCCGCCCGCCGCCGGCACACCCGTCGCCGCCGCGATCCCGGCGCCGGTGACGATGAAGCTCGCCAACGGCCTGACCGTGCTGGTGGTCGAGCGCCACGAGCTCCCCCTGCTCACCGCCTCGCTCGTCACCACCACCGGCGGCGCGGCCGACCCGGCCAATCGCGCGGGCCTGTACAGCCTCACCTCCGACCTGATGACCAAGGGCACGAAGACGCGCTCGGCCACACAGATCGCGCAGCAGATCGAGACGCTTGGCGGCAGCATCGGCAGCAATGCCGACTGGGACGGCTCGACCGTGTCGATCGACGTCAAGGCCGACCAGGCCGGCCCGGCACTGGCGATCCTCGCCGATGTCGCGCAGCACCCGGCCTTCGCCGCCGAGGAGATCGAGCGTGCCCGCGTCCAGGCGATTGACGGCGTCAACGTCACGATCAAGGATCCGTCGCGGCTTGCCGGGCTGGTGTCGGCGCGCACGGTCTATGGCGATCTTCCCTATGGCCATGCGCTGTCGGGTACGCCGGCATCGCTCAAGGCGATCACGCGCAGCGATATCGTCGGGGCGTATCGCGCGGCATGGTCGCCGAGCAACGCCACGCTGGTGATGGTCGGAGACATTACGCCGACCGCGGCTCGAGCATTGGCCGAACGAAATTTCGGTACATGGGGACTGTTTGCCAACGCGAAGGGCAGATCACTCTTCGGCCGGGCGACGACGCGCGGTGCCCTAACCATCGTCGACTGGTCCAAGCCCGCCTCGCCACCCCGCGTCGTCGTCGTCGACATGCCGGGCGCGGGCCAGGCGGGCGTCGTCGTCGGTCGTCTCGCCATCGCGCGCAGCGACCCGAGCTATTACCCCGCCGCGGTCGCCAACACGATCCTCGGCGGCGGCTTCTCGTCGCGGCTCAACCAGGAAATCCGCATCAAGCGCGGCCTCGCTTATGGCGCGGGCAGCTCGCTGTCGGCGCGACGCGACGGCGGCTCGCTGTCAGGCCGCACCTCGACCAAGAACCCCAGCGCGCCCGAGACCGTGGCGATCATCGCCGCCGAGATGAAGCGCATGGGCGCCGAGCCCGTCACGGCGAGCGAACTCGACACGCGCAAGGCGGTGCTGATTGGCGGCTTCGGCCGCGCCACCGAGACGACCGGCGGCATCGCCGGCACGCTCGCCGGCTATGTCGAGCAGGGCGTGCCGGTCACCGAGCTGCAGCGCTACATCCCCGCCGTCAGCGCGGTCGACCCCGCTGCCGTGCAACGTGCCGCCGCCGCGCTGATGGACCCGGCGCGCGCCAGCATCGTCGTGGTCGGCGATGCCAAGCTGTTCGTCGATGCGCTACGCAAGGATTACCCCCAGTTGGAGGTCATCCCCGCCGACAAGCTCAACCTCGACAGCGCATTGTTGAAGTAGCCGACATCGGCCTCGCCCGCTCAGGGCGAGGCCGGGTCGACCAGGTCGAGCAGCAACGGCGCGACGATCCCGATCGCGCGGTTGATGATCGGGTGGTGCGGCGGGTGGACCGGGTCGAAGCGGACCACGCCGAGCGCGGGGTTGGGCACCATCGGCGAGGAGAAGCCGGGCCATTGCGAGATGTCGGTACCGTCGGTCGGTGCCGGCACGCCGAGATGTTCGGTCCATAGCTGCATGCGGAACTGCTGCGCGAAGGTCAGCCCGCTCGCCGAGGTCTCGGCGCTCTCGCCGCGCGCGGCGAGCGCGATCATCGGCGGGCTGGCATTGGCGTCGTCGAAGATGAAGGCGTCGACCTCGCTGTCATGCTGATAGCCGCGCCGATTGCAATTGGCCGAGCCGATCACCGCCAGCTCGTCGTCGAACACCCAGCACTTCGAATGGACATAGCTCTCCCGCCCGAATCTGTTCGGCGCGCTGCCGCGCGGCTTGTTGAGCTGGAAGACGTTGAGCTTGGCCGCAACATCGGGGCTCTTGCCGGCCACCACCGCGTCGATGAACTGCTGGCGGTAGAATTGCGGGAAGATCAGCCCGCCGCTGATCTCATTGCCGGGGATCAGGATCGTGATGTGATTCAACCGGTCGATAACCCTGTTAAGGGCACGGGCAGTGGCGAGGTCGATCAGATACTGGTCTTCGATATAAATGAAGCGCTGCGCGTTGGCGATCGCGGTGATCAGCAGCCGGCCTATGTCGCGCTGGCGGGGCGGCGGACGCGTGGCACCGGCAACCGGGGTGAAGGTGCGCGCGATGATCACCGAGGTACTGCCGCCGAACGGCGCATCGGCAAGCGACGGGTTGGGGATGGCCGGCGCGGGGATTCCGGTGATCGGGTCGCCGCGCAGCGCGCCCTTGGCGGTGTCGATCGCGCGGCCATCGGGATGGTCGAGCCAGCGCTCGACAAAGGTGCGCAGCAGCTCGCGCGTGGCCGGGCCGACGATGCGGCAATGCGTGTCGTGCTGCGGGTCGCTGGCGCCGACCGAGCCATGCGCGCCGGTGCCGCAGGTGGCGATGTCGGGCATCACGCGGTTCGGGTTGAGATCGAGCCCGCCGCAATAGGCGACGAGCCGCTCGCCGTCGAACACCAGCAACACCTTTTGGTGATGCGCGGCCTTGATGCCCTGCAGCTTGCGCGTGATTTCGTCACGGATCCGCCGCCATTCGCGTCCGATCGCCGGGTCGAGCCGCGCGGCGGCCGCGACCGCGCCCGACGCCAGCGCCATCGCCGCCTCGACCTGGGCCGAGGTGATCGGGATCGCACCGCCATTGCGCCCATCGACGATGCCGCCACCGTTCGAGAGGGCGTTGATCCGCCCGACATGCTCGCGGATCACGAGCAGCTTGCTGAGATTGTCCCAGACCATCGCACGGACCTGCACCCCGCGCGCGACGGCGTCGGTGAGCAGCGCGTTGAGCGTGGCGGTGCAATCGCCCCGGCGCAGCGGGAAGTTGTCGAACATGTCCCAGCCGAGCAGGTAGATGAACGCGCGGTCGCCGCGCGCGGCGGCGATATCGTTGGCCATCGCGCGGTAGGTCGCGTCGCCATCGACCAGCGCCTTGACCGCATTCTCGGTCGTGGTCGGCGCATTGGGCGATCCGCGCAGGATCGATGCCCAGCGGTCGGGCTGGAGCACGACGGTCGAGATCGGGATGATCGGCGGGATGATGGGTGGGATGATCGGCGGGATGTCGGGCGGCGCGTCGTCGCGCGCGAGCAGATCGAGCATTGCCCAGGTCCTGGGGCCGATCACGCCGTCCCACTCGCGCGGCTGGCCGGGAAAGGCGGCGCGCTGGAACGACAAGGTCGCAGCGTTGGTATTGGGGCCGAAGATCGCATCGACGTTGAGCGGGCAGCGGTCGAGCGGGCTTTGCATCGCTGCGACGCGCTTGGTGTGGACGCGGTTGAGCTTGGTCTGCGCCTCGGCGACGGCGGGGCCGGACGAGCCGCGACGGATCATCGGGTGCGGGCCGGGCGGCGGCACGACGGCCTCGTCGGCGCCCTCGCCGGCGTGGCGCAGGATGACGGTGTCGTGCAGCATCATCCCGTCCGGTCCGGCGATGCGCCGTGCGAAGCCCGTCGGGCCACCGCCGGGTTCGATCACGCGGACATAACGGCCGGGCAAGGGCCCCTCGGTGACGACGCCGAGCCGGCGCATCGCGCCCGCGCCGAGCGGCTCGGGGTCGGCGATTACCGCGACGCGCGGTGCGCGTGCTGGCCCGTGGCGCAGCAGCACATCGCCGGGGCGCAGGTCGCCGGCGAGGCGCTGGCCGTGCCATGCGACGACGCCGATCGAGCGATCATCGGGATCGAGCGCGCGGCGCAGCATGGTGAGCGGCGGTTCCCCCGCAACCGCAAGCGTGAAGTCGGATGGCGCGACGCCATCGCGGACGAGCAGCGTGGCTGCTTCGACAAGTTCCTGAGTCATCGCGTCTCCTTCGCAGTGCGGGACGGTGGGGGAGCCTCGATCGCGGCTCAGATCGTGAACGGGCCGGCGTTGACCAGACGCTGCGGCGGCGCGCGCTCACCGAGCGCGGGCGCGCCGCTGGCGATGTACGCGATGCCGTTGAGCACAGCCTCGCGGAACGGCTTGTTCTTGAAGCAGGCAGCATGCTCGACCTGGGCGAAGCCGGTGCGAAAATGTGGCGCGGCCAGATCGGGACAACGCCCGCTGAACGCCGGGACGGTGCCATCGCCTTCCTTGGGACGCGCCTGCGGATCGAGGCTCGTGTCGGTCGTCAGGCCCGTCGAGAACAGCACGCCGGTGACGGGATGATAGCGACCCGCGATCGAGCCGTGAAAGCCCTTGGCCTCGGCGAAGCGCGCCTGCAGCATCATGTTGGTGGGGTCGAGCGGCGTCAGCGAGGGATGGATCAACCCGCCGGGCTGGCCGTAGAGATCGAACACCGAGCCGCCCTTGCCCTGCGATGGCGGCCACCAGCCACGCCCGGCATTGTCCGACGGCAACAGCTCGTTGGCGCCGCCGAGCACCGCCATCAGCCGGTTATAGAAGATCGGACTCGGGCCGAGCAGGCGATCGCTGAACAGCGCCTGGAACAGCCAGGTCTGGGCGAACTTTTTGGCCGTAGCGCCTTCGTCGAACGCGCCGTCGGCACCGTCACCGAGGTCGAGCGATTCCTGGACCATCTCGACCATCGCCTCGCCGAGCGAGCCGTCGATGCCGCTGTCGAAGCCGGTGCGATAGCGGCGTGCGGCGGCGACCGCGCCGACCGACGGCTGTACGGTGTGGATCACCCCGGCGATGCGCCGCGCCAGCTTCGCGCCGAACTGCGCCAGCGCGCCGCGCAGGACGAGTCCGCCCATCGAATGCGTCACGATGATGACCTGCTGCGACCCGCGCTCGATCTCGAGCACCTTGTCGACGAACCGCTCGAGCGCCTGGCCATGCGAGGCATTGCCCTTGCGCCAGTCATACCCCATCGCCCAGACCGGGCAACGCAGCTGCGGCAAACCAAGATCGAAGACCGGCGGCGTGTTGAAGGCCTGTTCGATCGCGAGCAGCAGCGGGCGATAGAAGGATTGGGTGACCTGATCCCAGCCACGGCGATGCTCGTCGGCATCCTTGCCGTCGGCGAGGATCGTGGCAGTCGCGAACATGCTCAGCCCGCGCAACTTATCGTCGCTGTCGGCAGTGAACCATTTGCGCATCACGCCGAGCTTGTCGGGGTCCCAGTCTGGCAGGTTGCTGCCCTCGGGGAAGCGCAGCCGCGTGCCCATCACACCGGGCAGCAGGATTACCGGGATCGTCTGGCTGTGCGCAACGACCGGGATGATCGGCGGGATATCCGGCGGAATCCGCGGCGGGATCACCGGCGGCGTATCGCCGCCGGCATAGGCGTCGAGCATCGCCCAGGTCTTCGGGCCGATCACGCCGTCCCATTCGCTTGGCTGGCCGGGAAAGGCGATGTGCTGGAACGACAGCGTCGCCGCCGAGGTGTTGGGGCCGAAGATCGCATCGACGTTGAGCGGACAGCGGTCGATCGGCGTGTCCATCGCGGCGATGCGCGCGGCATGGACGCGGTTGAGCTTGGTCTGTGCTTCGGCAACCGCCGGGCCCGAGGAACCGCGACGGATCATCGGGTGGGCGGCGGGCGGCGTCGGCGCGGTTTCGTCGGCGACTTCGCCCGCGTGGCGCAGGATGACGCTGTCGGGCAGCATCAGTCCGTCGGGACCGGTGATGCGCCGCGCGAAGCCGGCGGGCGAGCTACTGCCGGGTTCGACCACGCGGACGTAACGACCGGGCAACGGGCCTTCGGTCACCACGCCGAGCCGGCGCAGCGCGGCGGCGGTCAACGGCTCGGGATCGGCAATGATCGCGGCGCCCGGCGCGCGTGTCGGGCCGTGGCGCAACAGCACGTCGCCACGGCGCAGCTCGGCGGCAAGCCGCTGGCCCTGCCACGCGACCACGCCGATCGAGCGGTCACCGGGATCGAGCGCGCGTCGCAGCATTGCGAGCGGCGGCTCGCCGGCAAGCGCGGTGGGAAAGTCAGCCGGCGCGACCCTGTCGTTGAGCAGTCGCGTCACGGCATTGGAGATATCCTGGGGCATGGCTTCTTCCTCACGCGATGGCGCGGGTGGACGGGGCGGCGTCGCGACCGGAGCGGGCAGCGTGCGGGCACGCGCTACCGCTTCGGCGATGGCGAGCTGGCCATATCCCCAGCGCGGATCGTCGGCGTCGGGTGCAACGAGCGTCGCGAACAGCGCGCGGCGCAACGCCGTGACGCGCTGCAGCCCGGCGGCCTGCATCATCAACGCGATCGTGCCGGCGACATGCGGCGCGGCCATGCTGGTGCCGCTCATCCGCATATAACCCGGCGCCGCCAAGGGGTCGCTGCGCGACCTGACCGAGAGTACACGCACACCAGGCGCGGCGAGCAGCGGCTTGCGCCGGCCGTCGCGGGTTGGCCCGACGCTGGAGAAGTTCCCCAGCGGATGCGTCGGATCGTGCGCGTCATAGGCACCGACCGCGATGGTGCGCAGCGCATTGCAGATGCTGCCGGTGGTCGATTGCGGATCGGCGAGATCGTGGCGGAACTGCGCCTGGCACTTGCGACACGCGGCGTTGCGCTCGATCCAGGCGTGCCAGCGGCCATCGACCACGTCGACGCCCTCGATCTCGATCTCCCACACCCCCGCCGCCGCCTCACGCCGCAGGAACAGGTTGATCAGATTGTCCCCGCTATTGGGGTCGGCGATGCGGTGATAGAGAAATCCGACCTCGCGCCCGTCTGCGAGCCGTACCGGCGCGTTGTGGCCGAGCGCGGCGACCGCCGATGCGCCACCGGGCCCGCGCATCCGCGCGGTGAATTCGTCGGCACCATCATACCAGATCTCGACCGAAACCGGGATGGCGTCGCGCTGGGTCATGCGGAACGGCAGCCGCGCGGTACGCGTCTCGCTGAGCCGCCCGGACATGTGGACGTCGCGCGAATAGTAATTGCCGGTGCTCTGCACCACGGCGGTGCCCGGACGGCTGACCAGCAGCCAGTCGATCGCACGCTCGACCAGCAGCTTGCCCTTGTGATCGCCGCCGTGGCGGCCGAGGCTGAGGTTGAACACCAGCGGCCGGTCGGCGGCGGTCCGCACCGCAAAATCGATCGCTTCGAGCAGTTCGATCGAGTTGCCGAGGTCGCCGCCGCCATTGCCGAGATGAATGAAGATCAGCCCGGCTTCGGGCGCGATACCCTGCGGTCCGCCGGCGCGGCCATTGCCGGCGGCGATGCCGAGGACGTGCGTGCCATGGGCATTGGCGGCCGGCGTATAGCCGAGCGCGGCGAACGGATCCGGCTGGCCGAGCGCGCGATCGATCGCGGCGGGCGTGTGGATCCGGCCATAGCCATAGCGGTTGGCCGGCACGGCGGGACCGCGCTGATCCCACAGGCCAAGCAGGCGGGTCGAGCCGTCGAGGTTGCGGAAATCGGGATGGGCATAGTCGAGCGACCAGTCGATCACGCACACCGCCGTGCCGCGCCCGGTTTCGGGCAGGCCGCGCGGTCGGCGGACATCGTCGGGCGCGGCATCGGGTGGGCCGTCGGCCTCGCCGGCACCGTGAATCGTCTCGAACTCGCGGGCATAATCGCGCGGCGCCTTGAGGCTGGCGATCGCCGGATCGGCATGAAGTGCGCGCAGCAGACCGCGCGGCGCCCGCGCGGTCGCGACGACGCCGAATTCGGCGACGATACGCAGTGCCGCCGGCGCGCGGGCGCCGTGGTGGAGCCGGACGACGACCGCTACCTCGTCGTCCGGCTCACCCTCGGCGATCATTTCCTGGAGTGCGGGATCCATCGTGTTTCACCTTTCTCCAGGGATGCGACGCGCCGGTGTCAGCCGCTCTTCTTGGTTCCAGCGATGGCCGCGTTCTGCGTCTCGATTTTGGCGGCAAGCGATGTGATTGCCGCCAGCAGCTTGGCGTTCTGCGCTTCCATCTGCTTGCCGAACTGCGCGAACCCATCGGCCAGCCCGGCTTTCAGATCGTCCGCGGTAATGCCGACCGGTACAGGCGTGGGTGTCGGTGTCGGCTCCGGTGTCGGCGGCGGCGAGCCCGACGCGCTCGGCGTCGGCGGCGGGGTGCCCGAGGCGCCTGGCGTCGGCGGCGGTGTGCCCGACGCGCTCGGCGTCGGGGTTGCCGAGGTGCCGGGCGTCGGCTGGGGCGTGCCGGCCGCCTTGTCCGTCTCGCTTGCGCGTTGCCGGCGCCGTGCGCTCCTGACCGAGCTTTGCAGGAGCACAACGCCGGTCGGCGTCATCCCGGCGATGCCCATCAGCATACCGGCAGTCGTCGCCGCCGCGCCCGTCACTTTCTCCCTGCGCGCGATCAGCGTGCCAACAGCGAAAGCGCTTGGATCGAACCTCATGTTCCGTCTCCTGGGTTGCGCGGGATCACTTGGTCAGCGCCATCATCATGACGAGCGGACCGATCCCGCCATCGCCACCAAACATGCCGCCGCCGGAACCCGACGAGCCGCCGAAGCCGCCGCTGAGCAGCATGATCGGCAGAAGCTTCGACATCTGGTCGCCATTATCGACCACGACGTTGGGTACACCGGCGACCACGGCGGTCTCGGTCGTGCTGAGCAGCGGCAGCATCATCGCGAGCTGGCGCGATTCATCGAGCCCCTTCTTGAGTGCATCGGTCGCCTTGGTGCGCTCGGCGATCTCGTGCTTGAGGCTGGCGCGCAGCTTCTGGTTCTCGCTCTCGATCGCACGCGTGCGGCCGTCGACGGTGGTGATCGCCTTGCTGTTGGTGGCGATGCGCGCGTCGAGCCGCTGTGCCGTGGCGTTCAGCTCGGCCTTGGTGGCATAGCCGCCGGCAACCGGTTGGGGCACGGGATTGCCGCGCTTGGCGGTCGGTACCCGCGGCATCGCGCGGCCGCGACCGCGGCCGCGCACGGCCTCGTCGGAACCGAATGCCTCGTCGGACTCATCGCTCTCGATATCCTCGAGCAGTTCGCCGAAATCTTCAAACGCGCTATACATGATGCTGTCCTTTCGCCGTCAGTGAGTGGTGTTCTGCTCGGGCACGCTGGGTCGCGGGCGCGGCGGGCCGAGCAGCCGCGCGCGCAATTCGAGATCGGGTCTGACCATCCCGGGTCGGCCGCGTCCGCGGCAGCTCGGGCAGTAATCGTCCTCGCCCCAGCACAGCCCGCAGGCGCCGAGCGCAGCGGCGAGATCGGCGAGGCGTTCGCTCGCGCCGCGATGCGCCTCGAACAGGCGCCGCGCCTGACGCTTCATCGCCTCGATTCTCGCCTCCGCCTCGGCAAGGCGTTCGGCCAGCGCGAGCACCTCGTCGCCGAGATCGTCGGCAACGGGCTCGGGCACGATAGCGCGCGCCTGCATCATCTGGGCGAGCATCGCGAGTTGCGGGTTGCTGCGCTGGAGATCGGCGATCATCTGCTGGGCGAGCGCGGCCGGATCGGCCGCCGCGAGGGCCGGATCAACCATAAGCCGGTTCCTCCTCATACCATTCGGCCTCGCCGACCGACCAGCTCTCGTCATTCTCCCAATCCTCGATCGCATAGGCCTCGCCGGCGACGACGAGCGGCGCGGCGGGTGGCGGGGCAGGTTCGGGCGGCGCGACGTTGACCGTCACCGGGCGCGCCTGGGCGTTGGGGCCCCAGATCGACGGCGACAGCGCCAGCAGCGTGAGCAAAGTGTCGGTGCGCCCCTCGGCATCCTCGATGTCGACCCCGAGCGCCTCGCCGGCCTCGGCGACGAAGCCGGGGACGTGCTCCGCCGATTCATCATATTCCGCCGCCTCGTGGGCCGAGCGATTGGCCAGCGTACCGAGCGCGCTGAGCAACATATGGACCGGGACCTGCTGGCCGCCGACGGGGATTGCCTGCCGACCGAAGCTGCCCATCGCGGCGGAGGACAAGGCCTGCAGCGTCTCGGGCCGGGCGAGCATGCCGAACAATCCATTGGCGGCGCCGCCACCGCCCCCGCTGAGCATGGCCAGTGGATTACCGCCGCCACCGCGCGCGCCGCCACCGATCGCACTGAGCGCGGCAAGCGGGCCGCCGGCGCCACCGCCGCGCACGGTCGAAACAAGATTGCTGACGCTGCCGATGCCGCCGCCAATGGCGCGCGCGGTCGGGTTGCTGGATTGCGACAGGATGCCGCCCGCCCCGCCGGCCACGGCCCCGGCAAGCGCGCCCCACGGCCCGAGCGCGGAACCGGCCATCGCGCCCTGCGCCATCGCCGGCAGGGCACGGCCGATGACGGGCGCGGCCTGTTGCGCGAAATGACCGACGGCACCGGCGGCATGCGACAGACCACGCCCGATATCGTCGAACAACCCCTCGACATCCTCGGCGCTGGCACCCTCGCCATAGATCTGGCGGACGATGGCATCGAGCTGGTGGACGTCGGCCTCAGCATAGGCCGGCGCGAGGCTGGCACGCAGCAGCGGGTAATCCTCATACATGGCGGGGTTCCTCATTCAGGCTGATCGGGGGGCGGGGCGACATGGCGGTCGACCAGCGCGGCAAGGCTTTCGAGGCTGTCGAACGCACCGAGCATCCGCCCGCCAAGCTCCGCGACGGTGCCGCGCAGGACCGGCGCGCCGCCGGAGACCGGCTCGAGCCAGGCGCGAACGACCAGCGTGGCGGCGCGGCCACCGATGGTGAAATGCGAAGCGGCTGGGACCTGATCGTCATTGTCGGCTCCGTTCATCGCGCTCGTCCGAGGGACCTGAAGTCCCGAGTCGGAAAGCGTTGTGAACCGCGCCCGTCACGCCGCGATCACGGCGCTGTCACCGCGGCATCACGGCCCCGCGAGCGCGTGGTCGATCAGGCCGATCGCGGTGCGCATCTGGTCGCGCGTGGCGGCGAGCACCTCGCGCAGGTCGCCCGTCCCCGGTGTCGGCACAGCGAGCGGTGGCGGCGATACGGCCGCAGCCGAGCGACTGATCGGAGCGCACAGGCTGCGGTACAGCGCGCTGGTCTCGTCCATCGGCTCGACGCCGAGTTCGGCCGCAAGCACGGCGGCGCAGTGGCGATATTGCCGCAAGGCGAGCGCGCGATTGCCGGTGCGGGCATAGCCGGTCATCAGCAGCCGGTGGGCATCCTCGCGCAGCGGCTCGGCAACGGTAAGCGCCCGCGTGGTGGCAACGACGGCGCGCCAGTCATCGGCACCGGCATGCATGCCGGCCAGCGCGTAGAGCGCATCGAGCCGTAGGCAGCGCAGCCGCTCACGCTCGATCAGCGCCCATTCGGCATCGACCATCGGCATGAAATCGCCGCCATAGCCGTGCAGCGCGCGGTGCAGCCGGCGCCGCGCCGACGCATCGAGCACCACCGTGCGCGCAATCGCGGCGAGCGGCGCGGCGCGGCGTTCGAAGGCGAGCATATCGACCCACAAGGCGTCATCGAGCCGCAGCCGGACGCGCTCGCCACTGGCCTCGATCGGACAGGCGAGATCGCCGAACGCGCTCCTGATGCGATAAAGTGCGCTGGCCAGCGAATGGCGCGCAGCATCACTCTCATGATCGGGCCATATCGCCATGGCGAGCGCATCGCGTGGCGCCTCGCGCCGCGGCGTGGCGAGCAGGTAGCCGAACAGCGGCCAGCAATTAGGCGGTACGGCAATGGGCGCACCGCCGACCCGTGCGGCAGCAGCAACACCCAATACCATTAGCTTCCACCGCGCCACGCAATCCCCCGGGAACAGAATGGATTGCGACCCCCGGACCGACGATCGCCTCGTGACGACCGCGCCGTACCCGCGCGACTCGCGCCGCGCGGTGCCGCCATGCTGTTCCCTGCACCGGAAGGCGGCAAGAATAAAAAGGCGTTCATCTTAATATGACCGACAATCTCGTCGTATATTTATCCCCGTCTATCGCCGATGCTTGACGCATCGTACAAATGCGACATCGAATAGCACCGATATGATGTGCATCTTATACGTTAGTTGGGCAGCTTTAACTAAGGTTATGCTGGAGCGATTGCGGCACGTTACGTGTCATTTCGCGCCGTGAGCTGCGCAGCTTGAAGCGCGGATCGCGATGATACGCCGGCAATGCTGGCGGAGATGCCTCACCATCATGAAGACGGCTTTTGCCACTCCATGATCACGAACCACGGTGCGCGACGATAGCGCGCGACGCGGCGCGGATCGCCGCCATAGGGCGCCGGCTCGGCGAAGTGGCGCAGTTCGAGCCCGGCGTCGAGCAGCAGCGCCATGTAGCTGCCGAGCGGCCGGTGCCAGTTGCGCACGCGGATGCCGCGCCAGCTGGCCCAGGCAGCGCGCTCGTCAAGGTAATGGTCGATCGCGAAGCGGAAGCGGCCGAGCAGATCGACCGACCAGTTGCCGGCGGTGCTGAAGCTGGCGAGATTGGCGATCAGCAGCGACCCGCCCGGCCGCAGCACGCGCGCCATCCCGGCAATTGCCGCAGCGGGATCAGGGATGTCGATCAGCGACAGGTAGCTGACGACCAGATCGAACGAGGCGTCGGCGAAATCGAGTTGCTCGGCGCGACCGGGGCGATAGTCCCCGGCCGGATCGCGCCGACGCGCTTCGGCGAGCAAGGGTTCGGTCGGGTCGATGCCGATCGCCTTGATCCCGCGTTCCGCGAGCATGCGGCAGAACCGCCCCTCGCCGCAGCCGACATCGAGCGCCGTCGCGAAGTCGCCGCGCGCGACGCGCTCCAGCATCGGCCGGTCGAGCACGCAGGCCCGGCCGAAATCGCCGCCGTCACCCAGCTCGGCGATCCATGCCGCCGCCGATTCCGTCCAGCCATTCTCCATCCCGGGTCCCCGGCTTGCTGCCCCTCAGCCGTCGATCATCTCGCGCACCCGCGCGCCGAGCGCCTCGATCGAGAAGGGCTTGGTGATGATCTGCATGCCAGGGTCGAGCCGACCGTTACCGACCACGGCGTTTTCGGCATAGCCGGTGATGAACAGCACCTTCAGCCCGGGACGCGACACGCGCGACGCGTCGGCGACCTGGCGACCATTCATGCCGCCGGGCAGGCCGACATCGGTGATCAGCAGATCGACGCGCACATCGCTCTCGAGCCGACGCAACGCCGACGGTCCGTCTTCGGCGGTGATGACGTGATAACCGGCTTCGCCCAGCACATCGGCGACGAGCGTGCGGATCGCTTCCTCGTCGTCGACCACCAGCACGGTTTCGCCATGCCCGCCGAAATCGGCTTGCGCGACGACGGCGGCCCCATACTCCTCGTCGATCTCGCCGGCGAAGCGTGGCAGATAGAGGCACATCGTGGTGCCGTCGCCGACCTCGGAATAGATCCGCACCTGCCCGCCCGACTGGCGCGCGAAGCCGTAGATCATCGACAGGCCGAGCCCGGTGCCCTGACCGAGCGGCTTGGTGGTGAAGAACGGATCGAAGGCGCGGTCGATCACGTCGGGCGCCATACCCGTGCCGGTGTCGCTGACGCACAGCGAGACATATTGCCCGCGCGGCAGGTCGCGATCGCGCGCGGCACGGTCGTCGAGCCATTTGTTGGCGGTTTCGATCGTCAGGCGGCCGCCATCGGGCATCGCGTCGCGCGCGTTGATGCAAAGGTTGAGCAGCGCGTTTTCGAGCTGGTTCTGGTCGGCCAGGGTCGGCCACAGCCCGGCTGCGCCGACCACCTCCATCGTGATGGCGGGCCCGACGGTGCGTCCGATCAGCTCGGCCATGGTGCGCACCAGCCGGTTGATATCGAGCGGACGCGGATCGAGCGTCTGGCGGCGCGAAAAGGCGAGCAGGCGCTGGGTCAGCGCGGCGGCGCGGCGCGCCCCCTCCTGCGCGGCATCGACATGGCGCGGCAGCGCGTCGAGCCGCCCTTGCGCGACGCGCCGACCAAGCAGTTCGAGATTGCCTGTGATGCCGGCGAGCAGGTTGTTGAAATCATGCGCGATACCGCCGGTCAGCTGGCCGATCGCCTCCATCTTCTGCGCCTGGCGCAACGCCTCCTGCGCGGCGGCGAGTTCGGCGGCGGCGCTCTTCTCGGCGTCGATGTCGCGCCCGCTGGCATAGACCAGCCCTTCATCGGGCGCGGCGACCCACGAGATCCAGCGTGCGCCGCCGTCGCGGTGCAGACAGCGGACCTCGACGGCCGGCAGCACGTCGCTGACCGCCCGCTCCAGCGCACCCTGCGTGACGGCGCGAAACTCGGGCTCGACCAGATCGAGGCAGCTACGGCCGGCGATCTCCTCCGGCAACCAGCCGAGCATGCGCGTCCAGGCCGGACTGGCGGCGCGGACGATCCCGTTGTCATCGAGCACGAGCTGGAGATCCTGCGAGGTCAGCCACAGCCGGTCGCGCTCGCGCGTCCGCGCCGCGACTGCTTCTTCCATCTCGCGCTCGACCTGGACGCGCAGCGTCGTCTCGACCGCAGCGACGAAGACGCCGCCAATGCCATTCGCGGCGCTCGGATCGGGCACCGGGCTGTAGCTCAGCGTGAAGCTGGCATCCTCCCAGCGCGCGCCATGACGCTGGATGCGCAGCACCGCGTCCTCGACGAACACCGCCTCGCTCGTGCCGTCGAGGATCGCGCGGTGGGTCGGTTCGATCCGCGGCCATACTTCGGGCCAGACCTCGCGGATCGGCCGCCCAAACCCCGCGGGATGCTTGCCGCCGAGGATCGGGCGATAGCCGTCATTGTAGATCAAGACGAAATCGACGCCCCAGCGCAGCGCCATCGGGAAACCCGACGCCATGACGATATCGACCGACAGCGCCAGCGCCGGCGACCAGGAGGCGCGCGGCCCGAGCGGCGTCGCAGCCCAGTCGAACGCGGCGGCGAGCGCCGGCATTTCGGCCGGCGGTCGTTCGGGAAACGGGGCACTGTCGTCGTGGACGTACGTCATCGTTCGTTTCCCGGCAGCCCCGTCGGCACGTAACGGATGCCGACGGCCGGGGGTTTCAGCATTTGCGGCGAAACATCAAGGGGCTGGGGTTGGGCGGCGCACACGCGACTGCCGCTCGCCGGTGAGAATGGCTGACCGTTCGGAGCCCGACATAAGAGCGGTCCGAATGGTTTTGCTCGGTGGTTAGCTGCGTTCGAGAGCACGAGCGCAGGGGCAATAGAACCTGAAAATGAGGAATTCAAAAGAGCGCAGTCTCGTAAAATTCAGCTGCGCCGCGCACGGACATATTTGGCCCCCGTCACTTCGTAGGCAATAGCCGAAAGGTCACTCTTATATTGCTCACATGAGACAAAGCGCACTTCCAGCGGGCTAAGAGTGAAATCTTCATACACCCCCCTGGAATTTAATATCGTTGCCACGATCATCCTTGACGTCGATGTATTCCGGATTTTGAAGGCCCTACCCCGACCGGCACATCCATGCAGGGGCGCAAGGAACACTATAATAGAATGACGTGCCGACGGCGCTTTGGCGTACGACGCGGACAGCGCCATTGCAAAGCCGACAAGAGCAATTGCCCTGAGCACCATGCCGAATTCTTTTAGACAGCGTCGAAACTTCACGCGTGCGGTACTCAAGATTCCCCGATGCGGAATGATGTGCCTAGCTCCCGCAGCGCGTCAAGTGTCGAGGCAAGTTTAGAGGAACCCGCGACCTATATTCGCGGCTCCCGCCCGGCAGCTCTTCTCCGCATGAAATGGCGGCAAGCATCCAACAGCGCCGCGCTCAATAAGGCCCCGCCGAAAGCCGCTGCGACAGCCACCAGATATTCCCCGAGGGGTCAGTGACGCCGCCCTGGCGCTCGCCATATGGCATTTCGGCGACGGGCATCGTCGCCACGCCGCCGGCCGCGACGGCGCGGGCCATCGCGGCGTCGGCGTCGGGGACGTAGAGGTAGAGTGTCCCGCGCGACGGCTCGCAACCGTCCACCGCTTCGCTGACCATGATCGTGGTGTCGCCGAAGCGGACATGGGCGTTGCGTACCACGTCGTCGGGCGAGCGATGCACGCCGATGATCTCGCCGCCCAGCCCGTCGGCGAGGAAGTCGAGATAGGCCGGCGCATCGCTGACGAAGATATAGGGGAACAGCTTGGTGAAGCCGGGCGGGATATGCATGGTCGCCTCCACAGGTGCAGGGCAGGCCAGCGTCATAGCACGAAGCGGGCAGTGGCGCGATCAGCCGTGGAGGAAGCGCCGCAGAGCCTCGCGGCTCGCCGTTGCCGCTGCGGCGCTGACGCGCGCGCCGGGCATCATGTCGTAACCGTGAAAGCCGCCGGGGAAGACGTGGAGTTCGGTCGGCACGCCGGCGCGGATCAGGCGGCGGGCGTAATCGAGATCCTCCTCGACGAAGAGGTCGAGCGCGCCGGTCGAGATGAAGGTCGGCGGCAGACCGGCGAGATCGGCGGCGCGCGCCGGTGCTGCATAGGGCGAGACACCCTCACGGCCGGGCTCGTGGCCAAGCAGCGAGGACCAACCGAAATGGTTGCTCGCGGGGGTCCAGATGAACTCACCGGTAAAAGGGTGCGGGTCGGCAGTGACGCAGGTGCGGTCGTCGAGCATCGGATAGATCAAATGCTGAAAGGCCAGCGCGAAATCGCCGCGATCGCGGACGAGCAGCGCCAGCGCCGCGGCAAGGCCGCCGCCGGCGCTCTCGCCCATCACACCGATCCGCGCGGAGTCGATACCGAGCGCAGCGGCATTGGCGACGAGCCAGGCGAGCCCGGCATAGCAATCCTCGACCGGGCCGGGATGCGGTGTCTCGGGCGCGAGGCGATAATCGACCGAGACCAAGGCGCAGCCCAGCGCCTTGACCAGCGGGCGGTGGCGCGGCTCGCCCATCGCGGCACTACCGAGGACATAGCCGCCGCCATGGATATGGTAGATGCAGGGCAGCGGCCGCGTCGCATCGTCGGGCAAATAGATGTTCAGCCCGATATCGGGCGCGCCGGCCGGGCCGGGCACCGAGCGCACCGTCAGCGTGCTGCCGGAGGCGTCGAACGGCATGACCGGCATCTCGCGATTGCGCACCGCGTCGAGCGTGTCGGCGGCGAGCGTCATGGTCGGCCAGAGATCGAGCATCGGCGCGACTTCGGGATCGACGAGGTGGCGGGTATCCATGGCTTGTTCCTGCCTTCGCGGGGGCGTGGCCGACAAGGCCGACCGCAGGATAGTGTCGCCGTTTGCGCCGCAACACCAGACCCGGTCGGCGCAGGTCGGCGCCATTTTGCGCCCATGGTCGGTTTCTGTTTGGTCGCGTGTCCGGCATGGCGCAAGGCGGCGGCACGCCCCCTATCCTCTTTTGCGGAGCCTTCCCCATGCGCATGATCGATCGCGACGAAGTCCGCCGGCGGCTGACCTATCAGCGCTGCATCCCGATCGTGCGCGACGCGATGATCGCCTTTTCTTGCCGAGAGACGCGGCAGCTGCTGCGCTCGATCATTCCGCTCAGCGAGAAGCGGCTGTTCGGCATCATGCCCGGCGCGCTGGCAGCCGACGGGCCGTTCGGGGCCAAGCTGATCAGCGTCTATGCCGACAATTTCGCGCATGGGCGGCAATCGCACCAGGGCGTGGTCGTGCTGTTCGACCCCGAAAGCGGCGCACCGGTGTGCGTCGCGCATGCCGGCGAGATCACCGCGATCCGCACCGCTGCGGCGAGCGCGGTGGCGACCGATGCGCTGGCGCGGCCCGATGCGTGCCGGATGGCGGTGCTCGGCTATGGCGAGCAGGCCGCGACGCATATCCGCGCGATCGCGCAGGTCCGCCCGCTCGAAATGGTGCGGGTGTGGGGGCGCTCGCCGGAGCGCGCGGCGGCGTTCGTCGCGAAGATGGAGGATGAGTTCGATTTCGCCATCGCGGCGAGCGAGACGGTGCACGGCGCGGTGGTCGATGCCGACATCATCTGCACGGTCAGCGCGGCGCACGACCCGATCCTCGAAAGCGACTGGGTGCGGCCGGGCACGCATCTCAACCTCGTCGGATCGAGCCATGCCGGGCCGGCCGAGGTCGACAATGCGCTGGTGGTGCGGTCGCGCTTCTTCGTCGACAGCCGCGAGGGCGTGCTGGCGCAGGGCGGCGAATTCCGCCGCGCGCGCGACGCCGGGCTGATCGGCGACGACCACATCGTCGCCGAAATCGGCGAGGTGCTGGCGGGCACGATCGCCGGGCGCCGCTCGGCGGACGAGGTCACTGTCTACAAGTCGCTCGGCCATGTCGTGCAGGACCTGGCGAGCGTTTGGGCGCTGTACCGCGACGACGCCTGACCATCGCCATCGCGCGCGCCCGGAGCAATTGACAATGCTGCGGTGCGGGAGCAATCGCCCGCCGGTCGGCGACTCGCCGACGATCAGGAACAACCAGACCCATGCCAAGCGACAGTAGCAGTCGATTGTCCGCGCCGTCGGAGGCGCCCGTCCGAGCCTGATCCCTCAGTCTCGCCCCGGGCTGCCGCCGATGGCGCCCGAACGAGGTGAGACATGAGCAAGATACCGCCCACCACCGGTATGCGCAGCTTTTCGCGCCTGCTGCGCGTCGCCCCGGCACCGAGCTGGGCCGATGTGATCGCCTTTATGCTGCTGGCTGGCGCGGCGGTGCTGGTCATTCGCGGCGCGGAAGGGATGAGCGAGCCGCTCGCGCGGCTGCGCATCGCGCCGGTGACGCTCGATCCGTGGAACCTGCCCGGCTATGCGCTGCGCACGACGCTGCGCATGTTTGCCGCACTCGGCGCGTCGCTGGTGTTCACCTTCATCGTCGCGACGCTCGCCGCGCGCAGCCGGCGCGCCGAGATGGTCATCGTGCCGGCGCTCGACATCCTGCAATCGGTGCCGATTCTCGGCTTCCTGACCTTTACCGTCACCTTCTTCATGGGGCTGTTTCCGGGCGAGCAGTTCGGGGTCGAGCTGGCCGCGATCTTCGCGATCTTCACCAGCCAGGCGTGGAACATGGCGTTCAGTTTCTACCAGTCGCTGCGCTCGGTGCCGGCCGATCTGGAGGAAGTGACGCGCGGTTTCGGCCTGTCGCCGTGGCGGCGTTTCCTGCGGCTGGAACTGCCCTTCGCCACGCCGGCGTTGGTGTGGAATGCGATGATGTCGATGTCGGGCGGCTGGTTCTTCGTCGTCGCTTCCGAGGCGATCAGCGTCGGCAACACGCAGATCATGCTGCCGGGGATCGGATCGTGGCTGGCGCTGGCAATCGAGCGGCAGGATTTCCGCGCGGTCGGCTGGGCGGTCGGCGCGATGGCGGTGGTCATCCTGCTCTACGACCAGCTGGTGTTCCGCCCGGTCGTCGCCTGGGCCGATCGCTTCCGCTTCGAGCAGACCGCATCGCAG
The DNA here is from genome assembly GCF_029911635.1 of Sphingomonas sp. AR_OL41. Lineage (GTDB taxonomy): Bacteria > Pseudomonadota > Alphaproteobacteria > Sphingomonadales > Sphingomonadaceae > Sphingomonas. The sequence goes on from NZ_JARYTI010000029.1 coordinate 56,099, forward strand.
GATGCGCCGCGCAGCTGGGCCTATGACCTGTTCCGCCGCACCCGGTTGTTGCCGGTGCTGTTCGCGCCGCTGACCGGGCTCGGCCGGTTGCTGATGGCGATCGACACGCGCGCGGCGCGGCGCCCGGCACGGCGCGACGACGCGCGGCGCGGGCGGATCGGGCGCGGGCTGTGGCTGGTGCTGGTCGCCATCACGTCGCTTGCCGCGGCGTGGCTGGTGGTCGGTTATGTCGCACGCAACCTCGCCTGGGGCGATGCGCTGCTCGCCTTCGGTTCCGGCATGGTGACGATGCTGCGCGTGCTGCTGCTGATCGCCGTCGCCAGCCTGATCTGGGTGCCGATCGGGGTGTGGATCGGCCTCAGGCCGCGCTGGGCCGAGCGGCTCCAGCCGGTGGCGCAGTTCCTCGCCGCCTTCCCCGCCAATGTGCTGTTCCCCTTCGCGGTGATCGCGATCGTGCGCTGGCACCTCAACGTCGATATCTGGCTGTCGCCGCTGATGGTGCTCGGCACGCAGTGGTACATCTTGTTCAACGTCATCGCCGGGGCGAGCGCGATCCCCAATGATCTGCGCGAGGCGGCCGGCATGTTCGGGGTGAAGCGCTGGCAATGGTGGCGGCGGCTGATCATCCCCGGCATCTTCCCTTATTATGTCACCGGCGCGCTGACCGCCTCGGGCGGATCGTGGAACGCCAGCATCGTCGCCGAGGCGGTGTCGTGGGGGCACGAGCATCTCGAGGCGACGGGTCTCGGCAGCTACATCGCCCGCGCCACCGCCGCCGGCGACTATCCGCGCGTGACGCTGGGCATCGCGGTGATGTCGATCTTCGTCATCGGTTTCAACCGGCTGCTGTGGCGGCCGCTCTATGCCTATGCCGACCGCCGCCTGCGGCTCGGCTGATCAGAGGAGGATTATATGGCCACTGTCCTCAACCGCCCCGCAGCGACCCTGCCGCTCGTCACGGTCGAACATGTCTCGCACCGCTATGGCAAGGCCGGCGGCGGCGGGCTGCTGGTGCTCGACGATGTCGAGCTGACGCTCAACGAGAATGAAGTCGTCGGGCTGCTCGGCCGCTCGGGCTCGGGCAAATCGACGCTGCTGCGTTCGATCGCCGGGCTGATGGCGCCCGACGAGGGCGCGATCCGCTTCGTTACCGGCGAGGGGCGCGCGACGCCCACCGTCAGCATGGTGTTCCAGACCTTCGCGCTGTTTCCGTGGCTGACCGTGCTGGAGAATGTCGAACTCGGGCTCGAGGCACTGCGCGTGCCGCAAGACGAGCGCCGCACGCGCGCACTCGCCGCGATCGACCTGATCGGGCTCGACGGGTTCGAGAATGCCTATCCCAAGGAACTGTCGGGCGGGATGCGCCAGCGCGTCGGGCTGGCGCGCGCGATCGTCGTCAACCCGTCGCTGCTGCTGATGGACGAGCCCTTTTCGGCGCTCGACGTGCTGACCGCCGAGACGCTGCGCACCGACCTGCTCGACCTGTGGGCCGAAGGGCGGATGCCGATCAAGTCGATCCTGATCGTCACGCACAATATCGAGGAGGCGGTGCTGATGTGCGATCGTATCCTGGTCTTTTCGTCCAACCCTGGCCGCGTCGCGGCCGAGATCAGGGTCGACCTGCCGCAGCCGCGCGACCGGCTTGACCCGGCGTTCCGCGCGCTGGTCGACGACATCTATGCGCGGATGACCGCGCGAGCCCCGGCCGGGCCGAGCCGCGACGGCGCGTTGCCCGGCGCGAGCATCCAGACGATGCTGCCGCGCGTCTCGACCAACGCGCTGGCCGGGTTGATCGAGGAGGTCGATGCCAGCCCGTTCGACGGTCGCGCCGCGATGGCCGACCTTGCCGACCAGCTGCAGCTCGAGATCGACGAGCTGTTCCCGATGGCCGAGACGCTGCAGCTGATGCGCTTCGCCGAGTTGCACGGCGCCGACATCCAGCTCACCCCGGCGGCGCGGCGCTATGCCCAGGCCGATGTCGATACACGCAAGGCGATGTTCGCCCAGGCGCTGCTCGCGCATGTGCCGCTTGCGCAACATATCCGCCGTGTGCTCGATGAGCGTGCCGGTCATGTCGCCCCGGCGCGCCGCTTCCGCGACGAGCTGGAGGACCATATGTCGCCGGAATATGCCGACGAGACGCTGCGCACGGTGACACATTGGGGGCGCTATGCCGAGGTCTTCGCCTATGACGAGGCGGATGATCGCTTCTCGCTGGAAGACGCCGTGTGATCTGGCGGGCCGCGGGCCTTGCGGCGCTGCTGTTCGCCGCGCCGGCCTTCGGCCAGGACGAGCGGCCAAGCGGCGCGCCGGCATCGGCCAATGAACGGCCGGCCGCCCCCGTGACGCTGTCGGTGGTGTATACCGCCGACCTGCGCGGCAATGTTCGCGGCGGGATCGCGACGGGCACGCGCTATCTCGACAATGTCGACCTGCAGGTCTCGGTCGATGCTGAGCGCCTGGTCGGGTGGAAGGGGGCGAGGCTGTTCGTCTACGGCCTCTACAATAACGGCACGCCCTTCTCGACCGAGCTGGTCGGCGACGTGCAGAGCGTCTCCAATGTCGAGACCGACGTCCGCGCGCTGCGCCTGTTCGAGGCATGGGTTGAACAGGATATCGGGCAGCGGGCGTCGCTCAAGTTCGGGCTCTACAACCTCAACGCGGAATTCGACACGACGCGCAGCGGCGGGCTGTTCCTGCTCTCGTCGCACGGCATCGGCCCCGATTTCTCGCAATCGGGGCGCAACGGGCCGTCGATCTTCCCGGTGACCTCGCTCGCGCTGCGCGGCGAGGTGAAGTTCGGCAGCAACTGGCTGGCGCGGGTCGCGGTGCTCGACGGCGTGCCGGGCGACCCCGAGCATCCTGCGCGCACCGCGATCAAACTGTCGGGACGCGACGGCGCGCTGCTCGTCGGCGAACTCGAGTATCTGCGCGGCGGCACCAAGCTCGCGCTCGGCGGCTGGGGCTATACCGCGCGGTTCGAGGATGTTGCCGCACTCCCCGGCACGGCGACCGGCCGTGGCTACAAGGGCGGCTATATCATTGCCGAGCATCGTTTCTCGGGCACGCGCGACGACCCGCCCAAGGGGCTGTCGGGCTGGCTGCGTTTCGGCATTGCCGATCCGCGCTACAATATGATCGCCAGCTATCTCGGCGGCGGCCTCGTCTATGCCGGGCCGTTCCGTGGGCGCACGGAGGACGAGGTCGGCATCGCCTTCGCCTCGGCCAATTTCAGCCGGCGGTATCGGCAGTTCCAGATTCAGGCCGGCAACCCGACCGACCGTCGCGAGCTAATCGTAGAGGCGAGCTACCGCGCGGCCATCGCCGACTGGCTGAGCCTCCAGCCCGACCTGCAATATGTCGCCAATCCCGGCAGCGACGCGCGACGTCGCGACGCGGTCGTGCTGGGGTTGCGCGTGAAGATCGGCAAATAAGACAAAGCGCGATGACATAACCCCGGGTGGCAAGGCCTTTGCGCCATGATGGGCGAAAGCCGCTGGCGCGAAACTTGGACGGCGCGGCACCGCTCCGTACTTACCCGACAAGAGCGAAAATGGCTAACGCGCTTCGCGGTTCAGATTTGTCGCAGCCCGCAGTAATGACGGCAGCGCGGCCAGGGGAGCAGCGATCATGAAATACCTGCAATTCGCCTTCGGGATCCTGGCCTATGTCGTTTTCTCGGCCGTCTTTCTCTATCTGATCGGTTTCGTCGGCGATCTGTACGTGCCGGTGAGCGTGGATCGCGGGCCCCCGGCGTCGCTGCCGGTCGCGATTGCCTGCGACATCTTCGCCATCGCGCTGTTCGGCGTGCAGCACAGCGTGATGGCACGCCCCGGATTTAAGGCGGTTTTGACGCGCAGCGTGCCGCCGGTGCTCGAACGCAGCCTCTATGTGATGATGAGCAGCGTTGCGGTGCTCGCGATGGTCGCGCTGTGGCGGCCGATCGGCGCGATCGTCTGGGACGTGCGCATGCCGTGGCCAGCGGGCGTGCTGTGGGGACTGTTTTTCCTCGGCTGGGGCATGGTGTTTGTCAGCACCTGGCTGCTCGACCATTTCGAGCTGTTCGGCCTCGCCCAGCATTGGCGCCAAGTGCGCGGGCACGCCGCGCCCACCAGCGAACTGCGTGAGCCGCTGTTCTACAAATGGGTGCGGCACCCGCTCTATACCGGCTTCCTGATCTCCTTCTGGGCGATTCCGACGATGACCGTCGGGCATGCGCTGCTGGCCGGCGGGATGACGCTCTATGTGCTGATCGCGATCAGCTATGAGGAGCGCGACCTGCTGCGCGATATCGGCCCGGACTATGCCGATTATCGCAGCCGCGTCGGCATGCTGGTGCCGGGGCTGGGCAAGGCGCGCGGGTAGCGACGCGACCCGGCCTGCCGAAAGAATTACGTTAACCATCAAGTGTTTCGCGGCGATACACGGCAAATTTCGCGACGGATTCGCTAACGAATTCGCGCTATGGCGCAAGGCGCCGGTGTGTTCCGGCGGTGGGAGCGCACCGCGCCGATGAGTTTGTTCGCGATCAGGGAATGGTTTCGCATGCGCCGGCTGAGCCGGGTCGGCGCGCTCGCCATCGCGTTCGTCATCTGCGCCGGCGTTTCGGCGCATGCCGCGCTGCGCGCGATCGTCGCACGACCCGATGCCGTCGCCGAGGCGCCGCCCGTGCCGACCGGTTACGAGGCGCTGGAGCATTTCCCCGGCGCGGCGATGCTCTATGCCGACGAGCCCGAGCCGGCCGTCGCCGCAGCACCTGCCGCCGAGACCGCAATCGCCGGCGCGACCGGGAGCATCGCGCTGCCCGATCTCCCGCTGCCGCCCGGTGCAGGCGATTATGCCGCCGATGCCAGCATCCACCCCGCCCAGCCCTTTTCGATGAACAAGGCCAGCGCGGTCGACAAGGGCCGCGCGCTGCAATGCCTGACCGCCGCGGTCTATTATGAGGCGGCGACCGAGCCCGATGCCGGGCAGCAGGCGGTGGCGCAGGTCGTGCTCAACCGCGTGCGCCACCCGGCCTTTCCGGCGACGGTGTGCGGCGTGGTCTATCAGGGATCGGAACATAGCGGCTGCCAGTTCAGCTTCGCCTGTGATGGCGCGGCGGCGCGCGTGCCGAACCGCGATTACTGGATCCGCGCGGCGAAGGTCGCGGCGGCGGCATTGGGCGGCCGGGTGTTCGCGCCCGTCGGCCTCGCGACGCATTACCACACCTATGCCGTGACGCCGCGCTGGAACCGCAGCCTGGTGATGACCGCGGCGATCGGTGCGCACTTCTTCCATCGCTGGCAGGGCTGGTGGGGCACGCCGGCGGCGTTCAGCCAGGGCTATGCCGGCGGCGAGCCCCTGCCCGCCCCCCATCCGCGCGCCGATACTCCCGCGCCGGTGCTGGCGGCGATCCCTGCTCCGCCAGTGGTCGCGCCGCGCGTGACTACGCCGGCCGCGATCCAGCCGGCCTACGCGCAGA
>NZ_JARYTI010000002.1 GCF_029911635.1 Sphingomonas sp. AR_OL41
CACCCGCGCTGCCGATCGGCGATGCCGACGCCTCGTTGCTCGGCGCGGCGGGGCGTGCGGCGTGGCGCGACGGCATGGCGCGCGTTCCGCGGCTGGTCTCGCGCGGCACGCCGCTGTCGGTCGAGGTGACGCGCGCCGGCGATGCCGAGGACATGCTGGTGTGGCGCTTCGGCGGCGCGCAGGGGCTCGACCTTGCCAGCGATGTCGAGGGCATGATCGCCGGCGCGATCGGCGACCGGCTGGCGTCGGCGGGCATCATGACCGCGCTGATCGATTCCGACGGACGGGTCAGTGCCGCCAACCGCGTGCTGCGCGCGCGCGCGATGGGCCATGAAGAGGGCGCGATCACCGGGCGCGATTTCGCCCGTTTCCTGATCACCGATAGCCACGGCCAGGTGCGCTTCGAGCGCGAGGGGCTGGGCGGCACGACGCTGCGCGTGCTGCAGATCCCCTTTCTCGAGGGCGACGGGGTGCCGATGCTGATCGCGCTGCTCGACGAGGAGGAGAATGAGACCCCGGCGATCGGTGCGAGCATCACCGCGCATGTCCGCAGCCTCGTCTCGCTGATGCCGTTCGGCATGGCGCTGGTCGGCGACGACGGGCGCTTCCTGCAAATGAACGACGCGTTCGTGCGCGCCGCGCAGGTCGATCCGGCATCCCCGCCGCTCTATCCCGGCGATCTGGTGGTGCGCGAGGACAAGGCGGTGGTCGCCGATGCGATTCGCCGCTTTGCCGGCGGCGCAACGCATTCGACCGATCTCGCGGTGCGGCTGAAGGACCATCCCGACGAGCCGGTGGCGATGTCGATCGCCGGCGCGCGCGGGCTGGGCGAGGCGTCGGTGCTGCTCAGTCTGAAGGATAATAGCGAGGAAAGCCGGCTCAAGCGCGAGGTGGCGCAGGCGACCAAGATGCAGGCGGTCGGCCAGCTCGCCGGCGGCGTGGCGCACGATTTCAACAACATCCTCACCGCGATCATCGGCCATTGCGACCTGATGCTGATGCGCCATTCGCCCGGCGACAGCGATTATGACGACATCCAGCAGATCCGCGCCAATTCGAACCGCGCGGCAAGCCTGACGCGCCAGCTGCTGGCCTTTTCGCGTCAGCAGACGCTGCGGCCGCAGGTACTGCAGCTGCCCGACGTGATTTCCGAGGTGTCGAACCTGCTCAAGCGGCTGCTCGGCGAGACGGTGGCGCTGACCGTCAAGCATGGCCGCAATCTCGGGCCGGTCCGCGCCGATCCCGGGCAGCTCGAACAGGTCGTCGTCAATCTCGCGGTCAATGCGCGCGACGCGATCCTCGCCAGGGAACCGCGCGGCGGCGGCAAGCTGTCGATCAACACCTTCGCGGTTGCCGCCGACGAGGTGCGCAGGATGGGGTCGGACATCATGCCGATCGCCGATTATATCGCGCTCGAGGTGGCCGATACCGGCGGCGGCATCCCGCCCGATATCCTGCCCAAGATCTTCGAGCCCTTTTTCACCACCAAGGAGGTCGGCAAGGGCACCGGCCTCGGGCTTTCGACGGTCTATGGCATCGTCAAGCAATCGGGCGGCTACATCTTCGCCGATTCGAAACTGGGGCAGGGGACGACCTTCACCATCTATCTGCCGGTCCATAGTGCGCCGGCGCCGTCGCCGACCAAGGTCGTTACACCGATCAGGCGCGACGAGAAGCCGACCGACCTGTGGGGCTCGGGCACGATCCTGCTGGTCGAGGACGAGGACATGGTCCGTGCCGTCGCCGAGCGGGCACTGAGCCGGCAGGGTTACACCGTGCTGACGGCAGAGCATGGCGAGGCGGCGCTCGAACTGCTCGCACGCTGCGAAAAGCCCGACCTGCTGATCTCCGATGTGGTGATGCCGCTGATGGACGGGCCGACGATGGTGCGACACGTCCGCGCGCGTTATCCCGACCTGCCGATCCTGTTCATGTCTGGCTATGCCGAGGAGCAGCTGCGCAAGTCGATCGACCTCGACAATGTCGCCTTCCTCGCCAAGCCCTTTTCGGTCCAGGAACTTGCCGAGGCGACGCAACGGGTGCTGGCCGCGAAATGAACTGGCGGCGCGGTAAAGCCGCCGCTAGTGACGTTGCATGAGTGGCCCGCAACGCATCCTCCTGGTCGAGGACGAACCCCTGATCGCGATGATGCTCGAGGACTTTCTCGAGGTTCTCGAAAAGACGCTCGCGGGAACTGCCGATACGGTCGCCGCGGCGCTCGAACTGATCGCCGCCGGGGGGATCGACGCCGCGATCCTCGACGTCAATTTGCGCGGCGGCGAGCAGAGCTGGCCGATCGCCGACGCGCTGGCGGCACAGGGCATACCCTTCGTCTTTGCAACGGGCGGGACGCAGGACGGCTTGATCGAGGCGCACCGCGAGCGCCCGACGCTGGCCAAACCCTTCACCATGGACGGTGTCGCCAGGGCGCTTGCCGCGCTCGCCTGACCGGCACGACGTCAGCCGCTCGTCAGTTCCCATAACGCCGCGATCAGCCGGTCGACCTCACCCGCTTCATTGTAATGGCATAGCCCGACGCGCAGCAGCCCGCCCACATCCGCGAGGCCGAGCCGTGCGATCGGCTCGACCGCATAGAAATGCCCCGACCAGGCGTTGATCGCGTGGCGCGCAAGGTGCGCGGCGATCGCCGCCGGATCCTGACCCGCTAGCGTGAAGGCGAAGGTCGGGACGCGACCGTCCATCGTCGGTGGGCCGTAGAGCCGCAAGCCCGGGACGGTGGCGAGGCCGGCGAGCAGTCGCTCGCCCAGTGTCCTTTCATAGCCGATGCACGCCGTCATCGCCGCCAGCAATGCGCTGCGGCGATCGTTCACACCGGGCGCGACCTCGCGGCCGAGCCATTCGAGATACTCGATCGTGCCGAGCACGCCGGACTGTCCTTCGAACGAGGGCGTGCCGGTTTCGAAGCGCACCGCCGGCGGTTGGTTGGCGGCGGGGCGAACTTTAAAGGCGGTGAGCGTGTCGAGCAGATCGGCGCGGCCCCACAGCACGCCCTGATGCGGCCCGAAGAATTTGTAAGGCGAGCAGGCAAGGAAATCGCAGCCTAGCGCGACGACATCGGTCGGCAGATGCGGCACCGATTGCACCGCATCGACGAAGATCAGCGCGGCGCTGTGTGCGCGCACGATGTCGATGATCGCGCGCAGATCGTTGATCGTGCCGAGCGCGTTGCTCGCCCCGCCGACCGCGACCAGCCGAGTACGCGCGCCGAGCAGGCCGGGAAGCTCGTCGAGCCGCAACGTGCCGCTGTCGGGATCGAGGTCGATCCAGCGCACGACGACGTCGCGATCGCGCGCCGCGAGCAGCCAGGGCGAGACATTGGCATCATGGTCGAGCCGGCTCAACACGATCTCGTCGCCCGCCTGCCACTGCAGCGCCAGCGCGCGCGACAGCGCGAAGGTGAGCGACGTCATATTCGGCCCAAAGGCGATCTCGCCCGGCTGGCCGCCGAGCAGATCGGCCATCGCGGCATGCGCCGCCGCGCTCACCGCATCGGTGTCGACCGAACTGGCGAAGCTGCCCCCGGCATTGGCGGTGCCGCTGCGCAGGTGCGCGACCATGCGATCGATGGCGTCGGTGCAGATCTGCGTGCCGCCCGGCGCGTCGAAATAGACGCGCTGCCCGCCCGCGTCACACATTGCGAGGGCAGGAAAGCGCGCGCGGACGGCGTCGATCGGAAAGGGTTGTGACGTCACGTCGCGCCTACACGACGCCATTGGTGGCGAAATGTGCCAGCATCTTCGTCCAGCCATCCCGCGCGTCGGCCTCGTTGTAGCTGGCGCGATAATCGGCGTGAAAGCCGTGCTGCGCGTCGGGATAGACATGGATGCACGAACTGGTCTTGCCGGCGGCGGCGAGCGCCGCAATCATCGCGTCGCGATCCGCCGCGGGAATCCCCTGGTCGAGCCCGCCATAAAGGCCGAGTACGGGCGCCTTGAGCTCGGCAGCGCGCGCGATGAGCGGCTTGAGCTGGCCATACCATGCCACCCCGGCGCGAATGTCCGGGTCAACCATCGCGCTGCGCCATACCACCGCGCCGCCCCAGCAAAAACCGGTGATCCCGATGCGCTTCGCATCGCCGAACGGCCGGGTCTTGATCCAATCGGTGGTGGCGCGAACGTCGCCATCGACCTGTTCGACGCTGGCCTGCTGGACGATGGGGATGATCTGCTTGAAGTCGGTCATTGCCGGCAGGCTGACGCCCGAGCGATAGAAGAAATCGGGCGCGACCGCGACATAGCCGAGCTTCGCCAGCCGGCGGCAGATATCCTTGATATAGTCGTGGATGCCGAAAATCTCGTTGACCACGACGATTGTCGCGTGGCGCGCCTTGCCTTTCGGCCGCGCGACATAGGCCGGCAGCGGCTTGGCGGCACCATTTGGGATCAGCGCCTCTTCGATCACCAGATCGTCGACGGGGGTGAGGATCGGGGCGGCATCGGCGGCCACCGCGGCGAGCGCGTAACCGACGAAGAACATGCTCGCCGCGGTGCGCCGCGAGATGTGGAAGTCCTCGGCAAGGGCACCTTCGGGGCGGGTCAGCAGCGTCATGGTCACTTCCTTGGCAAGGGGGCAGGGGCGTGTTGTTCAGGCGATCCGTTGCGGCATGGCGGCGGCATCTTCCTCGAGCGACGCGGCCGGAGCGACCGATTCCCACGGGAAGATAAACCAGTCCTTGGTGATCGCGCGATCGATCGTCCGCGCAGCATAATCGACGCGCTGGCTCGAGCGAATATTGTCGAGCAGCGTGGCGAAGCGCACCCCATCGGGCGTCGCGCCTTCCGCGGCGAGGATCGCGCGCATCTTGCCGATCGTCGCGCCGCTGTCGTTGATGTCGTCGAGGAACAGCAGCCGCTCGCCGGCGCGGGTGCGCGCGGCGAGGCGGGCGAGCGGGGCGTCGGCGAAGTCGCTGACCTGGCTCGAATAGTCGACCGACAGCATCGGCATGCCGGTGGCGTGGCTGAGATACACTGCCGGTGCCAGCCCGCCGCGCCCGATGCCGATGATGAACGACGGCACCCAGTCGGCGTGCGGATCGAGCTGCGCGGCGAGCGTCATGACGTCGGCGACGAAAGCGTCGTGCGAGATCGGGGCGAACACCGGCATCTCAGTGCGCCGCCACATAGGCATCGAGCGTTGCAAGATGCGTCGCCACGGTTTCGTCTGGCAGGAACGAGCCGAGGAAGCTGTTGCGCGCCAGCGTGACGAGGTCGTCGCGGTCGAGCCCGCGGCCCGCCGCGGCGGCGCGATAATTGTCGGCGATATAGCCGCCGAAATAGGCCGGGTCGTCGGAATTGATCGTCGCGCGCAGGCCCGCCTTGAGCATGCGGTCGATCGGGTGATGCGCCATGTCGTCGACCACGCACAGCTTGAGGTTTGAGAGCGGGCAGACCGTCAGCGTCATCGCTTCGCGTGCCAGCCGGGCGGTTAGCACCGGATCCTCGAGGCTGCGATTGCCATGGTCGAGCCGGTCGATGGCGAGGATGTCGAGCGCCTGATGGACATAGTCGGCCGGGCCCTCCTCGCCGGCATGTGCGACGAGCTTCAGGCCCTTGGCGCGCGCCGCGGCAAAGACGCGGGCGAATTTCTCGGGTGGATGGCCAAGTTCGGACGAATCGAGCCCGACGCCGGCGATCTTGTCGAGCCACGGCTCTGCGGCAGCAAGCGTGACGAAGGCGGCGTCCTCGTCGAGATGGCGCAGGAAGCACATGATCAGCTGTACCGTCAGGCCATGCTTCGCCTCGGCCTCAGCCATGCCTGCGAGCAGCCCCTCGATCACCGTGGCAAAGGGAATGCCGCGATCGGTGTGGGTCTGGGGATCGAAGAAGATTTCGGCATGGACCACGCCGTCCGCCGCCGCGCGATCGAAATAAGCGGTGGCGAGGTCGCGGAAATCGTCCGCCGTCCGCAGCACGTTCGCGCCGGCATAATAGATATCGAGAAAATCCTGCAGGTTCGAGAAGCTGTAGGCGGCCCGCACTTCCTCGACGCTGGCAAAGGGTATCGTCACGCCGTTGCGCTGGGCGAGCGCAAACATCAGTTCCGGCTCGAGGCTGCCCTCGATATGGAGGTGGAGCTCGGCCTTGGGCAGGCCGGTGATGAAGGCGGAGAGATCGGTCATAGCGCGGTCATCGCCCGCGATGCGTGTCAGGGCAAGCACCGGTCGCGCGCCGTTCCAACAAATTTTTGCGTTCCACTCTTGTTCTGTCGGAACAAACCAGATACGAAGCTTCCAACACGCATTGAATGCAGGTGGCATTCGGGCTAGCGGCGGAGGCGGTAATGGCGGCATCACTGAAGGTCATCGGTAACGACATGGCAGTTTCCAACGATAAGGCGGCGAACGAGCGCGCCAAGGCACTCGACGCGGCACTCGCGCAAATCGACCGGGCGTTCGGCAAGGGGTCGGCGATGCGGCTCGGCTCGAAGGAGACGATGCAGGTCGAGACGATCTCGACCGGTTCGCTCGGCCTCGACATCGCGCTCGGCGTCGGCGGCCTGCCGCGCGGCCGGGTGATCGAGATTTACGGCCCGGAAAGCTCGGGCAAGACGACGCTGGCGCTGCACGTCATCGCCGAGGCGCAAAAGGGCGGCGGCACGGCGGCGTTTGTCGATGCCGAGCATGCGCTCGACCCGGTCTATGCCAAGAAGCTCGGCGTCAATATCGACGAACTGATCGTGTCGCAGCCCGACACCGGCGAGCAGGCGCTCGAAATCGTCGACACGCTGGTGCGGTCGAACGCGATCGACGTGCTGGTGGTCGATTCGGTTGCGGCGTTGGTGCCGCGCGCCGAAATCGAGGGTGAGATGGGCGACAGCCATGTCGGCCTGCAGGCCCGGTTGATGTCGCAGTCCTTGCGCAAGCTGACCGGTTCGATCAGCCGCTCGCGCTGCATGGTGATCTTCATCAACCAGCTGCGCATGAAGATCGGCGTGATGTACGGCAACCCCGAGACCACGACCGGCGGCAACGCGCTGAAATTCTACGCCTCGGTCCGCCTCGACATTCGCCGCACCGGCCAGATCAAGGATCGCGAGGAGATCGTCGGCAACACGACTCGCGTAAAGGTCGTCAAGAACAAGGTCGCGCCGCCGTTCAAGCAGGTCGAGTTCGACATCATGTACGGTCAGGGCGTGTCGAAGATCGGTGAGATTCTCGACCTCGGCGTCAAGGCCGGACTGGTCGAGAAGTCGGGCGCCTGGTTCTCGTACGACAGCGTGCGGATCGGTCAGGGTCGCGAGAACGCCAAGACCTTCCTCAAGGAAAATCCCGAAATGGCCGGCCGGCTTGAGGCGTCGATCCGTCGCCACACCGACCGTGTCGCCGAGGAAATGATGGCGGGCCCCGAGCCCGACGACGATATCTGATCGGCGGATCCGGCCCCGTCGTGACGGGGTCGGAACCAAAATGTCGATCGCGCATTTTGAATTCATCGATTTCAACTGGCGGTGTCGTATCCGTCGCAAAGCCCGGAAAGGCCCGCCCGCGTCGGCGGGCCTTTCATTTTATGTCGGATCGTCTGCTTTCACCGCCTTGGCCGACCGGCTATACCTCCCGGCGGGGAGGGCGCGATGACCGGGACCGAAGACACCGAGCACCGCATCCGCGGCTTCATCGATCGCTTCACGCCTGAGATCGCGGCGCGCGCGTATGCCTGTCGCGCGGCAATCCGTGCCCGGCTGCCGACCGCCTTCGAGCTGGTCTATGACAACTACCAGGCCTTGGCGCTCGCTTTTGCGTCGAGCGAGCGGCAGAAGGATTGCGTCCTGTCGATCGCGGTCTATGCCAAGGTCGTCCGTTTGTTCTTCTATTATGGCGTCTCGCTGCCCGACCCCGAAGGGCGGTTGTCCGGATCGGGCAATCAGGTCCGTAGCCTGCTGCTTGCCGGCCCGGAAACATTGGCCGAACCGGCCGTCGAAGCGCTGATTGTCGCAGCCCTTTTGCAAGGAGAACGTCCGATGCCCGATCACGGCGCAGGCATGAGCATCATCAAGTCGGTATCGGCCAACCAGCGGCCGCGCCGCCCGGCCGGCGCATGACCGGCGCACATGACTGGAGCGGCGCGGTCGGCGACGTCTGGGCAGCCGAATGGCAGCGCACCGATCGCGGCTTTGCCGCCATGACACCGCACCTCGACGCCGCGATTCTCGCCGCCGCGCCCGTACGGGGCAACGCCATCGATATCGGCTGCGGCGCCGGCGGCACCAGCCTCGCGCTCGCCAGGGCATGTCCGGAGCTGACGGTCACCGGCGTCGACCTCTCGCCCTCGTTGATCGACATTGCGCGGACGCGCGGCGCCGATTTGCCCAACCTGTCATTCCGCGTGGCCGATATCACGCTGGGTAACGCGCTGGACGACTCCGCCGACCTGCTGGTGTCGCGCCACGGGGTAATGTTCTTCGACGATCCCGTCGCCGGGCTGGCGGCCGTGCGGCGTGTCGCGCGGCCCGGGGCCGCGTTAATATTCTCCTGTTTCGACAGCGTGACACGCAACCGCTTCGCCGCCGATCCGCTCGCCACGGCAACCGGTCAGGAGCCCGTTCCGGCGACAAGCTATGCGCCCGGCCCGTTTGCTTTTGCCGACCCCGATTTCGTCGCGGAGACGCTCGCGGCGGCAGGCTGGGCCGATCTGCATCACCAGTCGGTTGCGTTTTCCTATCGGGTCGGGGCCGGCCCCGACCCGGTCGCCGATGCGGTCGATTTTTTCACCCGGATCGGGCCGGCGGCACCGTTGTTGCGTGCCGCTGCGCCGGAAGCCCGCACGGCGATGATCGCTCGACTGACCGACCTGGTGACACGACACCTGCACGATGGCGTGGTGGATTTTCCGGCGGCGGCATGGCTATGGTCGGCGCGGGCAGCCGAGAGCGTGATGACATGACTTTGACCCACCGTGATTGCCTTGAGCCGTTCTTCGGCGAGGAGCGGCGCGCAGCGCGGGCTGGTAGCCCGTGCAAGGGCGGCGACGATGTCCGGCGGGCGGCTCAGGGCAACCGCGAAGCAGCGGGCGCCTTTTGGCGTGTGGCTGCGTCACTCGTCGGTCACGGGGGGACCGCCCCGCTCCCTCCTCGTTCCTTGCCACACGCCAAAATCCGCTCCGTCACGGCGGGTCAAAGCCATGTCATCACGCTCTAAGGAACCGGCCATGACGATCATCGTACACCATCTCGAGAACAGCCGCTCGCAGCGCATCTTGTGGCTACTCGAGGAACTCGGCCTGCCTTATGAGATCAAGCGCTACGAGCGCGACAAGAAGACCATGCTCGCCCCGCCCGAGCTCAAGCGCGTCCATCCGCTCGGCAAATCGCCGGTGATCGAGGACCGCGATGTTGGCGGCAGGATCGTCGCCGAGACCGGGGCAATCGTCGAATATATCGTCGAAAAGGCCGATGGCCGGCTCGGCGCTCCGGCGCACCGCGACGATGCGCTGCGTTACCGCTTCTGGCTGCATTACGCCGAAGGTTCGTTGATGCCGCCGCTGCTGATCAAGCTGGTGCTGAGCCGGATCCCGCTGATGGGCAAGCCAGCGCAGAAGCGGATCCAGCCGATGATCGACGTGCATCTCGACTATGTCGAAAGCGAGTTGGCGCAGCGCCCGTGGTTCGCCGGCGATGAGATGACGGCGGCCGACGTGATGATGAGCTTCCCGCTGGAGGCGGCGCGCAGTCGTGCCGGGCTCGACGCCTCGCGTCCGGCGACACTCGCCTGGCTCGACAAGGTGCATGCGCGGCCCGCTTATCGCACCGCGCTGAGCAAGGGCGGGCCCTACGCTTACGCGTGACCGATGAGGCCGTGCGTCGGCGCGTGCGGCGGTTCGATTTCGGGGGCGGCGGGCGGTTCGAAGCCGCCCTCCCATTTCGACACCACGCTCGCCGCGATGGCATTGCCCAGCACGTTGGTCGCCGAGCGGCCCATGTCGAGGAAGTTGTCGATCGCGAGGATCAGCAGCAGGCCGGCATCGGGAATGTTGAAGTGCGGCAGCGTCGCGGCGATCACCACGAGGCTGGCGCGCGGCACGCCGGCAATGCCCTTTGACGTCACCATCAGCATCAGCAACATGCCGACCTGCGTCGCCAGCGACAGCTCGATGCCATAGGCCTGGGCGATGAACAGCGACGCAAAGGTCATGTACATCATCGATCCGTCGAGATTGAAAGAATAGCCCAGCGGCAGCACGAAGCTGGCGATGCGCGGCGGCACGCCGAAGCGCTCCAGCGCTTCGAGCGTGCGCGGCAGGGCGGCCTCGGATGAGGCGGTGGAAAAGGCGAGCAATGCCGGCTCGCGAATATAGCGCAGCAGCAACCCGGTACGCCGACCGATGACGAGGAAGGCGATGCCGATCAGCAAGACCCAGAGCAGCGCCAGGCCGATGTAAAAACTGCCCATGAAATAGGCGAGCTGGCCGATGACGCGCGGCCCGTTCTGCGTCAGCGCCGCGGCCACCGCCCCGAAAACGGCGAACGGGGCGAAACGCATGACATAATCGGTCACCTGCAGCATCACCGCGACCAGCGCGTCGGTGGCGCGGACGATCGGCCGGGCGCGTTCGCCGATCGCCGTCATCGCGACGCCGAAGAACAGCGAGAAGACGACGATCGGCAGGATGTCGTTGGTCGCCATCACCCCTACAATCGAGGTCGGGAAGATGTGCTTGACGAAATCGACCGGGTCGAAGCTCGCCTTGGCAAGCCCCGTGGCGGCGGTGGCCGGCGGAATCGGCAGGTTGAGGCCGATACCCGGGTGGAGCAGGTGGACCATGATCAGGCCAAGCGTCAGCGAGACGAGGCTGGCGCCGATGAACCACAGCAGCGCCTTGAGCCCGACCCGGCCGAGCGCGCCGGTGTCGCCCATATGCGCGATGCCGCTGACCAGCGTACCGAACACCAGGGGCGCGATGATCATCTTGATCAGCTGGAGGAAGATCGTCGTGACGAGCGAGAAGTAACCGCCGATCGTCTTGAGCGTCGCGGCGGCGGCAGGCGTGCCGTCATCGATCTGCAAATTGATGCTCCAGCCGACCACGATACCCAGCGCGAGGGCGATCAGAATGAAAAGCGTCAGCCGCTTGGCCATGAAAATACCCCCGGGGAATCGACGGCGCGCAGCCAAGGGGATTGCGGCTGGCCGGTCAAGCGCCTTATGTCCCGCGCATGCCGCTATCGGAGCATCCTTCATGTCGATGACGCGGCGTACCGCGCTGGCCGGCCTCGCCGCCATTCCCCTGCTCGCGCGCTCGGCGGTTGTGGGTGCCGCCGAACCCGATCTCTCCGCCTTGTCCGACATCACGCACGGTGTCGCACCGATCGGTGCTGCCGAGCGCGCGGCACGAATCGCGCGCGCCCAGGCGCTGATGAAGGCGCAGGGCATCGGTGCGGTGCTGATCGAGCCGGGCTCCTCGCTGATCTACTTTACCGGCGTGACGTGGCATCGCAGCGAGCGGCTGACCGCCGCCGTGCTGCCGGTCGAGGGCACGCCGCTGATCGTCACACCGTTCTTCGAAGAACCCTCGGTGCGCCAGACGCTCGGCGTGCCAGCCGAGGTGCGGGTGTGGCAGGAGGACGAGGATCCGCTCGCGCTGGTCGCCGGCTTCCTCAAGGAGCGCAAGCTCGCGACGCGCCCCGTCGGGATCGAGGAAACGGTGCGCTATTTCGCGGTCAACGGCCTGGCGCGGGCGCTGCCCGGCGCGCGGATCGTTTCGGCAAACCCGGTCGTGCGCGGTTGCCGGATGATCAAGACCGCGCCCGAAATCGCGCTGATGCAGGCCGCGACCGACGTCACCATCGCCGCCTATCGCTGGACCTGGCCGCGCGTCGAGAAGGGCATGTCGCCGCGCGATATCGGCGCGCTGATGGATGCCGCGACCGCCAGGCTCGGCGGCATCCCGGAATTCTCGCTCGTGCTCGTCGGCCCCGCCGCCGCGCTGCCGCATGGCAGCCGCGAGCCGCAACGCGTCGCCGAGGGGCAGATCGTGCTGATGGATTGCGGCTGCACGGTGCAGGGCTACCAGTCGGACGTCTCGCGCACCTTCGTCCATGGCACGGCGAATGCCGAACAGCGCAAGGTGTGGGATCAGGTCGCGCGCGGGCAGCAGGTCGCCCTGGCCGCCGCCAAGGTCGGCGCGCCGGCGGGCAGCGTCGATGATGCGGTGCGGCATTATTACGTCTCGCAAGGCTATGGCCCGGGCTACAAGCTGCCCGGCCTGTCGCACCGCACCGGTCACGGCATCGGCCTCGACGGCCATGAACCGGTCAATCTGGTCCATGGCGAGACGACACCGCTCGCGCCGGGCATGTGTTTTTCCAACGAGCCCGGCCTGTATCTGCCGGGCAAATTCGGCGTACGCCTGGAGGATTGCTTTCATATGACCGACAGCGGACCGCGCTGGTTCTCCGAACCGCCTGCCTCGCTCGACGCGCCGTTCGGATGAGCGGCAACAAGATACCGGTTTTCGTCAATGCCGGCGGCGGGACCGCGGCGGCCAAGGGCGACAAGCTGCGCGACGAACTCGAAACCGCCTTTGGCGAAGCCGGCGCAAGCATCGACCTTGCCTTGCTCAAGGGCGGCGAACTGAGCGAGGCGGTCGCCGCGCATGCGAAGGAGCCGCTGGTCGTGGTCGGTGGCGGTGACGGCACGCTGGGCTGCGCGGCACAGGCGCTGGTCGACCATGGCGGCGCCACGCTCGGCATCCTCGCGCTGGGTACGCACAACCATCTCGCCAAGGAACTAGGCGTTCCGCTCGACCTCAAGGAGGCGGCGAAGCTGATCGTCGCACGCCCGACCCGGCGCATCGACCTCGCGCGGGTCAACGGCCGTGTGTTCGTCAACAACGCCTCGGTCGGTTTCTATCCCTTGATGGTGCGCGAACGCGACACGCATCAGGAAAAGCATGGCATCCCCAAATGGCTCGCGACGCTGCCCGCGGCGCGCGAGGCACTGCGCCGCCTGCCGCAACATCGCCTGCATCTGGAGTTCCCGGGTGGCGCCCGCGACGTGACGACACCGATGCTGTTCGTCGGCAACAATCGTTACACGCTCGATACCGGCAAGGTCGGGCAACGCGAATCGCTCGATGGCGGCATGCTGTCGGTGTTCGCGGTGACCGCGACGTCGTCGGGTGCGTTGATCGGTGTCGCGCTGCGGACGCTGGTCGGACGCGCGGATCGCTCGCGTGATTTCGCCGCGATCGGCGAGGTACGCCGGTTCACCGTCGACGATCGATCGAGCGACCGGGAGATCGCGCTTGATGGCGAGGTCATCGAACTCGAAATGCCGCTGGAATTCAGCATCGAACCCGGCGCGCTCGAAGTGATTGCTCCGCCGAAAGGCTGAACCGCGACGCTACTCAAAGTGAGTAATCGCTCGTTGCTCTTGGCACCGATTCGGATCAATCTGACGTCATGCAGTCTCTGCTCCGAAAGCAGGCGGTCCAGCCGCGCGCGCACCTTACGATCGAGCGGATCGTCGAGGCCGCAGCGTGCCTGATCGAGGAGCGCGGTCAGGTGGGGTACAACACCAATGCCGTTGCGGCGCGCGCCGGCATCAGTATCGGTTCGCTCTACCAATATTTCCCCGACAAGGACGCGATCATGATCGCGCTGGCGCGGCGCGAGACTGCCGGGTTACGCGGCGATATCCATGACGCGCGGCTCGATCCGGGCAGCCGCGAGGCGCTGATCCGCCTGATCGATGCGGCGGTGCGCTATCAATTGCGCCGGCCGGCGCTGGCGCGGGTGATCGACCTCGAGGAAGAGCGCCTGGCGCGCGACGGCGACGATACCGTGGCGCGGGCGCTGCGCGATGCGGTCGAAAGTGCCTTGCGGCGCCCCGGCATGCGACGGCTCGTCGACACGGGGCTGGCGGTCGATGATCTGATCGCGATCGTCACCGGGATGATCGACGCAGCGGCGATGCGGGGCGAGCGCGACGCAGCGGCGCTGGCGCGCCGGGTGCGCGCCGCCGCCTTTGGCTATCTCGATCGCGCCCAGACGGCTTGAGCGAGAGGACACTTTCGCCAGAGGGTCCAAACTTAATCACGGCAACGGCCGTGACGGAGCGGATTTTGGCGCACAGCTAGGAGCAAGGAGGTAGCGATGGAATTCCCATCGTGACTGACGCGCGACGCTGCTGTGCGCCAAAAGACGCCCGCCGCGTAGCGGTCATCCGGAGCGAGCCGCTGGCCACGTCGCTTGCTTGCGCGTAGCCCAAGCTACGCGTCTGCGCTGCGCTCCTTGCCAGCGGCTCGCTCCGGACGATCACGACCATTGCCGTGATTAAGTTTGGACCCTAATCGACACAAATGACCTCGACCAATGACATTCGCCGCGCGTTCCTCGACTATTTCGCCAGTGAGGGGCATGCGCGCATCGCCTCGGCGCCACTGGTACCGCAGAACGACCCGACGCTGATGTTCGTCAACGCCGGCATGGTGCCGTTCAAGAACGTCTTCACCGGACTCGAGACGCGACCCTATATCACCGCGACGTCGAGCCAGAAATGCGTGCGCGCCGGCGGCAAGCACAATGACCTCGACAATGTCGGCTATACCGCGCGCCACCACACCTTCTTCGAAATGCTCGGCAACTTCTCGTTCGGCGATTATTTCAAGGAACAGGCGATTATCCATGCCTGGACGCTGCTGACGCGCGATTTCGGCATCGATCCCAACCGCCTGACGGCCACCGTCTATCACACCGATGACGAGGCGTTCGATTTGTGGCGGAAGATCGCCGGCCTGCCCGAGCACCGCATCATCCGCATCGCGACCAAGGACAATTTCTGGGCGATGGGCGACAATGGCCCGTGTGGACCATGCTCGGAGATCTTCTACGACCATGGCGACCACATTACCGGCGGCCCGCCCGGATCGCCCGATGAGGATGGCGACCGGTTCGTCGAGATCTGGAACCTGGTGTTCATGCAATATGAGCAGCAGGCCAATGAGATTGTCGGCGAACTGCCCAAGAAGTCGATCGACACCGGCATGGGGCTCGAGCGCATCGCCGCGGTGATGCAGGGCGTGCACGACAATTACGAAACCGACACCTTCAAGGCGCTGATCGCCGCCTCGGGCGCACTGACCCACACCGCGACCGACGGCGCCAACACCGCCAGTCACCGCGTCATCGCCGACCATCTGCGCACCTCGGGCTTCCTCGTTGCCGACGGCGTGCTGCCGGCTAATGAGGGGCGCGGCTATGTGCTGCGCCGGATCATGCGCCGGGCGATGCGCCATGCACATATCCTCGGCGCCAAGGAGCCGTTGATGCACCGGTTGGTGCCGGCGCTGGTCACCGAGATGGGCGCCGCCTATCCCGAACTGCTCCGCGCGCAGCCGTTGATCGAGGCGACGCTGCAGCAGGAGGAAACGCGTTTCCGCCAGACGCTCGACAAGGGCCTCAAGCTGCTGGATGAGGCGACCGCGGGCATGAAGGCTGGCGACACGCTGGCCGGCGCGACTGCGTTCAAGCTCTACGACACCTTCGGCTTCCCCTATGATCTGACCGAGGATGCGTTGCGCGCGCAGGGCCTGGCGGTCGATCGTGCCGGCTTCGACAGCGCGATGGGCGAACAGAAGCGCGCCGCGCGCGCCGCCTGGAAGGGTTCGGGCCAGCAGGCCTCGGACGATCTGTGGTTCGACATCGCCGAGGAATCAGGCGCGACCGAGTTCATTGGCTATGCCTCCGAGGAAGGCGAGGGCGAGGTCATCGCGCTGATCCGCGACGGCCAGCGCGTCGAGCGCGCGGTGGCGGGCGAAACGGTCGACCTCGTCGTCAACCAGACGCCCTTTTATGCCGAGAGCGGCGGGCAGGTCGGCGATGCCGGCATCATCGCCAACGACAAGGGCCTGCGCGGCGCGGTCGAGGACACGCACAAGCATCTCGGGCGGATCTGGGCACATCGCACGCGGATTGAGGCCGGCGAGATCGCGGTCGGCGATGCGGTCCACCTGACGGTCGACCACGGTCGCCGCGACGCGATCCGCGCCAATCATTCCGCCACCCACCTGCTCCACGCAGCACTGCGCGAGCGGCTCGGCACGCATGTCGCGCAGAAGGGCAGCCTGGTCGCGGCCGACCGCCTGCGCTTCGACTTCTCGCAGCCGACTGCGGTCGATGCAGCGGCGCTGGCCGCGGTCGAGGCCGATGTGAATGCCTATATCCGCCAGAACGACGCGGTGCAGACGCGCCTGATGACGCCCGACGAGGCAATCAAGGAAGGCGCAATGGCGCTGTTCGGCGAGAAATATGGCGACGAGGTCCGCGTCGTTTCGATGGGTCGTGCCGGCGACGAGGTCTATTCGCTCGAACTGTGCGGCGGCACGCACGTCAAGGCGACGGGCGATATCGGCTTGTTCAAGTTCGTCGGCGAATCCGCCGTGTCGTCGGGTGTGCGGCGCGTCGAGGCTCTGACCGGCGAGGCGGCGCGGGCGTGGCTTTCGTCGCGCGACGAGAAGCTGCGCGAGGCGGCGGCGGTGCTGAAGTCGTCGCCCGACGAGGTGCCGGCGCGCGTTGCCGCGCTGGTCGAGGACCGGCGCCGGCTCGAGCGCGAACTGGCCGAGGCGAAGAAGGCGCTGGCGCTGGGCGGCGGCGGTTCAGCCGAGGCGGCTGGACCGGAGCAGATCGGCGACGTCGCCTTTCTCGGTCAGGTGGTCGACGGGCTCGACCCCAAGGCGCTGCGCGGCACGGTCGACGAGATGAAGCAGCGGCTCGGCTCGGGCGTAGCGATGGTCGTCGCGACCAATGAGGGCCGCGCCTCGGTGGCGGTCGGCGTGACCGACGACCTGACTGGCACACGCAACGCGGTCGACCTGCTGCGCGTCGCGGTGGCGGCGCTGGGCGGGCAGGGCGGTGGTGGCCGGCCCGATATGGCGCAGGGCGGCGGACCGGATGGCGCCAAGGCGGCTGACGCTGTGGCAGCGGTCAAGGCCGCGCTCGCGGGTTAGGTCAGGGTCGCGCGAGCACGGTGAAGGTGATCGGCGATCGCAGCCGGAAGCCGAGCCGCTCGTAGAGCGCGATTGCCGCATGGTTGTCGGCATAGCTGTGGAGGAACGGCGTCTCGCCGCGCGCGACGATCCGCGCGGCGACGATCGGCATCAACGCGCCGGCCAGCCCGCGACCGCGATAGTCGGGGTGGGTGCAGACCCCGCTAACCTCGCGATATGGCCCGACATGCATGCGCTCGCCCGCCATCGCGGCGAGCCGACCATCGATCCGCACGCCGATGAAGTTGCCGAGGCGATGTGTCCGGGCGAAGAAGGGGCCGGGCTGGGTCAGCGTCGCCAGCGCGAGCATTTCCGCAGCATCGCCGTCACCCAGGTCGAGGATGTCGAAGCCCGTCGCTTCCGGCGGACGCGGTCGCTCGGCAACCATCTGGTGGCAGAGCGCGCGGCGGTGCAGGGTCATGCCCGGTGGCATCGGCCAGTCAGCAGTCTCGACCAGTCCGATCATCTCGCCGGCCGGGCACAGCGCGGTGAGCTCGGTCAGCGCCGCTGGGCCGTCGTCGGCGGCCGCTGCGAACAGGCCGAGATCGGGCGCGAAGCGCAGCGCCGGCGCTGTGCCGGTGGCGCATGCCCGTTGGCTGCCGGTCAGCGCGTGCCAGACAGGTCGGTCGAGCAGATGCCCTGTCATGTCTTGCGGACGCGCCGGATGCGCGGTTCGCGGTCGAGTGCGGCGTCCTGCATGATTTCCTTGCGCAGTTCGTCGCGCTTCTCATGGATCGAGGCGATCACCGGCCCCATCGCCACGCCGAGGTCGACCAGCACCGCCTCGGACAGTTGCAGCGAACTCTCCAATGTCTCGGGCACCGCGTCGGTCGCGCCGGCACGGTAGAGCTGCGCCGCATGTGCGGTATCGCGGGCGCGGGCGATGATCGTCAGCCCGGGCACCCAGCCGCGCACGCGCCGCGTCAACCGGATGCCGAGTACCGGATCGTCCATCGTCAGCACCAGCGCATCGGCATGGCCGAGCTGCAGACGATCGATCAGCTCGGGCCGCGAGACGTCGCCGAACAGGATCGGATAACCCTCGGCGCGCGCCGCCTTGACCGCATCGATATCGGCCTCGACCGCGATGTAGCGCCGGCCATGGATCTCTAGCATGTCAGCCACCATCCGACCGACGCGGCCGAAGCCGATCACAACGGTGCCCGGTCCCTCGGCGGGAATCTCATCCTCGGTCAGCGTATCGGAGCGGCGTTCGATCCGGTGCGCGGCGAACTGGCCGAGCATGGCGAGCAATGGCGTGATCGTCAGGCCGATCGCGGTGACGGTCTGCCAGAAGTTCGCCGTTTCGGGACCGATCAGCTGGATCTGCGCAGCGGTGCCAAGCACGATCAACGTCGTTTCGGAGGGGCTGCCCATCAGCATCCCGGTTTCGGCCGCCGGCCCCGAACGCACGCCGCCAAGCTTGAGCAGGCCGAAGGTGACCACCGTTTTTACCGCGACCACGCCGAAAATGGCGAGCAGGAGACTCGGCCAGTTGGCGAGGATCATTTGCAGGTCGAGGCGAAGGCCGATCGTGATCAGGAACACGCCGAGCGCGAGGCCCTTGAACGGCGCGGTGATCACCTCGACCTCGCTGTGATAATCGGTTTCGGCGATCAACAGACCGGCGAGCAGCGCGCCCATGATCGGTGACAGGCCGGCCGCTGCGGTGGCGAGGCTGGCGACGATCACCACCAGCAGCGAGGCGGCGAGGAACAGTTCCGGGCTTTTGGTGCGCGCCGCCTGGGCGAACAGGCGTGGCAGGACGAAGCGACCGCCGACGAACAGCGCGGCGACCGTCAGCGCTCCCCGCACCAGCACGCCGGTGATCGCCCCGAGCCCGCCTTCGGCGCCGGGAGCAAGCGCGGCCAGGCCGAAGATGATCGGGACCAGCGCCAGATCCTCGAACAACAGCATCGCGAAGGCCGAGCGTCCCACCGGACCGGTTGTGCCGGCGATCGGCAGCACCAGCGCGGTCGACGACAGCGCTAATGCGAGGCCGAGCCCGATCGATCCGACCCAGCCCAGGCCGGTCAGGTGAAGCGCAATGCCGAGCACCACGCCGGCACCGATCAATTGCGCGGCACCGGTGCCGAACACGGCGCCGCGCATCGACCAGATGCGCTTGAACGACAGTTCGAGCCCGATCGAGAACAGCAGCAGGATGATGCCGAATTCGGCAAAGGGCTCGATCGCGTGCGGATCGGAGATGGTGATATAGTAGAGCCACGGATAACGTGGCACCAAGCCGCCCAACATCGACGGGCCGACGAGGAGACCGACCAGGATGAATCCGATCACCGGGCTGATCTTGAAACGCGCGAAAGCCGGGATGACGAGTCCCGCGGCGCCGAGAATCACCAGCGTGTCGCTGAAGCCCTGGTTGTCCAATCCGATTGCCATGCCCGCACCTTGGCCGCTGGGCGTGGCTTTGTCAGCCGATGTCTTATAGCGATGTCGTTATCGTCGGTGGTGGGCCGGGGGGCATAGATGCTGGACGGCGGCGCATTCGCGGGCTTCTCGACGGGCTCGGCGTTCGTCCCGAGCTTATCCGATCACCCGATGCCGGACGACGTCATCAGGGCTGAGCCGCAAGCGGCAGCCTCCCCGAACGCCGCGCAATCTCAACCCAGAACCGGGAGAAACAGGGAGTAACAGGGAGCAGGAGGAACGTATCAGGGAGCGGCGCTCCCTGTTGCCACCGTCGAACAGGGAGCGCCCGTAGCGATATCCGGGCACTGCTTGTGCGTTATCAGGGAGCGGACACGGGACGTCCGCAGTCCGACAAGATATTCGGGGAGTGCCGAAGGCGCACGGCGCCGCCGCGCCAGACGGGCGGCGGCAAACATTGTCGACGATGGGAAAGAGCCGGCCGCGCCATCCAAAGCGCGGTCCCGGGTCCACTTTCGGGCAAAGCCGCAACGGCTTGAATCACGTCGCGTGCGTCACACACATTCCTATCGATCTAACGCCGCAGCCTTCGCTTCCCGTCGCGCGGACGGGAAGCGAAAAACGCAGCGACGCACGCAACCGGTCAGGCGATCAGGCCGCCGGCGGTCATCTTGCTCTCGAGATTGGCGCGAACCGCCTCGAAGAACTGTTCGGTCGTCATCCACGGCTGGTCGGGGCCGATGAGGATCGCGAGATCCTTGGTCATCGCGCCATTTTCGACCGTCTCGATGCAGCAGCGCTCGAGCGTCTCGGCAAAGGCCGTCACTTCGGGCGTGCCGTCGAACTTGCCGCGATACTTGAGGCCACCGGTCCAGGCGAAGATCGACGCGATCGGGTTGGTCGAGGTCGCCTTGCCCTGTTCGTGCATGCGGAAGTGGCGCGTGACGGTGCCGTGCGCCGCCTCGGCCTCGACGGTCTTGCCGTCGGGGGTGAGCAACACCGAGGTCATCAGGCCGAGCGAGCCGAAGCCCTGCGCGACCTGGTCCGACTGAACGTCGCCGTCGTAATTCTTGCAGGCCCAGACGAACTCGCCATGCCATTTGAGCGCACTGGCGACCATGTCGTCGATCAGGCGATGCTCGTAGACGATGCCAGCTTCCTTGAACTTGTCCTTGAATTCGGCGTCGAAAACCTCGGCGAAGAGGTCCTTGAAGCGGCCGTCATAGGCCTTGAGGATGGTGTTCTTGGTCGACAGATAGACCGGCCAGCCGAGGTTGAGGCCATAATGCATCGAGGCGCGGGCGAAATCGCGGATCGAATCGTCGAGATTGTACATCGCCATGGCGACGCCCGAGGAGGGGTATTGGAACACTTCCTCGTCGATCACCGTGCCGTCATCGCCCTCGAACACGAGGCGCAGCTTGCCCGGGCCGGGAACGCGGAAATCGGTCGCGCGATACTGATCGCCAAAGGCGTGGCGGCCGACGACGATCGGGTGCGTCCAGCCCGGGATGAGGCGCGGTACGTTCTTGATCACGATCGGTTCGCGAAACACCACGCCGCCAAGGATGTTGCGGATCGTACCGTTGGGCGACTTCCACATCTTCTTGAGCTTGAATTCCTCGACGCGCGCCTCGTCAGGCGTGATCGTCGCGCACTTCACGCCGACGCCATATTTCTGGATTGCCCGCGCGCTGTCGACGGTGACCTTGTCGTCGGTCGCGTCGCGATGCTCGACCGCGAGATCGTAATAATCGAGGTCGATGTCGAGATAGGGGAGAATCAGGCGTTCCCGGATCCACTGCCAGATGATCCGCGTCATTTCGTCGCCGTCGATTTCCACGACGGGCGTCTTTACCTTGATCTTCGCCATCGATGCCTTCTGTTTCCGGAGGAGGGAGGTTGGCGACGCGTCTAGGGACAAGGTGCGCCTTGATCAACCGCCGCGACGCATGTGTACCGCATAGGCAATACACGTTGCGATTGTGCGTCGCGGTATCGCGGGGTAGAGAGAGGGGATGGCATCACCCGAAAATCCGGATTCCGCGACCAGCACGGTCAAGTGGCGCATCCCCGAGCTTCATCCCGAAGGCCGCAAATATGTCCTGATCGCAGCGGTCGTCGCCCTGCTGGTCTGGGTGTTCGTCCCGATCCTGACCTGGCCCTTCATTGGCCTGACCTTGTGGGTTACGCTGTTTTTTCGCGATCCGATCCGCGTCACGCCGCAGGGCGAGGGGCTGATTATCGCACCTGCCGATGGGTTGATCACGCTGATCGAGCGCGTGCCGGTCCCGCGCGAGATGGCCGGGCCCGATGGCCTGGGCGACGCGCCGATGGTGCGCGTATCGATTTTCATGTCGGTGTTCGACGTCCATATCAACCGCACGCCGATCGCCGGCACGATTCGCCAGGTCGTCTATATTTCCGGCAAGTTTCTCAACGCCGATCTCGACAAGGCGAGCGAGGAGAATGAGCGCCAGCATATCGTCGTCGAGGGGCGGGACGGTCGGCGTGTCGGCTTTACCCAGATCGCCGGCCTGGTGGCGCGGCGCATTGTGCCCTTCGTCAAGCCCGGCGACATGGTGGCGAGCGGTCAGCGCATCGGCCTGATCCGCTTCGGCAGTCGCGTCGATGTCTATTTGCCCGAGGGGATCAATTGCCAGGTCGTTCTGGGGCAGCGCAGCGTTGCTGGCGAGACCGTGCTCGGTCGCCCCGAAATCCCGACGCCGACCGGCATTACACAGTGAGGCACGCCAAGTGAGAGTACCGCGTCCGGGTCATATCCGGCGGGGCCTGCCGCTTCGTGCGGTGGCACCCAATGCCGTGACCGCGCTTGCTCTGTGTTCAGGGCTGACGGGTATCCGCTTCGCGATCGCCGGCCATTGGGAACTGGCGGTGGCGATGGTGATGATCGCCGGCGTGCTCGACGGGCTCGATGGGCGGATCGCGCGGATGCTGCACGGTGAGAGCCGGTTCGGCGCGGAACTCGATTCGCTGAGTGACGCGATCTCGTTCGGCGTCTCGCCTGCGCTGATTCTCTATCTGTGGTCGCTTGAAAAGCTCCCGCGGTTCGGCTGGCTGTGTGCGCTGCTGCTGGCGGTGTTCTGTGCGCTGCGGCTCGCGCGTTTCAATGCCAATATCGATCTCAGCGAGCAGCCGCACAAATCGGCCGGATTCCTGACCGGCGTGCCGGCACCGGCTGGAGCGGCGCTGGCGATGTTGCCGCTTTATCTGTGGTTCGTCACCGAGCAGCCTATCCTGCGCTCACCCTATATAGTCGCACCCTGGGTCGCGCTTGTCGCCAGTCTGATGGTGTCGAGCATGGCCACCTTCAGTTGGGGATCGCTCAAACTGCGTCGACGCATTCGCTTCGAGGCCATTGTCGTGGTGGTCTTGCTGGGAGCGGCGCTCATTTCCGCAACCTGGGAAACCCTAGCCGCGGTGACGATCGCCTATTTTCTAACCTTTCCGTTCAGCATCCGCGCCTATGCGCGGGTCACGCGGCTGCGCGCAGCGTCGCCCGGGTTGGTTGTGCCAGCGCCGTCCGCACCCGTGAGCGAACCCGATTCTCCCTGACGATCAGCGCCGGGCAAACAACAAGCGTCGGATCAACACCGTCGCGCAGCAGGCCAATGATACGGGGCATGGCGGGCACGAGCGTGAACGCCAGCACCCAGGCGGATGCCGCGAACGCAGCGGCGAAAACCAGGTAACCGACAACCGTGATCATTGCGCAACTCCCTGCAATATGGGCAGTGTTCGCACCTCACGACGTGGTGACGCCGCCAAAGGTTCCGTTGCCCCGTTTCGATCGCTATATGTTCCGCTAATGTTCGCGCTGTCAAGCGGCTAATACGACCTTGCAAGTGCGCTCGCGTTGAGCTATCGGCGCCGCCTCAACCCGCATGGGAAGCACATATAGCCGGTGTCCGGAGCAATCCGGGTTACTCGCTTCCCAGAGGCATAACCGGAAAGGAACCATCCTATGGCGGCACCTGTCGTCTCCATGCAGCAATTGCTCGAAACGGGCGCGCACTTCGGCCACCAGACGCATCGCTGGAACCCGAAGATGAAGCCCTACATCTTTGGCGACCGCAACGGCGTCCATATTCTCGACCTGTCGCAGACCGTGCCGCTGTTCGCGCGCGCACTCGAATTCGTCAGCGACCGCGTCGCCTCGGGCGGCAAGGTGCTGTTCGTCGGCACCAAGCGCCAGGCGCAGGAGCCCGTCGCCGATGCCGCGCGTCGTTCGGGCCAGCATTTCGTCAACCATCGCTGGCTGGGCGGCATGCTCACCAACTGGAAGACCATCTCCAACTCGATCAAGCGCCTCAAGACGCTCGAAGAGCAGCTCTCGGGCGACACGCACGGCCTGACCAAGAAGGAAGTCCTTCAGCTCACCCGCGAGAAGGACAAGCTCGAAATGTCGCTCGGCGGCATTCGCGACATGGGCGGCATTCCCGACGTGATGTTCGTGATCGACGCCAACAAGGAAGAGCTGGCGATCAAGGAAGCCAACACGCTCGGCATTCCGGTCGTTGCGATCCTCGATTCGAACGTCAGCCCGGACGGCATCGCCTTCCCGGTGCCGGCGAACGACGATGCCAGCCGCGCCATCCGCCTGTACTGCGAGGCGATTGCCATCGCCGCGACGCGTGGCGGCCATGAGCAGCAGGCGCGCCGTGGTGCCGACATCGGTGCGATGGACGCGCCTCCGGTCGAGGAAGCACTGACCGTCGAGCCGGCTCCGGCCGCCGAAGTCGAAGCCGCTGCCCCGGTCGAGGCGCCCATCGCCGCGCCGGTCGAAGCAGCCGCGCCGGAAATGGCCGCCGAGGAAGAGCGTCAGCTCGACGCCTGAAGCGTCGCCGAACCGTCATGCGGGCGGGGTAGGGCGACAAGCCTTACCTCGCCCGCATCCATATTCTGAGTAGAAGGAAGACTGACATGGCCGAGATCACGGCAGCCGCGGTGAAGGACCTGCGCGAAAAGAGCGGCGCAGGCATGATGGATTGCAAGAAGGCGTTGACCGAAGCGGGTGGCGACTTGACCGCCGCGCTTGACTGGCTGCGCACCAAGGGCCTTGCCGCTGCCGCCAAGAAGTCGAGCCGCACCGCGGCCGAAGGGCTGATCGGCGTTGCGGTCAACGGCACCGTCGGTGCCGCGATCGAGGTCAATTCCGAGACCGATTTCGTTGCCAAGAACGATCAGTTCCAGGGCTTCGTGCGCGATGTCACGTTCGTGGCGCTCGAACTGGGTGACGATCTCGACGTGATCAAGGCTGCAGCACTCGGCGGCAAGACCGTCGAGGAGACGCTGACCAACAACATCGCGACGATCGGCGAGAACCAGTCGCTGCGTCGCGCCAAGCGCCTGACGGTTTCGTCGGGTGCGGTCGTGCCGTACGTCCACAATCAGGCCGGCCCTGGCCTCGGCAAGATCGGTGTGCTGGTTGCACTCGAGAGCGAAGCCGACAACGACGCGCTGCAGGCGCTGGGCAAGCAGCTCGCGATGCACATCGCCGCTGCCTTCCCGCTGGCGCTGAACGAGGCCGATCTCGACCCGGCGATCGTCGAACGCGAGCGTGCGATCGCCACCGAAAAGGCCGCCGAGAGCGGCAAACCGGCCGACATCGTCGCCAAGATGGTCGA
Source organism: Sphingomonas sp. AR_OL41 (assembly GCF_029911635.1). GTDB lineage: Bacteria > Pseudomonadota > Alphaproteobacteria > Sphingomonadales > Sphingomonadaceae > Sphingomonas. Next base: position 25,040 of record NZ_JARYTI010000002.1, read on the forward strand.
TGGCGCGATCGCCAAGTACCGCAAGGAGAACGCCCTGGTCAGCCAGCTGCTGGTGATGGACGGCAAGACCAAGATCTCCGACGTCGTTGCCAATGCCGCCAAGGCGGCGGGGAAGCCGATCGCGCTGACGGGCTATGTCCGCTTCCAGCTCGGCGAAGGCATCGAAAAGGACGTCAGCGACTTCGCCGCCGAAGTCGCGGCCGCTTCCGGCGTGCCGCAGGCCGTCGCCTGACATCGCTGTGCCACCGGCCGGGTCGACCTGTTCGACCCGGCCGGCGGACGACATATGCGGAGGTTGTGCGACAATCTTCGCGCGCCTAAGGTCCGCGCCGCGCTTCCCAACCGTCGAGGCCTGATGACAGCCCCCCGTTACAAACGCATCCTCCTGAAACTTTCGGGCGAGGTCCTGATGGGCGACGGTGGCCTTGCCATCGATCCCACCGTGACCGCGCGTGTCGCCGGCGAAATCGCCGATGCCAAGGCCGCCGGCTATGAGCTGTGCGTCGTCGTCGGCGGCGGCAATATCTTTCGCGGCATGGCCGGTGCTGCACGCGGCATGGACCGTGCGACGGGCGACTATATGGGCATGCTCGCCACGGTGATGAACGCGCTGGCGGTGCAGAACGCGCTCGAGCAGATCAACGTCGAGACCCGCGTCCAGTCGGCGATCCCGATGGCCAGCGTGTGCGAGCCGTTCATCCGCCGCCGCGCGATGCGCCACCTCGAAAAGGGCCGTGTGGTGATCTTCGCCGCCGGCGTCGGCAGCCCGTTCTTCACCACCGACAGCGGTGCCGCCTTGCGCGCCGCCGAGATGAAGTGCGACGCGCTGTTCAAGGGCACGTCAGTCGACGGCGTCTATGATGCAGATCCCAAGGTCATTCCGACCGCGACGCGTTATGCGACCGTCAGTTACGACACGGTGCTTGCAGACAACCTCAAGGTGATGGATGCCAGTGCGATCGCATTGTGCCGGGACAACAATATCCCGATCGTCGTGTTCAACATCCGCGAGCCGGGCAATCTTGCCGCGGTGCTGCGAGGTGAGGGTGTCTCGACGGTCGTACAAAAGGAAGGATGAGCGATGGCTCTCTATGACAAGGCCGATCTCGAACGTCGCATGGCCGGTGCTGTCGAGGCGCTGAAGCAGGATCTGGTCGGGCTGCGTACCGGCCGGGCCTCGACCTCGCTGCTCGATCCCGTCACGGTCACCGTCTATGGATCGCAAATGCCGCTCAACCAGGTGGCGACCGTTTCGGCGCCCGAACCGCGCCTGTTGTCGGTGCAGGTCTGGGACAAGACCAATGTCGGCCCGGTCGACAAGGCGATTCGCTCCGCCGGCCTTGGCCTCAACCCGATCGTCGACGGCACCACGCTGCGGCTGCCGATTCCGGATCTGACCGAGGAGCGCCGCAAGGAACTCGCCAAGCTCGCCGGCCAATATGCCGAGAAGGCCCGCATCGCCGCGCGCAACGTGCGTCGCGATGGCATGGACAATCTCAAGACCGACGAGAAGAAGGGTGTGTTCGGCGAGGACGAGCGCAAGCGCCATGAGGTCGAGGTACAGAAGCTGACCGATTCGACGATTGCCGACATCGATGCTGCGGCGACCGCCAAGGAAAAGGAAATCCTGGGCAAGTGAGCCTGCGTGCCGCCCCTGCGCCCGATGCGGCGACGGGCTCGGCCAGCCTGCCCCGGCATGTCGCTATCATCATGGACGGCAATGGCCGTTGGGCCAAGAAGCGCCATTTGCTGCGTCTCGCCGGGCACCGTCAGGGTGTCGAGGCGGTACGCCGCGTAAGCCGGGCGGCGCGGGCTATGGGAATCGAGGCGCTGACACTCTACGCCTTCTCTTCGGAAAACTGGCGGCGCCCGCAGGAAGAGGTCGGCGACCTGATGGGGTTGCTGCGGCTGTTCATCCGCACCGACCTGGACGAGCTGGTGCGCGAGAATGTGCGGTTGCGGGTGATCGGCGACTATCGCCGTTTCTCGCCCGATCTTGTCGCGCAGGTTGACGAGGCGTTGGCGCGTACCGCGAGCAACGATGGCCCGATCCTGGTGATCGCGCTCAACTACGGGTCGCAGAGCGAGATTGCCGCGGCCGCGCGGCGCCTGGCCGAGAAAGCCGTTGCCGGGGAGATCGACCCGGCCGCAATCGACGCCGACATGATGGCCGGCGAACTCGATACCGCCGATCTGCCGCCGCTCGACCTGCTGATCCGCACGTCGGGCGAGGTGCGCCTGTCCAATTTTCTGCTGTGGCAGGCGGCTTATGCCGAATTGCTGTTCGTCGACACGCTGTGGCCCGATTTCAACGGCGATACGTTGGCCGAAGCAGTAAGCTTGTTCGCGCAGCGCCAGCGACGGTTCGGCGGTCTGTGAGCGATTCGAAGGTGGCCGTGCGGCTCTCCGAGCTGCAATTGCGCATCATTGTCGGCCTCGCGCTGATCGGGGTGGCGAGCACCGCCCTCGTTCTCGGCGGGATCGCCTTCTGGTTCCTGTGCATCGTGCTTGCGCTGCTGATGATGGGCGAATGGGCCAGTCTTGCCGGCACGCCGCCCCAGTTTGCGCGATTGGCGCAATTCGCGCTTTCGGTGCCGCTGGCGATCATGGCGCCGCGCTTTGGCGCTGGACCGGGCTTTCTGGCGCTGGGCCTGCTTGCGGGCGCGGCATTTTTCGTGGTGATCGTGACGCGCCGTCCGCGGCTTGCGGCCGGTCTGCTTTATGCCGGCTTGCCGGTGATGGGCCTGCTGCTGCTGCGCGATCAAAAAGAGGGCGTGATTTTCACGCTGTGGGCGCTAGCGCTGGTCTGGATGTGCGACATCGGCGCCTATTTCGCCGGCCGCGCGATCGGCGGGCCCAAGCTGGCGCCAACGATCAGCCCCAACAAGACCTGGGCCGGCCTTGCCGGCGGCGTCGTCGCGGCGAGCCTGTTCGGCGCGGCGATGCACTGGCAATTCGGGCTGCCCTGGCGGCTGACGCTCGCCACGCCGGCGCTCGCCGTCCTGGCGCAGGGGGGGGATCTATATGAAAGCTGGCTCAAGCGGCGTGCCGGCGTGAAGGATAGCGGCACCATCCTGCCCGGCCATGGCGGCGTGCTCGATCGCCTCGATGGGCTCGTGCCGGTCGCACCGGTTGCGGCATTACTCGCCGTGGCGCTGCCAAAGCTCTATCACCTGTTGCCATGATGAAGACCGTCTCGATTCTCGGTGCGACCGGCTCGGTCGGCAGTTCCACGCTCGACCTGGTCGAGCGCGAGCCCGACCGCTTCCAGGTGCTTGCGCTGACCGCCAATTGTGACGTCGAAAAGCTGGCGGCGGCCGCGATCCGCACCAACGCCCGGCTGGCCGTGGTGGCGGACGAAAGCTGTCTCCCGGCGCTGCGCGAACGGCTCGCCGGGACCGGCATCGCCACGGCAGGCGGCAATGCCGCGCTGCTCGATGCCGCCGCGATGGGTGCGGACTGGACGATGGCGGCGATTGTCGGCTGCGCCGGGCTCGAACCCGTGATGGCGGCGGTCGCACGCGGCGGCACGGTGGTGCTTGCCAACAAGGAGCCGCTCGTCTCGGCAGGCGAAGTGATCCTCGCGGCCGCCGCGGCGAGCGGCGCGACGCTGCTGCCAGCCGATTCGGAGCATAATGCGATTTTCCAGTGCTTCGACCCGGCGCGGCCGGAGCGGGTGCGACGGATCATCCTGACGGCGAGCGGCGGCCCGTTTCGCGACCGGTCGCTCGACGAAATGCGCGGCGTGACGCCCGAGCAGGCGGTCGCGCACCCCAATTGGTCGATGGGCGCGAAGATCTCGGTCGATTCGGCGACGATGATGAACAAGGGCCTCGAGCTGATCGAGGCGGCGCGGCTGTTCCCGGTGCCGACGAGCCGGATCGAGATCGTCATTCACCGCCAGTCGGTGATCCATTCGCTGGTCGATTATGTCGACGGCTCGGTGCTGGCGCAGCTCGGGCCGCCCGATATGCGCACGCCGATTGCGCACTGCCTTGCCTGGCCCGACCGGATGGCGACGCCGATGGCGCCGCTCGATCTCGTCGCGATCGGACGGCTCGATTTCGAGGCGCCCGATCCGGTGCGCTTTCCGGCACTGCAACTGGCGCGCGATGCGGTCGAGGCGGGCGGGGCGCGGCCGGCGATTCTCAATGCCGCCAACGAGATCGCGGTCGCGGCGTTTCTCGCGCGGCGCATCGGCTTCCTCGAAATTGCCGCAATCGTCGCCGATACGCTGTCGTGCTACGACCCGCCCGCGCCCTTGACGCTTGATGCCGTTCTGGCGGTCGACGGCGAAGCGCGAAGGATCGCGGGCGAACGAGTAGAGGATTGCGTCGCTTGATTCATAATCCGGGCTTTCTCTTCACGGTCATGGCGTTCGCGCTCGTCATCGGGCCGCTGATCTTCGTCCATGAAATGGGCCATTATCTTGCCGGGCGCCTGTTCGGCACCAAGATCGATGCCTTTTCGATCGGCTTTGGTCCGGAGGTTGCGGGCTGGACTGATCGACGCGGCACGCGCTGGAAGCTCAGCGCCTTTCCGCTCGGCGGCTATGTGAAATTCGCCGGCGACATGAACGCGGCGAGCCAGCCTGACCCGGCGTGGCTCGAACTGCCGGCCGAGGAGCGGGCGATGACCCTGCCGGGCAAGCCGGTGTGGCAGCGCGCGATCATCGTCGCGGCGGGACCGGTCGTGAACCTGTTGCTTGCGGTAGCGATTCTCGCTGGCTTTGCCTTTGCTTACGGCGAGAATGTCACGCCGTCGGTGGTGGGCGCAGTGCAAAAGGGCAGCGCCGCGGCGACGGCCGGTCTGCAGCCGGGCGATCGCATCATCGCGATCGCGGGCCGCAAGATCGAAACCTATGTCGATATCAAGAATTATGTCGTGCTGCGCCCCGCGGAGCAGGTGACTATCGATTTTATGCGGGCGGGACAGACCCGCCACGCTGACGTCACTATCGGCGCGCAGACCTTGAAGGACAATTTCGGCAATGTCAGCCGGATCGGCCTGCTCGGCATCGTCGCGTCGGCACCGGTCTCTCGTCCGGTCAGCCTTGTTGCGGCGCCGTTTGCCGGGCTGCGCGCGGTGCGCGATATTCTCGGCGGACAAATCGATGCGATCGGTCAGATCATCACCGGCAGGCGCTCGGTCGATGAACTGGGCGGCCCGCTGAAGATCGCGCAATATTCCGGCCAGCAGTTCAGCCTGGGGACCGCGGCGGTGATCTGGTTCATCGCAATGATTTCGATTAATCTCGGATTCATCAACCTGTTGCCAATCCCCATGCTTGATGGTGGACACCTGCTCTTTTATGCGATCGAGGCGGTGCGGCGGCGTCCGGTGGAACCGAGTGTCCAGGAATGGGCGTTTCGCGGCGGCCTCGCCGCGATCCTTGCGCTGATGCTGTTGGTGACGTTCAACGATCTCGGTTCATTCGGTCTGTGGAAGCTCACCGGGTTGATCGGTTGACGTGGTTGAGGCAGGGCTGGCGCGCCCGCGAATTTTCTCCGATTGGGGTGGCATAGTGACGATCAAGGTTTCCACGTTCGGCGCCCGCGCCTCCGCCCTGTTGCTTGGGGGGACGATGCTGGCCGGCGTGCCGGTTGCCGCCTGGGCGCAGACGGCACCGGCAAGTCCTGCGGCGGTAACACCCGCCCCGGTCGCCGCAGCGCTGCCCACACCGCCGGTGGCACATGTCATCAAGTCGCTGCGCGTCGAGGGCTCGCAGCGCATCGAGGCCGAAACGGTGCTGTCCTACACCAAGCTGCGTGTCGGCCAGGCATATTCGAACGAGACGCTCGATCAGGCGATCAAGGATCTCTACGCCAGCGACCTGTTCGCCGACGTGTCGATCACCGGCGCTTCCTCGGGCGACATCGTGCTGCGGATTCGCGAGAACCCGATCATCAATCGCATCGTCTTCGAGGGTAACAAGCGCCTGAAAGAAGACAAGATCCGCAAGGAGATCAAGCTCGCACCGCGGCAGATCTTCACGCGCACCGCCGTCCGTCAGGACGTCGCCCGGATCATCGAACTGTATCGCCGCCAGGGGCGCTTCGCCGCTGCGATCGAGCCCAAGATGGTGGCGCTCGACCAGAATCGCGTCGACATCATCTTCGAGGTCAATGAGGGCCCGAAGTCGAAGGTTCGCCAGATCAACATCCTCGGCAACGAGGTATTTTCGGACAGCAAGATCCGCGAGCAGATGGCGACCAAGGAAGCGCGGCTCAGCCGCATCCTGAGTTCGGCCACGAGCTACGACCAGGATCGCCTCGCCTATGACCAGCAGAAGCTGCGCCAGTTCTACCTGACGCAGGGTTATGCCGATTTCCGCGTCACCTCGGCGGTTGCCGAGCTGACCCCGGACAAGAAGGACTTCATCATCACCTATGTGGTGGAAGAGGGTAAGCGCTACAAATTCGGCGACGTGACGGTCGACAGCGACATTCGCGACTTCGACAACAAGAAGCTCGCGGCGAGTCTCGGGATCATCAAGGGCAGCTGGTACAACGCCAAGAAGGTCGAGGATTCGGTCGACTCCCTCAACCAGTCCGCCGGCCTGTTCGGCTATGCCTTCACCGACACCAGCCCCGAGTTCCAGCGTGATCCCGACACGCTGACGATGTCGATCAACTTCCACATCGCGCAGGCCCAGCGGACCTATGTCGAGCGGATCAACATCAACGGCAACACGCAGACGCAGGACAAGGTGATCCGGCGCGAGATTCGCATTGCCGAGGGCGATGCGTTCAACAGTTTCCAGGTCAAGCGTTCGCAGGACCGCATTAACTCGCTCGGATTCTTCCAGGACAAGTTCGAGATCAAGCAGGTGCCGGGATCGGCGCCCGACCGTGTCGTGCTCGAGGCGAATGTCGAGGAGAAATCGACCGGCGAACTGTCGCTGTCGGCCGGTTTCTCGAGCCTCGAGAAATTCATCATCCAGGCCTCGATCACGCAGCACAATTTCCGCGGCAAGGGCCAGGAGCTCCGCGCCAGCGTCAATTATTCGACCTACTCCAAGTCGATCGAGCTCGGCTTTACCGAGCCATATTTGTTCGACCGCAACATCGCGATCGGCGGCGATATTTTCCGGCGTGACTACAACGCGTTCAACTATGTCGGCGATCAGCGTCAGACGACCTATCAGCAGGTCTCGACCGGTTTCCAGGTTCGCGCGGGCATCCCGCTGACCGAATATTGGCAGCTCGCGGCGCGTTACGGCCTCACCTATGACCAGGTCACGCTCGATCAGAACAGCTATTACACCAACGGTGTCTGCGACCCGCTCAAGGCCGGGCGCTATCTGTGCGAGGCGATCGGCAACCGGTGGACGTCGTCAATCGGTTATTCGTTGATTTTCGACAGCCTGAACAACCGCTTGCGGCCGACCGCGGGTCAGCGCTTCGTGTTCAGCCAGGACCTCGCGGGGCTTGGCGGCGACGTGAAATATATCCGCACGCGCTTCGAGGGTTCGAAATTCTTCAACGCCGGCCATGGCTTCATCTTCTCGGCCAACCTCGAAGGCGGCTACATCAAGTCGCTCGAAGGTAGCAAAGCTCCGGGCGTCGACGGGATCCGCATCACCGACCGCTTCTATCTCGGCGAGCCCGATTTCCGCGGTTTCGACATTCGCGGCGTTGGACCGCGCGTGACGCGCGCCAATTACATCACCGATTCGTCGGGCAACCAGGTGCCGGTGACCGACAAGACGCAGATCGCCGACGACGCGCTTGGTGGCCGCGCTTATTATCTGGGTCGGATCGAGATGGAGATCCCGCTGGGCTCGGGTGCGCATGAGCTCGGCCTGCGTCCGTCGATCTATATCCAGGCCGGCGCGCTGTTCGGAATCACGCGCCCGCAGCCGACCGCGACGTTCCCGACGACCACGGATCCGGTGACCGGCCGGACGACGATCCAGCCGCTGCTGCAGCAATATAATGATAGCTCGGGCCGACCGCTGTTCGTCGTGCCGGCCAGCGACGCGACCAATCCCAACCTCGCGACAACCTGTCAGATCGGTTATTCCTCGATCAGCGGCGGCACCTGCGAGGGTACCTCGATCAACACCGCGTACAATAATACGATCTCGCCGTTCAAGGAGACCTTCATCGGCGATTCGGCGCGGCCGCGACTCTCGGTCGGTGCGGGCGTCAACTGGAATTCGCCATTCGGGCCGCTGCGTATCGATCTTGCTTATGCCCTGCTTCACGACAAGGGCGACGATACGAAGCTCATCACTTTCAACGTAGGGACACAATTCTGATGAAGACCATTTTCAAGCTGTTGCTGGCTGGCGCCGTCATCGCACCCGCGGGCATGGTCGCGGCACTGCCGGCGACGGCGCAGGCCGTTGCCGTCGCTGATCCGGAGGGCGCGATCGCCGGGAGCAAGGCATTCGTCGCTGCCAACACGCAGATTCAGACGACCTTCAAGGCGTCGCTCGATCAGGCGCAGGCGCGCCGTGCTGCTATTCAGGCCGAGTTGAAGCCGCTCTATGAGGTGCTCGACACCAATCATGACGGTCAGCTGAGCCAGCCGGAAATCGACGCCGCCAACCAGGCAAAGCGGCCGGAACTGGCCTCGATCCAGGCCAAGCAGGCCGCGGCGCAGGCTGAACTCGCTCGCCTCGAAGGCCCGGCGACGCGCGCGCAGCAATATGCCGTCGAGCAGATTTCCGCCAAGCTTCAGCAGGCGATCACGTCGGCCATGGCGAAGCGCGGCACCAATGTGCTGCTGAAGCCGGCCGCCGTTTTCACCGCCCAGGGCCAGGGCGACCTGACCCCGGCGATCACCGCCGAACTCGACACGCTGGTGCCGAGCGTCAGCATCACGCCACCCGCTAACTGGCAGCCGGGTCAGCAGCAGGCAGCACCGGCCGCTGGCGGCGCCACCGTCGCCACGCCGCCGGCCCCCGGCCGTCGTCCCCAGGGCCGGTGAGCGAAGCCGAAACGGTAACGTCGCTTGGCCCGCTCGATATCGGGCGGGTCATGGCGGCGTTGCCACATCGCTATCCGATGTTGCTGGTCGATCGCGTCGAGGAGTTGATCCTCGACCGGTCGATCGTCGCGATCAAGGCGGTGACAATCAACGAGGGCTTTTTCCAGGGGCATTTCCCCGGACGCCCGATCATGCCCGGCGTGCTGATCGTCGAGGCGCTCGCGCAGGCCGCCGGCGTGCTCGCGGTCGAATCACTCGGGCTGGCCGGTTCTGGCAAGCTCGTTTATTTTATGGCGATCGACGGGGCGAAGTTTCGCAAGCCGGTCGAGCCCGGCGTGTTGCTGCGGCTCGAAGTCGAATTCGTCCAGAAACGGTCGAGCGTGTGCAAGTTCGCCGGTCGCGCGACGATCGACGGGCAACTCGCGGCCGAGGCCAATTTCACCGCGATGATCGCCGACCCGCCCAAGGCGTGATGCGATGAACATTGCGCGCCATGCCACCCGGGTCATTCTGCTCGGGGGCGCGGGTGCGCTGTTGGCCGGTGCTACGGCGCCGGGCACGAGCAAAGACTGGTATCGCATCACCCTCGCCGACGGCAGCGTGATCGGTGCCGCATCGCACGAGATTTCGCGTGATGGGGCCGGAACGACGATCACCGATGTGCAGGACATCAGCCTGATCGAGGCGCATCATGGTGCTATGGCGTTGCACCAGCAGCGCGTCGAGCGGCGCGATGCCACCGGCCATACGCTTTCGATCATCGACAAGAGTCGCAGCGGCGAGGCGACAACCGAGACGTTGATGCAAATTGCCGGGGACGTTGCGCGCTTCACCCGCCGCACCGCTGCGGGAGAGCGTCACGTAACCATCCCTTTGCCGCCGGGCGTCCGATTCGATGATGGCGAAGGGCTATTGAGCGATTGGGACATGCCGCGTGACCGCGTCCTGGCATTCGATCAACTGGACATCGGCTCGATGGCGATCGAGCACGTCGTGCTCGAGCGGGTGGCAGGGGCCCCGCACGAATCGGGCGAATCGATCGCGGTCATCCGTCGCGCTTATGACGGGGAACAGCTCCGATCGGTGGCGCGGTTATTGCTCGACGAGCGACACCGCATCGTTGCCGTGACCTATCCGATGTTCGGTACACGGATCACGCTGCATGCGACCGATCGGAACATTGCGCAGCAACCGCATCCCCCCTTGCGGATCGATCTGGAGATGGCGGTTGCATCACCGTTTCACATCTCGCCCGCCGCGATGCATGGGCATATTCGGTATCGCTTCCGCTTCGCTGACGGCATGCGGTTCCTGCCGCCCCAGACGGGCGAGCAGCGCGTAGCGATGTCGGAAGAAGCGGCGACCGTTGATGTCTGCAACGACTGTGGCCCCGGGCTGGGAAGCGACGCCGCGGCGTTGAGCGCGGCGCGCCAGCCGACAACGTGGCTGCAAAGCGACAACGCCGTGCTGCGCGACCTGGCGGCGCCGGTTGCCGGAATGAACGTATCGGACGCACGCAAGATGGCGCTTCTCGCGACAAGGGCGCGCCGGCGTTTGTCGAAGCTCGACCCCTGGGGGCATTATTCGGCGCTCGACGCGTTAAAGCGCGGTGCGGGCGACTGCACCGAGGATGCCGTCGTACTCGCCGCGCTGGGGCGCGCTGTCGGCATACCGACCAAGGTGGTCAATGGCCTGGCCTATGTGCGCGGTGAATTTCACGGCGAACGCAATGCCTTTTTGCCGCATAGCTGGACGATCGCCTGGGTCGACGGCGCGTGGCGCAGTTTCGACATGTCGCTCGACGGGTTCGATGCCACCCATATCGCGCTGACCGTCGGCGACGGGGACGCGCGATCGGTATTGGCGGTTGGTGCGTTGGCCAGCCTGCTCGTATGGCAGGATATGGCCGAGGTGCGGGCGGCGCCGTAAGCCGGTTCAGTCGCGTTTTTGACGCGGTTCCGGCAATGCTTTGGGCCCGATAGCCGCGACGGTCGCCGTCACGCGTGCCGCCAGCGCCGGTGTCGTCGCGCGTTCATAGACCACCGGCAGTTCGGGCCGGCTATGATCGTCGACCTCGATCATCTCGGCCTGGTCGGGTTGGCGGACGCCGCCGACGATGATCTCCATCTCGTCGCCAGGGCAGGCGGCATAAGCCGGCGTCGCGACGCTTGCCAGCGCGATCGCCGCGAGCGCGGGTCGCAGCGGGAGACGATAGGAAACGCAGATGTCACCCCGGCATCCTGCCAGCATGGCCTTGCGCCCGGCGTCGTCCATGTCGTTGAGATCGAAGACTTTACGCTGGCACATACGGCAAAAATCACCATCCATCACGGTGGCGAGCCGGTCCTTATAGGGGCAGGGGCTGGTGATGCGCGGAAACACGGCCATGGCGGGCTCCTCAATACGCGCAATTCTATCGTCAACCCGCGCGTCTGTCGAGGTCGGTCGCGCCCGCCGCCGGTTGCGCACGACCCGGTGCTCTGCTACGGGCCGCGCCTTCGCCGCTGGTCGGAAACCAGTGGCATATCCAAGGAATATGATGTGAAGAAAGATATTCACCCCGATTATCACATGATCAAGGTCCAGATGACCGACGGCACCGTGTTCGAGACGCGCTCGACTTGGGGCAAGGAAGGCGATCTGATGACGCTCGACATCGATCCGCTGGCGCATCCGGCTTGGACCGGTGGGCGCGGCACGATGCTTGACGCGGGCGGCCAGGTGGCACGCTTCAACAAGCGCTTTGGCGGCCTTACGCTGAAGAAGTGAGATCGGGGCAAGGCGCCGTCGTTAACGGCGCCTTAGCCATCCCGATCTAAGCTGCCGGCATGCAAGCCAGGCAGACCAACATCTCATCCGAATATGAACCGGCGGTGGTCAACCGCCGGCGTGCGCCGCGTGCGCCGGTGTCGCTCGATGCCAAGCTAGGACGTGGCGGGCTCGATCGCACCTTGTGCCGTATCGTCGACCTTTCACAGCAGGGTGCGCGGATCCGCAGCTATTCCGCGTTGCGCAAGGATCAGGTGATCTGGCTCACGCTACCCGGAGTCGGACAGGTTGCCGCGACGGTGAAATGGGCCGACGATTTCGAAGCCGGCTGCCTGTTCCGCGAGCCGCTTGCCGAGCACATCTTCGAGACGCTGGTCGACGTCGGCGGGGCCTGACCGCACTGCAGGTGCGATTGGCGGAGAGGGTGGGATTCGAACCCACGGTGAGCTTGCACCCACGGCGGTTTTCAAGACCGCTGCCTTAAACCACTCGGCCACCTCTCCGCGCAAAACGCGCATAGGGGCGACGGGCCATTTCGTGCAAGAGGCGCGACCATAAGGGGTTCATGTCGCCGGGGTGCTGTGGCACAGTCGTCGCATGCAGGGATTCTCGCGCAGAATGAGACAGGTTGGCAACGTCGCTCTGGCGATGATCGCACTGTGCTGCGTCGGAGGTTCGGCGTCGGCGCAGGACGAGAGCGGTTTTCAGGCCTATCTCGCGACGCTGCGGGCGCAGTCACAGGCTGCCGGGGTCACGCGCGCGACGATCGATTCGGTGTTTCCGACGCTGACGCTCAATACGCGCGTCGTACAGCTCGACCGCGCGCAACCCGGCAGCGACCCCAATGCGCCGCCGCCCAATTTCGAACCTTATCGCGTGTCGCACATCGACGCCGCGCGGATCAGCCGCGGCCGCCAAGCCTTTCAGGCGCAGCGTTATCGCCTGCAGCGCATTGAGCAGCAGACCGGCGTGCCCGAATCGATCATGGTCGCGATATGGGGCAATGAGACCAATTACGGCACCTTCATGGGGAATTTCGACATTCCCCGCGCGCTCGCCTCGCTCGCTTATGACGGGCGCCGCCGCGAACTATTCGCCAGCGAATTCGTCGATTCGCTCAAGATGATCGATCGTGGGGTGCCGGCCGAGCGGCTGAAGGGCAGTTGGGCGGGCGCGATGGGTGGCCCGCAATTTTTGCCGTCCATCTATCTGCGGCTCGCACGCGACGGTGATGGCGACGGCCGCGCCGACATCTGGACCAGCGATGCCGACACGCTCGCCTCGATCGCCAATTATTTCGCCAATGCCGGGTGGCGGCCTGGCCAACCCTGGGGTCTTGCCGTCAGTGTGCCGCCAGGCTTCGACCGCAGCCAGATCACCAACCGCCTGCTGTCGCCGCGCTGCGCCAAGGTGTTCGCGCGGCACAGTGGATGGAAGACGATGGCCGAGTGGCGTGCGCTGGGTATGGCGCCGGTTTCGCGCGCCTGGCCCGAGGACACGGTGCTGGCAACGTTGATCGAACCCGATGGACCGGGCAAGACGGCCTATCTGCTGACCGGGAATTATCGCGTGATCCTCGATTATAACTGCTCGAATTTCTACGCTTTGGCGGTTGGCCTGCTGTCCGATGCGGTCGTGCAATAGCCATGACGGCGACAATCATCATGCTTGCCGCCCTGGCGGCACAGGCGACACCCGCCCGCCCGTCACCGGGCGTGTCCGAATCGCCCGTCGCGCGGATGCCGGTATCGTCACTCGACGGAGCGCCGCCGCCCGATCTGCCGCAGGGGGCGGGGCCGCGAGGGACCTCAGGCGAGCAACGCTATGATGCGACCGGTTATGCCAGTGTAGCCGAACGCGATGGCGATTCGACGGCGATCGCCGTAGCCGGCGACGGCGTGGCGCAGGGAAGCTTCGTCGAGATCACCGCGCTCGACAGCGGCAAGACTATTATCGCCCTGGTCAGCGGCCACGGCAGCGGCGAGGGCATTATCGACCTGTCGCCGGCTGCGGCGCGCTCGCTGGGCGTCGATCGCGGGCCCACCGCCGTGCGGGTTCGCAACGTGACCCCGATACCGCAGGATCAGGTTGCGCTGCGCAGCGGCCGCGCCGCCTCACCGCGGATCGACGCGCCGCAGACGCTGCTCGTTGCACTGCGCAAGCGCTTGCCAGCGGCTGCGCCATCGCGTCCGATCAGGCGCCCGTTGCCGCCAACGCGGCCGACGCCTCAGGCTGGCGCATCCTATCCCGTGCCTGCCGACGCCGCTCTGCCCGAGCCGGTACCGGTCCCGCCAAGGCGCCCCGGGGCCAGCTACGCGCCGCCGCGTGGCCAGATGGCACCGGCCGCATCGGGATGGTACGTCCAGGTCGCCGCACTGTCGTCGCTGGCGCGCGCGCAAGCGCTGGTTGGCAGCCTTGGCGGTGGGCGCGTGGTATCGAGCGGCGGCATCCACCGTGTCCAGATCGGACCCTATGGCAGTGTCGCGACCGCGACACAGGCGCGTGACGATGCGGCGCGACGCGGCTATGCCGGCGCCCGTGTCGTGCATGACTGATGCGCCATGACGACCTTGCACTCTCCCCCCAAGCGTAAAGACGGACCCGCCCGATGAAGAAATTGCTCGCCGCCACCGCCCTGTCGCTCGGCCTGGCGGTCCCCGGCATGGCTGCCGCGCCGACCTTCGATACGCCCGCGCCGGTCGCCTTCATGGTCGACACCTCCTCGGGCGCTGTGCTCTTCGCCAAGGATGCCGACCGACGCATGCCGCCCGCGTCGATGGCCAAAATGATGACCGTCTATGTCGCCTTCGACCTGATCAAACAGGGCAAGCTCAAGCTGAGCCAGGAGATCGAGGTCCAGCCCGAGACGTGGCGCAAATGGCATTCGCAGGGTTCGACGATGTTCCTTGGCGTCGGCGAGAAGCCGACGGTGGCCGATCTGCTCAAGGGCATCGTCACGCTGTCGGGCAATGACGCGTGCGTCGTGCTCGCCGAGGGGATTTCGGGGACCGAGGAAGCGTTCGTCACGCAGATGAACCAGAAGGCCGCCGATCTGGGCCTGACCAACAGCCATTTCGGTACGTCGAACGGATGGCCCGACAATGGCGTGACCTACGTCACGGCGCGCGACCTCGCCAAGCTCGCTACCGCGACGATCAACGACTTCCCCGATATGTACCGGCAGTTCTATTCGCTGCGTAATTTTACCTGGGGCAAGACGCTGGGCGGCGGCAACCCGATCAGCCAGGACAATCGCGATCCGTTGCTCGGCAAGGTCGCCGGCGCAGACGGCCTCAAGACCGGCCATACCGAAGAGGCAGGCTATGGTTTCACAGGCTCCGCGAAGCAGGGCGACCGGCGGCTGGTGCTGGTGCTTGCCGGGCTCGGCAGCGCCGGACAGCGCATCGACGAGTCGGTCAAGTTCATGAACTGGGGCTTCCGCGCTTGGCAGGCCAAGCTGGTCGTCGCCAAGGGCAAGTTGGTCGATACCGCCGAGGTGCAGCTCGGCAGCGCGAACCATGTCGGGTTGGTCGCGCCGGATAATCTCAACGTCACGCTGCCGGGTGGCGCGACTCCCGATCTGCAGGGCAAGGTCGTCTATGATGGGCCGATCAAGGCGCCGATCAAGGCCGGACAGCACATTGCCGACCTCGTGATCACCACCCCCGACATGCAGCCGCAGCGCGTGCCGCTGGTCGCCGCCGAGGACGTGCCGCTGGCCGGCTTCTTCGGTCGCGCCTGGGCTGGTCTGAAGGGGCTGTTCGGCGGGTGACACGCGGGCGCTTCATCTCGCTGGAAGGCGGCGAGGGGGCGGGCAAGTCTACCCAGGCGAAGCGACTGGCCGCCGCGCTGGGCGCACGTGGCATTGCGACACTGGTGACGCGTGAGCCGGGGGGCAGCGAGGGCGCCGAAGCGATCCGCGGCCTGTTGATGCAGGGCGCGGTGTCGCGTTGGAGCCCGCACAGCGAGGCCTTGCTGTTCGCCGCCGCGCGCGCCGACCATGTCGAGAAGCACATCAACCCGGCGATCGGTGCCGGGATCTGGGTGATCTGCGATCGTTTCGTCGATTCGTCGCGCGCCTATCAGGGCGTGGCGGGCGGGATCGACGATGCCGCCGTGCTGGCGCTGCACGCTTTCGGGTCGCGCGGGCTGCTGCCCGATCGCACCTTCGTGCTCGAACTGTCGCCCGAGCAGGGGCGCGCGCGTGCCGCGGTACGTGACGGCGCCGGCGCCGACCGCTTCGCCGCGCGCGGCGAGCGCTTCCATGTCGATGTTGCGGCGGCGTTCCGGCGTTTCGCCACCGCGGAGCCGGAGCGCTTCCGGATGATCGATGCCGGTGGGTCGGCGGATGACGTTACCGAGAAGCTGCTCGCTGGTCTCGGCGACCTGCTGCCATGACGGTTCTGCCGCTCGGTAACGAGGCCGCGCACGACGCCTTTGCCGCGGCGATGGCCAGCGGCGTGCTGCACCATGCCTGGCTGTTCGCGGGGCCGATGGGTGTGGGCAAGGCGAGTTTCGCGCGTGCCGCGGCGCTGCGCTTGTTGGTCGAGGGCGCCTCGCCGGGCGTGCTGCCACCCGGGTTCGACGTGCCCGAGCATGACCGGACGCGCTCGCTGATCAATGCCGGGTCGCATCCCGACTATCGCGAAATGGCGCGCCTGCCCAAGGATGCCGACAAACCCGGACAGGATCTTGCCCGCAGCATCTCGATCGCACAGGTGCGTGCGCTCCAGCCAATGTTCGCGACGACGCCGTCAATGTCGTCGCGGCGGGTCGTATTGATCGATGCGATCGACGATCTCGAGCGCGGCGGCGCGAACGCATTGCTCAAGAATCTTGAAGAGCCGCCGCAGGGGACGATCTTCCTGCTGATCAGCCACGCGCCGGGTAGGTTGCTGCCGACCATCCGCTCGCGCTGCCGCCTGCTGCGCTTCGAGGCGCTCGGCGACGATGCCATGACGTCGATCCTGCACGAACGGCTGCCCAAGGCCGATCCCGCAGAGATTGCCGCGCTGGTCGGGGCGGGGGAGGGTTCTCCAGGGCGGGCGCTGGGTTATGCCGGTCTCGATCTCGGCGCGCTCGACGATGCGCTGGCGGCGATCGCGCGTGACGGCGATGAGGGCAACAAACGGCGTGGTGCGCTGGCGCGGTCGCTGGCGCTCAAGGCAGCGCAGCCGCGTTACGAGGCGTTTCTCGATCGCGTGCCGGCGTTCATCGCCGCCGCGGCGCGGACACGGCAGGGGCCGGCGCTGCGCACCGCGCTCGACAGCTATGACGCGGCGCGCAGTCTGGCGGCGAGCGCACGCGGCTTGTCGCTCGATCCGCAGGGCACGGTGTTCGAGATGGCCGGGTTGGTGGCGCGGCTGGCTGGGCGGGGTTGATCGCCCGGCGGTTGGGCTTTGCCGCTGACAACCGTTGCCGTCGACGCGTTTCGATCTTACCAGCCACGCATGGCCGAACCTTATTATATCACCACCGCAATCAGCTATCCCAATGGCCGGCCGCATATCGGCCATGCCTATGAGGCGGTCGCCGCCGATGCGATCGCGCGCTTCCACCGCCAGGCCGGGCGCGATGTTCGTTTCCAGACCGGTACCGACGAGCACGGCCTGAAGATGATGCAGACAGCGCGCGACCGTGGCGTAGAGACGCGCGCACTTGCTGACGAGATGTCCGGTTATTTCAAGGCGATGGATGACCGCCTGAACATTTCCTATGATCGTTTCATTCGTACTGTCGAGCCCGACCATCACGCCGCCAGCGTGGCGATCTGGGAGGCGATGGCAGCGGCCGGCGACCTGTATCTCGATCGCTATGAGGGCTGGTATTCGGTCCGCGACGAGGCGTTCTACGACGAGAAGGAACTGGTCGACGGGGAAGGGGGGGCAAAGCTGTCGCCGCAGGGCACCCCGGTGGAGTGGACCGCCGAGGAGACGTGGTTCTTCCGTTTGTCGAAATATCAGCAACCGCTGCTCGATCTCTATGCCGCGCAGCCCGACTTCATCCGGCCCGAGGCACGCCGCAACGAGGTGATGCGGTTCGTAGAGGGCGGCCTGTCGGACCTGTCGGTTTCGCGCACCAGTTTCGACTGGGGGGTGAAGGTGCCGGGAAGCCCGGGGCATGTGATGTATGTCTGGGTCGATGCGCTGACCAACTATCTGACCGGTGTCGGTTATCCCGACGATCCGGCGATGATGGCGCGATACTGGCCGGCCGACGTGCATATCATCGGCAAGGATATCGTGCGTTTTCATGCCGTTTACTGGCCGGCATTCCTGATGTCCGCGAACTTGCCGCTGCCGCGCCAGGTGTTCGGGCACGGCTTCCTGCTCAACCGCGGCGAGAAGATGTCGAAGTCGCTCGGCAACGTCACCGACCCGATCGCGCTGATCGACCATTTCGGCGTCGATGCGGTGCGCTATTTCCTGCTGCGCGAGGTCAGCTTCGGGCAGGACGGCAGCTATTCGGCCGAGGCAATCGTCACGCGCTGCAACGCGGACCTCGCCAACAATCTTGGCAATCTCGCGCAGCGCAGCTTGTCGATCATCGCCAAGAATTGCGATGGGCGGGTGCCCGTCGCCGGTGAACGCACTGCGGCCGAGGATGCGCTCATCGCCAGCGTCGATGCGGCCGAGGCGGGCATGCGGTCGGCAATGGCGGAACTGGCGATCCACAGCGCGCTCGATGCGGTGTGGTCGGCGGCGCGCGACGCCAACCAGTATTTCGCCGAACAGGCGCCGTGGAGCGTGCGCAAGACCGATCCGGCACGGGCGGACACTATCCTGTATTTTGCGGTCGAGGCGATCCGGCGGATCGCGATCATGGCGCGCTGGGCAATTCCGGTCAGTGCAGACCAGCTTCTGGATCTGCTCGGGCAGGCGGCCGATGCGCGCGACTTCGTCGCACTGGCGACCCCGATCGTCTCGGGCACGGCGTTGCCGGCGCCGAGTGGCGTCTTTCCCCGGCTCGAGCTCCCGGCCGAGGTGGCGGCCTGATGCTCGCCGACAGCCATTGCCATCTCAATTACAAGGGATTGGTCGAGCGCCGCGACGAGGTGCTCGCCCATGCGCGCGCGCGCGGCGTTACCGCGATGCTGAATATTGCGACGCGCGAAAGCGAATGGGACGATGTCGTCGCGACGGCCGAACAGGAACCGGATGTGTGGGCGACGGTCGGCATCCATCCGCACGAAGCCGACAAGCACCCCGATGTCGATACGGCGAAACTGGTCGGCCGTGCGGCGCACCCGCGCGTCGTCGGGATCGGCGAGAGCGGCCTCGATTATTATTACGATCACAGCGACCGTGACCGCCAGAAAGCGAGCTTTCGCTCGCATATCGCGGCAGCGCGCGAGACCGGGCTGCCGATCGTCGTCCACACCCGTGACGCAGAAGACGACACCGCTGCGATCCTGCGCGAGGAAATGGGGAAGGGGCCCTATCCCGGCGTGATCCATTGCTTCACCGCGAGCGATGCCTTTGCCGATATCGCGCTCGACCTGGGTTTTTATATCTCGATCTCGGGCATCGTCACCTTCAAGAATGCGCGCGAGCTGCAGGCAACCGCCGCGCGGCTGCCGATCGAACGGCTGCTGATCGAGACAGATGCACCGTTCCTCGCGCCGGTGCCGCATCGCGGGAAGCCGGGCGAGCCGGCCTTCGTCGCCGACACCGCGGCGTACCTGGCCAATCTGCGCGGCGAACCGCTCGACGAACTGTGCAGCCGCACGGCCGAGAATTTTCACGCACTGTTCGCCAAGACGCGGGCGTGAAGGTACGCATCCTCGGTTCGGGCACCTCGTCGGGCGTGCCGCGCATCGGCAACGATTGGGGCGAGTGCGACCCGACTGACCCCCGCAACCGGCGCACCCGCGCCTCGATCATGGTCGAGAGCGCGACGACGCGGATCCTCGTCGATACCAGCCCCGATCTGCGCGCGCAGCTGCTCGACGCCGATGTCGCGGCGTTTGATGCGGTGATCTGGACCCACGACCATGCCGACCACTGCCACGGCATCGACGATCTGCGGCAGGTGTTCCACGCGACCGGCAAACCCCTGCGCGGCCTGGCACGACCGGCAACGCGCGAATCGCTCGAAACGCGCTTCGGTTATGTCTTTCACGGGCGCGACGGTTATCCGCCAACGGTCGCGATGGCGGAGCTGCCCGATGCGTTGACGATCGGCGACATCACGGTGCGCGTCGCCGACCAGCCGCACGGCAATATCACCTCCGCTGGATTGCGGTTCGAGTCAGAGCGCGGCACGATCGGCTATGCAACCGACCTGCACGACATGACCGAGGCGATGCGCGCACTCTACGCCGGTCTCGATATCTGGATCGTCGACGCACTGCGTCGGCGACCGCATCCATCGCATCCCGATCTGCCGACGGCACTGACATGGATCGCCGAACTCGCGCCGCAACGCGCCGCGCTCGTCCATATGGACCAGTCGATGGACTACGCTACATTGTGTGCCGAGATGCCCGTCGGCGTTGAACCGGGTTATGACGGCCTCGAGATGATGCCATGAACGATCAACTGCCCAGCACCATCTATTACGGCATCTGGCTAGCGATCCTCGTATCGGCCTTTGCGGTGCGTCGTGTGCCGCTGCGCTCGGGCTTGAAGATGGCACTGGCCTGGGTCGGCATCTTTGCTGTCGTGCTGATGATCGCCAGCGGCCGTGAGCGCTATGCCGGCTGGTGGTCCAGCGCGCGCCAGATGATCGACGGCCCGGACCAGACCGTCGTCGGTGGCGCACTGCGCGTGCCGATGGATGCCAGCGGCAGCTTCTTCGTCACCGCGACGATCAACGGCGTCGAGCGGCGCATGCTGGTCGACAGCGGGGCATCGAGCACGACGATCAGCACCGAAACCGCGCGGGCGGCGAAGATCGACATCGAGCAAAGTCCGTTTCCGATCGTCCTCAACACCGCCGGCGGTCCGATCACCGCGCGCGTCTCGACGATCCACAAGCTGGTAATCGGCCCGATTCAGGTCACCGATCTGACGGCCTATGTCACGCCGACGATCGGCGACACCGATGTCGTGGGCATGAATTTCCTGTCCCGGTTGAAGAGCTGGCACGTGGAAGGGCGGACCTTGCTCCTCCAGCCGCAATGATGAGTGCATTTTACATAATGTATATTATCGAACTTGACGATGGGGCAGGCCGGCGGAGTCCCCTGTCATGATCGCGCGGCTCGTTGCGATCATGGCGCGGCTGCGCGATCCGGTCAGCGGCTGCGAATGGGACGTCGCGCAGGATTTTGCGACGATCGCGCCGTACACGATCGAGGAAGCCTATGAGGTCGCCGACGCGATCCAGCGTGGCGACATGGCCGACCTCAAGGATGAACTCGGCGATCTGCTGCTCCAGGTCGTGTTTCATGCGCGCATGGCCGAGGAAGCCGGCTTGTTCGCGCTGCCCGACGTCGTGACGTCGATCAGCGACAAGATGGAACGCCGCCACCCGCATATCTTTGGCGACCGGCCCGAAGGCGGTCATTATATGTGGGAGCAGATCAAGGCCGAGGAACGTGCCGCTAAAACCACTTCTGGCGCCGGTGCGCTCGACGGCGTGGCGCTGGGCCTGCCCGCCTTGTTGCGTGCCGAGAAACTCCAGAAGCGCGCCGCGCGCACCGGTTTCGACTGGCCCGACGCTGAGGGCGCACGGGCCAAGGTCGATGAGGAAATCGCCGAGGTCGAGGCTGCCACCAATGCGGCCGAGCGCGAGGAAGAGATTGGCGACCTGCTGTTCGCGGTGGTCAACTGGGCGCGCAAGCTGGGTATCGATCCCGAAGCGGCGTTGCGCGCCGCCAACGAGAAATTCGAGAAGCGTTTCAAGGCGATGGAAGCCGTAGCGGGTAATGCCTTCGAGGCGCTCGACCTCGACGCCAAGGAAGCGCTGTGGCAGCAGGTCAAGCGGAACGGATCATGACCGCCCTGCCCGATTTTCAGCTTGAGGCCTTCTTCTCGCGCTGGGAATTTGCGGCGCGTTATCATCTTACGGCTTCCGACGCCGAAACCCTGTCGCTCGCGGAATTGCTCGATCTCGCATCTCCCGAAGATCGTGCGGCGTTCGAAGGCTTGCGACTGACCTATACCGAGACCTTCGGCGCGCCCGATCTGCGCGAGGCGATCGCCGCGACCTATGATCACCGGGCGGCCGCCGACATCCTGTGCTTTGCGGGCGCCGAGGAAGGCATCTACGCCGCGATGCGGGTCATGCTCAGCGCCGGTGACCATGCGATCGTCGTGACGCCCAATTACCAGGCGGCCGAGACGGTGCCGCTGGCGATCTGTGCAGTGACCGGCGTGCCGCTCGACCCGGACCATGGCTGGACCCTCGACATCGATCGTGTTGCGGCGGCAATCCGACCGGAAACCCGTCTGGTTTCGATCAACTTTCCGCACAACCCGACCGGCAAGATCCTCGAACGCGACCGGTTCGATGCGCTCATCGAACTGTGTCGCAGGCACGGTCTGTGGTTGTTCAGCGATGAGGTGTATCGGCCGCTGGGCCGCGAGGGTGTCAATCACCTGCCGCAGGTCGCGGATGTTTATGAGCGCGGGCTCTCGCTCGGTGTCATGTCCAAGGCCTATGGCTTGCCGGGCTTGAGGATCGGATGGATCGCCTGTGCCGACCGCGACCTGCTCGGGCGGCTCGAACGCTACAAACATTATCTGTCGATCTGCAATGCCGGCCCGTCCGAGCGGCTTGCGCTCATTGCCCTTAAGGCGCGCGCGCCGATCCTCGCCCGCAACTGCGCGCTGGTGACCCGCAATCTTGCGCTGTTCGACACCTTTTTCGCCGAGCGGCCGGACCTCTTCTCGTGGCAAAGGCCCGACGGGGGATGCGTCGGCTATCCCCGCTATCTCGGGACCGACGGTGTCGGTGCTTTCGCGGAACGGCTGGTCGAGGAAGCGGGCGTATTGGTGCTGCCGTCGGACATTTATCGCTCAGCTTTGGGCCCTACTCCACACGACCGCTTTCGCGTCGGCTTTGGTCGCGCCGGGATCGAGACGGGCCTGACCGCCTTTCGAACGCATCTGGCAAAATACTATTAAGTATTTGATAATTAGATGTAAAAACTACAAACCGCGTTGCTTGAATCGTTCGTAGTCGCGCTCGGTCATGCGTACCTCGTAGATGACCTGATCGTCGCCGGTTTCATGGCCGAGAACCTCGCCATGCTGGTGCAACCAGGCGGCACCCGCGCCGTCCGACGGGTCGATCGCGATATGATAGCGACGATGCGCCTCGGTGAGCAGCGCGACGACGGTTTCGATCAATTTGTCGATCCCCTCTCCTGTGATCGCCGAGAGCGTCACGACATCGTTGCGCCCGGCGGCATGCGCCAGCGCATCCTCGCGCGCCTCGCCGTGCAGCAAGTCGAGCTTGTTCCACGCCTCGATCCGCGGCGTCGTGTCGGCCACGCCGATCTCGCGCAGCACCTTCTCGACATCGTCGCGCTGCGCCTTGCTGTCAGGATGCGCAATGTCGCGGACATGGATCAGCAGGTCGGCCGACACCACTTCCTCCAGCGTCGCCTTGAACGCGGCGACGAGTTGGGTCGGCAGTTCGGAGACGAAACCCACCGTATCCGACAGGATCGCCTTGTCGATTCCGGGCAGTGAAATCTGCCGTAACGTCGGATCCAGCGTTGCGAACAGCAGATTTTCCGCCATGACGTCAGCGCCGGTCAGGCGATTGAACAGCGTGGATTTCCCGGCGTTGGTATAACCGACCAGCGCGATCACCGGCCATGGCGCGCGCTGGCGCCGCTCGCGGTGCAGACCGCGCGTGCGGCTGACCTGGTCGAGTTCCTTGCGCAGCCGCGCCATGCGGTCGCGGATAAGGCGGCGATCGGCCTCGATCTGCGT
The DNA here is from genome assembly GCF_029911635.1 of Sphingomonas sp. AR_OL41. Taxonomy (GTDB): domain Bacteria; phylum Pseudomonadota; class Alphaproteobacteria; order Sphingomonadales; family Sphingomonadaceae; genus Sphingomonas. The sequence continues at coordinate 48,634 of NZ_JARYTI010000002.1, forward strand.
TTCGCCCGGGCCACCGAGGAAACCGAAGCCACCGCGCTGGCGTTCCAGATGGGTCCAGCTGCGCACCAGACGGCCGGCCTGATAATCGAGATGCGCCAGCTCGACTTGCAGGCGGCCCTCGGCGGTCGCGGCGCGTTCGCCGAAGATTTCGAGGATCAGCCCGGTACGGTCGATCACCTTGGCACCAAGTGCGGTTTCGAGGTTGCGTTGCTGCACCGGGGTCAGCGACGCGTCGAACACCACCAGATCCGCTTCTTCCATCCGGACGGTCGCGGCCAGCGCCTCAGCCTGACCGCTGCCGATCAGCGTTGCCGGCTTGGGCGCACGGACGCGGATCGATACCTTGTCGGCAACCGTGATGCCGATCGCCTCGGCCAGCCCGGCGGTTTCGGCAAGCCGGGCATCGGCGTCGCGCGCCGCATCGCCCTGGTCGGGCAGGACGATGACGGCGCGCGCACCGCGCGCGAACTCACCACGATCGCGTTCAAATCCTGTGGTCAATCGTCATCCGAACCAGCTGATTCTTCAGCAAGATTGAGGGGGTGCGCCGGCTGGATCGTCGACACGGCATGTTTGTAGACGAGCTGCGACATGCCTTCGCGCTGCAGCAGCATGCAGAACAGATCGAACGCCGCGATATGGCCCTGCAGCATGACGCCGTTGACCAGGAACATCGTGACATTGTCGTTCGACTTGCGCACGGCGTTGAGGAATATCTCCTGCAGCAGCGGCTGCTTCTTCTGCGCCTCGCCGACCATGTCGATGATGGCCGCGACATCGACTGCGCTCGACGGCATGATGGTCGAGATGGCGTGTTTGTAGATCAGCTGCGACTGGCCATCGCGGCGCAACAGCACCGAGAAATTGTCGAACCAGGTGACGATGCCCTGCAGCTTCACGCCCTTGACGAGGAACATCGTCACGGGCGTCTTCGAGCGGCGCAGGGCGTTGAGGAAGAGGTCTTGCAGCGAAGTCGGTTTGTCGGCCATCGGTCGATCCTTTGTTCTTGGCGGCATATAGCCGCTGTGCGCCGTTTCCCGGCGTCGGGGCGCACCGGATGGTGCACAGGATCAATCTAGGTACGCTGCGGCGGTACGTCCACTGCGGAGCGATCAATAATGCCGTCCGCGCTCAATCCTCGCGCGTTTCTGTGATGCCGAGCAGCTTCAACTTGCGGTGCAGGGCCGAGCGCTCCATCCCGATGAACGTCGCGGTCCGCGAGATGTTGCCCGAGAAGCGGCGGATCTGAACACGGAGATATTCGCGCTCGAAGGATTCGCGCGCCTCGCGCAACGGCGACCCCATGATCGCGTTGCTCCCGCCACCAATCTCGCCCGGATCGCCCAGCACCTCGGCCGGCAGCATGTCGAGATCAATCCGGCCGATGCGATCTCCCGGCGCGAGGATGATCGTTCGCTCGACGACGTTGCGCAACTGGCGGACATTGCCCGGCCATTCGTAGCTTTGCAGCGCAACCATCGCATCGGGCGCGATCTCCGGGGTCGGGACGCGGCGATCATTGGCGTAATGCGCCATGAAGTGCGTGACGAGCGCCGGAATGTCCTCGCGTCGATCGGTCAGGCTCGGGATCGTCACGGGCACGACGTTAAGGCGGTAATAGAGATCTTCGCGGAAACGACCCTCGGCGATTTCATGCGTGAGATCGCGTGCCGTTGCCGAGACGACGCGAACATCGACCTTGACCACGCGCTGGCCACCGATGCGCGTGAAGCTCTGGTCGGTCAGCACGCGCAGGATGCGGGCCTGCGTCGCGATCGGCATGTCGGCGATCTCGTCGAGGAACAAGGTTCCGCCATGCGCCTGTTCGAGCAGGCCCGGGCGGACGAGGTCCCCGCCCTCCTCCACGCCGAACAATTCCTCCTCGACCCGCTCGGGTGTCATGCGCGCCGCGCTGACGATGACGAAGGGTGCATCGACACGCTGGCTCCAACCGTGGAGCAGCCGTGCAGCGACTTCCTTGCCGACGCCGGCCGATCCCATGATCAGCACGCGGCTGCCGGTTGAGGCGACGCGCTTCAGTGTTGCGCGCACCGCATTGATCGCCGTCGAGCTGCCGGTGAGATCGGTGTCGCGGCCAACCGACAGCCGCAGGCTGGCGACCTCGCGCTTGAGACGCTCGGTTTCGGTCGCGCGGCCGACCATCAGTAACAGTCGTTCGGCCTGGAACGGCTTCTCGATGAAATCGGCGGCACCACGACGGATCGCGGCAACGGCCGTGTCGAGATTGCCGTGGCCCGAGATCATCAGCACGGGGATCGAAGGGTCGCGGCGCTTGATCTCGTCGAGCAGTTCGAGTCCGTCCAGCCGCGAGCCCTGCAGCCACACGTCGAGCAGAACGAGCGAAGGGCGGCGCTCGGCGATCGCCTCCAACGCGGCGTCGCTGTCGCCAGCGGCGCGCGTGCCATAGCCCTCATCCTCCAGCACACCCGCGACTAGTTCGCGAATGTCACGTTCGTCGTCGACGATGAGGATATCGAGCGCCATGGTTCAGGTCCGGTTGGAAGCGAATTCGCGCGGGGTGTCATCCGCGCCATCGGTGGTTTCGACCGCGCCCAGCGCTGCCGTATCGAAGGTGATCGTCACGCAGGTGCCGCCGCCGACCCGGTCGGTGAAGGCGATCGTGCCGAAATGTTCCTCGACGATCTTCTTGACGATCGCCAGGCCGAGCCCGGTACCGCGCGCGCGGGTGGTGACATAGGGTTCGACGATTCGGTCGCGCGCCGCGGGCAAGCCAATGCCATTGTCGTCCACCTCGATCGTGATGCAGCCATGCTTCTCGCGCAGCGTCATCGCAATCCGACCCGGCTCCCCCTCCCCGCGCGCCTCGACCGCCTCGACGGCGTTCTTGACGATGTTGGTGAGTGCCTGGCCGAGCTGGCGGCGGTCGCACACCATCGTCCAGTCTTCGAGCCGGTTATCGAGCGAGAAGGTGATCGCCGGATGCGCCACCTCGTGGAGGAAAAGGGTTTGCCGTGCGATATCGACGATATTGTCGGGCCGGAAGATCGGCTTGGGCATGCGCGCGAAGGACGAGAATTCGTCGACCATGCGGCGCAGGTCGCCGACCTGCCGCACGATCGTATCGGTAAGCTTGGCAAAGGTGCCGTCGTCGTTTTCGATCTGCCGGCCATAGCGGCGCTGCAGTCGTTCGGCCGCAAGCTGGATCGGCGTCAGCGGGTTCTTGATCTCATGCGCGATGCGCCGCGCAACGTCGGACCAGGCGGCGCGGCGTTGGTCGAGCAACTGGCCGGTAATGTCGTCAAAGGTCAGGATCGGCCCTTCCTCGGCCCGCGTGATCTTGACCGCTAGCGTCCGTGCTTCAGGACCCTCGTCGATCTCGACGATCGCCTCGCGTTCGCCGCCGTCGATAAAGGCGGCCAGCTCCGGTGAGATGCTCGCCAGCGGTCGTCCGAGCGGGCTCTCCGCGCCGGTTTCCAGCAGGATCTCGGCGGAACGATTGATCAGCCTGATACTTCCGTCGCCGGCAAGCGAGATCACGCCCGCGGTAACACCCGACATCACCGCTTCGATCAGCGCGCGCCGACTTTCAAGCGCGCCGGTCTGTGCCTGCAGGCGAACGGTCATTGTGTTGAACGCGGCGCCGAGCGCGCCGATCTCGTCGTCGCTGGTCGGGTCCGGCACGCGTGCGGTCAAATCCCCGGTGGCAACGCGGTGTGCCGCGACAACCAGTTCGCCTACAGGACGGACCAATCGGTCGGCGACCTCGAGCGCGATCCACACGGCGAGGCCGATGATCAGCAGCGAGATTGCCAGCAGCGCCGCATTGAACTTGAGCTGCAGCGACCGCGAGCGCGCCAGCAGGTCGCGATAGCTGGAGAGCACCGCGATACTGCGTTTCGATTGGGTCTCCATGACCTGGACGTCGGATATCGCCACGGCCAGCAGGAAGACGTTGGTGGTACCGGGCACCATGGTGAGCGTCTTGATCCGGTCACCCGAAACCCTCGTGATGCTCCCGATCCCGCCCCGCAGCGCGTCCAGGTCGGCCGTCGATACCTCACGCGCGACGTCGAGCTTGTCAGGGTTGACCTGGATAATCTCCTGGACATTGTTTTTGTCCGGCGAAATAAACAGGAAGCCGTCTGACAGGCTGCGCCAGTATAGCTGCCTGCCGAAATAATTGGGAAATTCGCGCGACTGCAGTTTGACCTGCAGGTTTTCGGAAATGTCGGTTGCCATCGTGACGGTCTGGTCGCGCCAACGGTGCAACATCTGATCGTAGGACGTCTTGGCCACCCCGGTGGCATTCTCGATCATGCTGCGCGCCTGGTCCGAATACCAGAACTGAACGCCATATTGAAAAAGCAGCGAGGCGAAGACCACCACGAACAGCGTGGGCACGGCCGCGATCACCGAAAAGAGCGCGACGAGACGGACATGCAATTGCCCGCGGCCACCCATCGGCAAGCGCGCGGCCCGGCGCATCGCAATCCGGCGGCCGCCGAGCACGAGTAACGCGACGCCGGGCACCAGGTTCGCGACGAGCAGCAGCGCGACAACGGGGGGATTCAGCAGCGTTTGGGTGCCGGCGGTGCCGGCGATGACGAAGTAGCTTGCCAGCGCGATGGCGACTGCCGCAGCAATGACCAGAATCTCGACGGCAGGCGCGATCATCAACCGGCGCCGAAGGCCGATCAGGGTCGCTGGAACTGCCGTGTCCGCTTGCATCGTGCTTTTCATACAACGCAACCGTTGCAAGGAAAACACACAATTGCACCGTTGGTCGCGACGACCAACCGTTCGAACGTCCCTAGCCGGGATCGATGCCCAGCGAATCGAGCCGTTTGCGCAACGTATTGCGGTTAATGCCCAGCGCCTTGGCCGCGCGCAGCTGGTTCTGGCCGTGTCGCGCGAGCAACGCCAGGATGAGCGGTCGCTCCACCTCGCCGATCACCCGGTCGTAGAGCGTTCCATCGACGAGCGCGCCGGGTTCCTCGATTGCCAGCCGGTCGAGCATCGAAAGGACAGCGACCTCGATGCCGCCGTCGCGACCCTGCGACTGGGCAGCGGGCCGCTCCCCGAGCATGGCGAGGATATCGCCCTCGCCGATCCGGTCGTCGCGGCTCAGCACGGCGACCCGACGCATCATGTTTTCCAGCTCACGCACATTGCCCGGCCACTCATGTCGTTCGAGCACCGCGATCGCGCCCGGGTCGAGCGACTTGCGCGGCAGGCCACTCTCCGCTGCCAGGTCGAGGAAGTGACGCGCCAGCAGTGCGATGTCCTGACGTCGCGCGCGCAGCGCGGGAAGGGTCACGGGGACGACGTTGAGGCGGTAGAACAGGTCCTCGCGGAACTGGCCGCCCGCGACGAGCTGCGCGAGATCCTTGTTGGTCGCAGCGACGATGCGCACGTCGGCGCGGATCGTCCGCGCGCCGCCGACGGTGGTGAATTCGCCCGATTGCAGGACGCGCAGCAGCCGCGTCTGCGCCTCCATCGGCATGTCGCCGATCTCGTCGAGGAACAGCGTGCCGCCCGCCGCTTGTTCGAACCTGCCGGCGCTGCGCGCCTGCGCGCCGGTGAAGGCGCCGCGCTCATGGCCGAAAAGTTCGGCCTCGATCAACTCGCGCGGGATTGCCGCCATGTTGATCGCGACGAAGGGAGCCTTGCGGCGTGGACCAAGATCATGGACCGCGCGCGCCACCAGTTCCTTGCCGGTACCGGATTCTCCCGAGATCAACACCGTTAGGTCGTTCGACACGACGCGGGCGATGATGCGGTAGACGTCCTGCATCGCCGGCGAGCGGCCGATCAGCGGCAGCGCGCGATCTTCCTCGCCAAGTGGTTCGCCGCCGTTCCCGCCATCGCCGCGGGCCAGCGCGCCGCTAACCGCGCGCGCCAGCACGTCGAGGTCGAACGGCTTGGGAAGATAGTCATAGGCGCCCGCCTCGGTCGATCGCACTGCGGTCGTCAGGGTGTTCTGGGCGGACAGCACGATGACGGGCAGGCCGGGATGTTCCAGCGTCAAGGTTGCCAGCCGGTCAAGGCCATTGCCGTCGGGCAGCATCACATCGGTGATCAGGACGTCGGGCAAGGCGGCGGCGAGGTGGACTTCCATCTCGGCAAGCGTTGCGGCGGTCGTCACATGATGTCCCTGGCGTCGCAAGGCCTGCGCGACGACGGTACGGATCGCCGCATCGTCATCGACCACGAGGATCTGGCCGTGGAGCTTCATGACGTTCCTCGCGGTAGCAGGATGCGGAACACGGTCGAGGGCGGCGACCCCTCGCGCGCATATTGCACGATACCCCCCATGTCGCGGACGAGCTTGTCGACCAGCGACAGTCCCAGCCCCTGCCCCTCGCGCTTGGTGCTGACGAACGGGTCGAACAGGTGCTCGGCAATCTCGTCCGGCGCGCCGGGCCCGTTGTCGATCACGCACAGCTCGATCGGCAGCGCCTGGCGCGGCCGGCCCGGCGCGGGGCTTACCGCCATGCCGTGGCGGAAGGCGGTCGAGATGGTTATGCGCGCGTCGGGCTGGCCGGCGATCGCCTCATAGGCATTCTTGATCAGGTTGATCACGACCTGGAGCAACGCGTCGCGGTCGACCAGCACCGGCGGGAGCGACGGGTCGAAACGTTCGTCGATCCGCACGTCGCGCGCGAAGCCCGCCAGCGCGACGCGTCGGGCATGGTCGAGCAGCGGGTAGATGTTGGTCGAGGCCAGCGCCGGCGGCCGTGTGTCGGTGAAACCCTGCATGCTGTCGATCAACGCGGCGATGCGATCGACCTCGGTGGTGATCAGCGTGGTCAGCTCATCGCTGCCCTCGCCCCCGCCGGCGAGCAACTGCGCCGCGCCGCGAATCCCCGACAGCGGATTCTTGATCTCATGCGCCAGCATCGCGGCCGCGCCGACCGCGGCGCGCGCTGCAGACGCGCGGTCGGCGCTGTGGCCGAGCCGGCGCGAGGCGGCGTCATTGTGCAGTACGATGACACGCCAACCCGGATGATCAGCGACCTGCGATTCGAGATAGTCGACCCGTAGACTCCCGCCGCGGGTGAGGACGATCTCGACATCGAACGCGGCGAAGCCATGCTCCGCGCGGCGGCCGGGCTCGCCGGGCGCCCGCAACACGCCGTCGAGCGGCTGGCCGAGCATCGCCCGCTCCGACAGGTTTAGCAGATTTTCGCAGTCGGCATTGGCATGGACGATGCGCCGTTCGGGATCGGTGACCAGCAAGGCGACCGGCACCGCGGCGAACAGTTCGGCGAAACTCGGGCCCGCCCCCGCCGTCATGACGTCATGCCGCGACGCGGCTCAGCCACGGCGCGTAGAACTCCGCGAGCATCGCTTTGACGACACGCGGATCGGGTTCCTGGTTGCAGCGGTTGCGGAACTCGGCCGAGCCGTGCAGCCCGCGCGTGTACCAGCCGATATGCTTGCGCGCCATGTTGACGCCTGTCTCGATCCCGTAGTGCGCGAGCATCGCGTCATAATGTTCTGCGATAAGGGCATATTGTTCGTCGAGACCCGGGTCGGGCACGCGCCGGCTGGTGGCGAACCACTCCATGACCTGGCCGAGCAACCACGGCCGGCCATAGGCACCGCGGCCGATCATCACGCCATCGGCGCCCGACTGGTCGAGCGCGGCTTCGGCGTCTTCGATCGAGCAGATATCACCATTGGCGATGACGGGCAGCGACACGGCGTTCTTGACGTTGCGGATGTACGCCCAGTCGGCCTCGCCCTTGTACATCTGGTTACGCGTCCGGCCGTGGACGGTGATCAGCTTGACGCCGAGATCCTCGGCGATGCGGGCCAGTTCGGGTGCGTTGAGGCTGGTGTGATCCCAGCCCATGCGCATTTTGAGCGTCACCGGCACCGAGACCGCCTTGACGGTCGCCTCGATGATCGCGGCAGCAAGCGGTAGGTCGCGCATCAGTGCCGAGCCTGCATCGCCATTGACGATCTTCTTGACCGGGCAGCCCATGTTGATGTCGATGATCGCCGCGCCGCGATCTTCATTGAGCTTCGCCGCCTCGCCCATCTCGCGCGGCGAACAGCCCGCGAGCTGCATCGACACCGGCTCTTCGACCGCGTGCCACGCCGCCTTTTGCAGCGATTGCCGCGTCTCGCGGATCATCGCCTGGCTTGCGATCATCTCGGTCACGTTGAGGCCCGAGCCATAGCGTCGCACCAGCGTGCGGAACGGCATGTCGGTGACGCCGGTCATCGGTGCCAGGATCACCGGGCGTTCGATCCGGACGGGTCCGATCTGGATGGGGGCGAGCGTGCGCATAGTCTGCCTGAAAAACGGGCAGCCTATAGGCGAGCATCGCCAACGCGGCAAGGCTGGCGGGCGACGCGGGCTTCGGCTAGGCGAGCGGCATGACGCCGCCCCGCATTGCCGCGCTGATCGTTGCCGCCGGACAGGGCGTCAGAAGCGGCGCCGCCCTTCCCAAGCAGTTCGCCGCCGTGGCGGGCAAGCCGATGATCGCACACAGCCATGCCGCGCTGAGCGCCCATCCCGCCATCGATCAGGCGCTGGTCGCGATCGGCACGGGGCAGGAAAATCTGTTGCGTGATGCGGTTGGCGACGTGCGCCACGTGCCGGGCGGTGCGAGCCGGCGCATGTCGGTGCGTAATGGATTGGAAGTGCTTGCTGCCGACGCACCCGACTATGTGCTGATCCATGATGCTGCACGCCCTTTCGTCCCCGGCGCCGTCATCGATCGGCTGATCGCGGCGTTGGCGCATGACCCGGGCGCGGTGCCCGCCTTGCCCGTTGCCGATACGCTGGTGCGCGGCGATGGAGCGCTCGGTGCGGTGGTCCCGCGTGATGGCCTGCACCGTGTCCAGACGCCACAGGCCTTCCGTTTTGCCGATATTCTCGCTGCCCATCGCAACTGGCAGGGCGACGAACCGACCGACGACGCGCAGATGTTACGCGCGGCCGGCGGCACGGTCGCCTTGGTCGAGGGAGATATGATGCTCGAAAAGATCACCCATCCCGCCGACTTCGCCGCCGCCGAGGCGCGCCATGGCGGCACGCTCGTCTCGCGCAGCGCTAGCGGCTACGATGTCCACCGGCTCGAAACGGGCGAGGAGCTGTGGCTGGGCGGGGTGCTGATCCCGCATGACAAGGGCCTGTCGGGGCATAGCGACGCCGATGTCGCGCTCCACGCCATCACCGACGCGTTGCTGGGTACGATCGCCGCCGGCGACATCGGCATGCATTTCCCGCCGAGCGACCCGCAATGGCGCGGCGCCGACTCGGCCAAGTTTCTCCAGCACGCCGCCGGGCTGGTCGCGGCGCAGGGCGGCATGGTCGATTTTATCGACCTGACGATTATTTGCGAAGCGCCGAAGATCGGGCCGCACCGCGACGCGATGCGCGCGCGGATCGCGGAGCTGTTGCAGCTGCCGGTCGCTCGGATTAGCGTCAAGGCAACGACGACCGAGAAGCTCGGCTTTACCGGGAGGGGCGAAGGAATCGCGGCCCAGGCGGTGGCAACCGTCCGGGTTCCGGCCGTTTAGGAAGAACCGCATCATGACGAGCGACCCGGTCAAGGCCGACACGATCCTGCCCACCGCCCTGGTGGATGCCGCGCGGCGCGTGGTCGAGGCGAACCGCGCGATCGGCCGCACGATCGCGCTGGCGGAGAGCTGCACCGGCGGACTCGTCGCGGCGGCAATCACCGAGATTCCCGGCTCTTCGGAAATTCTCGATGCCGGGTTCGTCACCTATTCCAACGGCGCCAAGATGGACCTGCTCAAGGTCAGCAACGACGTGCTCGAAACCTTCGGCTCGGTCTCGGTGGCGACCGCCTGGGCGATGGCGCAGGGCGCGCTTGAGGTCAGCGGCGCCGATGTCGCCGTGGCGATTACCGGCATTGCCGGCCCCGATGGCGGCAGCGAGAAGAAGCCAGTGGGCACAGTGGTGTTCGCCCGCGCCGAGAAGAATGCCGATCCAGGGCAGGTGGTGGCCGACCGGCGGCATTTCGGCGACCTCGGTCGCGGCGGCGTGCGGCTTCAGGCGGCGCTGTGCGCGCTCGAACTGCTGATGCCCGATTCGCCGGCGCCGTAGAGCACTGCGGCGCGTTCCTCGAAGGCGCCGATCATCTTGCGCAGTGCCGAGCCGAATACCTGGCCGGCGAGCATTTCGAACATGCGGTTCTTGAACTCGAAATCGACGCTGAAATCGACCTGGCAGCCGGCCGGGTCGGGCCGGAAGTGCCAGTCGTTGCGCAGATATTTGAGCGGCCCGTCGAGATAATCGACGTGAATGCTGGTCGGCCGCGTTTTGCCGACCTTCGAGGTGAAGGTTTCGCGCAGACCCTTGAAGCCGACGATCAGGTCGGCGACCATCTCGGTCGGGGTGTCGCTGCGCACGCGCACCGCCGTCACCCAGGGCAGGAATTCGGCATAGCGCGCGACATCGGCGACCATGTCGAACATCTGCTCGGGCGTGTAGGGCAGCCGGCGCGTCTCGCTGTGGCGCGGCATGTCAGGCCTTTCCGAGCTTGACCTCGCGCGCCGCGCGCAGCTTCGCGAAATCGTCCCCGGCATGATAGCTCGACCGGGTGAGCGGCGAACTGGCGACGAGCAGGAAGCCCTTCGCACGGGCGATCGCGGCATAGGCGTCGAAGGCCTGCGGCGTCACGAAATCGATCACCTTGGCGTGGCGCGGCGTCGGCTGGAGATATTGGCCGAGCGTCAGGAAATCGACATCGGCCGAGCGCATGTCGTCCATCACCTGGTGTACCTCCATGCGCGCCTCACCCAGCCCCATCATCATGCCCGACTTGGTGAACAGCGACGGGTCGTGCCGCTTGACCGATTCGAGCAGCCGCAGCGAGGCGTAGTAACGCGCGCCGGGGCGAATCGTCGGATAGAGCCGCGGCACGGTTTCGAGATTATGGTTGTAGACGTCGGGGCCGGCCTCGACGATCGCCTCGACCGCGGCCTGCGCCTTGTTGCGGAAATCGGGCGTGAGGATCTCGATCGTCGTCCTGGGTGTCGTGCGGCGCAGCGCCTGGATCACCTTGACGAATTGCGATGCGCCGCCGTCGGGGAGATCGTCACGATCGACCGAGGTGATGACGATATGTTCGAGGCCAAGCTCGGCGGCGGCATCGGCAGTGTGCTGCGGCTCGAGCGCGTCGACCGCGCGCGGCATGCCGGTTTTGACGTTGCAGAAGGCGCAGGCCCGCGTGCAGGTGTCGCCGAGGATCATCACCGTGGCGTGTTTCTTGGTCCAGCACTCGCCAATGTTCGGGCATGCCGCTTCCTCGCACACCGTCGCGAGATTGAGGCGGCGCATCAGCGCCTTGGTCTCGGCGAAGCCGACCGAGGTCGGCGCCTTGACGCGAATCCAGTCGGGTTTGCGCTGGCGCGGCGCGGTCGGGGCGAGCGGGGCGGTCTCGGTCATGATCCGCGCCAGATAGCGACTGGCGTGGCCGCTTGCCAGCCCCCGCACGGATTGGCAAAGGAGCGGCCATGGCCGACTTCAACGAACTCCTAACCGGGTATCAGCGCTTCCGGCGCGATGACTGGCCGCGGCAGCGCGGTCGCTGGGCAGAATTAAGCGAAGGGCAGAGCCCGAAGGTGATGGTCATCGCCTGTTCCGACAGCCGGGTCGATCCCGCGCAGATCTTCGACACATCGCCGGGTGAGATTTTCGTGGTGCGCAACGTCGCCAACCTCGTGCCGCCGTTCGAGCTCGGCGGCGGCCGCCACGGCGTGTCCGCCGCGCTCGAGTTCGCGGTGACGCAGCTCGAGGTCGGCGAGGTGGTGGTGATGGGGCATGGCTCGTGCGGCGGCGTCGCGGCGGCGATGACCCAGCGTTTTCGCGGTGCCGCGCCCGGCGCGGGCGGTTTCATCGATCACTGGATGGATTTGCTCGACGCGGCGCGCGATCGGATCATCGACGAATTCGGTGAGGGGCCCGGTGGCCTGCGCGAACTGGAGCACGAAACCGTGCGCGTGTCGCTGGCCAATCTGCGCACCTTCCCGTGCATCCCGGAACGCGAAGCGGCCGGGACGCTGAAGCTGCGCGGCGCCTATTTCGCGATCAGCGACGGCGTGCTGCACCTGATGGACGACGACGGAAGATTCGCGCCCGCCCCGCTCTGAGCCGATCCGGGCTTGCCCCTCGACCACGCCGCTCTTAGGCAGGTCGGCATGAAAGCCCAGACCCAGCGCGCGCTCCGCAAATATCATCATTATATCGGGGTGTTTCTCGCGCCTGCGATCCTGCTCTTTTCGATCAGCGGCGCGTTGCAGACCTTTCGGCTGAACGAGGAAAAAGGCTGGGGCGGGACGCCGCCGACCTGGATGGTGTGGGTCGCCGCGGTCCACAAGGACCAGTCACCGCCGCGCGAGAAGCGCGCCGCGCCCAAGCCAGTTGCGCCGGCGCCGACCGCCGCAGGCACCGACGACCGTGATCACGATGCAACTCCCGCGGCCAAGGCCCCGGCACCGGCCAAGCGCCCCTCGCCTTTGCCGCTCAAGATCTTCGTCGTGCTGATGGCGATCGGGTTGATCGTCTCGACGCTGCTCGGCGTGACGATCGCGCTCAACAACCGCGCGACCCGGCGTGTGTCGATCCTCATGCTGATCGCCGGCGCGGTGTTACCCTGCGTTCTGTTATGGGTGTGAACCGGACGCGAAAGACGTAACCGACGCTCGGTGACTTCAGACACCTCCATGGTCCGCTGCGAGACGATTTTCAGTTCGTCGCAAGGGGCCATTTTTGCGCCGATTTTGGCGATGTTTCCCTGCTATTTTTCAAATATTTAGGGGCGGTCTACCCTGCTTAGAAAAGCAGGGTAGATTTGACGGAAAAGCAGGGGAGCGTAAAGTCGCTGCAGCGTGAAGATTCGCGTCAGTCGCTGACTGCCTTCGCTTATAATAGCGATGTCAAAGAGCATGGTGGATACGACGCAACCGCGTCGGGGACACCCTTACGCACAATCGGCCAGGCTTGAATCGGCGTCGCTGACCCGCTGCTCTAATCGCCCAGCCCGAGCGCCTTGCGCGCGATCTTCTCGACCGCCGGGTCGATCGGTGGCGGTTCCATCGACACATTGGCTTCGAGCCGGTCGGCAATCGCGGTCAGCGCGGCGATGCGCCCCGCCTCCTTGTTGTTGCCGTCGATCACAGTCCACGGCGCCCAGCGCGTGTCGGTGCGCTTGAACATTTCGGCCATCGCGGTGAGGTAGTCGGCGCGCCGCGCGCGGTTGCGATAATCCTCCGCGCCGGTCTTCCAGCGCTTCCACGGATGGTCGAGCCGGTCCTTGAGGCGCTGGTCCTGCTCGGCCTGGGTGATGTGCATAAACAGCTTGACGATCGTCGTGCCCGAATCCGCCTGCTGCGCCTCGAACTCGTTGATCTCGTCATAGCCGCGCTTCCACTCAGCCTCGCTGGCGAAGCCCTCGACGCGCTCGACCAGTACGCGGCCGTACCAGCTGCGATCGAACACGCTGATGTCGCCGTTCATCGGCAGCCGGGTCCAGAAGCGCCACAGGAAATGGCGCCCCTTTTCTTCCGCTGTCGGCGCGCCGATCGGCCACACTTCGTAATAGCGCGGGTCCCATTCCGAGGTCAGGCGCTGGATCGCACCGCCCTTCCCCGCCGCGTCCCAGCCCTCGAACATCACCACGGCGCGGCGCTGGTGAACGATATGCGCGACCTGGATATGCGCGAGACGCTTCTGCAGCTTGGCGAGGTCGGACGTATAGTCGCCGGTATAGGGCGTGCCAGCTTCGTGGTTCTTCAGATCGATCGTCATTGACGCACCTCGTCATGCCGAACTTGTTTCGGCATCCATGCGCGATCGCAAGCCGCGCGCTTGTCGCTACTGATCGCGCATGGACCCTGAAACAAGTTCAGGGTGACGAACGATAGCGGGCAGCCCGCGCCGGGTGTCACGACCGCTTAGACCGCCTTGGTCGCACCCGGCTGGTCGATCACCCGGATGTTCAGTTCGCGCAGTTGCTTGGCCGTGGCGAAGTTGGGCGCGCCCATCATCAGGTCCTCGGCCTTCTGCGTCATCGGGAAGACGATCACCTCGCGGATATTGGGTTCGTCGGCGAGCAGCATGACGATGCGGTCGATGCCCGGCGCCGAGCCGCCGTGCGGCGGCGCGCCGAACTTGAAGGCGTTGATCATGCCCGCGAAGTTGGTGTCGACGTCGGCCTGGCTGTAGCCGGCGATCTCGAACGCCTTGTACATGATCTCGGGGCGATGGTTGCGGATCGCGCCCGACGACAGCTCAACGCCGTTGCACACGATGTCATATTGGTAAGCGAGGATATCGAGCGGGTTCATCGTTTCCAGCGCCGCCATCTCGCCCTGCGGCATCGAGAAGGGGTTGTGGCTGAAGTCGACCTTCTTGGTCTCCTCGTCATATTCGAACATCGGGAAATCGACGATCCAGCAGAATTCGAAGCGGCTCTGGTCGATCAGCGAAAGCTGCTCGGCGACGCGGGTGCGCGCCAGCCCGGCCAGCTTGGCGGCCTGCGCTTCCTTGCCCGCGGCGAAGAACACACCGTCGTCGGGGCCGAGACCAAGCGCCTCGGCGATCTTCGCCATGCCTTCTTCGCCATGGTTGTTGGCGATCGGCCCGCCGAACACGCCGGCCTTTCGCGTGGCGTAACCGAGGCCGGCAAAGCCCTCGCTCTGCGCCCAGCTGTTCATCTCATCGAAGAATTTGCGGCTCTTCTCGGCAGTGCCCGGTGCGGGGATCGCGCGGACCACGTCGCCGCTTTCGACGATCGAGGCGAAACGCCCGAAGCCCGAGCCCTTGAACAGTTCGGACACGTCGGTGATCAGCAGCGGGTTGCGCAGATCGGGCTTGTCCGAACCGTATTTCAGCATCGATTCGCGGTACGGGATACGCTGGAATGGCAGCGCCGAGACGGTGCGGCCCTTGCCCTGCCAGTCGGCGAATTCCTCGAACACGCCGTGCAGCACCGGTTCGATCGCCGCAAACACGTCGTCCTGCGTGACATAGCTCATCTCGAAATCGAGCTGGTAGAACTCGCCGGGCGAGCGATCGGCGCGCGCATCCTCGTCGCGGAAGCACGGTGCGATCTGGAAATAACGGTCGAAGCCGGCGACCATCAGCAGCTGCTTGAACATCTGCGGCGCCTGCGGCAGCGCGTAGAACTTGCCCGGATGCACCCGGCTCGGCACGAGATAGTCGCGCGCGCCCTCGGGCGACGAGGCGGTCAGGATCGGGGTCTGGAACTCGGTAAAGCCCTGGCCGATCATGCGCTGGCGGATCGAACTGATCACCTGGCTGCGCAGCATGATGTTGGCGTGCAGCCGCTCACGGCGCAGATCGAGGAAGCGGTACTTCAACCGCACGTCTTCGGGATATTCGGCGTCGCCGAACACGGGCAGCGGCAGCCGCTCGGCCGAGGACTGTACGACGATCGTGCTCGGGAAGATCTCGATCTCGCCAGTCGGCAATTTGGGGTTCTTCGTCTCAGGCGAACGCGCGGAAACCTTGCCGGTGACGGTCAGTACCGACTCGGGGCCCGCCGCATCGACGACCGGAAACAGCGCGGAGCCGGTTTCAACGACGATCTGGGTGATGCCATAATGGTCGCGCAAATCGATAAACAGCACATTGGCATGTTCGCGCGTGCGGTTGATCCAACCCGACAGGCGGACTTCCTGCCCGACGTCGGCGGCGGTCAAGGCGGCGCAATTGTGGGTACGGTACGGGTGCATGGCGTGGTCTCTAATCTCTCAATAACGTCTCCCCAGCTAACGCTGGAGACTCGTGCCTGAAGGCGCGCGGCCTCCCCCAAGAGATGCCAGTTTTCGCTGGCATTACGAGGGAGGTGAATGGCGCCCGCGCTTTCCCGTCAGACACGCCTTTGTCAAGGCGCGCGACTATCGCTATGGGGCCGTGATGCATATCCATCCGCTGATCAGCGACACTGCCACCCTCGCCAATCTCTGCACCCGGCTCGCCGATGCCGACTTTGTTTGCGTCGACACCGAGTTCATGCGTGAGAGCACGTTCTTTCCCGAGCTTTGCCTCATCCAGATCGCGGACAGCAACGAAGCGGCGGCGATCGATCCGATGGCGCCCGGACTCGACCTGGCGCCGCTGCTCGAGCTGCTCGTCGCCGACGACAATGTCCTCAAGGTGTTCCATGCCGGCGGGCAGGACCTTGAGATCATCTATAATCTCACCGGCAAGACGCCCTTCCCGCTGTTCGACACCCAGATCGCCGCCATGGCGCTGGGGCAAGGCGAACAGGTGGGTTACTCGAACCTGGTCGATTCGTTTCTCGGCATCCAGGTCGACAAGGGGGCGCGTTTCACCGACTGGAGCCGCCGTCCGCTCGATGCGCGACAAATCGAATATGCCATTGGCGACGTCACCCATCTCGCCAAGATCTTCCCCAAGATGCTCGACCGGTTGCGCTCCACCGGACGCGGCGCGTGGCTCGACATCGAAATGGAACGACTCGGCGATCCGTCCAACTATGCCAACGACCCCGATGTCGCCTGGAAGCGCGTGCGCATCGCCGGGCGCAAGCCCGAGGTGCTCGGGCGGCTCAAGGCACTGGCGCGGTGGCGCGAGCTTGAGGCGCGGGGCAAGGATCTGCCGCGCGGACGGATCGTCAAGGACGAGACGCTTGCCGATCTCGCCGGCCACCCGCCCAAGCGACAGGCCGATCTCGCGCGCGTGCGCGGCCTCTCCGCGACTTGGGCGCAGAATGACATCGGCGCGCGGCTGATGGCCTCGCTCGAGGATGCCAAGCCGATGAGCGCCGAGGAAATGCCGGCACGCGACGACCGCAAGCCCGGGCTCGGCAAGGATGGCGCGCTTGTCGCCGACCTGCTCAAGCTGCTGCTCAAGATCCGCTCGCGCGACATCGATGTCGCAGCGCGGCTGCTCGCAAGGACCGAGGAACTGGAAGCGCTCGCCGCCGGCCAGCGTGACGGTCTCGCGATCCTCAGCGGTTGGCGGTTCGATCAGTTCGGGCGCGACGCGCTCGATCTGGTCGAGGGGCGACTCGCCTTCACGGTGATTGGTGGCAAGCTCAAGATGACGCGGACCGCCGACGCCGCCGTCTGATCTAGAGCGAGCTGCATTTCGAGGGAAATGCAGCTCGCCCTAGATTTTTTGTGGTCGCGTGCTTGGTAGCGAATAGCCGGGTTCCACCTATTCGCAGCACGCTCTAGGCGACCAGCAATGCCTTGCGGTCGAGGCGGGTGGCGAGCGCGTTGTGGCGTCGTTCGACCGCTTCGCCGTAAAGCGTGGCATCCATTCCCTGAAGGTGCAGTGACAGGAACTTGCCGTCGTCACTGAGCCGTGAGCGTTGCAGCGGCCCGGCAAGTCCGCCGCTCATCCGCTGGCCCAGCCGCATCGCCAGCCCCCAGTCGACCGCGCGCGCCAGTTCGTCATGCGGCGCCAGCGCGCCGAGCGGCGCCGGGCTCTCGGCGCCGCCGCCAAGGCTGGTGAACAGCGCCTGTGCTACGAGCGCGCGGCCGCGGGCATCGATCGCCACCCAATTGCCGTGCAGCGCGATCTCCATGCCACGCTCGGCGCGGAATTCGGGGTTGGCGCGCCAGCCGACATCGGCGAGCAGGCAGGCCGCGTGACGCAACCGCGCAGCCTCTGCGTCATCCTCGGCGAAGAGCGGGGCGATCCATTGCTCGAGCAGATCGCCATGCTCGGCAAAGCGCCCGGCGCGGCGTCCCTCGTCACGCGTGGCGACGATCAGCGGGTCGAGCCCCTGCGTCGCCGTATCGAGCGCCCCGTATAACAGCCCCTCGCGAAGGCCGAAGGCGGAGACGATCGTCGTTTCGCTGTGCAAATGCTTGACCAGCGCGGCGAGCAGCGCCGCGGCGTCGCCGAGCGTGCTGGCGCGCCCCGATGACAGTCCCGGCACTTCGCGCAGGGCGCTCTTCGGAACATGGCTGATCGTGCGGCCGAGCCGCGCAATCTCGTGCTGCGTCAGGCTATATTGATGGATGACGGGCAGCGGATAGTCGTTGAGATGCATGTCTAACCGCGCCAGCGCGCGCCACGATCCGCCGACGAGATAGAGCGGCAGCCCTTCGCCGCGCCCTTCCCATCCCGCCGCCTTGAGCGACTTGGCGAGTTGCCGATCGAGCGCGCCCTGCCCCTTGCGTAGGGCACCGATGCGCAACACGCCAAAGGGAAAGGAAATACGGTCCTGGATGTGACCCTCCCAGACGCGGATCAGCTCGAGACTGCCGCCGCCGAGATCACCGACAATGCCGTCGGCATCGGGGATCGCCGACAGCACGCCCTGGCCGGCGGCGAGTGCTTCCTGCTCGCCCGACAACAGCTCGACGTCGAGTCCATGCCGCGCGGCAATGTCGAGCAAAGTCTGCCCGTTCGACGCGTCGCGCACAGCGGCGGTCGCGACGGTGCGTAAACGCGTCAATTCCATCTCGCGCGCTACCGCCGCGAATCGCCCGAGCGCGGCATCGGCATGGGCAAGGGCATCGACGCCGATCGCGCCGCTGGCGGCAAGCTCGCGGCCCAGCCCGGCCATGACCTTTTCGTTGAACAGCACCGACGGCAGACGTGCCGGGCCCTGATAGACGACGAGGCGGATCGAATTCGACCCGATGTCGATGATCCCGGTGCGTGGCTCGAGGGTGACGTCGCCACGCGGCTTGCGGAACAATAATGTGGCCATGTCGCCTTAGCGCTTTCGCCGCAGCGATAGTTCCGGGACCGTGCCGCTGGTGGCCAGCGCGGCGCCGCGACCCGAGAGCGATGGATTGGTCATGAAATAGCGGTGCAGGTTGAACGGCGTGTCGCCCGGCTCGACGCGAACGTAACTGCCATCGGCGTGCAGTTCCCAGCTTTGCTCATTGTCGATCAGATTGGCGACCATCACCTGATCGAGCACCTGGTCGTGGACGGTGCGGTTCTCGATCGGTAGCATATATTCGATCCGTCGATCGAAATTGCGCGGCATCCAGTCGGCCGAGGAAATGAACAGCTTCGCGCCGTCATTGGGCAGCGCCTTGCCGTTGCCGAACGCCCAGATGCGGCTGTGCTCGAGAAAACGCCCGATCACCGATTTGACGCGGATGTTTTCCGACATGCCGGGAACGCCGGGCCTGAGGCAGCATATGCCGCGGATGATCAGGTCGATCTCGACCCCGGCATTGCTCGCCTCGTAGAGCTTTTCGATCACGGCCGGATCGACCACCGAATTCATCTTGGCCCAGATCGCGCCCTGCTTGCCGGCGCGCGCAAAGGCGATCTCGGCATCGATCAGCCCCATCAGCCGCGTGCGCATGTCGCGCGGGCTGAGGCTCATCAGCGTCATGTCCTCGGGCTCGACATAGCCGGTGATGTAGTTGAACATCTGCGCGGCATCGCGACCGATCCGCGGATCGGCGGTGAAGAAGCTGAGGTCGGTATAGATCTTCGCTGTGATCGGATGATAGTTGCCGGTCCCGAAATGGCAGTAGGTGCGATACTGGCCGTTCTCGCGGCGCACGACCATCGAGACCTTGGCGTGGGTCTTCCAGTCGATGAACCCGTAGACGACCTGCACGCCGGCACGTTCCAGCGCGGAGGCCCAGAGCAGGTTCTGCTCCTCGTCGAAGCGCGCCTTCAGCTCGACCACGGCGGTTACCGACTTGCCGGCCTCGGCGGCGGCGATCAGCGCGTTGATCACCGCCGGTTGCTTGCCGGCACGGTAGAGCGTCTGCTTGATCGCGACGACATCGGGGTCGGCCGCGGCCTGACGCAGAAAGGCCAGCACCACCTCGAAGGTTTCGTAGGGGTGGTGGACGACGATGTCCTTGGCCTTGATCGCGGCGAAGCAATCGCCGCCGAATTCGCGGATACGCTCTGGGAAGCGCGGCGTGAACGGGACGAATTTGAGGTCGGGGCGATCCTCTTCGACGATCGATTCGAGATCGCCGACGCCGAGGAACGCGCCGCTTTCGGTGACGAAGGCGTTGGCGCCACCCAGTTCGTCGCGCAGCGCCTTGCCGAGCATCTCGGGCATGCCGGCTTCGAGTTCGAGGCGGATCACCCTGCCCCGCCGCCGCCGCTTGATCGCATTGGCGAAGTAGCGGACGAGATCCTCGGCCTCTTCCTCGATCTCGATATCGCTGTCGCGCAGGACGCGGAATTCGGCGCCGCCATCCACAGCATAGCCCGGGAAGATCAGCGACGAGAAGCGCTTGACCAGCGATTCGACTGCGACGTAGCGCGCCGGCGCGTTGGGCAGGCGCACGAAGCGCGGCATCGCGGCGGGCAGCATGACCAATTCGCGGATCGGCTCGTCGTCCGACAGCCGAATTAGGTCGAACATCACCGCCAGCCCCTTGTTGGGCATGAACGGGAATGGATGCGCGGGGTCGAGCGCCTGCGGGGTCAGGATCGGGAAGATCTGCTCGCGAAAATGCTTTTCGAGCCAGGCCGGCTCATCACCGTGCAGCGACTGGTCGATGGTGCGCGACCCGAGCACATGGATATCGGCATCGACCAGTTCGCGCCGCAAGTCGCGCCACACGCCGCGCTGGCTCTGCACCAGCGCGTCGGCCTCGGCGACGATCGCGGTGAGCTGCTGCGACGACGTCAGACCATCGACCGAGCGCCGGTCGACATCCTGCGACAGCTGCCCTTTCAGCCCCGCGACGCGCACCATGAAGAACTCGTCGAGGTTCGACCCCGAGATCGACAGGAAGCGGACCCGTTCGAGCAGCGGATGCGCCGGATTGCACGCTTCCTCGAGCACGCGACGGTTGAAGGCGAGCCAGGAAAGCTCGCGATTGAAGTAGCGCTCGCCCGATTCGCCATTGGCGAACGGATCATCATCCTGGTCGAGTCGCGATAGTCGGGCGGGGCGGGTCATGGGGCCTCGGCTTCGGGGTCGGTCGATCGCGGGGCGATCAATCCGGCCTCGCTCAATGTGACGCGTGCGAGCGGAATCGACAAGCGCTTGTGTCGCTGGAGCACCGCCTGATCGAGCAAATCGACCGTGCGGAGCAGCGCGACGTGGCTGCGCTCGATGCGCAGGATCAGCCATTGGATCAGTTCGGGCCGCGCGTCGAGCCCGCGACGCAGGAACAGCCGCTCGAACAGTGCGTGCATCAATTCCTCATCGGGCGGCTCGATCCGCGCAACGGGCGTTGCGGCGAGGCGCGAGCGCAGGTCGGGCAGCTTGATCTTCCATTCCGGCGGTGGTGCGTCGGCCACGACGATCAGCGGGCGGCGTATTTCCTGGGCATGGTTCCAGGCATGGAAGATCGTCGTTTCGGACTGGCGTTCGGCATCGTCGATCAGCTGTCCGCCGCTCTTCGCCGCGAAAATACGCGCCAGCAGGCTGCGGCCCGACTTGCGCGGCCCGACGAGTAAAACCGCCATGACCGGCCATGTGCTCCAGTGCTCGAGCTGGTGCACGACACGGGCATTGGACGGGCTGATCAGAAATTCGTCGTCCCGCGGGTCCGCCGGCCAATCGAGCGGCAGGGCATACTGGCTCATCCCCCGGTCACATTGTCCGTGGCGGGCAGATTGGGCGGTGGCAACGGGCGCCGGATCCGCAAGGTCGTGCCGCTCCCGACGACGATCCAGCCGCGCGATTCGAGTTCGGCGCGCAGCACGGCCGGGTCGGCGTCGAACCCGACGCGCATCACCGAAATACCGCCAAGCGCGAGGCTGGTCGTGACCGCCGACCTGACGCCGGGCGTGCCGCGCAGCGCCGCCTCGGTCGCGTTGACTGAATTGACGCTGGGCGAATCATACTGGATCGTCACGGTCGCGCCTGCCACCGCGGTTTGGTCGGCACCGGTCGTGGCGGCGTCTTCGGTGGCTGTCGCGCTGGGGGTTGGCGTCGGGACCATCGGGCGCCCGGCGGCGAGGCCGCGATCGGGGGCGAGCTGGCCGTTCTGCAAAGCGGCCTGGAAAATCTCATCCAGCCGCTTCACGCCCTCGTCGAGCAACACCGGCAGCGAATCGCCATTGCCGACGCGCAGGCTGAACTGTCCGATCAGCCGGTTGTCGGGGCCGTGTCGCGCCTGAAACACGCCGACGACGGGGCCGCCCGGCCACTGGCGATAGAGCTTGACCACGGGAATCAGAACGTCGGATGCGCCATATTGATCGAGAATCGTGCGCCACCAGCCGCGTCCCGGGCGGGTCTGTTGGCCGGCGTTGAGCAACAGGGCATCGGGGCCCGTGCCGGCCGGGCGAACATAATCGACCGCACTGTTCGAGGTGCGATAGCGCGCCCACGCATCCTGCCAATCGGTCTTCTGCTCAAAGCTGATCCTTGCGCCGCCCGACCATTCGATGGGGAGCAACAGCATTGGCGCCGAGCGCGAAGTCTCCGACGAGATGCCGAGCATCGAACCGGCCCGCGCTCGACTGAACAGGACGCCGAGCCGGGCGATATAGCGGTTCGGGCCAATCTGCTCGTCCTCGACGACGATCCCCGAGACGATCGAGTCGAGCGTGCTGTCGGACAGCGATCCGCCACCCGCGCCGAGCCGCTGTGACAGCAATTGCCAGCCCTTGCGCTGTGCGAGCCGCCAGCCGGCATAGCGCGCCGCATTGGCATCCTTGCCGGTGACATCGACCTGCACGCCATCGACCTCGTAGCTCCCCGAACTGTCGAAAGGCGAGTTCTTCTCGACGCCGTCATCCGCCTGCGCGAGCACGATCCCGCCGCTCGTTGCGAGCAGCAGGGCGACGGCGAGGCCGAGGGGACCGGAAAAGCGACGGGTGGGCATGCGCGGCCCTTTTGGCGAAGCAGACGTGGAAATCCAAGCGCGATGTGGCTAGGCGGACGGAATGAGCGATATCGATCGGGACGACGCGCCCTACACCTATGCCCAGGCGGGCGTTTCCATTGCGGCCGGCAACGCGCTGGTGCGCGCCATCGCGCCGCTCGCCAAGGCGACGCGTCGCCCGGGTGCCGATGCCGAACTGGGCGGATTCGGCGGCTTCTTCGACCTCAAGGCGGCGGGGTTCGTCGATCCCTTGCTGGTTGCCGCCAATGACGGCGTCGGCACCAAGCTCAAGCTGGCGATCGACAGTGGGCGTCACGACGGCGTCGGCATCGATCTCGTCGCGATGTGCGCCAATGATCTGATCGTCCAGGGCGCCGAGCCGCTGTTCTTTCTCGATTATTATGCGACGGGCCAGCTTGACGCGGTGGTGGCGGAGCGCGTCGTCGCCTCGATTGCCGAGGGTTGCAAACAGGCCGGGTGCGCGTTGATCGGCGGCGAGACGGCGGAAATGCCGGGTATGTATGCCGCCGACGATTATGATCTCGCCGGTTTTTGTGTCGGTGCGGTCGAGCGCGATCGCGTCCTGACCGGGCAGGATATCACGGCGGGCGACGTGGTCCTCGGGCTCGCCTCGAGCGGCGTGCATTCGAACGGCTTCTCGCTGGTCCGGCGCCTTGCGGCCGACAAGGGCTGGAAGCTCGATCGCCCGGCGCTATTCGACCAGGATGTCCTGTTGATCGACGCCTTGATGGCCCCGACGCGAATCTATGTGCGCAGCTTGTTGCCGCTGGTGCGCGAAAAGCGGCTCAAGGGGCTGGCCCACATTACGGGCGGCGGGCTGCTCGAAAATATTCCGCGCGTCCTGCCCAAGGGTACTCACGCGACGATCGATGCCGGTGCCTGGCCGCAGCCGCCCCTGATGGCTTTCCTCCAGGCGCAGGGCAAGATCGAGCCGGACGAGATGGCGCGTACCTTCAATTGCGGGATCGGCATGGTCGCGATCGTGGCGCGCGACGAGGTCGCCGGCGTCACCGCGGCGCTCGAAGCCGCCGGCGAGACGGTATTCGCGGTCGGCACGGTGACAGACGGCGAGCGCGGTTGCACGGTCAGCGGCAGCGACGAAGTCTGGAGTGGTCGCGGCGCCTGGTCCGCCACCCACCATGGCTAAGGCGAATATCGGGGTCCTGATTTCGGGGCGCGGCTCCAACATGATGGCGCTCGCCCATGCGGCAGCGCATGCGACCACCCCGTTCCGCATCGCTATCGTCGCCTCGGACAAACCCGAAGCACCGGGCCTCGAATGGGCACGGCAGCACGGGCTCGCAACCTTCGCCCAGTCGCCCAAGGGCATGCCTAAGGCCGATTATGAAGCGGCAATCGATCATGCGCTCCGCGACGCGCATGTCGATACGATCGCGCTGGCGGGCTATATGCGCCTGTTGTCGGATGCTTTCGTCGCGCGCTGGCGCGGACGGATCGTCAATATCCACCCCTCGCTGCTGCCCAAATATAAGGGCCTCGACACCCATGCCCGCGCCATCGCGGCAGGCGACGCGGTGGCGGGATGCTCGGTACATGTCGTGACCGAGGAACTCGATGGCGGCGAGGTGCTCGGCCAGGCCGAGGTACCGCTGCTGCCCGACGATACCGCCGATACGTTGGCGGACCGCGTCCTTGCCGCCGAGCATCGCCTTTACCCGCAGGTTCTGGCAGACTTCGTCGCGCGATGAGCCCCGACCCCAGCCTGCCGCTCGAAAAAGTCCGCGCGCTGGCCCTCGCGCTGCCCGGTACGATCGAGAAGCTGTCACACGGCTCGCCGGGCTTCCTGATCGAGAAGGGCAAGTTCTTCGCCTATTTCTGGCACAATCATCATAGCGATGGCGAGACCGTCGTGATCGTCAAGACCAGCGGCCGCGAGGAGCACGCGATACTGATTGAGCTGGACCCCGATTGCTATTTCAGCCCGCCCTATCTCGGCCCCTCGGGCTGGGTGGCGATGCGGCTCGATCGCGACGACACCGACTGGGACCGTGTTGGAGACCGTATCGCGACAAGCTGGAAAATGGTCGCGCCGCGGCGCTTGCTCGAAATGGGTGGACGATGAACGCCGAACCCCCGACCGAAATGCCCGAACTACCCCCTATTACGTCGCCGGAGCCGGCAATGATTTCGGTCGAGCAGGCCATCGAACGCGCCGAGGCTGCCGAAACCCGGCGCCGTTGGGTCTCGCTCGCCGAGCTGGTCGGCGTTGCCGGTCTGATCATCGCCGCGATCAGCCTATGGATGAGCTGGGCGGACCGGCGCGCCGATGTCGCCGAGAAACAGGCGGAGCAGGTGAGCGCGAGCAAGGCGCGCACGCTGGTGACGATTACCGCGACCCTGTCACAGGACGGCACGTTGATGACGCTGGCCGACCCCGCGCATCCCCTCAAAGATGTCGAAGTAACATTCCCGCAGGCACTCGGCATCAGCCCGCAAAGCGGCCTGCTCGGCCCGAAGATCGAGAGTTCCTGGTTCGGGAGCGCGCTGCTCAAGCTCAGCGACAAAGTTCATCAGGGGCGCTTGCCGGTGATGCTGACCGCGACGTGGTGGGACGGCGACGTCAAGCGCACCGATCGGGCAATCTACGAGATCGGCTGGGTCGCCGGCACGCGATCGCTAGGCATTCTGGGTGGCCGCGAACTGCACATGCGCGGCCTGATGCTCAGCGACCGTAATGCCACGCCGGCGCGGCTCGAGGCGGCATGGGCGCGCCTCAAGCCGGCCGGGTAACGGGGCTTCAGCCGACGATTTCTTCCGGCTTGAAGAAGTAAGCGATCTCGATCGCGGCATTCTCGTCCGAATCCGAACCATGGACGCTGTTGGCTTCGATCGACTCGGCGAGTTCCTTGCGGATCGTGCCGGGTTCGGCATTGGCCGGGTTGGTCGCGCCCATGATGTCGCGGTTGCGCTGCACGGCATTCTCGCCTTCGAGCACCTGCACCACGACCGGGCCGGAAATCATGAACTGAACGAGGTCGTTGAAGAACGGGCGCTCGCGGTGGACGGCGTAGAAGCCGCCGGCCTGCTCTTCGGTCATGTGGATGCGCTTTGAGGCAACGACGCGCAGGCCGGCTTCCTCGAGCATCTTGGTGACCGCGCCGGTCAGGTTGCGGCGGGTGGCATCGGGCTTGATGATCGAAAACGTACGATTGACGGCCATGGCGGTCGCTCGCTCCTTGTGATGAGAAATGGCGGAAATGCGCGGGCTACCTAGTCGCGTGGGCGTTGCGATGCAAGGTCGGGCGTCGACCGGGTCAGGCAGCCTTTTCCCACCGCCCGGCGTCATTCTGCTTCCAGTAACGACGCTCGATATCGTCGCGCCCCGCCAGCGCCTTCCAGGCGGTACGCGCCTCGGTGATCCGCTCGCCATCGAAGAAATGGAAGGCGCGTTCGAAACCCAAAGCGGCGTCGCGCCAGATCCCGTCGGCCAGCGCGACGTTGCGCGCGCTATTGGTGGCGACGGGCTCGGCGGCGATCAGAACCGGCTGGTTGGCGTCCCCTGCCCCGCCCGCGCAGGCATGCGGCAGGAAGCTCTCGGCATTGTAGGCCCATAACAGCTTGTCGAGCGCACTACGTTGCGTCTCGCTCTCGGCGACGAGCAGCAACCGCCCGCCGTTCGCCAGCACCTTCTCCGCGATCTGCGGCAAGGCCCGGTCGAGCGGCGTGACAGTCAGATGGTAGAAATCGACCTGCATCAGCTCTCGAAATTGTCGGCGACGAAGCGGTCGAGCAGGCGCACGCAATAACCCGTCGCGCCCTTGTCGAAGGTGGCGCCCGGCTTGTCGGCCCACACCATCCCGGCAATGTCGAGATGCGCCCAGCGCACGCCTTCATCGACGAAGCGCTTGATGAACTGCGCCGCGGTGATCGAACCGGCGCCGCGCGGTCCGACATTCTTCATGTCGGCGATCGGCGAGTCGATCAACTTGTTGTAGGCATCCGACAGCGGGAAGCGCCACAGCAGGTCGCCGGTGGCCTTGCCGGCGGCAAGCAGCTGATCGGCAAGCGAATCGTCATTGGCGAACAGCCCGCCATGCTCGTTGCCGAGCGCGATGATCATCGCGCCGGTCAGCGTGGCGAGATCGACGATGGTCTTTGGCCGATGCGCCTGCTGCACCCAGGTGATCGCGTCGCACAGCACCAGCCGTCCTTCGGCATCCGTGTTGAGGATCTCGATCGTCTGGCCCGACATCGAGGTGACGATGTCGCCGGGGCGTTGTGCGTTGCCGTCGGGCATGTTCTCGACCAGGCCGCACACTCCAATGACATTGGCCTTGGCCTTGCGCAGCGCGATCGCCTTCATCGCGCCCGCAACGGCGCCCGCACCACCCATGTCCCATTTCATGTCTTCCATGCCGGGCCCAGGCTTGAGCGAAATGCCGCCGGTATCGAAGGTCACGCCCTTGCCGACCAGCGCCAGCGCGGGATCGCCCGCGCCGGCACCGTTCCACTTGAGCGCGAGCAGCTTGGCCTCGCGCCGCGAACCCTGGCTGACGCCGAGCAGCGCCCCCATGCCGAGCGCGGTCATCTCCGCCTCGCCGAGCACGGTGACTTCGATCCCGAGCCCGTCGATTTCCGCCATGACCTTTTCGACGAACGATTCGGGATAGAGCAGGTTGGGTGGCTCGGACACCAGCGTGCGCGTCAGATCGAGACCGTCGGTGACCGCCTTGTGCGACACCCATGCCGCTTCGGCCCCGTCCGGTGCGCCGATCAGCACGATGCTGGTCAGCGTCGGCTTGGCCTTCTCGGTCAGCTTGGTGCGATAGGTATCAATCCGCCAGCCGCGCTGCGCCGCCGCGGCGGCGAACCGCGCGACCGCCTTGGGCGCGGCGCCTGCGCTGGCCAGATCGACGGTCACCGATTCGACGCCCGAGGTGAGCAGGCGCGCGGTCAGCGCGCCACCGGCGCGCTCGTAATCCGGCTCACCGCCGGCGCCGACGCCGAGCAGCAGCACACGCCGTACGCCGCCAACGACCGGCAGGAAGGTCTCCACGACGCCACCCGCCTCACCCTCGAATCGGCTCGCGCGCGCCGCTGCGACGATCGTCGTCAGACCGGCCGCGTCGATCAGGTCGCTGGAAAGGCGGTCGAGGCCGTCCTTTTCGACCGGCAGCGCGATCGTGTCGGCATGGGCGGGGGCTGTCGCGGAAAAGCTGATCTTCATGAAAGCGGGTCTCGGTGTGATGATATGGGGGACTCGGATGGCTCTAGGACAATGTGGCGCGAGTGGCAAAACACGGCTGCGATTGCAGCGCGGCCCCGGCGATGCGATAGGGCGGCGACCGTTGGCCGCACTGCGGGATTGTTCTGCGGGCTTGTTGGGATGTGTTTTTCGCCGTGAAGCGTGCCAATCTTCTTGCGAGTTGCGCCCTGCCCCTTGCCCTCGCGTTCACTAGCGGGGCGCATGCGCAGGATCTCAACCAGCCAACTACGCCACCGCCGCCGCCGTCGGATCAGGCCGCCAGCGACGACCAGGTGCGGTTCAGCGCCGCAGCGCTGGAATATGATATCAACACCGAGGTCGTCACCGCGACGGGTGACGTGCGCATGTACCGCGAGGGCGATCGCCTGCGCGCCGATCGGGTGGAATGGAACCGCAAGACCGGCAAGGTGATCGCGACCGGCAATATCGCCGTGGTCAACCCCGGTGGCGACACCGCCTATGGCGATTCGATCGAGCTGACCGATGCGCTCAAGGATGGCGTGGTCGACAACATGTTGATCGTGCTCGGCAAGGGCGGGCGACTCGCGGCACGCCGCGGTACGCGCGCGCTCGACGAGACGGTCACGCTCGACGATGCCGCCTACACCCCCTGCGCCGTCACATCGTCGAGCGGATGCCCGAAGGAGCCGGCGTGGAAGATTACTGCGGTGCGCGTCGTCTATCGACCCGACCGCAACCGCATCTATTACAAGGGTGCGCGGATCAATCTTTTTGGCCTGCCGTCCTTGCCGTTGCCCGCCTTCTCGCACCCGGCGAGCCAGGCCAACCAGAGCGGACTGCTCGCGCCGGATCTGCGCTACGATCGCGTCAACGGCTTCGAATTTGCCCAGCCCTATTATTTCGCGCTAGGCCCGAATCGCGGCCTGGTCCTCACGCCGCGGCTCTATTCCGCCGTGCTGCCGATGCTGCAGGCCAATTACCAGGCACTGACCGCAACGGGTGCCTACAAGATCGGCGCCTATGCGACCGTCAGCCGGCGCAGCGACGACCTGCTGACCTCGGCGACGACAACCTCGCCGGAGGCTTTCCGCGGTTATATCGATGGTGTCGGCCGCTTTCAGCTCAGCCCGGAATGGAGCCTGAGCGGTTCGCTGCGCGTCGCCACCGACCGCACCTTCCTGCGGCGTTACGACATCTCGCAGGACGATCGCCTGCGCAGCACGGTCAGCCTCGAACGGATCGACCGGGACAGTTATTTTGCGGTGACCGGCTGGGCGGTGCAGACATTGCGCCTTGGTGATCGCCAGGGCCTGCAGCCCGTCGCGCTGCCGGAAATCGACTATCGTCGCCGCCTTACCGACGGTCTGGTCGGCGGCATCCTGCAACTCCAGGTGAACTCGCTCGCCCTGACCCGCACCGGCGGACAGGACACGCAACGTGCCTTTGCCAGCGCGCAATGGGACCTGCGCAAGCTCACCCCGCTTGGCCAGCAGATCACCCTGACAGCCTTTGCCCGCGGCGACGTTTACAATGCCAACGACACGCTCGCCACGACGGTGGCAAGCTATCGCGGCGACCCCGGCTTTCACGGCCGCGTCATGGGCGCGCTGGCGTTCGACGTGCAATGGCCGTTCGTCGGTCCGTTCCTCGGCGGAACGCAGCGCCTGACGCCGCGCTTCCAGGTCGTGGCATCGCCACACACGGCAAATCTCCTCGTCCCCAATGAGGATGCCCGTGCGGTCGACCTGGAGGATTCGAACCTCTTCGCGCTCAATCGCTTTCCCGGTTACGACCGCTTCGAGGATTCGTCGCGCATCACCGTCGGCCTCGACTGGAAGGTCGATCTGCCGAACCTGACGATCAACGCCAATGTCGGGCAGAGCTACCGGCTCGATTCGCGCCCGGTGCTCTTTCCCGACGGGACCGGCCTGAGTGGCCGCGTGTCCGATATCGTCGGTCGCACCGAGCTACGTTACAAGGATTTCGTGTCGATCACCCATCGTTACCGGCTCGACAAGGACAACCTTTCGGTCCGGCGAAACGAGGTCGACGCCACGATCGGATCGCGCAACACTTACATTTTGCTTGGCTATTTGCGACTCAACCGCAACATCGCGCCGACGCTCGAGGATCTGCGCGATCGCGAGGAGGCGCGTGTCGGGGCACGGGTCCAGTTCGCGCGCTTCTGGTCGGTATTCGGCTCGACCGTCATCGATCTGACCGATCGCAACGAAGATCCGACCTCGATGGCAAGCGGCTTCGATCCCGTGCGGCATCGTCTAGGCGTATCCTATGAAGACGATTGCCTCAGGCTTGGCCTGACATGGAAGCGGACCTATCAGGACACCGGCGACGCAAAGGCGGGCAACAGTTTCCTGTTGACGCTGGCTTTCAAGAATCTGGGTCGCTAAGCCATCATTCAGGCGCGACCGGCGAGTAGACGAGTACGAGCGCGCCTCCGCGCGGGATGGGATGACGATAAAGTGATGAATTGGTTGACCAAAGCCAGAGGCGGTCTGGTTGGCGGCGCGATGATCGCCGCAATTTCGACGGGCGCGCTTACCTCTGCACAGACGGTCGCGGATCAATCCGCCCCGCAAGTCGGGCTTAATATCCCGAGCAATGTCCAGATTTTCGGCAAGGTGGACCCCAATGTCCGCAAGCCGACGGCGATCGTCAACGGCGTGGTCATTACCGGCACCGACGTCGACCAGCGCGTCGCGCTGATCGTTGTGGCCAATCAGCTGACCAATCTCAGTGCGGATGACACCAATCGCCTGAAACTCCAGGTGCTGCGCGGCCTGATGGATGAAACCTTGGAGATCCAGCACGCCAAGGCCAATGAAATCACGATTACCGCCGACGAGATCAACCAAAGTGTGGTCCGCGTTGCGGCGAACTTCGGCAAGACACCCGCCGAATTCAACGCCTATCTGCGCTCGGTTGGTTCGTCGGAGCGTTCGCTCCGTCGCCAGATAGAAGGCGAACTCGCCTGGCGTCGCTTCCTCCAGCGCCGCGTCGAACCCCTGATCAATGTCGGCAGCGAGGAAGTCGATGCGATCCTGAAGCGCATGGAGGCGTCGAAGGGCAGCGAGGAATTCCACCTCAAGGAAATCTATCTCTCGGCTGGTCCGGATCGCGCGCAGCAGGTGTTCGCGCAGGAACGCCAGATGATCCAGGACATCCAGAAGGGTGAAAAGCCATTCGAATATTACGCCCAGTTCACCGAATCGAGCGCTCGCGCCAAGCTTGGAGATCTCGACTGGCTGAGCAATGAGCAGCTTTCCCAGTTGCCGGACAGCCTTGCCAGCCAGGCACGGCTCATGAAGGTCGGCGAGATCGCCGGCCCGATCGAGGTGCCGGGCGGTTTTTCGATTCTCTATCTGGTCGACAAGCGACGCGTGCTGGAAGCCGACCCGCGTGATTCACAGCTCACGCTGAAGCAGTTGAGCGTCAAGTTCGCGCCTGGCCTGAGCGAGGCGGATGCCAAGGCGCGCCTCCAGGCTTTCGCCAAGGCGACCGAGGCGATCCGTGGTTGCGGCGATGTTTCCAAGGTCGCGTCGGCCATCGGCGCTGAAGTGGTCGATAACGCCTCAGTGCGGGTACGTGACCTGCCTGTGCCACTACAGAAGATCATGCTTGAAATGCAGGTCGGCCAATCGACACCGCCATTTGGGTCGGTCCAGGAGGGTATTCGCTCGCTGGTTCTCTGCGGTCGAGATGACGCGCGCGAGGGTACCGCGCCGACATCGCAACAGATTCAGGGCAGGATGGAAGAACAGCGCGTCAACCGGCGCGCGGACCAGATGCTGCGCGATCTGCGGCGCGACGCGATCATCGAATATCGCTAGGGTCGTACGGTGATCGCCCCCCTCGCTGTGTCGATGGGCGATCCGGCCGGAATCGGGCCGGAGATCATCGCCAAGGCATGGTCGATGCGCGAGCGGGAGCGGCTGTCGCCGTTCTTCGCCGTTGGTGACGTGCGCGCGGTCGCCGCTGTGTGGGATGGCCCGATCGCCGAGATCACCGCGCCCGACGAGGCTGCCACGATTTTCCAGCAAGCGCTGCCGATCTTCGGTGTCATCGATGGTGGAACGATCACCCCGGGGACGCCCGATGTGGATGGGGCGCGATGCGCGCTCCATGCGCTGGAAATGGCGGTCGGGCTGGCGCGATCGAGCACCGTTGGCGCGCTGGTGACCGGGCCGGTGTCGAAGGCGCAGCTCTATGCCATCGGTTTCACGCATCCGGGCCAAACCGAATTCGTCGCGGAACGCTGCGGGATCGCGGTCGAGAATGCGGTGATGATGCTGGCCGGCCCGACGTTGCGCGTCGTCCCGGCGACAACGCATGTTCCACTGGCACAGGTTGCATCGATGCTGTCGGTCGAACTGCTCGTCGCCAAGGGACGCGCCACCGCGCGCGGCCTGACACGCAATTTCGGCATCCTCAATCCGCGCATCGCCTTCGCCGGCTTCAATCCGCACGCCGGCGAGAGTGGCGCGATCGGACGCGAGGAAATCGACTTCATCCAGCCGGCCATCGCGATCCTGCGCGACGAGGGTGTCGATGCGACCGGCCCTTTTGCCGCCGACACGATGTTCCACGAGCGCGCCCGCGCCACTTATGACGCCGCGATCTGCTGCTATCACGACCAGGCGCTGATCCCGATCAAGACGCTGTATTTCGATCAGGGCGTCAATATCACGCTGGGATTGCCGATCGTCCGCACCTCGCCCGACCATGGCACTGCCTTCGGGATCGCCGGCCAGAATCGCGCAGAACCAGGTGCGATGATCGCCGCCATCCGCATGGCGGCCGAGGCAGCGGCGTTGCGCAGCGCCAGCGGCGGATGACCGTCGACCTGCCGCCGCTGCGCGAGGTTATCGCGCGGCATGGCCTCGCCGCCAGCAAGGCGCTGGGGCAGAACTTCCTGCTCGACGCGCAATTGCTGGCGCGGATCGCCCGCATTCCCGGCGATCTGACCGATGCCGAGGTGCTGGAGATCGGTCCCGGCCCCGGTGGCCTGACGCGCGCGCTTCTCGCCGCCGGCGCCAAGGTGACCGCGATCGAGCGCGACCGACGCTGCATCCCGGCACTCGCCGAGCTTGGTGAAGCATATCCCGGCCGCTTGCGGGTCATCGAGGATGATGCGCTGACCGTCGACGCGCGGCCGCTGTTCGCGGGGCGCCCGCACATCGCATCGAACCTGCCCTATAATATCGGCACCGCGCTGCTGGTGCGCTGGCTGTCGGCGGACTGGCAGCCCTGGTGGCAGAGCCTGACGCTGATGTTCCAGCGTGAGGTCGCCGACCGCATCGTGGCCCACCCCGGCGACGACGCCTTTGGGCGCCTTGCCGTGCTCGCCCAGTGGCGCGCGACCGCCAGGCTGGCGATGCCGGTGCATCGCTCGGCCTTCACGCCACCGCCCAAGGTGATGTCGGCCGTGGTGCACATCACGCCCGATGCGGCGCCCGACGGCGTGGTTTTTGCGACGCTCGAGCGGTTGACCGCTGCCGCCTTCGGTCAGCGGCGCAAGATGCTGCGTCAGAGCGTCAAGTCGTTGCCTGGGGCGCTCGACGCGCTCGCTGCGCTGGGAATCGATTCAGCGCGCCGTGCCGAGACGCTGTCGATCGAGGAATTTATCGCGATCGCTCGCGTGCTCGGTTGATCAATTGCTCGCCGGCTTGGGCGTCGTTTCGACCGAGGCGGTCGCGATCGGCGGGCCCTTGGCGATCACGGCTGCCAGCGCGCCCGCCTCGGCGCACGAGCCCTTGCCGCAAGCAACCTTGACCTTGGCGAGATTGTCGCGCGCGCGCTGTACCGCGCCTTTGGCGACATAGGCTTCGCCCTGCCCTTTGAGCGCCGCAATGTCGTTGGGGTCGAGCAGCAACGCCTCGCGGTAAAGCCGAATCGCCTTGCCCGGCAAGCCGCGCGCCTGCGCCACCGCGCCCAAGGCGACAAAGGCCTCGCGATTGTGCGGATCGACCGCCAGTGCGGTTTCCAGCGCGTCGGTCGCGGCGTCGAGGTTGCCCGCGGCCTGCGCCGCGCGTCCCTTGGCGAGCAGCGCCATCGAGCGCGCATCGACCGGAGACGCTGCTTTCTGCCCATGCAGCGAGGCCGACACGGTCAGCAGCGTCAACGCGGCGGCAGCGGCGACGGTCGAGTAACGCATGATCAACTCCAGTCTCGGCACGATGGTCCGAGCTAGCATGACCGCCGGAGGCGCGCGACAAAAAAGCCGTCGGTGGCGTCGTGGGCTGGGGTCAAGCGGATGCCGGGCCCATGGGCGCGCCCGGCGGGCAGATCGAGCGCGTCCGCGCGCCAGTCGGGATGCGAGTCGAGAAACGCCGCTGCCTGCCCTGCCCCTTCCTCGTCGAGCAGCGAGCAGACGATATAGACCAGCGCGCCGCCCGGCTTCACCAGTTTGGCGCCGAGCGACAGGACGTGACGCTGTGTCGCGGTCAGCCGGGTCAGCCGGTCGGGGGTCAGCCGCCAGCGTGCTTCAGGGTTGCGGCGCCACGTACCGGTTCCGGAACAGGGCGCGTCGATCAGCACGGTATCCGCTTTGCCCTGCCAGTCCGCCAGCGCCTCGGCTTCGCGGTCTGGATCGAGCAGCCGCGTCTCGACGATCGACACGCCGGCGCGCGTCGCGCGCGGCGCGAGGCGCGACAAGCGCGCGCGGTCGGTATCTGTCGCCAGGATCGTACCGGTATTTTCCATCAGCGCGGCGAGCGCCAGCGTCTTGCCCCCGGCGCCGGCGCAAAGATCGACGACCCGCTCGCCCGGCTTCGCATTGGCGGCCAGCGTCACGAACTGGCTGCCCGCGTCCTGGACCTCGATCTTGCCCTCATTATAGGCAGGCACGTCGTCGAGATTGGTGCCTGCGGACAAGCGCCTGCCGGCCGGGAGGCCCGCAATCGGCTCGCCGATATCGATATCGGTGGCAGCCACGTTGAGGCGAATGTCGAGCGGTGCGCGCTCGATCAATGCGGCCTGCTCCCTTTTCCCGAGCCCCGAATCAGCAAGGCGCTTGACGATCCAGGTCGGCGCGACGCCGACTTGCGCCCCGGGCTCGTCGGCGGCAATCGGTTCGGGTGCGTGGACACCGCCGTCGAAGCGGGTCGCGAGCTCCGCATCCTTCCTTGCGACCGCGATCATCGCGGCGCGTCCCGACGCCGGGCGCGGTCCCGCCAGCCGAATCGCTTCGTACACAAGCTCGCGCACGGCGCGGCGATCCTTGCTGCCGGCGTAGCGGCGCGTCGTGAAATAACGCGTGATCAGCGTATCGGCGGCGGCGCCCTGGTCGCGCGCAGCGGCGATGATGGTGTCGAGCAGCTCGATGGCGGCCTGGACTCGTGCCTGGGGGGTCACCGTGTGGGGTAGTTCGGGGCTTCGCGGGTGATCGTCACGTCATGGACGTGGCTCTCGGACAATCCCGCGCCGGTGATCTGGATGAAACGGGCACGCTCCTGGAGATCCTTGATCGTCGCCGAACCGGTATAACCCATCGCTGCGCGCACCCCGCCGACCAGCTGGTGGATAACGTCACGCGCCGGCCCCTTGAACGCGACCTGCCCCTCGATTCCCTCCGGCACCAGCTTCATCTGGTCCTTGATGTCGCCCTGGAAATAACGATCAGCCGAACCGCGGCCCATCGCGCCGACCGACCCCATGCCGCGATAGGATTTATAGGCGCGACCCTGATAGAGAAAGGTGTCGCCCGGCGCTTCTTCGGTGCCGGCGAGCAGCGAGCCGATCATCACCGACGACGCGCCGGCGGCGAGTGCCTTGGCGATGTCACCGGAGGTGCGGATGCCGCCATCGGCAATCACCGGGACCCCGGCCTTGGCGCCGGCCTCGGCGCAATCCATTACGGCGGTCAGCTGCGGCACACCGACGCCCGCCACGACGCGTGTGGTGCAGATCGAACCCGGGCCGATCCCAACCTTGATCCCGTCGGCGCCGGCGTCGATCAGCGCGCGCGCTGCCTCCGCCGTGGCGACGTTGCCGGCAATCACCTGGACCGCATTGGACAGCTTTTTGACGCGCTCGACCGCGCGCGCGACGTCGCGATTATGGCCATGCGCGGTGTCGATTACAACGAGATCGAGCTCGGCATCGACCAGCGCCGCGGTGCGCTCGAACCCCTTGTCACCCACCGTCGTGGCGGCGGCGACGCGCAAGCGGCCGGCGCCGTCCTTGGTGGCATGCGGATAGGTTACCGCCTTTTCGATATCCTTGACCGTGATCAGCCCGATGCAGCGATAGGCATCGTCGACGACGAGCAGCTTCTCGATGCGGCGCTGGTGGAGCAGGCGGCGCGCTTCCTCCTGCCCGACGCCGGGCGAAACGGTGGCGAGGTTCTCATGCGTCATCAGCTCCGAAACGGGCTGGCGCGGGTTACCGGCAAAACGCACGTCGCGGTTGGTCAGGATGCCGACCAGCTTGCCGCCGACCTCGACCACCGGGATGCCGCTGATCTTGTGACGCGTCATCAACGCCTGCGCATCGGACAGCGTGGCGTCGGGCCCGATCGTGATCGGATTGACCACCATGCCCGATTCGAAGCGCTTCACCGCGCGCACGGCGGCGACCTGGGTTTCGATGTCGAGATTGCGGTGCAGCACGCCGATACCGCCGAGCTGCGCCATGACGATCGCCATGTCGGCCTCGGTCACCGTGTCCATCGCCGCGGAAAGCACCGGGATCGAAAGGCTGATGCCGCGCGTCAGCTGGGTCGACGTATCGGCTTCACTGGGCACCAGCGACGATTCAGCTGGAACCAGCAGGACGTCGTCAAAGGTGAGGCCGAGGCGAATGTCCATGGGATGCCAGTTCCTGCGAGGGGCGAGTCGTGGCGGTCCATGTAACCAAACACCCCCCGGCTTGCTAGGCTGACGCGCGCCGGCAACGCATTTCGCTATAACGCCGCCCGCGATATGCTAATCAAGCATCGCGTCGGCGTGCTCGCCGACAGCGTCATGGGGAAGCAATCATGGGTTTCACAATCGCCGCCCTGCTGCTGTTCATCGTTCTGATCTACATCATGATGAGCATCAAGGTCGTCCGTCAGGGCTATCAATATACCATCGAGCGGTTCGGCAAGTTCACCGCCGTCGCGCACCCCGGCCTGACGATGATTCTGCCCTTCTTCGATCGTGTTGGCCGCCGGGTGAACATGATGGAGCAGGTGCTCGACATTCCGGGCCAGGAAATCATCACCAAGGACAATGCGATGGTCGCGGTCGATGGTGTGGTGTTCTTCCAGGTGCTCGACGCCGCCAAGGCAGCCTATGAGGTCAGCGACCTCTATGTCGCGATCATGCAGCTCGCGACGACCAATTTGCGCACCGTGATGGGCTCGATGGACCTCGACGAACTGCTGTCCAAGCGTGACGAGATCAACGGCCGGCTGCTCGCCGTGGTCGATCACGCGACCGAGGCATGGGGCGTGAAGATCACGCGCGTCGAGCTCAAGGACATCCGCCCGCCGGCCGACATCGTCAATGCGATGACACGCCAGATGAAGGCCGAACGCGAAAAGCGCGCAACGATCCTCGAATCCGAGGCCGCGCGGCAGAATGAGATCAACCGCGCCGAAGGTTTGAAGCAGGCTCAGATCCTCGAGGCCGAGGGGCGCAAGGAAGCCGCCTTTCGTGACGCCGAGGCGCGCGAGCGCTCGGCGCAGGCCGAGGCGACCGCCACCAAGATGGTGTCCGACGCCATCGAAGGCGGCAGTACCCAGGCGATCAACTATTTCGTCGCGCAGAAATATGTCGAGGCGATCAGCCAGTTCGCCACCTCGCCCAACGCCAAGACGATCCTGTTCCCGGTCGAGGCGACGCAGCTGATCGGCACGCTCGGCGGGATCGGCGAACTGGTCCGTGACGCAGTGGGGGCCAATCAGGCGTCGACCGCAGCTGCGGCGGCAGCGCCCCGCGCGCCGCGCCGGCCCGGCCCCTTCGAGGGAGGCGCTGCATGAACTGGCCGATTTTGACCGCAAGTGCGGGCGCTTCGTGGCTGGTCGGCGCACTGCTGCTGGCGATCGCCGAGTTGATCGCGCCCGGCTTCTTCCTCATCTTCGTCGCCGCCGCGGCGGCGGTCACGGGATTCGTCCTGCTCGCCTTTCCCGGCATGCACGTCATCACCCAGGTCGTGCTGTTTGCCCTGTTCTGCGCCGCTGCCGTCGCGCTCGGGCGGGACTGGTATCAGCGCATCCGCGGCGTCACCACGCGCCCCGACCTCAATGATCGCGCGGGCAAGCTGGTCGGCAAGACCGTCCATGTCTGTGAGGCGATCGTCGACGGCGAGGGCCGCGTGCGGGTCGGCGACGGCGCGTGGACCGCGCAGGGCGCGGATGCCCCGGTCGGAACGCTTGTCCGCATCATCGCGGT
This sequence comes from Sphingomonas sp. AR_OL41, assembly GCF_029911635.1. Taxonomy (GTDB): domain Bacteria; phylum Pseudomonadota; class Alphaproteobacteria; order Sphingomonadales; family Sphingomonadaceae; genus Sphingomonas. Next base: position 86,986 of record NZ_JARYTI010000002.1, read on the forward strand.
CGAGGGCACCTTGCTGCGGGTCGAACCGGCCTGACGGTGCGCGACAGATCGCCGGCTAATCCGGCGATCCGTCGCAATGGGTCGTCAGCTCTTGCCGAACAGGCCCTTGGCAAAGCCGGCGATCTCGTCGGTCGCGCTGCCGTCGCCATTCTGGTCGAGCAGGCCGCCCAGCGTGCCCATGATCCCGCCCGCGCCACCGCCCTGCGCGACGAGCATGCTGGCGAACTGCCCCAGCGCACCTTCGCCGCCAATGTGCCCGACGATCTGTTGCAATATGTCGGTCGGCAGGCCGGTCGCGACAGCCGCGGTGTCGACCGTATTGCCCGGCGCGGTGTGGGCCTGGCCGAGCGCGGTTATGGCGCTGGCTGCCTGCTCGGGTGAAATGCCGACTTTGGCGGCAAGGCCGGCGACATCGACGTTCGAAGCAATCTGACCCAGCAGTCCATCAAGCATTCCCATGGCATTTACCCCTTCATATCGGTCCCGGTACGACCTCCCTAACATGCCGTCGGAAAGGGTGCGAGATCGGGCGTTACTAGCGTGAGCCGGGCAGAAGCCGATTTGAGTAGCGCCGGGCTGTAGAAGCGCAGCGGCCAGTCGCGCCGGCCCGCGGGTGAAGCAAGCAGCGCGTTGACGGCGTCTACCAGAGGCTCGGCCGTGGGGCGGGTTGCGAGGTGCGCCCGCACCCCCGCGACGAACGCGCGGGTGATGCTCTCGTGGTAGCCCTGCGTGGCGTCGTTCACCCCGCCGACGCTTTCATTGTAACGGGTGATGATCGTCGCGATCTCGGCATCGACATCGACGTCGGATCGATCGCGCAACAGCCACAAGGTCGCCCCGAGATGGGCTTCATGGGTCCATTCGGCTTTCGGCAGCGTACAGGCGAGCAAGCCCTCGCCGACATGGCGAATCGCGGCATCATCGGCGAAAGGTCGAAAGTTTGGGTCGGTCATCGGATCGGGCTCTCTTTCAGGCGCCCGATCCGAGACCGGGCCGTTCAGGCGGTGGCGGGTGTCCGGGGTGCGGCTTGTCGTACCCCTTCGTCGACATGCTCGGCAAATTGGGCGAAATTCTCGACGAACAGATCGACCAGCTTGGCCGCCGTCGCGTCATATTCCGCCTTGTTGGGCCATGTCTCGCGCGGATCGAGGATGGCGCTGTCGACGCCTGGCACCGAGATCGGCACCTTGAAACCGAAATTGGGATCGGTGCGGAACTCGGCATGGTTGAGGCTGCCGTCGAGCGCCGCGTTGAGCAGCGCGCGCGTCGCCTTGATCGGCATGCGGCTGCCGATGCCGTATTTGCCGCCGGTCCAGCCGGTATTGACCAGCCAGCAATCCACCCCGCCCTTGGCGATCCGCTCCTTGAGCAAATTGCCGTAGACCGACGGATGCCGCGGCATGAACGGCGCGCCGAAGCAGGTCGAGAAGGTGGCGTCGGGCTCGGTCACGCCGATCTCCGTGCCGGCAACACGCGCGGTGTAGCCCGACAGGAAATGATACATCGCCTGGTCGGGCGTGAGCTTGGAGATCGGCGGCAGTACGCCATAGGCATCCGCGGTCAGCATCACGATGTTGCGCGGCACCGGCCCCATATTGTCGCTCGACGCATTGGGAATGAAATCGATCGGATAGGCGCCGCGGCTGTTCTCGGCGAGGCTGGCATCGTGCAGATCGAGTTGGCGGGTGACCTGGTCCATCACGACATTTTCGAGCACCGTGCCGAAACGCTTGGTCGTCGCGAAGATTTCCGGCTCGGCATCGGCCGACAGGCGGATCATCTTGGCGTAGCAACCGCCCTCGAAGTTGAACACCGCGGTGTCCGACCAGCCATGCTCGTCATCGCCGATCAGCGTGCGGCTGGCATCGGCGCTGAGCGTGGTCTTGCCCGTGCCCGAGAGGCCGAAGAACACGGCGGTATCGCCCTCGGGGCCGATATTGGCCGAACAGTGCATCGGCATCACGCCATCGACCGGCAACAGATAGTTTAGCAGGCCGAACACCGACTTCTTCATCTCGCCGGCATATTTCGTGCCGCCGATCAGGATCAGCTTTTCGGTGAAATTGACCGCGATCACTGTCTCGCTGCGGCAGCCATGCCGCGCCGGATCGGCCTGGAAGCTCGGCAGATCGATGATGGTGTAGTCCGCGACGAAGCTGCGCAGTTCCGACTCGTCGGGACGGACCAGCATCGTGCGAATGAACAGGTTGTGCCACGCCAGTTCGTTGATCATACGGACGCGGACGCGGTTCTCGGGCTGTGAGCCGCCGAAAAGATCCTGGATGAACAGGTTTTCCTTGTCCTTCAGCGCTGCCATGAAATCGGCCTTGAGCGCGGCGAAGTGCTCAGGCGACATCGCGCGGTTCGATTTCCCCCACCACACGACGGATTCGGTTTCGGCATCGCGGACGATGAACTTGTCCTGTGCCGAGCGGCCGGTGTGCTTGCCGGTCTCCACCACCAGCGGGCCGTCCGCCGACAGCTTGCCCTCGTTGCGCGCCACGGCGGCCTCGACCAGTCGTGCCGTCACGAGGTTCCAGTACAGGGTTGCCCTGGTCTCGATGCCCTGGGCTTCGAGCCCGGCGTCCGGAATCCGATCGCTCACTTTTACCACTCTCCTGAAACCAGCGCCCATGCGCGGCCGCATACGTATGCGGCTCGAATCGGCATGCGCATATCGTTGGGATGCCAGTCGGTCAAATGGGTCGCAAAACTCGTACAAGGACGACGCGGTTGAGCCCCGCGCCGCTTTCGACTAACCGATGACGCCAATGGACAAGGCGCACTTCGCATGACCGCTTCCATCGCGCTCGTCGATGACGACCGCAACATCCTCACCTCGGTGTCGATCGCGCTGCAGGCCGAGGGCTTTATCACCCGGGTCTATTCCGACGGCGAGACCGCGCTCAAGGCGTTGATCGACAACCCGCCCGACCTCGCCATCTTCGACATCAAGATGCCGCGCATGGATGGCCTCGAGCTCTTGCGTCGGCTGCGCGAGAAGAGCGCCATCCCGGTCATCTTCCTGACCAGCAAGGACGACGAACTCGACGAGGCACTCGGCTTGGCGATGGGGGCGGACGATTATATCGCCAAACCCTTCTCGCAACGCCTGCTGATTGCCCGGATCCGCGCGATCCTGCGCCGAACCGAGCTGGCGCAGGCCGGGACCGCGGGGAGCGAGGAGGCCAGCGAGGCAGAACTGGTGCGGGGCCGGCTGACGATGGATACCGCGCGCCATCGCGTCACCTGGGGCGGCACGCCGGTCACCTTGACGGTGACCGAGTTTCTGATCCTCGAAACCCTCGCCCAGCGCCCCGGCATCGTCAAGACGCGCAACCAGCTGATGGATGCCGCCTATCACGACGATATCTATGTCGATGATCGCACGATCGACAGCCACATCAAGCGCGTGCGGCGCAAATTCCGGCAGATCGATCCCGAGTTCGATGCCATAGAAACCTTATATGGCGCCGGATACCGATTCTCCGAGGAGTGACGAGCGCGAACTGCGCTTCGGCTTTTCGACCCGCGTCTCGCTCACGCCGCGCATCCTGTTCGTCAACATCTTCGCGCTGGCGCTGCTCGCCTTCGGCTTCTTCTACCTCGATTCATATCGCAGCCGCATCGTCGACAGCCGCGTCGCCCAGGCCGGCCGCGAAGTCCGGCTGATCGCCGAGGCGATCGCCGCCGTGCCCAAGGATCAGCGCGACGCGCTCGCGCTGCGCCTCGCCCACGATACCGGAACCCGCCTGCGGCTCTATGATGCGGCGGGCACGCTGCTCGGCGATACGAGGGCGCTGGGGCTGCGCAACTTCGTGCTGGTCGATCCTGACAAGGAGGACCTCGGGCAGCGCATCGCCCGCTTCCTCGACGCGATGATCGACACCGTCGTCAACGCCGCGCGCGCGCCGCTCTATCGCGAGCGCAAGGGCGGTCTCGACTGGCCCGACGTACGCACCGCACGCGACACCCACACCGCGCCTGCAACGGTGTGGCGCGCGCCGGATCGCACGCCAGTGATCACCGCGGCCGCCGCCCTGCCCGATGGCGGCGTCGTCATGACCACGGTCAATGCGCGCGACATCACCAAGACGGTTCGCGTCGAACGTTATCGCCTCGGCGTGGTGTTGGCGGTCACCGCGCTGCTGTCGGTCCTGCTGTCGCTGTTCCTCGCCCGCACGATCGTTCGCCCGATGCGCCAACTGGCGCGCGCCGCGGTGCGCGTCCGACTCGGTCGCGCGCGCGAGGTGGTGGTACCGCGCTTGCCCGATCGCCGCGACGAGATCGGGCTGCTCGCGCGTGCATTGTCCGACATGAGCCTCGCCTTGCGCGCCCGGATCGACGCGATTGAGGCTTTTGCGGCCGATGTGACGCACGAGATGAAGAACCCGCTCGCGTCGCTGCGCTCGGCGGTCGAGGGGCTGGCAACGGTCAAGCAACCAGATTTACAGGAAAAACTGCTGTCGATCGTACGCGACGACGTTCATCGGCTCGATCGCCTGATCACCGACATCGCCGAGGCATCCCGCCTCGACGCGCAGCTGAGCCGCGCCAAATTCGAGCCGGTCGATGTCGGCGCGATGCTCGCCGGGCTTATCTCGTCGCGCGAGGAGCGCGGCGTCGAGCGTGGCGTACGCCTGCGCTTCGATCGCGCCGACGCGCAGCGCATGGTCGTGCTGGGCGAAGGCGCCCGGCTGGTGCGCGTGTTCGAGAACCTGATCGAAAACGCCCTGTCCTTCTCGCCCGATGACGGCCTGATTACGATCTCGGCGGTGCGCAGCGGCGATATGCTCGAAATCCGCGTCGAGGACGAAGGCCCCGGCGTGCCGGAAGAGGCCCGCACCCAGGTGTTCACCCGCTTCCAGTCACTGCGCCCAGAGGGCGAGGCCTTCGGCCAGCACAGCGGTCTCGGGCTTGCCATCGCCAAGACCATCGTCGAGGGCCACCAGGGCAGCATCGTGGTCGAGGCGCGTCACGACCGGATGCGCGGCGCGCGTTTCGTCGTTCGCTTACCGCTGTCGCGTCCATGAGCGCGACGCGAATCCACGCGACGACCGTCGCTATCGGCGGGCGCGGGGTGATGATCGTCGGCCCGTCGGGCGCGGGAAAGTCGGATCTTGCCCTGCGGCTGATCGATCGCGGCGCCGTGCTGGTCAGCGACGATTACACCGAGTGCGCGGCGCGTGACGGCGACTTGATGGCGTCCGCGCCGCCGACGATCGCCGGCAAGATCGAGGTGCGCGGTCTCGGCATCGTCGATATGCCGCACGCGGGACCGACCGCCGTGGCGATGGTCGTGACGCTCGCTGACACCATCGAGCGCATGCCCGAGCGCGGTGCCACCCGCATCGCCGGCGTCGAGCGTTGCCTGATCGCGATCGACGCATTCGAAGCATCGGCACCGATCAAGGTGGAAATTGCCCTGTCACGACTGGTAGAGGAGCCGAGATGACCAGCGCTCCCAAGGATATCCTCCTCGTCACCGGCATGTCGGGTGCCGGCAAGTCGACCGTGCTGCGGACGCTCGAGGACCTTGGCTGGGAGGTCGTCGACAATTTGCCGCTGTTGCTGCTCGAACGACTGTTGAGCGCGCCACCCGGCGAAGGCGCCGATGGGCCCGACCGCCCGCTCGCGCTGGGCATCGGCGCCGGCACGCGCGATTTCGACGCCGGCCGCATCATCCACCGCGTCAACGCGCTGCGCGAACGATTCGATATCGGCACGCTGTTCCTCGATTGTGCCGGTGGCGAACTCGAACGGCGCTATTCCGAGACGCGTCGCCGCCATCCGCTCGCGCTCGACCGGCCCGCGTCGGACGGCATCGCGCGCGAGCGCGAGTTGCTCGCCCCGCTACGCACCTGGGCGAACCGGCTGATCGATACGACAAATCTCGGCGCCAACGAGCTTGCCCAGCAGATCCGCGCCAATTTTGCCGGCGAGCGATCGGGCGAACCGACCTTGCTGGTCACGTCGTTCGGCTTCGCGCGCGGCCTGCCGCGCGGGGCCGATCTGGTGTTCGACATGCGCTTCCTGCGCAACCCGCACTGGGTCGAGTCGCTGCGCCCCGGCACCGGACTCGATTCCGACGTCAGCGCCTATATCGCCGACGATCCCGCCTATGATGAAGCATTGGCGAAGATCGAATCGCTGCTGCTCCTCCTGCTCCCGCGCTACCGGGCGGAAGGAAAATCCTATGTCACCATCGCGTTCGGCTGTACCGGCGGGAGACATCGCTCGGTCCATGTTACGGAGCGGGTGGCGGCACGGTTGCGCGGCGCCGGATTTTCGCCCACGGTCGCGCACCGCGATCTCGCGGCAGCCCCCCAGGACTCTTTGGAGGGGGCGCCGCGCGGCCAGTCTGGGGACGGGACGACATTGATAATGAAGGAATCCGGGCAATGATCGGCCTTGTCCTGGTGACGCACGGCCGCCTCGCGGAAGAATTCGTCACGGCGATGGAGCATGTCGTCGGCAAGCAGGAGCGCATCGCGACGATCGCGATCGGCGCCGATGACGATATGGAGGCGCGCCGCAAGGATATCGCCGACGCGATCGCCGCAGTCGACGCCGGGCGCGGCGTGATCGTGCTGACCGATCTGTTCGGCGGCACACCCTCCAATCTCGCCATCTCGCTGATGGAGCGCGGCCGCGTCGAGGTCATCGCGGGGATCAACCTGCCGATGCTGATCCGGCTCGAATCGGCGCGCAAGTCGATGAAGGTCGTCGATGCCGTTGCCGCCGCGCGCGAGGCAGGGCGCAAATATATTTCGGTCGCCTCCGAGGTTCTTGGCGAGGCAGCCGCCTGATGTCGGTGAGCCGCCGGGTCATGATCGCCAACAAACGCGGCCTCCACGCGCGCGCCAGTGCAAAGTTCGTCACGCTCGCCGCCACCCTGCCGTGCGAGGTCGCCGTCGAGAAGGATGGCGCCGGCTCGGTGACGGGTACGTCGATCATGGGGCTGATGATGCTCGGCGCGGCGATGGGCGACAGCATCGTCATTTCCGCCGAGGGCGACGGCGCCGAGACCTCGGTCGCCACTTTGTGCGAACTGGTCGAGGCCAAGTTCGGCGAGGACTGACGCTTGCCGCGCGAAATTACCGCCTATTCCAACCCGCTGATCAAGCGCGTCCGGTCGTTGCGCGAAAAGCGCCACCGGCGCGAGGAAGGGCTGTTCCTCGCCGAGGGGCTGCGCATCCTGACCGAAGCGCGCGAGGCGGGCCGGTTGCCGGTCTATCTGTTCTTCGCGCGTGAGAGTGCGAACCATCCGCTGGTCCGTGCGCTGGTCGCCGATGTCGAGGCCGCCGGCGGCGAAACGATCGAGACCGTCCCCGACATCCTCTCCAAATTGTCCGGCAAGGATAACCCACAGGCGGTCGTCGGCGTGTTCGAGGAGTTCGCCGTCACGCTCGACCAGATCGATCGCACGCGCTCGCCGATTTGGCTGGTGGCCGAGCGGCTACGCGATCCCGGCAATCTCGGGACGATCCTGCGCACCGGCGATGCGGTCGGTGCCGGTGGCTTGATCCTGATCGGCGAGTGCGTCGACCCCTTCTCGGTCGAAGCGGTTCGCGCGAGCATGGGCGCACTGTTCACCGTGCCCGTCGTGCAGTCTGGCTGGGGTGAGTTTCTCGTCTGGCTGCGCAAGGGCCCGGGGCAACTGGTGGGCCTCAGCCTCGATACCGAGCACGACTATCGCGCCGCGCGTTACGTTGCCCCGACCTTCCTGCTTACCGGCAACGAGGCGCAGGGCATGCCCGATGGCTATGCGGCGGCATGCGACCTACTGGTCAAGATTCCGATGCGCGGCAAGGCCGACAGCCTCAACGCCGCCGTCGCGACGGCAGTGATGGCCTATGAGGTGCTCGCCCAGACCGGCGGCTGAGGCGGACGCTGGCGCGTGGCTGAACGAGCAGGTCACGCACGGTTCAGCGTTTGCCGGTTAGCGAAGGTGCCGGGAGATACGCCATGAAACCGATTGTCACGCTTGCCGCCCCAGCCCTGTTGATCGCGACCGCCGCCACCGCCCAACCCGCATCGGCGCCGTACCGCGCGTCGGGCAGCGAGCCGAGCTGGACGCTGCGCATCGATCGCGGCCTGATCGCCTTCGCCGCACCGCGTGATCGTCTGCGCGTCGTCGCTCCCGCCCCGGTCGCGCGCCCCAGCTTCAACGGCCTGCGCTATGTCACGCCGCGGATCACCGTCGACGTGACCTATGCGCGCTGTATCGACCTGCGCACGCGCGAGGCCTATCATGATCGCGTGACGGTGATGGTCGGCCGGCGCAGCTTTAGCGGGTGCGGCGGCGAGAAGCTGACCCCGACGCTCGCGCTCGCCGGCACGCGTTGGATGATCGCCGCGATCGACGGCCAGCCCGTCCGCTCCACGCGCACCACCGACATCCGCTTCACCGGCACGCGCATCGCCGGCAACGCCGGGTGCAACAGCTTTGGCGGCAGCTACAGCCAGGAGCGCAACACGCTCGTCACACGCGGGCTGATCTCGACCAAAATGGCTTGTCCCGGTGCGGGCATGGCGACGGAGAGCGCCTTCTTTCGCGTGATCGGTTCACCGACAACCATCGGTGAGAGTGTCGACAAAGCGGTGATCCTGAGCGGCCAGGGCGGCAGCGTCACGCTGCGCCGGGCGGATTAGCTGCGCCTCGGCGCGTGGTCCCGCCATCCGGCGAGACCAAGCCGCCGAATCCAACCACCGGCTTCTGTTACGCCCAGTTTTATTCTGATCCGTAGCTTTTTGGGGTCGGTCTGCCAATTAAACCCACATTTTTTTGCTCGCTATCAAGCGGTTATGGCTACCGCCATGATGGAAATATCAGGAACGCCAACAGGAAGGTTATCAGGGACACGGCACGCCATAACAGAGCGAGAACAGAGGTTCGCGCGGCAAGCATCTTTCCAACGATAAGAAACAGCGCGCGCGGATGACGCACGCTGAGCCCCCTGCCCGCAGACGACGAAATATTGAATCACGCGTTCGGGCACAGCGTTAACGTGGAGGAAGTCTGATCGAGATGCGCGCCGTCCCTCGATCCGGTGCACCGGCTACTTCACACGATGGTCACTCCGCCGCTTCGCCGATATCCTCGATCAGCTTGGGGACGTCGCCATAGCGCGCCAGCGCCTCGACCGGGGGCACCTCCTCGATTTCGCGCGCGCCGGGCTCGATGTTCAGCCCCAGAAACTTGCGCCCACTGCTCAACACGTTGCGTTCGAAACTTCCAACGAACTTGTTGTAGTTGTTGACCGCGCTCGACAGTCCGCTCCCCATGACACGCAGATGCTGCGCCGAAATGGCAAGGCGATCGTACAGCTCTTTGCCCAGCTCACCGATCTTGCGCGCTTCCTTGGCCAGCTTCTCCTGCCGCCACACCGCCGACACCGTCCGCGCGATCGCGATGAGGTTGGTCGGCGTCGCCAGCAGCACGCGCTTTTCGAAGGCGAAATCCCACAGGGTGGGATCGTGCTCGAGTGCCGCAGACAGGAAATGCTCGCCCGGCACGAACATGATGACATAATCGGGCGCGTCGGCGAACTGGCTCCAATAGGCCTTGTTGCCCAGCGCGTTGACGTGTGCGCGCATCGCCGTCGCATGCGCCGCGAGGCCGATCACCCGCTCCGCCTCGTCGACCGCGCCAAAGGCATCCTGATAGGCGTTGAGCGAGACCTTCGCGTCGATCACCAGCGCCCGACCGCCGGGGACGCGAATGATCGCGTCGGGCCGCAGGCGCCCACCTTCATCGTCGCTGACGCTGACCTCGGTCTGGAAATCTGCATGCTCCGACAGGCCGCAGGTTTCGAGCACGTTCTTCAACTGCTGCTCGCCCCACCGCCCGCGCGACTTGGGCGCGTTGCGCAGCGAGTTGACCAGCTTGGCTGCCTCGCTGCTGACCTTTTCCTGGCCGACGCGCATCGCCTCGATCTGGCCCTTCAGCTCACTGAACGCGCCCTTGCGCTCGGCCTCGACCTTGCCGACCGCTTCCTCGTAGCGCAGTAGGCGATCGCTGACCGGCTGCAGCATCGATTTGAGATTCTGCCCCGACGTCTCTTCCGACTGGCGAAAACGCTCGTCGGCACGCTTGAGGAACACCTCCTGCGCCTGCCCCAATGCCTTGGCCGACAGCTCGGCGAACTGGCCAGCCATCGCCTCCTTGGCCTCGAGCAATTCCTTTTGTCGCGACTCGAACGCCGAGGCGAGCGTCTTCAATTCGATATTCTCAAGCCGCGCGATGTCGCGCTCGTCCCGCAGCAAGGCGGCTTCCTCGCGCATCAGCTCCGCACCACGCGCGCGTTCCTCGGCCGCAGCAAGATCGACGATGGCGCGCTTGAATTCCTCGGTGCGCGCGTCCCGCTCGGCACGGAGCTGCGTCGTACCACGGCTGCCGAGCAGCCACCCGATCAGCACCCCACCGACCAGCACCGCCACCACCACCAGTGCCGTCATCATTCCGTCCATTCACGCCTCACAGAACATTCGGCGAACTTTCTAAACCGTACGCGCCGATTGGCAAAGTGCCTTGCGGTGGACCGTGCCCACGTTACCCTTTGCGGCATGTTGAGCGACATCGAAATCTCGCGCACCGCCACGCTTCAGCCGATCAGCGTGATCGCCGGGCGTGCCGGGCTCCCTGCGGAGGCGATCGAACCCTATGGCCGTCACAAGGCCAAGATCGACCTGGCACTGGTGCCGCCGGCGACCAGCCAGGGCAAGCTGATCCTGGTGACGGCAATCAACCCGACCCCGGCCGGCGAGGGCAAATCCACCACCTCGGTCGGCCTCGCCGACGCGCTCAACCGTATCGGCCGCAAGACCATGCTCGCGCTGCGCGAACCGTCGCTTGGCCCGTGCTTCGGCACCAAGGGTGGCGCGACCGGCGGCGGCTACGCCCAGGTCGTGCCGATGGAGGACATCAACCTCCACTTCACCGGCGACTTCCACGCCATCACCACGGCTCACAATCTGCTCGCCGCGATGATCGACAATCATGTCCATTGGGGCAATGCGCTCGACATCGATATGCGCCGCATCGTCTGGCGCCGCGTGCTCGACATGAACGACCGCGCGCTGCGCGACATCGTCCAGTCGCTGGGCGGGCCGGCCAACGGATATCCGCGCGAATCCGGCTTCGACATCACCGTCGCGTCGGAAGTGATGGCGATCCTCTGCCTCGCCAGCGACATCGCCGATCTGGAGGCGCGGCTCGGCCGTATCGTCGTTACCTATAGACGCGACCGTCGGCCGGTCACGGCGCGCGATCTCAAGGCGGATGGCGCCATGGCGGTGCTGCTGGCCCAGGCGATCAAGCCCAATCTCGTCCAGACACTCGAAGGCAACCCGGCGCTGATCCATGGCGGGCCGTTCGCCAATATCGCGCATGGCTGCAACTCGGTGATCGCGACGCGGACCGCGCTCGGCCTTGCCGATTATGTCGTGACCGAAGCCGGATTTGGGGCCGATCTCGGGGCGGAGAAGTTCTTCGACATCAAATGCCGCCAGGCCGGGCTCACGCCGGCAGCGGTGGTGCTTGTCGCGACGGTTCGCGCGCTCAAGATGAACGGCGGAGTCGCCAAAGCGGACCTCGCCCGGCCGGATGATGAGGCGGTGCGCCGCGGTGGCGTCAACCTGTCCCGCCATATCGAGAATATCCGCCAGTTCGGTCTGCCGGTCGTCGTCGCGATCAACCGCTTCGACGGCGACACCGAAGAGGAGTTCCAGGTCGTCCGGGAGATTGCCGCGGCGCAAGCCACCGAGGCGGTGCTGTGCACACATTGGGCCGATGGCGGTGCCGGCGCGGAAGCGCTGGCGCGGCATGTCGCCGACCTGTGCGACCATGGCGCACCCCAATTTGCCCCGCTCTACGGTGACGACATGCCGCTGTTCGAGAAGATCAACAGCGTCGCCACGCGCATCTACCGCGCCGACGCGGCGGTCGCCGAGCCATCAATTCACCGCCAACTCGCACGCTGGGAGGCTGCCGGCTTCGGCCATCTGCCGGTGTGCATGGCCAAGACGCAGTACAGCTTCTCGTCCGACCCGACAAAACTGGGGGCGCCGACCGGTCACGTCGTCGACGTACGCGAGGTGCGGCTGTCGGCGGGCGCGGGTTTCGTGGTGGCGATCTGCGGCGAGATCATGACCATGCCCGGCCTGCCCCGCGTCCCCGCCGCGGAGAATATTCGCCTGGTCGACGGGGTTGTCGAGGGGCTGTTCTGACCGACCCATCACCTGCTTATACCTGCTTTAGCAGGTTATGATTTTTTTGTTGCGCGAACATATCCGACGCTACTTCATCGATAACAAATGATTTGAGTGCTTTGCTAACACATCTTCGCACCGGAGCGAATGCGCGAAGTCCAACTTAACAGGTGGCAAGCAGGTCGGTGAGCAGGGGGTGAGCAGGCGGCACCCAGCTGCTAGCAGGTGAGCGCTACTATCAACCACGATGAGAAAGAGCGGCGCGACACGCATGGCGTGCCGTCCGCCCTCACCCTCGGGCATCGACCGGTAATGTTGAATCGACGCGGGCGCGAAAACCCGCGTTCCGAGCCTCAGGCCGCCTTGCGCATCTTGGCGAGCTTCTTGAGCACCAGTTCGCGCTTCAGCCGCGAAATGTGGTCGATGAACAGCACGCCATTGAGATGGTCGATCTCGTGCTGGATGCAGGTCGACAGCAGGCCGTCCATTTCCTGCTCATGCTCCTTGCCGTCGCCGTCGAGCCATTTCACGCGGCACCGCGCCGGCCGTTCGACTTCGGCATATTGCTCGGGGATCGACAGGCAGCCCTCGCTGTAGCTCGCCAGTTCGTCGCTCAGCCACAGCAGCTCGGGATTGACGAACGCCATCGGCTGGCGCGCGCGCTTGGCATCCTCACCCTCGCCTTCGGGTTCCTGCAGGTCGATGACGACGATGCGGCGTTCGATCCCGACCTGGGTCGCCGCGAGGCCGATGCCGTGCGCGTCGTACATCGTGTCGAACATGTCGTTGATGGTGTCGCGCACGCCGTCGTCGATGGTTTCGACGGGTTTGGCGACGGCACGCAGGCCGGGATGCGGCACTTCGAGGATTTCCAGCAGGCTCATATCCGCGAGCTAGGAAAGGTCGGGCGACTCGTCAAGCGACAGGACGCCGTGCGCGCAGCGCCTGGGCCAGCGTGCCCTCATCGAGATAGTCGAGTTCGCCGCCGACCGGCAGGCCGTGCGCCAGTTGCGTCACGCGCACCGGGAAGCGCTCGATCCGGTCGGCGATGTAATGCGCGGTGGTCTGACCTTCCAGCGTGGCGTTCATGGCCAGCACCACCTCGTCGATCCCGCCCGCCTCGATCCGCCGGACGAGCGAATCGATCGTCAGGTCCTCGGGCCGGACTCCCTCCAGCGCCGACAGCCGCCCGCCGAGCACGTGGAAACGCCCCGGGAACAGGCGCGAGCGATCGAGCGCCCACAGATCGGCGACCTCCTCGACCACACACAGCGCGCGTGAGTCGCGGCGCGGGTCGGCGCAGACCCCGCACGGGTCGGTCGTGTCGACATTGCCGCAGATCGTGCAGGTGGCGAGGCGCTGCTCGACCGCGGTCAGCGCCGAGAGCAGCGGCCCCAGCGCCGCCTCACGCTTCTTGAGAAGGTGCAGCACGGCGCGCCGCGCCGAACGCGGGCCAAGGCCGGGAAGCCGGGCCAGCGCCTGGGTGAGCGCTTCGATCTCGGGAGATGCCATGCGGAACAGATAGGGGGTTGCGCACCCCTCTGCCAAGCGGCGAGAGAGGCGCCATGCGCATCGTCTTCATGGGAACCCCCGATTTCGCCGTGCCGGTGCTCCAGGCGCTGGTCGATCACGGTCACGATGTGGTCGCGGTCTATAGCCAACCGCCGCGTCGCGCCGGGCGCGGCAAGGCATTGTCGCCCTCGCCGGTGCAGCAGCGTGCCGAGGCGCTGGGGCTCGACGCACGCACGCCCGTTACGCTGCGCGACACGGATGAGCAGCAGCGTTTCTCGGCGCTTCGCGCCGATGTCGGCGTCGTCGCGGCCTATGGCCTGATCCTGCCGCGCGCCGTGCTCGACGCGCCGCGCCATGGTTGCCTCAACGTCCATGGCTCGTTGCTGCCGCGCTGGCGCGGTGCGGCACCGATCCAGCGCGCGATCCTCGCCGGTGACGTCGAGACCGGCATCGACATCATGCAGATGGAGGCCGGGCTCGATACCGGGCCGATCCGGCTGGAGGAAAGCACGCCGATCGCGGGCAAAACTGCCGAAACCCTTACCGCCGAACTGAGCGCGATGGGCGCGCGGCTGATGATCACTGTGCTCGCCGACCTCAGCGCCTATCCGCCGATCGCGCAGGCCGAAGACGGCGTTACCTATGCCGCCAAGATCGACAAGGCCGAGGCGCGGATCGATTTCATCCAACCGGCGATCTTCATTGAGCGCCAGGTGCGCGCCTTCAATCCCGCGCCGGGCGCCTTTTTCGAGCTGAACGGCGAGCGCATTCGTATCCTCGCCGCCGTGGTCGAGCCGGGGACCGGTAGCGCCGGCACGGTGATCGACGACGATCTCGGCATCGCCACGTCCGACGGCGTCATCCGCCCGACCGCGCTGCAACGCGCCGGCCGTGGCGTCATGACATCAGCCGAGTTGCTGCGCGGTTTCGCGATTCCGGCTGGCACACTCATCGCGTGACCCGTTTTGCGCTGACGATCGAATATGACGGCCGCCCTTTCATGGGCTGGCAACGCCAGCCGCATGGGCCAAGCGTTCAGGAAGCGATCGAAACCGCCGTTCATGCGATCAACGGCGAAACTGTTGCGGTGTACGCCGCCGGGCGCACCGATGCCGGCGTCCATGCCACCGCGATGCGCGCGCATCTCGACATTGCCAAGCCAATCACGCCCTTCCGGCTGGGCGAGGCGCTCAACGCGCTGGTTCGCCCTGCCCCGGTCGCGATCCTCGCCTGCGCCGTCGTCCCGGATGACTGGCATGCGCGGTTCTCCTGCGTCGGTCGCCGCTATGAATATCGCATCGTGACAAGGCGTGCGCCGCTGACCTTCGAAGCGGGCCTCGCGTGGCGCGTGCCGACACCGCTCGACGCGGCGGCGATGGCGGCCGGGGCGCGGCATTTGCTCGGGCGTCACGACTTCACCACCTTCCGCTCGGCGCATTGTCAGGCCGACAGCCCGCTGCGCACGCTCGACAGGCTCGAGGTGACGCAGCAGGGCGACCGCATCACCGTGTTCGCCGAGGCGCGCTCGTTCCTGCATCATCAGGTCCGCTCGATGGTCGGCTGTCTCGCGCTGGTCGGTCAGGGCAAATGGTCGCCCGACGACATGGCGACCGCGCTCGCGGCGCGCGACCGTGCCGCGCTGGGCCTCAACGCTCCGCCCGACGGCCTCTATTTCGTGGGCGCGGAATATCCGCTCAGCGACTGAAGCGCGCCGCCAGCTCGACATGCGTGGACCAGCGAAACTGGCCAACCGGCTGAATCCAGTCGAGCGTGTAGCCACCCTGAACCAGAATCTCGGCATCGCGGGCAAAGGTACCGGGATTGCAGGAAACATAGGCGATCACCGGGGTGGTCGCCGCCGCCAGTTGCAGGACCTGTTCGCGCGCGCCGGCGCGTGGCGGATCGAGCACGATCGCCGCGAAACGGTTACTCTCCTCGGTGGTGAGCGGGCGGCGAAACAGGTCGCGATGGTCGGCGAACACGCGCCGCCCGGCGAGCGTCGCGGCCGATTTGAGCGCGCCGATCGGATCGCGTGCGCCCTCGGCGGCGTAGACCCGCCCGGGCAGGGCAAGCGCGAAGGTGCCGAGACCCGCGAACAAGTCGGCGACCGTTTCCGCATCGCCGATCGCCAGCCGCACCGCATCGACCAGCGCCGCTTCCCCCTCGCGCGTGGCCTGGAGGAAGGCGGCATAGGGCAGCGGCACCGCGACGCAGCCGAGCGTGATGGTGACGGGTTCGGGCTCCCAGCGATTTTCCGGGCCGTCGCCATTGTCGATCGCGATCCGCGCGACGCCGTGGCGCTGGGCAAAGGCGGTGATCGCCTCAGCCGCCGCGAGACCCTCGGCGGCAATGCCTTCGATCAGCAGATCCGGACCCTGGTCCGCCTCGACGAGGTGCAGGCGCACGCGGCGCTTCGGCTTCATCATCTTGCTCAGCAGCGCACGCAGCGGCGCGATCAAGGCGAACAACGCCGGCGTCAGGATCCAGCATTCCTCGAGATCGATCAGCGCATGGCTGGCATTCTCGCTGAACCCGATCCGCACGCGCCCGCCGCTCATCTCGGCCTGCAACGCCGCGCGGCGCCGGGTACGCGGTGGCGACAGCAGCGGGGTACGGATGTCGGTCGCCAGCCCATGTGCGGCGAGCGCACCCTCGATGCGATCGGAGACGAAGTCGGCATAACAGGCATCGTCGAGATGCTGGAGTTGGCAGCCGCCACAGGTCGGGAAGTGCCGGCATGGCGGCGTCGCATGGTGCAGGCCCGGGATGACGGTGCCGTCGGCCATCAGCGTGTCGCCGGGCGCCGCCAGCGCGGCGTGGCGTCCGTCGGCGGTCACGCCATCGCCGCGGCCGGCGATGCGGATGATGGTGTCACTCACAGCGAACCCCTTACGATTGTCAGTTCGGCCGCGAGGTCGTCGGCGATGAATGCGCCGCCCAGCCGCCGCGCCGCCTCGGCATGAAGCCACACGCCCGCGCCGATCCGGTCGAGCGTGGGGCTCTTCCCGCTCGACAGCATCGCCGCGATGGTGCCCGCCAGTACATCGCCCGTCCCGGCGGTCGAGAGCCAGGTGCTGGCGGGCTCGGCAAGGCGGATCTGGCCGTCGGGCGCGGCGATGACGGTGTCGGCGCCCTTGAAGACGACGAACGCCCCGGCGCGCTGCGCCGCCGCGCGTGCAGCATCGATCTTGCTGCCGTCCGGCGTGCCGAACAGCGCTGTGAACTCGCCGGGGTGCGGCGTCAGTGCCGTTGGCGCTCCGCGCGCTGCCAGCTTATCGAGTCGATGCTCGTCGAGCATGTGCAAGGCATCGCCGTCGATCACCAGCGCATGCGGACAGGCGATTGCCGCGTCGAGGCGCGCGACAGCGTCACCGTCGCGTCCGAGGCCCGGACCCACCAGCACCGCGCCGATCCTTTTGTCGGTCAGCGCATCGGCGTCCCATGGTCGGCGCACGATCGCATGCGGCGCGATCGGTCCGCCCGGTCCCAGCAGCAGGACATAACCCGCCCCGGCCCGCATCGCCGCCTCGGCCGCGAGCTCGGCGGCGCCCGGCATAACCCCTGCGATGACCGCGACCATGCCGCGGCTGTATTTGTGCGCATCGGCGTCTGGCGGCGGCAGCACCGGCCTGCCCAGCACGCGAAGATCGCTCGTCACGGGGATGCCGATATCGAGCGGCCTGACCGATCCGCAATGCCGCGCCGAGGGTTGCAACAGATGTGCGGGCTTGGCGGCACCCAGCGCCAGGGTGACGTCGAAAACGGGAA
The DNA here is from genome assembly GCF_029911635.1 of Sphingomonas sp. AR_OL41. GTDB lineage: Bacteria > Pseudomonadota > Alphaproteobacteria > Sphingomonadales > Sphingomonadaceae > Sphingomonas. The sequence goes on from NZ_JARYTI010000002.1 coordinate 104,479, forward strand.
CATCGGCGAGCAGCTTGCCATCGTCGGTCCCGACGCCGCTCGGCACGTCGACAGTGATCGACATGCTTGCGGCGCGGGCGAGCGCGACCAGCGGTTGGTTGATCGCAGCATCGAGCGGACGCGACAGACCCGTGCCGAACAGCGCATCGACGAGCACCGGGGCTGGCACGGCGTCGGCCAGCGCTTCGACCGGGCCTTGCCAGCCGAGGCGGGCGTGGCGCGCCGCCTCGGTACCGGGTGGAGCGCTGGCCGCAACGCGCACGGGAACACCGCGCGCCGCCAACGCCGCCGCCGCGACATAACCATCGCCGCCATTATTGCCGGGGCCGCACAACACCAGCACCGGGGAATCGCCGCCAAGCCGCCACACCGCCTCGGCAACGGCCTTGCCCGCGCGATCCATCAGCTCGATCACCGAGGTGCCCCGCGCGACGACAGCGTCCTCCGCCGCGCGCATTGCCGCGGCCGTAACGACCGGCAGGCCGGCAAGCGGCGTCATGAGCCGCGCGCCGTCGCGCCCTTGACGGTGGCGGGAAGCCGGTAGCGATCGCCGCCGAGCGCGACCTCGATGCTGTCCTGTCCGATCACCGTGACGACGGCCTTCTCGGCCCCGTCTGCGGCAATGACGCCACGTCCGTCCTTCGTGACGAGCAGGCGATGGAACGAGCCGTCGGGATGGCTGACAGTCAGCACCAGCCCGTCGGCTGCCGCCACCCGGTCAACGGTGCAGACGCGCGCGAAATCGTTCGAGCCATGCTGCGCGCAGACGATCAGCCCGCGTTCCTCGGCATCGTTGCGTTGCCGCGCCTCGACCTGCGCCAGGACGTTGCGATCGGCAGTCTGCTCGCCACAGCCGCCCAGCACCAAGGCCAGCAACAGGCCGCTAGATATCCGCGTAGACATGGGTTTCGGCGCTGGCTCCGGGGTGGGTGACCGCCCCCCTATAGGCCGGGCCGACATTGACCGCATAGCGCCACAATGCGCCGGACTGGTAATCGTTGGTCCGGGGCTGCCATGAAGCGCGCCGTTCGGCCATGATTTCCGGCGCGACGTCGAGGTCGATCGTCCCCGCTTCGGCGTCGATGCGGATGATGTCGCCATTCTCGACCAGCGCGATCGGCCCGCCTTCGGCGGCTTCCGGGCCGACATGGCCGATGCAGAAACCGCGCGTAGCACCCGAGAAGCGCCCGTCGGTGATCAGCGCGACTTTCTCGCCCAGCCCCAGGCCATAAAGCGCGGCGGTGGTCGACAGCATCTCGCGCATGCCGGGGCCGCCCTTTGGCCCTTCATAGCGGATGACGATCACTTCGCCCTCATTGATCTCGCGATTCTCGACCGCGGCGAAAGTGTCCTCCTCGCATTCGAAAACCCGCGCAGGTCCTTCGAATTGCAGGCGATGCATGCCTGCGACCTTGACGATCGCGCCATCGGGCGCGAGGCTGCCGCGCAAGCCAACCACGCCGCCGGTCGGCGAGAGCGGTGCCTTGACGTCGTAGATCACCTTCTGGTCGGGGTTCCACGTCACCTGGTCGATATTCTCGCCCAGCGTCTTGCCCGTCACGGTCAGGCAATTGCCGTCGAGCAGATCATTGGCGAGCAGCGTCTTCATCAGCATATAGACGCCGCCGGCCTCGTACATGTCCTTGGCGACATACTTCCCACCGGGTTTGAGGTCGGCGATGTAAGGCGTTGTCTTGAAGACTTCGGCAACATCGAACAGGTCGAACGAGATGCCCGCCTCATGCGCCATCGCGGGCAGGTGCAGCGCGCCGTTGGTAGACCCGCCCGTTGCCGCGACGACACGCGCCGCGTTGACGAAAGCGGCGCGGGTGCAGATGTCGCGCGGGCGGATATTGTCGGCGAGAAGTTCCATCACTTGGGCGCCGGCCGCGACGGCGATCTGCTCACGCGTCGAATAGGGTGCCGGCACCATGTTCGAATTGGGCAGTGACAGGCCGATGGCCTCACCGACGCATGCCATGGTGTTGGCGGTATATTGCCCGCCGCACGCGCCGTGGCCAGGGCAGGCGACCTTTTCGAGTTCATGCACTTCGGACAAGGGGCAGGCGCCGGCGGCGTAACGCCCGACGACCTCGAACACGTCGACCACGGTGACGTCACGATCATGGTAGCGCCCCGGCAGGATCGAGCCGCCATAGACGAAGATCGACGGGATATTGAGCCGCAGCATCGCCATCATCATGCCGGGCAACGACTTGTCGCAGCCGGCAAAGCCGACCAGCGCGTCATAACAATGCCCGCGCACGCTGAGTTCGACCGAGTCGGCGATGACCTCGCGGCTGACCAGCGAGGACTTCATCCCCTGATGGCCCATCGCGATGCCATCGGTGACGGTGATCGTGTTGAAGCGCCGCGGCATGCCGCCGCCCTGGATCACCCCGCCGCGCGCGGCATCGGCCTGCGCATCGAGCGTGGTGTTGCACGGCGCGCTGTCGTTGCCGGCGCTGGCGAGCGCGACGAACGGCTTGGCGATATCCTCTTCGGAAATCCCCATCGCATAATAATAGCTGCGATGCGGGGCGCGTTCGGGGCCCACCGAGACGTGGCGGCTTGGCAGGCGGGATTTGTCGAAGGAGCGAGTCATGTGCGCGCCTATGTCGCGAGAGGGGTATCTCGCGCAAGACTATTGCGTATCGTTTCCAGAATCGGCGCGAGAATGTCCGTCCAGCGCGCCACGCCGCCATCGTCGCCGATCAGGTCGTTGCGGACCTCGATGGCGATGCTGGGAATGCCCGTCGCCTCGCCGTGGCGGTTGAGCGTCGCGTTGAGCACGCGGCCCGAATAGGGTTCGTTGTCTCCGGTGGGCAGGCCTGCAGCCCGGAGTAAGGCGACCGCGAGGTCGGCGGCGCGGCGGTCGCGGTTTGACAGGATGCCGATTTCCCACGGACGGTGTGCGCCATCCTGCTCGAGCCGCGGCGTGAAGCTGTGGATCGAGGCGAGCAGGGTCGGCCGGGTCTCGCGGATCACCCCGGCGAGGGCGCGGTGATAAGGTGCATGAAAACGCGCAATGCGCTCGTCGCGTACCTGCGGTTGATTGCCGGGGATGACATGGCCGTCGCTCATCGCCGGCACGAGCTCGGGATGGTCGGGCTGGCGGTGCAGGTCGATCACGAGGCGCGATACCGTCGCGAGTATCGCCGGCGCACTCAGCCGAACGGCCAGTGCCTCGGTCAGCGGCGCCGCGCCGATATCGATCGCGATATGCTTGTCGAGCAGCGGGCGCGCGATGCCGAGGTCGATCCCTTCGGGAACGGCGTTAGAAGCATGGTCGCAGATCAGCAATGTGCCGCCAGCTTCTCCGACGATGAAACGCGGCGCAGTCATGCGACACGCAAAAGGGCGACAGGCGCAAACCTGCCGCCCTCCTGGGGGGATGGCGCGCGGCGGGGCCGAGGACCACCGACAGGCGCGCCGTGCGGCACGGCGGACCTGTTCGCGCGGTACTGAGCAAGAAAGGTGCCATGCGCGGTCGCCCGGCTTGGGTCTATGCAATGCGGTGCTTGCTGTGCCGAAACGGGTCGGACGAGTGTCACACGAGCACCGATTCGAGACACCACCAGCGCGGCTGCGCGGCGCGGATCGCGGCTGCCGCCGCCGTGCGGCGCGCATCGCTGGCGTATAGCGCGAAGCAGGTCGCGCCCGATCCCGACATACGCACGAGCAGCGCATCGGTGGTGGAGAGCATGGCCAAAACCTCATCGATGACCGGCGCCAGCGCGCGGGCCGGGGCTTCGAGGTCATTGCGCCCGGCGATGGCGCGGTCGAGCGTCGCGCCCGCCGCGATCGGCCCGAGATCTACCCGGTCCCATCCGGCAAATACCCTGGCGGTCGACACCGCCACACCCGGATTGACCAGCAACACCGCGACCCCGGCGACGCCTTCGATGGGATCGAGGATTTCACCCCTGCCCCCGCCCAGCGCGGTGACGCCAAGCAGGCATGCCGGCACGTCAGATCCCAGCGCCGCCGCGCATTCGAACAATCGTCGATCGTCAGGCGCTACACCATCGCGCTGCGCCAGCGCGCGCAACGCCGCCGCCGCGTCGGCCGAGCCGCCACCGATTCCCGACGCGACCGGCAGGCGCTTGTCGAGCGTGAAGCTGCCAGCTGCGGCCACGCCGAACGCAGCGGCATAGGCACGCGCCGCGCGCAGCACGAGATTGTCGTCCTCTATCGCCAGATCGGCGCCGAACGGTCCGGTGATCGCCAGAGCCAGTTCACCCGGCGCCAGCGTCAGCACATCGCCATCGCGCAGGAAGGCGAACAGCGTCTCCAGTTCGTGATAACCGTCCGCACGGCGCGCACGAACATGCAGCGCGAGATTGATCTTGGCCGGCGCCGTTTCAACGATCATCATGTTGCCCAACGCCCGGTCACATATTCGGGTAATTGGGGCCCCCGCCGCCCTCGGGCACGACCCAGTTGATGTTCTGCGTCGGGTCCTTGATGTCGCAGGTCTTGCAGTGGACGCAGTTCTGCGCGTTGATCACGAACTTCGGATCGCCCTCTTCCTGACCGACGATCTCGTACACCCCGGCCGGGCAATAACGCTGCGCCGGCTCGTCATACATCGGCAGGTCGTATGTGACCGGAATGTCGGGGTCCTTGAGCGTCAGATGGACCGGCTGGTCCTCCTCATGGTTGGTGTTCGACACAAACACCGAGGAGAGCCGGTCGAAGGTCAGCACGCCGTCGGGCTTGGGATAGACGATCGGCGCGACCTGGTCCTTACGCCACAGGCTCTTATGGTCGGGATGCTGCTTCATCGTGAAGGGCATCTTGATCCCGAAATATTCGAGCCACATCGTCGCACCCGACAGGATCGTGCCGAGTGAATCGCCGAATTTTTCGACCAGCGGCAAGACGTTGCGAACGATCGACAGTTCCTTGCGCACCCAACTCTGCTCGAACGCCTGCGGATAGGCGGTCAACTCGTCGCCGCTGCGGCCGGCCTGCACCGCCGCGAACGCCGCCTCGGCAGCCATCATCGCCGACTTCATCGCGGTATGCGTGCCCTTGATGCGCGGCACGTTGAGGAAGCCGGCGCTGTCGCCGACCAGCGCGCCGCCCGGGAAAACGAGCTTCGGGATCGACTGCAGGCCGCCATCGCTGATCGCACGGGCACCATAGGAAACGCGCTTGGCGCCCTTGAGGATCTCGGCAATCGCCGGGTGCGTCTTCCAGCGCTGCATTTCCTGGAACGGCGAAAGATAGGGATTGGAATAGTTGAGCCAGGTGACGAAGCCGAGCGCAACCTGGCCACTGGCCTGGTGGTAGAGGAACCCGCCGCCATTGGTGCCGGTCTCGGATAGCGGCCAGCCCTGGGTGTGGATTACCCGACCCGGCGCGTGCAACTCAGGGTCGATGTCCCACAATTCCTTGATGCCGAGGCCGTAAACCTGCGGCTGGCTGTCCTTTGCCAGATCGAAGATGCGGATCGTTTCCTTGGTCAAATGTCCGCGGCAACCCTCCGCAAAGAAGGTATATTTGGCGTGCAGCTCGAGCCCCGGCTGATAGTCGGGCTTGTGCGTGCCGTCGCGTGCGACGCCCATGTCGCCGGTCGCAACACCCTTTACCGAGCCATCGTCGTTGAACAGGATTTCGGCTGCGGCAAAACCGGGGAATATCTCGACGCCGAACTCTTCCGCCTGCCCCGCCAGCCAGCGGCACAGATTGCCCAGGCTGCCGGTATAGGTGCCCTTGTTGTGCATGAACGGCGGCGTGATGAAATGCGGCAGGCCAAAGCGCTTGCGCTTGGTCAGCACCCAATGCTGGTTGTCGTTCACCGGAACCTCGGCGAGCGGGCACCCTATGTTTTTCCAGTCGGGAATCAGCTCGTCGAGTGCCTTGGGGTCGATCACCGCCCCCGACAGGATGTGCGCCCCGATCTCGGAGCCCTTTTCGAGCAGACACACCGACAGTTCGGCACCGGCGTCATTCGCCAGTTGTTTCAATCGGATCGCTGCCGACAGTCCGGCCGGGCCGCCGCCGACCACGACGACGTCATAGGGCATGGACTCGCGTTCGCTCATGTTCGTCTCCCAACGGGACAAATGCGATCCTGTCGTCGCGTCCCTGCCACGGCTTGTCCAACTGCGCGTGCCAGCGAATTGACGGCCGCGTCAACATACTAGTCTATGCACAGCATATGGGGGCTGACCAAAATCTCGACTGGCATGCGGTGGCCGCGAGCGCGATCGATTGGTGGATCGACGCCGGGGTCGATGCGTCGGTCGATGAAACACCGCGCGACTGGCTCGCCGCGATCGTCACTCCGCCACCGGCCACGCGGCGATCCACGGCCGTCGCCGAAGCAGCACCCGAGCCCGCGCTCCCGGCCACGCTCGATGCCTTTCTTGCATGGCGTCAGGGCGAAGCCGCCCCTGAAGGAACCTGGCCCGGTGCCTATCTGACGTCACAGGGGCCAACCGACGCGCCGCTGCTCGTCCTGCTCGATGTCCCCGAGCGTGAGGATGGGGAGAGCGGCCAGTTGCTGAGCGGTGCGGCCGGTCGGCTGTTCGACCGCATGCTTGCCGCGATCGGGCACAGCCGTGCGTCGATCCATCTGGTCGCGCTGTGCGGCAAGCGCCCGCTTGCCGGCCGCATCGCCCCCGAGATCGAGGAACGGCTGATCGAAATCGCCCGCCATCACATCGCCCTCGTCGCGCCGAAACGGGTGCTGCTGCTCGGCAATGCGCCCAGCCGTGCGCTGCTCGCGGCGGATGTCGCGCGGGCCAGAGGAAGTTTACGTGGCGTTAACCTTATAAAGGGAACAGAGAAAGTGACGGTCGAGGCGATTGCGAGCTTCCATCCTCGCTTCCTGCTCGAACGCCCGGCCCAAAAGGCCGAAGCCTGGCGTGACCTGCAATTGTTGATCGAGGGCCTCGATACATGACAGCAAAATTCCTGCTCGCCGCGTCGGTCGCTCTGATGCCGCTCGCCGCGCATGCCGCGCCCGCCGACTATGCGACCGCTGCTGTATCCCCATCGGTCCCGACCCAATTGGATGCCGAGCAGCGCGCCGGTTATCGCGCGGTGTTCCAGAGCATCCGCGATCAGCGCTGGCAGGATGCGCGGCTGCAACTGGAGGCGATGAAGCCGGGCCCGCTGCACGCAATGGCGCGCGCCGAACTGCTTACCGCCAAAGGCTCACCCAAGGCCGATCTCGATCCGCTGCTGAAGCTGTTGAACGAAGCGCCCGAACTGCCCCAGGCGCAACAGGTCGCGACGCTGGCCGCGTCGCGCGGCGCGGTCGGCCTGCCGCCCCTCCCCGAGGCGCATGCCCTGACCTGGATCAATGGTGCGCCGACGCGCGGCCGGGCGCGCACCATCAAGAGCGATCTGGTCGGCGCCGAACTGGTGCTGCGCATGCAGCCCTTCATCAAGGCCGACGACGGTGCATCGGCACAGGCGTTACTGGAAAGCACACCCAACCTTTCCCCCGAGGCATTGACCGAATGGCAGCAAAAGGTCGCCTGGATGTATTATCTGTCGGGCGACGACATTAACGCCCGGGCGATGGCGACCAAGGCCGCGCAGGGCGCCGGTGACTGGGCGGTACAGGGAAATTGGGTCGCGGCACTTGCGGCATGGCGCCAGCATGATTGCGCCGCCGCCGGCACGAGCTTCGATACCGTGACGGCGCGCGCCAGCGACGTCGAACTTCGCGCGGCCGGGCTCTACTGGGCGGCACGCGCCGACATGGCATGCGGCCGACCCGACCGCGTCGAGCCGCGGATGAAGAGCGCCGCGCAATATCGCGAGACCTTTTACGGGCTGCTCGCCCGCCAGGCGCTGGGCATCAAGGATCAACCGCTCCGCGCCGCCGACACCTTCATCGCCAGCGACTGGCAATCGCTTGCCCGCCGCCCCAATATCCGCGTTGCCGCGGCGCTGGTCGAGATCGGCGAGACGGGCCTGGCCGATCAGGTGATCCGCCAGCAGGCCAGGATCGGCGACCCGTCCGAATATCCCTCGCTGGTGCGCTTTACCGCGGCACTGAGCCTGCCGAGCACGCAGGTCTGGCTGTCGCACAACGGCCCGGTCGGCGCGACGCCGCCGGTCGAGGCGCGCTTCCCCGCGCCCAACTGGACGCCTGATGGCGGCTGGCGGGTCGATCGCGCGCTCGTGTTCGCGCACACGCTGCAGGAATCGCGCTTCCGCACCGATGTCGTCAGCTCGGCCGGTGCCTATGGACTGATGCAGGTCCGGCCCGGCGCCGCGTCGGATATCGCCCGCAAGCAGGGGCGCGCGTTCGACCGCTCGGCACTCAGCCGTCCCGGCACCAATTTCGAGGTCGGGCAGAGCTATCTCGAGCAGTTGCGCGACCAGCCCTGCACCGGTGGCCTGCTGCCCAAGGTGATCGCCGCGTACAATGCCGGCCCGGTGCCGGTCGAACAGTGGAACGCGCAGGCGCGCGACGGCGGCGATCCGCTGCTCTACATCGAATCGATCCCCTATTGGGAGACGCGTGGCTACGTCACCACGGTGCTACGCAACTACTGGATGTATGAAGGACAAAGCGGTCGCAACGCCTCGCCGAGCCGCGTGGCGCTGTCGCAAGGGCTATGGCCGCGATTCCCCGGCATGCCGGGCGCGACCTCGGTGCGCCTGAGTTCGAACCAAAATCCCGCTTCGGTTGCCAGTGCCAATTGACGAGGCCGCGGCGTTCGTCCCGGTTCGCATCGCTGTCCTGACCGTTTCCGACACGCGCACGCTCGCCGACGATCGTTCGGGTGATACGCTGGTCGCGCGGATCGCGGAGGCGGGGCACATCCTTGCCGATCGCAAACTGGTCACCGACAATGCCGACACGATCGTCGCCGCGCTGCACGCATGGATCGACGATGCGCAGGTCGATTGCGTCATCACGACCGGCGGCACCGGCCTTACCGGGCGCGACGTCACGCCCGAGGCGATCGAGCGGGTGCAGGAAAAGGCCATTCCCGGCTTTGGAGAGCTGTTCCGCTGGCTCAGTTACAGCAGCATCGGCACGTCCACGGTCCAGTCGCGTGCCTGTGCCTGCGTCACGCGCGGCACCTATATCTTCGCGCTGCCCGGTTCGACCGGCGCGGTGAAGGACGGCTGGGATGGCATTTTGCGCGACCAGCTCGACAGCCGCCACCGGCCCTGCAATTTCGTCGAGCTGATGCCGCGCCTGCGCGAACGCTGACCGCGTCCGGCCGGTCTATTTCTTCGCCGCGTCGCGCTTCGCCGTGATGAACTTGGAGAGTTCGGCGTCCATCGACTCATACCAGCTGATATAGTCCGCAAAATTCGCCTGGGTGAGTTTGCCGATCGTCGTAATGTCGAGATATTCCCGCAGCTTCCCCTTGCTGTCCACGCCGATGCGCAAAAAGCGCTTCGTCGCGTTCCACTCATTGGTCAGCGCCGGTGTCCATAGCGGATCTTCCTTGTAGAAGCTCGCGAACGAAATCGAGGTGCAGTGCTTGTCCTTGCAGTCGTAGAACTCGACCGAGAACTCCTCGCCATTGGCGGCGCTGAGGATGTAAGGATCTCCGTCATCGCCCTGCTTGATGACTGCCTTGTAGCCAGCTTCCTGCAACGCCGCCGCAACGCCCGCCGCCGTGCTCAGGTCGAGCAGCTTTTCTTCCGCCGCCGAGGCCGGCGAGGCAGCAGCCAGCATCATGCCGACAAAAGCATAGCATATCGTCTTCATCGTTCGCCCCCGATAGATCGCGCGATCTTATCCCGCACCCGTGTGCCGTCAACACGTCGGCCAGCGATTTAGTCTTTCATTGGCTCGACTTGCATTGCCGCCAGTTCATGGCCGGCCGGATCGCGAAAGTGGAAGCGGCGGCCGCCGGGAAACGCAAAGATCGGGTGCGTGACGATGCCGCCTGCCGCCGTCACCCGCGCCAGCGTCGCCTCGAGATCCGCCACATCGATGACAGGCAGCAGCAGTGCGGTCGATTGTGATGCGTCGCCATTCAGCCCGAGATCGCTGTCACCGCTCATTGTCGACGCGTAATCCGGCCCGAAGTCGGTGAAGGCCCAATCGAAGGCGCCGCTGTAAAACGCCTTGACGCCGGCGACGTCGCTGACGGGCAATTCGAGATAGCTGATTCTGGCCATTGTTCGCGCTCCTGTTCTTGCTATGTTCTATTGGTTCCCGTATGACAATGCAATGGCCAAGACTCGCGCCGTCCGCGGTGCAACGATCAATCTTGAGAGCAGCAGGTTTACTCTGCCGGCGCGCGAGGCGGACGGGGATTGGCTGGACGCGCGCGAAACGCTCGACGAAACACCCTCAGCCTTGCGCACCACGGTTACGGTCGAACATCCTCGCACGATCATCACGCGCAATGCCTCGCCCGACATTCCGTTCGATCGCTCGATCAACCCCTATCGTGGCTGCGAGCATGGTTGCATCTACTGCTTCGCACGCCCGTCGCACGCCTATCTCGATCTCTCGCCCGGGCTGGATTTCGAGAGCAAGCTGTTCGCCAAGCCCGATGCCCCTGCCCTGTTGCGCGCCGAACTTGGCAAGAAGGGTTACGAAGCGGCGCCGATCGCCTTCGGCACCAATACCGATCCCTATCAGCCGATCGAGGAGCAGTGGCGCATCACGCGCGGCTGCATCGAAGTGCTAGCGGCGTGCGATCATCCGCTGACCATCACCACCAAGTCCGATCGCGTGACGCGCGACATCGACCTGCTCGCGCCGATGGCTGCCAAGGGGCTGGTGCTCGTCATTCTGTCGATCACCTCGCTGCAGTCCAAAGTCGCGATGACAGTCGAACCGCGCGCGCCGACGCCACAGCGTCGCCTCGCTGCGGTGCGCAAGCTGGCCGATGCCGGTATCCCGACCTATGTCTCTATATCGCCTGTCATACCGGCGATCACCGACATAGAAATCGAGCAATTGCTCGCAGCCGCTGCCGACGCCGGTGCGCGGTCCGCCTTCTTCCTCCCCGTACGCCTGCCATGGGAGGTGGCGCCCCTGTTCCGCGCCTGGCTCGACACGCATTTCCCCGATCGTGCAAGCAAGGTGATGGCGACGATCAATTCACTGCGCGGCGGTCGCGACAACGATCCGGAGTTCTTTTCGCGGATGCGCGGCAGCGGGCCCTGGGCAGATCTGCTGCGCACGCGCTTCCGCATCGCCTGTCGCAAGCACGGGCTCAACCGCCAACGGATCGAACTGCGCACCGACCTGTTCCGTGCGCCCCAGGGAGCCCAGGGGGACCTGTTCGATTAGGCCGATTTCACCCCCACCCGACACTTCATCAGCGGCTGGATTCGCGTCCCGAAATTCTCCACGCCTTCGATGAAGTCATCGAAGGTCAGCAGCACACCGCCGGTATTCGGCACCTCGGCCATCTCGTCGAGCATCCGTGCGATGCTTTCATAGCTGCCGACCAGCGTGCCCATATTGATGTTCACCGCACCCTCGGGCGCGGCGAGCTGGCGGACATTGGTCGTGGCATTATGCTTGTCGGCCGCGCCCTGGTCGGCGAGCCAGGCGATCGCGTCGATATCGACGCCGTCATTGTAGGATTTCCACTTGGCCATCGCCGCCTCGTCGGTCTCGTCGGCGATGATCATCACCAGCACGAACACCGACACGTCGCGCCCGGTCTTGGCGGTGGCGGCGGCAAGGCGCTCATTGTTGAAGGCAAAGGCCTTGGGCGTGTTGACGCCCTTGCCGAGGCAGAAGGCGTAGTCCGCCCACTTCGCCGAAAAGGCGAGCCCGTCGTCCGACGAGCCCGCGCAGATAATCTTCATGTCGCCGGTCGGGGTCGGGCGGACGCGGCAATCGTCCATCTGATAATATGTGCCCTTGAAGTCGCTGTCGCCCTTCTCCCACAATTCGCGCAGAATATGGGCATATTCGTCGAGCATCTGATAGCGGTTACGGAAATGCTCGTCGCCCGGCCACATCCCCATCTGGCTATATTCGGGGCGCTGCCAGCCGGTGATCAGGTTGAGCCCGAAGCGGCCATGGCTGATCGAATCGATCGTGTTGCACATCCGCGCGGCGAAGGCCGGCGGGATGACCAGCGTCGGGCAGGTCGCGTAGATCTTGATCCTCTCGGTCACCGCGGCGAGGCCGGCCATCAGCGTGAAGCTCTCCAGGCCATATTCCCAGAACTCGGTCTTGCCGCCGAAACCGCGCAGCTTGATCATCGACAGCAGGAAATCGAGCCCGTGCTTCTCGGCGCTCAGCGCGATCTGCTTGTTCATGTCGAACGTCGGCTTGTACTGCGGCGCATTCTCCGAGATCAGCCAGCCATTATTGTTGATGGGCACGAAAACGCCGACTTGCATGGCCTAGCTCCTGAGAAAATCGAGGACGAGTTTGTTGAACCGCGCCGGGTCGGTGACATTGCAGGCATGGCCACCCCACGCCATCGTCGCCAGCGCGGCGCCGGGAATGCCTTCGGCGAGGCGTTGCGAGCAGGTTACCGGCACCAGCATGTCGTCGGCCGCGCCGATCACCAGCGTCGGCACGGCGACGCTCGCCAGCCGCGCGTCGACGTCGAAGGCGCGCAGCGCGGCGATGCGCTTCTCATAGGCTTCGGCGCCGGCGAAATGGGCGAGATGGACTTCTTCCTCCTCGTCGAGCCGGTCGGCATTGGCCGAGATCCAGGCCGCGGGATAAAGGAAGATCGGCTGGGCGTGGAGATAGGCGCGCGGCCCGCTGTCGCGCAGCAGCGCCAGCCGCGTGTCGAAACAGCGCGCGAAATGCGGGTCGCCGCGCGACCAGGCGTTGACCAGCACCATGCGCGCAATCCGCTCGGGTGCCTTCAGCGCCAGCGCAAGCGCCGCCACGCCGCCCGCGGCATGGCCGACGATATGCGCGCGTTCGACCGCGAGCGCGTCGATCAGCGCGAGCAAATCCTCGCCCATCTGCGCGACAGTGACATGATCGGGCAGCGCGCGGTCGCTTCGCCCCGTGCCGCGATGATCGTAGAGGACGACGCGGTGATAGCGTGCGAGCGCGTCGAGATTGGGCGACCAGTAATTGCCCGAGCCGCCAAGGCCAGCCGACAGGATCAGCGGGGTGCCGTCGGCGCGGCCATGTTCTTCGTAATAGAGTCCGGCCGCCTCGGGCATCAGGCGAGATGCGCCACGGAGGCGATCTCGACCAGGCAGTCGGGCTTCACCAAGTCGCAGCGGATGCAATAGCGCGCCGGCTTGGCGCCGGGGAAATATTCGGCATAGACGCCGTTGAAGGCGGCATAGTCGGCCAGGTCCTTGAGGAAGATGTGGTTCATCGCCACGTCGGCCATGGTCGCGCCAGCGGCTTCCAGCGTGGTCTTGATCACCTCCAGCACGTGCCGCGTCTGCGCCGCAGCGTCGCCGATGTGCAACACCGTCCCGCCCTCGCCCAGCGCCAGCACGCCCGAGACATAAACGGTGTTTCCGGCCTTGGCGCCGGCCGAATAGGGCGCGATCGGGGTCGGGAATTGCGGCGGGTTGATCGCTTCGAACGGCATCTGCTTACTCCTTGGAGGACTGGCCAAAGCTGCCGCAGAAATCCGCGACGGTCGACACCCAGCCGAAGAATTTCTCGACGTTATAGATCGTTGCCTGCTGCATCAGTTCGGAGCCCAGATGATGCGTGGCGTCCTCGAGCATCACCCCGAAATATTCGAGGTGGAAGCCATCGCGCAGCGTGCTCTCGACGCAGACATTGGTCGCGATGCCGACGAACACGATGTTGCGGATGCCGCGCGCGCGCAGCGTCGAGTCGAGCTGCGAGTTGAAAAAGGCCGAATAACGCGTCTTGTGCAGGCTGATGTCGCCGGGCTGCGGCTTCAGCGCGTCGACCAGTTCATAATCCCAGCCGCCACGTGCGAGCAGCTGGCCCGACAGTTCGGGCCGTGCGCGCATCGTCTTGAGCGCATTCGATTTGTGCCAGTTGGGCGAACCCGGCCCGCCGGCCTCGACATAATCGGGGTCCCAGCCATTTTGCAGGTAGATCACCTGCACGCCGGCGCTACGCGCCGTTGCCAGCACGGTGCCGATCTTGCCAATGACACCGGCCGCGCCGGCAATGTCGAACCCGGCCAGATCGACATAACCGCCCTCGGACGCATAGGCGTTCTGCATGTCGATCACGACGACCGCGGTCTGTGCGGGATCGAGCCGCAACGCCTCCGGGCGCGCCGGGAGCGTGATGGCATTCACGCCATCGGCAGTGGTGATGATCGGATCGGCCTCGGCCATGCGCCCTCGCAACGAACAATCGGCAAATGTGGCGCAGTTACAGGGCTTCGCGCAAGCGAAAGCTCAGGCGGCGCTGACCAGCCGGTGATCCTTATATTGCTCGCGCAATGCCGTCTTGAGCAGCTTGCCCGTCGCGGTATGCGGCAGCGAGTCGACGAAGACGATCTCGTCGGGCAGCCACCATTTCGCGACATGGCCGGCAAGATGCGCGGTAACCTGTTCTGCAGTGACGTCGCTGCCCGGCTTGCGCACCACCAGCAGGATCGGCCGTTCGTCCCATTTGGGGTGATAGATGCCGATCGCCGCCGCCTCGCCGACACCGGGACAGCCGATCGCGGCGTTTTCCAGCTCGACCGAGCTGATCCACTCGCCGCCCGACTTGATCACATCCTTGGCGCGGTCGGTGATCTGCATCGTACCATCGGGGTGCAGCACCGAGACGTCGCCGGTGTCGAACCACTGGTCGGCATCGACGGCGTCCGCTTCGGCCTTGAAATAGCGCTTGATCACCCAGGGACCGCGGATTTGCAGCCGGCCCGAGCTGATCCCGTCGCGCGGTTGCTCGACGCCCTCGTCGTCGATCACGCGCAGCTCGACACCGAACGGAATGGCGCCCTGTCGCGCAATGAGGTCGAGCCGCTCGTCCTTGCTCATCTCGTCCCAGTGCGACGGGTACATGCCCGCCGTTCCGACCGGCGAGGTCTCGGTCATCCCCCACAGATGCTTGACCGTGACACCCATATCCATGATCCGCTCGATCATCGCGCGCGGCGCGGCCGAGCCGCCGATCGTTACCTGCTGCAGATGGCGCGGAACCTCGCCGGTCGCGTCGATATGCTGGAACATTGAAAGCCACACCGTCGGCACGCCGGCCGAATGCGTCACCTTCTCCTGATTCATCAGGCGGCACAGCACTGCGGCATCGTTGACTGCGGCATAGACGAATTTGGCGCCGGCCAACGCGCCGGCAAAGGGCAGCCCCCAGGCGGCGGCATGGAACATCGGCACGATCGGCAGGATCGCCGATTGCGACGAGATGTTGAACACCGCCGGCGCGACCTCGGCCATGGCATGGATCATCGTCGAGCGATGCTCGTACAGCACCCCCTTGGGGTTGCCCGTCGTGCCGCTGGTATAGCACAGCATACACGGCGCGCGCTCGTCGCCCTCGACCCAGACATAGTCGCCGCTCTCGGGCGCGATCAGCGCCTCGAAGCCGTCGGGACCGTCGCTGTCGAACACGACATAATGCTCGATCGTCGTCCATTGCGGCTTGAGCCGGTCGACGATCGGCTGGAACTGCCGGTCATAGAACAGCACGCGGTCCTCGGCATGGTTGGCGATATAGACCAGCTGCTCGTCGAACAGCCGCGGATTGATCGTGTGGATCACCCCGCCCATGCCGATCGCGCCATACCACGAAATCAGATGCCGCGCATGGTTCATTCCCAGCGTGGCGATGCGATCGCCGGGTTTGCAGCCGAACCGTTCGAGCGCCTGGGCGAGCTTGCGCGCGTCGCGGGCGACGCCGGCCCAGTCGGTGCGGGTCTCGCTGCCATCGGCCCAGCTGGTGACGATCTCGCGGCGACCATGCTCGCGCGCCGCATGTTCGATCAATCTCGGCACACGAAGCGCGAAATCCTGCATGGCACCGAGCATTCTATCTCCCCTCCCGCTTGCGGCAGGGGACCAAGGGGTGGGCTCCCGACTTCCGCAAACCAGTGTTATGGGTGAGCGCAACGCTCACCCCGAAGCCGCACGCCTTAGAGCAGCCGCCATCAACCGACCAGCGCCAGCCTCGTCTCCGAGGTTTTCAGCGCCACGTTGCGCACATCCTGCAAGGCTTCGATCCGCGCGGCAAGCTCCCCGTCAATCAGGAAGTCGCGGCCAAGCAGCACGCGCGCCGTGCCGCCATCGGGCAGCGCCGCATTGGCCCAGATCTGCCCGCGTGCCCCGCGCGCCTCGGCCACCAGCGCGGCGAGCGCGGCCATGCCCTCGGGCGAAACGATGTCGGCCTCCAGCACGAAGCGCGCATTGCTCGCCAGTGCCTCGAACGGCTGGAAGCGCTTGATCGACACACGCGGGCTCTCTTCGCCCGGCCTGCGATCGAGCTCGACGGTGACGATCCCGCACGCGCCATTGCGCGCCGCCTCCTCGAGGTCGGCCGCGACCATGTCGTCGAAACAGGTGGCGACGAACTGCCCCGATGGGTCCGACAGCGTCGCCATCAGGTAACGTCGCCCGCGCGCCGAGGTGCGCCAGCGCGCATCCTCGATCAGCGCCGCCATCGTCGCACCGGCGCGCGTGCCGTCGTCGGGAATGTCGAGCTCGCCCAGCGCGGCATAGCTGCGCGCGCCATGGCTCTTGGCGAGATGGCCATGTCGATCGACCGGGTGCGCCGAGAAATAGAAGCCGAACGCCTCCTTCTCCTGCTCCATGCGCTGCGCCAGCGTCCAGCGCGCCGATTGAGGCAGACGGATCGCCGGCTCGGCCGCATCCTCGCCGCCGAACAGGCCGTGCTGGCCGCTGACCTTCTGGTCATGGACGCGCGCCGCGGTGGCGAGGATCGTCTCGGCACAGGCGAAGATGCCCGCGCGGTTGAGGTCGAAGCTGTCGAACGCCCCCGCCCCGGCCAGCGTCTCGATCTGGCGCTTGTTGAGCATGCGCGGGTCGACACGGTGCGCGAGGTCGTCAATGCCCGCGAATGTGCCCTGCGCGTCGCGTTCAGCCACCAGCCGCTCCATCGCGCCCTCACCGACGCTCTTTAGCGCGGCGAGCGCATAGCGCACCCCGAAGCCGTCCTTGGTTTCTTCGACCGAGAATTCCGCGATGCTGGCATTGATGTCGGGCGGCAGACAGGTGACGCCCATGCGGCGCATATCGTCGGTGAAGATGCCGAGCTTATCGGTCAGCCCCATGTCGTAACACATCGAGGCGGCGTAGAATTCGTGCGGATAATGCGCCTTTAGCCAGGCGGTGTGATAGGCGAGCAGCGCATAGGCCGCGGCATGGCTCTTGTTGAAACCATAGCCGGCGAACTTGTCGATCAAGTCGAACAGCTCGTTGGCCTTGCCTGCCTCGATGCCGTTGACCGCCTTGCAACCCTCGACGAAGCCGGCGCGCTGCGCGTCCATCTCGGCCTTGATCTTCTTGCCCATCGCGCGCCGCAACAGATCGGCCTGTCCCAGACTGTATCCGGCGAGCACCTGCGCCGCCTGCATCACCTGTTCCTGGTAGACGAAGATGCCGTAGGTTTCCGACAGGATGCCTTCGAGCAACGGGTGCGGATATTCGATCGGCTCCCGGCCGTTCTTGCGCGCGCCGAACATCGGGATATTGTCCATCGGGCCCGGGCGGTAGAGCGAGACAAGCGCGATGATGTCGCCAAAGTTCGACGGCCGCACCGCCGCCAGCGTGCGCCGCATGCCCTCGGATTCGAGCTGGAACACGCCGACCGTGTCGCCCTTTTGCAGCAGCTTGTAGACCGCCTCGTCATCCCATTCGAGCGTCTCGAGATCGACGATCACGCCGCGATCGGCGAGCATCTCCAGCGCCTTCTTCAGCACCGACAAGGTTTTCAGGCCGAGAAAGTCGAACTTCACCAGCCCGGCGCTTTCGACATATTTCATGTCGAACTGCGTCACCGGCATGTCGGAGCGCGGATCGCGATACAGCGGGACGAGTTGCGCCAGCGGCCGGTCGCCGATCACCACGCCGGCGGCATGGGTCGAGCTGTGGCGCGGCAGACCCTCCAGCTTCATCGCCAGGTCGAGCAGCCGCTTGATCCCGTCGTCGTTGCGATATTCCTGCGCCAGTTCGCTGACGCCGTTGAGCGCGCGCTCCAGCGTCCAGGGGTCGGTCGGATGGTTGGGCACCAGCTTGGCGATGCGGTCGACCTGGCCATAGCTCATCTGCAGCACGCGGCCGGTGTCCTTGAGCACCGCGCGCGCCTTCAGCTTTCCGAAGGTGATGATCTGCGCAACCTGGTCGCGGCCATATTTCTCCTGGACGTAGCGGATCACCTCGCCACGCCGCGTTTCGCAGAAATCGATGTCGAAGTCGGGCATCGACACGCGTTCGGGGTTGAGGAAGCGCTCGAACAGCAGCCCGAGTTTCATCGGGTCGAGATCGGTGATCGTCAGCGCCCAGGCGACGACCGAGCCAGCGCCCGAACCACGGCCCGGACCGACCGGAATGTCATGGTCCTTGGCCCATTTGATGAAGTCGGCGACGATCAGGAAGTAACCGGGAAAGCCCATCGAGATGATCACGTCGAGCTCGAAATCGAGCCGCTCGGTATAGAGCCGACGCGCATCGTCGTCGGCAATACCGGCCTTTTCGAGCCGCGCCTCCAGCCCGGCATGCGCGTCGACGCGCAGCGCGATCGCCTCGGCGTCGCGGTCGCCGGCAAGGCTCGGCAGGATCGGCTTGCGGTACGGCGCCGACACCGCGCAGCGCTGTGCCACGACCATCGTGTTGGCGATCGCCTCGGGCAGGTCGGCGAACAGCAGCCGCATATCCTTGGCCGGCTTCATCCAAGCATCGGGCGAACTGCGCGGCCGGTCCTCGCTTTCGAGATAGGAGGAGTGGGCGATGCACAGCAGCGCGTCATGCGCCTCGCCGAATGCCTCGTCGGCGAAGCAGCACGGGTTGGTCGCAACGAGCGGCAGGTCGCGATCATAGGCCAGGTCGAGCAACGGCGCCTCGGCCCGGCCCTCGATCTCGTCGAGCCGCCGCGTCAACTCGATATAGAGCCGCTCGGGAAACAAAGCCTGCAACCGGTCGGCATAAGCCAAGGCGCGATCGGGCTGGTCCTCGGCGAACAGCCGCGCCAACCCGCCCTCGCGGCCGACGGTGAGCGCGATCAGCCCGTCGGTCCGTCCTTCGAGCGCCGCGAAATCGACATGCGGTGCCAGTTCGAGCGGCCGGTCGAGATGCGCCTGCGACACCAGCCCGCACAGATTTTGGTAACCCGTCTCGTCCTGCGCATAGAGCGCGATCCAGTCGACGATCGGTTCGACGCTGTCGGGCATGTCTGGCCGCGCCAGGCCGAGCATGGCGCCGATCACCGGCTGCACGCCGGCGCCCTTGCACGCATCGGAAAATGCCATCGCGGCGTATAGCCCGTTGCGGTCAGTCAGCGCGACCGCCGGGAAGCCGAGTTCCTGCGCGCGCTTGGCAATCGCCTTGGGCTCGATCGCGCCGTCGAGCATGGTGTAGGACGAAAAGACGCGGAGGGGCACGAAACCGGAATGAGGCATCGACCGGTTATGCGCGCCTCAGATGATTCGCGAAACCGCCATCCGGCCGGATAGTGGCGAATTTCTTCGCAAACCTTTCGGATCTCCTGCGAACGCAGGAGCCCAGTGTTTCTCAGCGGCAGCGCTCCTGGCTCCTGCTTTCGCAGGAGCACGAGGGCTGGCGCTACAGCAGCGCCTCGATATCCGCCTTGATCTCTTCAGGCTTGGTCGTCGGCGCGTACCGCTTGACCGTTTTGCCGCTGCGATCGACGAGGAACTTGGTGAAGTTCCATTTGATCGACTTGGAACCCATCAGCCCCGGCGCCTCGCTCTTGAGTTGCTCGAACAGCGGATCGGCGTCGGTGCCGTTGACGTCGATCTTGGCGAACATCGGGAAGGTCACGTCATAGGTCAGCGAGCAGAAATTGGCGATCTCGGCGGCATCGCCCGGCTCCTGCCCGCCAAACTGGTTGCACGGAAACCCCAGCACCTCGAAATCGCGCCCGGCCAGCTCGCGGTGCAGTGCTTCGAGCCCGGCATATTGCGGGGTGAAGCCGCATTTCGAGGCGGTGTTGACGATCAACAGCACCTTGCCGGCATAGGCCGACAGGTCGACGGTCGAGCCATCGGCCGCCTTGACGCTCATCTCGGTGATCGCGGTCATGCTTTGCTCTCCTCATGGCGCGACAGCAGGAAACGCAGATTCTGCCGTACGCCGGGCCATTCATCGGCGATGATCGAATAGACGACAAGATCGCGCACGCGACCATCCGGCATGATGCCATGCTTGCGCAGCACCCCGTCGCGCTTGGCGCCGAGCCGTTCGATCGCCGCTTGCGAGCGCTTGTTGAACCAGTCGGTGCGGATCTGCACCACATTGCAGCCCATCACCTCGAAGGCATGGCGGAGCAGCAGCAGCTTGGCCTCGGTGTTGACGCCGGTCCGTTGCACCGACTTTGCGTAGAACGTCCCGCCGATTTCCAGCCGCTTGCTGGCCTCGTTCATCCGCATGTAGCGGGTGAGCCCGACCACTCTGCCGTCCGGGGTCTCGACCGCGAACGGCATGGCGCGTCCGAAATCGCGTTCCTTGAAGATCGTTGCCATCGCCGCATCGGGATCGACGAAGCTGGAAACATTGGTGAAGAACAAAGCCGTCAAGTCGCCATCGCCCGCGGCCGCGACGATCGCGTCGCGGTCCTCGACGCGCAGCGGCCGCAACGTGACATAGTCGCCGCGCAGCGTCGGCGCGTCACGCCAGGCGGTCACACCAACCGTCCTTCGGCCAACCTCACGACGCGGTCCATCTTGCTCGCCATGCGCTCGTTATGCGTCGCAATCAGCGCCGCCGAGCCCTCGCCGCGCACCAGCCGCAGAAACTCGGCCAGCACGACATCGGCGGTCGATTCGTCGAGATTGCCGGTCGGTTCGTCGGCCAGCACCAGCGCCGGCTTGTTGGCCAGCGCCCGCGCCACCGCGACGCGCTGCTGCTCGCCGCCCGACAGCTGGCTCGGCCGATGCGTCAGGCGGTGGCCGAGCCCCAGCGCGGTCAGTAGCGCGGTCGCCCGCTCATCGGCTTCGGCGCGCGTACGGTCGCGGATCAACTGCGGCAGCACGACATTCTCGGTCGCGTTGAAATCGGGCAGCAGGTGATGGAACTGGTAAACGAAGCCGAGATAATCGCGCCGCAACACGGTCCGTGCATGCGCGTCGGCGCGCGACGCCTCCTGCCCCGCAATCCGGATCGAGCCCTGGAAACCGCCTTCGAGCAGACCGACTGCCTGCAACATCGTCGATTTGCCCGAGCCGGAAGGGCCGAGCAGCGCGACGATCTCGCCCTGCCCCACCGTCAGATCGACGCCGCGCAGCACTTCGATCGTCACGTCGCCCTGCTGGAAGCTGCGCGTCAGGCCCGTAACCTCGAGGATCGGACTATTCATAACGCAGCACCTGCACCGGATCGGTACTCGCCGCTCGGAAGGCGGGATAGAGCGTGGCGAGAAAGCTGAACAGCAAAGCCATCACGGCGATCGTCGTCACCTCGACCGGGCTGCTGCGCGACGGCAATTCGCTGAGGAAACGGATCGTCGGATCCCAGAGATTCTGTCCCGTCAGCCGTTGCACGCCGTCGACGATCGGCTGGCGAAAGGTCAGCAACACATAGGCGAGTAACAGCCCGGCGAGCGTCCCCAGCGCGCCGATCGTCGTACCCACCGTGATGAAGATCCGCATCAGCCCGCCGCGCGACGCGCCCATCGTGCGCAGGATGGCGATGTCGCGCGTCTTGGCGCGCACCAGCATGATCAGCGACGACAGGATGTTGAACACCGCGACGAGGATGATGAACGACAGCACGGTGAACATCACCACACGCTCGACCCCCAGCGCCTCGAACAATTGCGCGTTCATCTGCCGCCAGTCGGTGGTCACCGCCTGGCCCGCGACCTTGTCGTTCAGCGGCTGGAGAATCGCTTGCACCCGGTCGGCGTCGACGGTGTTGATCTCGATCATCCCGACCGAATCGCCCATCAGCAACAGCGTCTGCGCATCCTCCATCGGCATGAAGATGTACGATTTGTCATAATCGTAGAGCCCGATCTCGAAGATCGCGCCGACCTTGAACGACACGATCCGCGGCACCGTGCCGAACGGCGTTGTCTGCCCCTGCGGGCTGATCAGCGAGATCTCGCTGCCGACCGTCGCGCCAAGCTCCTCGGCAAGGTGCGAGCCGATCGCGATCTGGTTGCTCCCGGCCGTCACGTTCGACAGTGAGCCGAGCACGATCTTCTTGCCCAGCGTCGCGTTGCTGCGCAGATCCTGCACGCGCATCCCGCGCAGCAGCACCGCCTCGACCCGGCCGTTATAGCTCGTCATCAACGGCTGCTCGATCATCGGGGTGGCGCTCGTCACGCCAGGCGTCGCGTCCGCAATCTCGATCACGCGGCGCCAGTTCGGCAACGTTCCGCCGACCCCCTGCACCACGGCATGGCCGTTCAATCCAACGATCTTGTCGAACAGCTCGGCGCGAAAGCCGTTCATCACGCTCATCACGACGACCAGCGCCGCGACGCCGAGCATCACCGCCAGCCAGCTGATCACGCCGACCAGAAAGATGAACGCCTCGCCCTTGCCCGGCAGCAGGTAACGCCGCGCAATCATGGCTTCGTAGCGGGACAGGATCATGCGGGCGCCGGCACCATGGCTTGAGGATGCCCGCGCTCTAGGCTCTGCGTGCAGCGCTGGCAACCGCATCGGCCTGTTGCGCAATCGCCACAGCACCGCCGCAATCGGTTCACAACGGTCATATTCCCGGTGACAAATCCAACGTCCCTGCCTAGCAATCGAGCCGCTGAGACACAGGCAACGGCCGTGGTTCGGGGAAGGGTCGCAGCCCCGCTTCGCAAGAGGCGCGCGGGCGAGATCCCAAGGGGGCTGACGAGCGATCGTCACGCAGGCGCCCGGGCTGGAAACGGTCCGGGCGTTTGCCGTTTCAGGGGCGCCCGCGCCAGTCGCTCACGCGAAACCGTGAAGCCGTTTTTAGGCATCGAACCCGTCACGCGTTTAGATATTCATGGCGGCAGGCTGGGGGTGAATTTCCGTGCCACCCCGGATCGCGCCCGGGGTGGCGACACCAACGATCGTCCCGATGGTCAGAACTTTTTCGAGATCGTCGCGCCGAAAGTCCTCGGATCGCCGGGCTGTCCGACGATCAGGCCGGTGCTGCCCGACTGCACCGACAGCAACTCGAAATAGTGATGGTCGAAGGCGTTGCGCATCCAGGCGAAGATGTTGAAGCTGCCCTGGCGATAGCCCAGTCGAAAGTTCGACAGGGAATAGCCATTGATCCAGGTATCGGCCGATGGGCTCGGGTTCGACGAGAAGCGCGTGCGATAGCTGCCGTCATAACCCAGATAGACCTCGCCCGCACCGACCGGCTTGTTGACCTCGCCGCCGAACGACAAAGCCCATTTCGACACGCCGGGAAGCACCTGTCCGGAGATGTCGCACAAGGCAGGGCTGTTCCCACCTGCCGTACCGGCTGGACTTGCCGGGGTACCGGTGCCGCCACCGGAAAGCTCAGGCGGGCACGGTGCATTGGTGAAACGGGTATAGGTCGCGTCGGTATAGGCGCCATTGAAATACAGGCTGAGCCGCTCGCTCGGCCGGAACGAGCTGTCGAACTCCACGCCGCGCGCCCGGACCTGACCGGCATTGGCGAGATAACCGCGGATCACGTTAATCGCATTGTTGTTCACGGTCGCCTGGTAATCGTTGATGACATCCCAATAGCCCGCCACGTTGACGGTCAGGCGACGATCCAGAAACTGCGTCTTGAGACCCAGTTCGAAATGGTTGACCTTTTCCGGCCGCACCGTCTGGGTCGTCAGGTCGACCGCCGTACTGGTCGAGTTCAGCGGGAGACCCGACAGGTTGATGCCGCCCGATTTGAAGCTGCGCGCATAGGTCGCATAACCGTGGATATCGGACGTGAAATCATAGGCGATCGTAATGTCGCCGGAAACGTTCCAGGCGCTGAACGCAGGGGTATAATGCTGCGGTGCCAGCGTATTGATCTGGTTCTGGAAGGTCGCCTTTGCCGCGGCCGTGGGTTGTGCCGCCAGCAGCGCCGCCACATTGTCCGCCGTCGCCAAGAAATCGAACTGTGCGTTGTGGATGCTGACGACGGAGTCGTAATAGCCGGATTTCTTGTCGTAGTTCACGCGCAGGCCCGGCGAGATGCGCAGCCGGTCGGTGACCGACCAGCTCAACTTGCCATAGAGGGCCGCGCTCTGATTGCTGAAGTTGATCGTGTTCGTGCTGGTCAGCCCGTTCAAGACCAACGGGTTGCAGGCATCGGCCGTGGGTGAGGCGCAACCGCTCGAACCGACGGCCACATTGCCGGGGTTGAGCAGCCACCGGCTGGCTGCGGCGCCCTGTACCTGCGATCCTTGGGTATTGATCTTCTGCGTGAAAAAGAATGCGCCGAAGGTGTAGTTGAGCTTGTTTTTGCCGTTCGAGGCGATCCGGAACTCCTGCGAATATTGATGTTGCTGCGACGGATTCTGCGACACGGTCGTGATCGGCAGGCCGACAAAATCGCGATCGTTGGCCGGCTTCCAATCCCAGTAACGCCATGCCGACACCGAGGTAATCGTCGCAGGGCCGATGTCCCAATTGCCGACAAGCGACGCGCCACCCATTTCCTGGCGCGAATTGATCGTCGCATCGAGGTCCGTCACGCGATCGAACGGGTTGCTGCTCGGTACGGTGTAGCCCAGCGCGGCGGCGAGCGCCGCATATTGGCGATTGGCCGGGCGCTGCGTGCTGCCGACACGCGCATAATATTGGACGCAGCATAGCGGGTTCTGGGCGTTGAAATCGCCGGTGAGGCGGAAATCCAGGTCAGCGCGCGGCTTCCACAACAACTGGCCGCGCACGCTGAGATTGTCGAGCTTGTGGAGGTTGCGCCCACCCGTGGCGTCGTAGATCGTGCCGCCGCGGCGCGTGAAAGACGTCGATAGTCTTGCCGCAAGCGTATCGGAAACGAGCGGCCCCGATACCGAGCCCTTGACCTGGTAATAGTCATCATTGCCGGCGCTGGCTTCTAACTGCGCCTCGGGGCTGAAGCTCGGCGCGCGCGTCGTGATATTCACGGCACCGGCGGTGGTGTTCTTGCCGTAAAGTGTGCCCTGCGGCCCGCGCAGCACTTCGATCCGCTCGACGTCGACGAAATCGAAGGTCGAGGCGCCGACACGGCCGACATACACACCATCGAGATAAAACCCGACCCCTTGCTCGATGCCGTCATTGGTGAGCCCGAACGGCGTGCCGAGCCCGCGAATGTTGATCGAGGAGTTACGCGGGTTGCTCGAATAGAATTGCAGCGATGGCTGCAACTGCTGCAGCCGGTTGACGTTGAAGGCGCCTGTTCTGCTCAGGTCATTCGCGCTGACCACCGAGAGCGCGATCGGCACGTCCTGCGCCCGCTCCTGGCGACGTTGCGCCGTAACGACGATGTCGCCCGACGCCTGGGCGTCCTGCGCAGCACTCGAATCGGCAACCGGCGCGGGCTCCGCAGGCGCGGCCACAGGCGCAGCCGATGCCAGGAGCATGGCGATGGATGAAAGCATGACGAACGTCCCCTTAGCGATTCGCCCTTAATGTCCCCTAATTTACTAGGATTATAATCCTAGCGCTTCTTGGCCGACCACAAGCGCAGCTTTAGCCCCACGCTTTTCCGCCATTTTCCCCCTTGAACCGGCGACGGAACGCACCAGATTTGCGGTGTTCGGCGCCTGACGGGCCGGACAGACAACGGTGTCGCACCCCTGGTGGATGCCGATTTTGACGACCAACTCGCTTCAATGGAGGATTTGACATGCGTCAGTTTGATTTGACCCCCTTCCGCCGCTCCGCGATCGGCTTCGACCGGCTGTTCGACATGCTCGAGACCAGCGCGCGCCAGTCGGCGGTGGACAATTATCCGCCCTTCAATCTCGAGCGTCTCGCCGAGGACCGCTACCGCATCACCATCGCGGTCGCCGGGTTCAGCCGTGACGAGATCGAGATCACCGCACAGCAGAACCTGTTGCAGGTGCGCGGCAAGAAGGCGGAGCAGGCCGCGGACAACGCCGCCTTCCTGCACCTCGGCATCGCCACACGCAGCTTCGAACGCCGCTTTGAGCTGGCCGATTTCGTACGCGTCGACGATGCCCGGCTCAATGACGGTCTGCTGACCGTCGAACTGGTCCGCGAGGTGCCCGAGGCGATGAAGCCCAAGACCATAGCGATCAAGACCGGCGCGCCGCTGATCGCGGTCGATGACGGCGATAAGGCGCAAGCCGCCTGAGCCACGCCATCACGGCGGAATGAGATGGGGCGCCCGGAGCAATCCGGGCGCCCATTTTTTTTCTTCTTCAGATCCTCCCCGTTCCGGGGAGGAATTTGAGCGTGCATGTCCGCCGTGATTCAACAGCGCACAAATCTGAGCATGGTTCGCCGCATGCACGCGACCACCCTGCCCGCCCGCAACTGGCGATCGAGCCAACGGCAAAATCCCTGCCGCCCGAGCAAAAAATATTCGAAATTCCCTGCCAAATTCCCTGCCACACACCGCCGGCAGGGAAATTTCACAGTTGAGCGCGCGGGTTCAGACCAGCCGGCTCTGCCGCACCGCCGCGGCAATGAAGCTTGCGAACAATGGGTGCGGCTCGAACGGCTTCGATTTGAGTTCGGGGTGGAACTGCACGCCGACGAACCACGGATGATCGGGGCGCTCGACGATTTCGGGCAGCATGCCGTCGGGCGACATGCCGGAGAAGACCAGCCCGCCCTTTTCCAGCGCGGCCTGATAGGCGGTGTTGACCTCGTAGCGATGGCGATGCCGCTCGGAAATGTGCGTGCCGCCATAGATCGACGACACGACGCTGTTGCCGTCGAGCGTCGCGTCATAGGCGCCGAGCCGCATCGTCCCGCCCATGTCGCCGCCGGCCTCGCGCGTCTGGATACCGTCGGCGCTCATCCATTCGGTAATCATGCCGACCACGGGTTCCTCGGTCGGGCCGAATTCGGTCGAACTGGCTTTGGCTATTCCCGCGAGATCGCGCGCGCCCTCGACGCACGCCATCTGCATGCCGAAGCAGATGCCGAAATAGGGGATGTCGCGTTCGCGCGCGAAGCGCACGCTGGCGATCTTGCCCTCGGCACCACGCTCGCCGAAGGCGCCGGGCACGAGGATCGCATGGCACGGCTCGAGCCGCGCCGCGATCTGCGCATCATCGTCGCTCTCGAACAGCTCGGCGTCGATCCAGTCGATATTGACCTTCACGCGGTTGGCGATGCCGCCATGCACCAGCGCTTCGTTGAGCGACTTGTAGGCGTCCTGCAGCCCGACATATTTGCCGACGACGCCGACGGTGACCTCGCCTTCGGGATTGGTCAGTCGGTCGACGATCTCCACCCAGCGCGACAGATCGGGCGCCAGGCCGGGCAGAATGCCGAACGCCTTGAGCACCTCGGCATCGAGACCCTCGCCATGATATTGCAGCGGCACGGCATAGATGCTCTTGGCGTCGAGCGCGGGGATCACCGCTTCCTTGGGCACATTGCAGAACAGCGCGATCTTGGCGCGCTCGCTCGCTGGCAGCGGCTGCTCGCAGCGGCACACCAGCACATCGGGTTGCACGCCGAGCGCGGCGAGTTCCCGCACCGAATGTTGCGTCGGCTTGGTCTTGAGTTCGCCCGCCGCCGAGATGTACGGTACCAATGTGACGTGGATGCTCACCGAATTGCCGCGGCCGAGATCGTTCCTGAGCTGGCGGATCGCCTCGATGAATGGCAGCGACTCGATGTCGCCGACCGTCCCGCCAATCTCGCACAGCACGAAATCGAGATCCTCGATTTCGGCCTGGGCGAATTCCTTGATCGCATCGGTGACGTGCGGAATGACCTGCACCGTCGCGCCGAGATAGTCGCCGCGCCGCTCGCGCTGGATGATCTGCTGATAGATCCGGCCCGAGGTGATGTTGTCCGACTGACGCGACGCCACGCCGGTAAAGCGCTCATAATGGCCGAGATCGAGGTCGGTCTCGGCGCCGTCGTCGGTCACATAGACCTCGCCATGCTGATAGGGCGACATCGTGCCGGGATCGACATTGAGATACGGATCGAACTTGCGGATGCGCACGCGATAGCCGCGTGCCTGCAGGAGAGCCGCGAGGCTCGCCGCCATGAGACCTTTACCCAGCGAGGAAACCACGCCGCCGGTAATGAAAATAAACCGCGCCATGGGAGGAAACGCCTAACGTGTGTTGGCGCCGCGCGGCAAGCGCGCGACTCCAATTATTTTATGGGAACGACGAAAGCGGCGCCGCGCGCCGTGCGTCACGACCTAGTGCTGGACCGGGAGCGTGCCGTTGTTCGTCGGCAGGGTCACGTTGGCCGCGCCGGACGAATAGGCGCCAGCGTCCTGCGGAAGCTGCGCACCGGGCTGCGGCGCCGCGTTACCCGCCGGCTTGACCGCCAGTGTCGGGTCGATCTTGGTGCTGTGACCGCCGGCGGCGTAGATTGCCAGGCCGATGCTGAGCACCACGAACAGCGAACCGAACACGGTCGTCAGACGGGTCAGCAGATCGGCCGCGCCGCGCGCCGACATCAGGCCCGACGGGCTGCCGCCCATGCCGAGTCCGCCGCCCTCGGAGCGCTGGACCAGAATCACGATGACCAGTGCAAGGGCAACGAAACCGTGAACGATGAGCAAAAACGTGAACATGAAAAATCGATCATCCCGAGCGGCGAAGGCGGGCACATAGGCGACGCGCCGCCTGCGATCAACCGCGCGCGTCGCCTTAAAGCTGCAACATTTCGCATCCGTCCTGAAACCAGGCGGGTGCGAGCGCGTTCTTCCCTGCAGCCACGGCGTATGTTCGCCGGGCCGTGTACAGAGTTGGACAATGTCGGTGGCCAATCTTTTCGATCGATCTCTCACCAACTGGATGCAGTCGCTGGTCGACTATGTCCGTTCGGGTCAACCCGATCTGACCAATCGTCAGATGGCGCTGCTCCTGTTCGTCTATCTGGCGCCAGGACCGCACACCGTCCGGGGATTAGCCAATGTTCTCAACGTCTCGAAGCCCGTCGTGACACGCGCCTTGAACAGGCTCGGTGCGCTGGGCTATCTGCGCCGCCAGCGCGACGAAACGGACAAGCGCAACATCTTCGTGGCGCGCACGGCGGAAGGGGCAGATTTTCTTGCGGAATTCGGACAATTCATCGGCGGTACCGTTCAGTCCGTCGCTCGGCGCGCGACCGCGTAGCAGCTTTGCGCTGCTCGGGCGCTCGCTGGCGCTCGACCCCCGCACGCATGCCGTGCGCCGTGACCTGGCCGATATCCGTCTCGCCGAGAGCGTCTTCGCACCGCATTATGCCGCACCGCGCGCGATGGTCGCGTTGCGCGAGGTGCTGATGCGCGTCGGCCCGCAGCACGACTCGGAGGTTATCGGCTCGCTCGGCGAAGGCGACCTGTTCGAGACGCTCGAACTTGCCGGCGGCAACGCGTGGGGCAAGGCGCCGCGGATCGACCTGGTCGGCTATGTCGACGCCGATGCATTGGGGATGGCATGACGCTCTCGGTCTTCATTGACGGCGCAGCCGGCACGACCGGCCTTGAGATCCGCGAACGGCTCGCCGGGCGCGGCGAGATCACGACGTTCGAGCTGCCCGAGACCAAGCGCAAGAGCGTCAAGGCACGTGCCGAGGCGCTCAACGCGGCCGACATCGTCATCCTCTGCCTGCCCGACGATGCGGCGCGCGAGGCCGTCGCGCTGATCAACAACGGCACGACGCGCGTTATCGACGCATCGACGGCGCACCGCGTCGCCGATGGCTGGACCTATGGCTTTCCCGAGCTCGAACCCGGACAGCAAGCGGCGATCGCCGAGGCGATGCGCGTGTCCAACCCCGGCTGCTACCCGACCGGTTTCCTCGCCCTGGTTCGGCCGCTGATCCGCGCCGGCCTCGTGCCGGTCGACTGGACCTTCGCCGTCAACGCAATCTCGGGCTATTCGGGCGGCGGCAAGGCGATGATTGCCGAGTTTCAGGGGCCGAATCCGCCGCCGGCAGCGCGGCTTTACGCGCTCGGGCTGCTACACAAGCATGTGCCCGAGATGCAGAAGCATGCGCGCGTCGAGCATCCGCCGATCTTCATGCCCTCGGTCGCCAACACCTATCGCGGCATGATCGTCGAGGTGCCGCTGCCGCTGCACCAGTTCGTTCGTCGCCCGACGCTCGCGGCGTGCGAAGCAGCGCTGCGCGAGGCTTATAAGGATTCGCCGGTCGTCCGCGTCGTCGAGCCCGAGGGTGACACGATCGCCATCGAGAGCGACGCGGAGACCGACCGGCTGACCTTGCGGGTGTGCGGCAACGGCGAGGCCGGCCAGGCGCGATTGATCGCCACGCTGGACAATCTCGGCAAGGGAGCGGCGGGTGCTGCGGTGCAGAGCCTCAACATCATGGCAGGTTTCGACCCGATCGCGGGCCTGACGCTGTAGCGGACGGCCTGACTACGTATTCACATGGCCGTTCGCGAACGGCTCTGTTAGGCGCCCGGCGGCGATCACGAAGAGGTGGCAGGAACGATGCGCAATCCGGTGGGCAAGCTGCTGCTATTCGGCGCGACCGGCGATCTGGCGCAGCGCATGCTGCTGCCCTCGCTCTACGGCCTGCACGCCGATGGCCTGTTGCCCGAAGGCCTGACGATCACCGGTACGGCACGCTCGGAGAATAGCGACGCGGCCTATCGCACCTTTGCGAAGAAGGCACTCGACCAGTTTCTGCCGGAAGACCGCAAGGACGAGGACGCGATCAAGTCGTTCCTGCCCCGGCTGCACTACCAGGCGCTCGATGCCACCGACCTGGCGCATTACACGGATCTGGCGAAGAAGGTCGGCGACGTGACCGGCGGCCTCGCCATCTTCCTGTCAACCGCGCCGTCGCTGTTCGAGCCCGTCATCCGCGGCCTCGAATCCGCCGGGCTCGCCGGGCCGACCGTGCGCATCGGCCTCGAGAAGCCGCTCGGCTACGACCTCGCCTCTAGCCGTGAGATCAACGACACCGTCGCGAGTGCTTTTCCCGAGGACCGCACCTTCCGCATCGACCATTATCTCGGCAAGGAGACGGTGCAGAACATCCTCGCGCTGCGCTTCGGCAATTCGTTCTTCGAGCCGGTGTGGAACGCGCAGGGCATCGACAACATCCAGATCACCATCGCCGAGACGGTCGGGCTGGAAGAGCGCGCGGGCTATTACGACACCGCCGGCGCGCTACGCGACATGGTCGCCAACCACATGCTCCAGTTGCTCGCGCTGGTCGCGATGGAGCCCCCTGCCCGTTTCGACGGCACCGCGATCCGCGACGAGAAGGCCAAGGTGTTCCGCTCGCTGCGCCGCATCTCCCCGATCGAGGCACCGCAGGTCACTGTGACGGGCCAATATGGCGCCGGCGCGTCGGGCGGCGAGATCGTCAAGTCCTACGTCGATGAACTCGGCAAGCCATCCACCACCGAGACGTTCGTCGCGGTCAAGGCGCATGTCGACAACTGGCGCTGGCAGGGCGTGCCCTTTTACCTGCGCACCGGCAAGCGCATGACGACGCGGCGCAGCGAGATCGCGATCCAGTTCAAGGCGGTGCCGCACTCGATGTTCGCCAGTCGCGGCGGCCTGCTCCAGCCCAACATGCTGATCATCCGCTTGCAGCCCGAGGAGTATATCCAGCTGCTGGTGATGGCCAAGGAACCCGGCCTCGATCGCGACGGGGTCCGCCTGCGCGAGGTGCCGCTCAACCTCAGCCTCGATTCGGAATTCGCCGGGACGCGCCGCCGCATCGCCTATGAGCGGCTGCTACTCGACCTGATCGAGGGCGACCAGACGCTGTTCGTGCGCCGTGACGAGGTCGAGGCGCAATGGGAATGGGTCGACGCAATCCGCGCCGGCTGGACCGCCAACGACATGAAGCCGA
This sequence comes from Sphingomonas sp. AR_OL41, assembly GCF_029911635.1. Lineage (GTDB taxonomy): Bacteria > Pseudomonadota > Alphaproteobacteria > Sphingomonadales > Sphingomonadaceae > Sphingomonas. Next base: position 136,446 of record NZ_JARYTI010000002.1, read on the forward strand.
AAAGCTACGCCTCGGGCACCTGGGGCCCCTCGGCCGCGATTGCGCTGACCGAGCGCGACGGTGTGACCTGGCAGGACGATTGATCACCCCGCTCGCATGTTGAGAGGGGCAAAGGAGTGACTGATGAACGACGAGATCGAATGGTGGGACTATGACGACGCCGAGGAGATGGCCGCGGCCGTCGCCGGCGATATCGCCTTCATCATCGAAAGCGCGATCGATGCGCGGGGCGGCTGTGTCGTTGCGCTTTCGGGCGGCAAGACCCCGGTGCCGATCTACGCCAAGCTCGCGCAGGCCAAGCTCGACTGGAAGCGCGTGACGATCGTGCCGACCGACGAGCGCATCGTGCCGCTCGGCGATCCGCTGAGCAACGTGACGATGATCGCCAAGACCTTCCTGCCCAAGGGCGCGCGCGTCATGCCGATCGTGCCGACCGCGACCGCCGACTACAAGGCGGCGGGTCGTTCGGCCGATGCGCTGATGCAGGACCTGCACTGGCCACTCGACCTGTGCCTGCTCGGCGTCGGTGCCGATGGCCATACCGCCTCGATCTTTCCCGGCCCCGATTTCGACGAGGCGCTGAGCGGCCCGAACGAACGCCGCGCGCTCGGCGTGATGCCCGACCCGCTGCCGTCCGAAGCGCCGGTGGCGCGTGTCTCGCTGTCGCGCGCCGCGATCGTCTCGGCGCGCGCGCTGCTGATCGCGGTGACCGGCGACGCCAAGAAGAAGATCATCGAGGCGGCGATCAAGCAGGGCCCTGCCTCGGCCTATCCGATCGGCCGCGTTCTTGCCGATGCCGAACTGCCGGTCGACATTCACTGGGCGCCGTGACCCTGCACTCCGACATCTCCGCCGTCACCGATCGGGTGATCGAGCGCTCGCGGCCGACGCGCGAGGCGTATCTCGCGCTGATCCGTCGCGAGCGCGACCAGCATGTCGCGCGGCCGGCGCTCGGCTGCGCCAACCTCGCGCACGGCTATGCCGGGACCGAGGAAGATCGCGATGCCATGAAGACCGGCAAAGCGATGAACATCGGCATCGTCAGCGCCTATAATGACATGCTCTCGGCGCACGCCGTCTACTATCGCTACCCCGAACAGATGAAGGTCTGGGCGCGCGAGGCCGGCGCGACGGCGCAGGTCGCCGGCGGTGTGCCCGCAATGTGCGACGGCGTGGCGCAGGGCTATGCCGGGATGGAATTGTCGCTGTTCAGCCGCGACACCATCGCGCTGTCAACCGCGGTGGCGCTCAGCCATGGCATGTTCGAGGGTGCCGCGTTGCTCGGCATCTGCGACAAGATCGTGCCGGGCCTGCTGATGGGTGCGCTGCGCTTCGGTCACCTGCCGATGGTGCTGGTGCCGGGCGGGCCGATGCGCACCGGCACGCCCAACAAGGAGAAGGCCGCCGTCCGTGAGGCCTTTGCCGAGGGCAAGGTCGGCCGCGACGCGCTACTCGAGGCCGAGATCGGCGCCTATCATTCCAAGGGCACCTGTACCTTCTACGGCACGGCCAATTCGAACCAGATGATGATGGAGGTGATGGGCCTTCACATCCCCGGGGCCGCCTTCGCCAATCCGGGCACTAAGCTGCGCCAGGAACTGAGCCGCGCCGCCGTGCACCGCCTCGCCAAGATCGGTTGGGACGGCGACGATTATCGCCCGCTCGGCCTGTGCGTCGACGAGAAGGCGATCGTCAACGCCGCGATCGGCCTGCTCGCCACGGGCGGCTCGACCAACCATCTGATCCACCTGCCCGCAATCGCGGCGGCGGCCGGCATCCTGATCGACTGGGACGATGTCGACCGGCTGTCGCGCGCCGTACCGCTGATCGCGCGGGTTTATCCCAATGGCGCCGCCGACGTGAACGGCTTCGAGGATGCCGGCGGCATGCCCTATGTCATCCGCGAACTGCTCGGTGCCGGGCTGCTTCACGGTGACCTGCTGACGGTCGGTGGCGATGACATGACCGACTATGGCAAGCGGCCGGTGGTCGAGGGTGATGCGCTCGCCTGGCAGGATCCCGGAGCCAGCGGCGACGACACGATCCTGCGTCCCGCCGCCGCGCCTTTCGCCTCCGAAGGCGGCTTCCGCATTCTCGCCGGCAATCTCGGCCGCGCGTGCATCAAGGTCAGCGCGGTCGAGCGCGATCGCTGGGTGATCGAGGCACCGGCCCGCGTGTTCCACGATCAGCTCGACGTGCATGCGGCGTTCAGGGCCGGCGAACTCGACCGCGACGTCGTCGTCGTGGTGCGCTTTCAGGGGCCGCGCGCCAACGGTATGCCCGAACTGCACAAGCTCACCCCGCCGCTCGGCGTGCTGCAAAATCGCGGCTTCCGGGTCGCGCTGGTCACGGATGGCCGCATGTCGGGCGCGAGCGGCAAGGTGCCGTGCGCGATCCATGTCAGTCCCGAGGCGCTCGGCGGTGGCCCGCTCGGCAAGGTGCGCGACGGCGACATGATCCGGCTCGACGCCGTGGCTGGTACGCTCGAAGCCTTGGTCGACCCGGGGGAATGGGCGGCCCGCTCGTTCGTCGAGGCGCCAGCGCCGACGGTGGGCATGGGACGCGAACTGTTCGCGCTGTTCCGCGGCGCGGCGAGTGAGGCGGAAAAGGGCGGATCGCCCTTGCTCGCGGCGATGGGCTGGTGAGCATGGACCTGGTCGCAGTCGATATCGGCGGGACGCATGCCCGCTTCGCCATTGCCGAGGTGGCCGACGGCAAGGTCGTCTCGCTCGGCGAGGCAGTGACGCTCAAGACCGCCGAATATGCCTCGCTGCAGACCGCCTGGCAGGCGTTCGGCGAGCAACTTGGCCGGCCCATGCCGCGCGCCGCGGCGATTGCGGTCGCCTCGCCGATCGGTGGCGAGATCATCAAACTGACCAACAATCCGTGGATCATTCGCCCCGCGCTGGTCAAGGAACGGCTGGCCGTCGACGATTATGTCCTGATCAACGACTTCGGCGCGATCGGTCATGCCATCGCGCAGGTACCCGACGATGCCTTTGTGCACCTCTCTGGTCCCGATACACCCTTCCCGGCCAACGGCGTGCTGACCGTCTGCGGCCCTGGGACCGGGCTCGGTGTGGCACAGATCCTACGCACGCCACACGGCTATCACGTCCTCGAAACCGAGGGCGGCCACACTGATTTCGCCCCACTCGACGCGCTGGAGGATGCGATGCTCAAGCGGCTGCGCAAGACCTTCAACCGTGTGTCGACTGAACGGATCGTCGCCGGGCCGGGGATCGTCACGATCTACGAAACGCTGGCCGAGATCGAGGGGCGTGCTGTGCAGCGGCTCGACGACAAGGCGATCTGGACGCAGGCACTTGAAGGTCAGGACAGCCTCGCGCTCGCCGCGCTCGACCGTTTCTGCCTGTGCCTCGGCGCGGTGGCGGGCGATCTTGCGCTGTCGCACGGCGCCAGCGGTGTGGTCATCGCAGGCGGTCTCGGCTTGCGCCTCAAGGACCGTCTCGCCCGCTCCGGCTTTGGCGAGCGTTTCACCGCCAAGGGCCGCTTCCAGTCGATGATGGCGGCGGTGCCGGTCAAGCTCATCACCCACCCCCAGCCCGGCCTGTTCGGCGCCGCGGCTGCCTTTGCCCAGGATCAAGCACGATGACCGATATCGCCGACATCATGCGCACCAGCGCCGTCATCCCGGTGCTGGTGATCGACGACGCCGCCACCGCTCGACCGCTCGCCGAGGCGCTGGTCGCCGGCGGCCTGCGTGTACTTGAGGTGACGATGCGCACCGACGCAGCGCTCGACGCGATCCGCGCGATGAAGCAGGTCCCCGGCGCGATCGTGGGTGCCGGCACCGTCGTCAATGCCGATCAGTTCGAGCAGGTGATGGACGCCGGAGCCGAGTTCATCGTTTCGCCCGGCCTGACCGAGCGGCTCGCCACGCCGATCATCGCCAGCGGCGTGCCCTTCTTGCCCGGCATCGCCAATGCCGCCGACATCATGCTCGGGCTCGAACTTGGCCTGACGCACTTCAAGTTCTTTCCTGCCGAGGCGAATGGTGGCCTCAAGGCATTGAAGGCGCTCGCTGCACCTTTCTACCAGTGCAGCTTCTGCCCAACAGGTGGCATCACCGAAGCAAGCGCGCCCGAGTGGCTGGCCTTCGCGCCGGTACTGTGTGTCGGCGGCAGCTGGGTAACCGGCGGTTCGATGACCGATGTCGAGACCAAGGCGCGTGCGGCAGCGGGTCTGCGCGGCTGACGGCATGCACGCCGCAATCTCCTGCGGTGGCTGCGGCGCACATTTCCCGCCGGTCGACGGGCCAACCCACCCCTATATGACGGGGAGCCCGGGGTGCTGGGCCGCCTATGGCGCGGTCCTCGCACGCGAGTATCAGGATCCGGTGCTGTTTCGCGCCAGCCACCGCCTGACCGTCGATGCCTATGCGTTGCAACATCCCGGCGATCCGGCTGACGGGCGGGCCGTACGATCCGTGTGGCTGCATTTCGCCGCGCTCGACGCGATTTTGGGACGGGGCCGGACGCATGCGCAGGCGACAGCTTTGCTTCAACAGCTGGCAGGAACGGATTTTCCGGCACTACCGGCTCGCACAGGCGCGTGGCGACTGACGGCTGCCGACATCACCGTGTCAGGCCATGTCGCCGATGTAGAAGCCTGGGCCCGCGAGGCTTATGCCGGTTGGCGCGGGCTGCTCGGTGCGACCATGGTAGCGCTCAATCTTCCTGCCGGACCTTCGCCAGCGCAGCACTCTCGCGCTTCAACGGGCGGCTGTACGGGAAGGCTTCCCGAACGGTGTGGGAGAGACCGGCTGGCATCGCGGTGTCGGTGACGGGGCATCGGCTCGTCAGCCACACCAAGGATTGGTGCGGGCCGGCCGGCTGGTGCATGCTGGTGTCGCTGCGGCGGCTGGGTCGGGTGTGAACCTCGTGGCGCGCGCCGGATTGCGCCGGATCGCTCCTACTGCATCTCGCCGCGTGCGCGCCTGATCGCGCGCCACTTTTCGACATTGGCGTTGTGCTGTTCGAGCGTGTCGGCGAAAACGTGACCACCGGTGCCGTCGGCGACGAAATAGAGCGCGTTCGACTGCGCCGGGTTGAGCACCGCATCGATCGAGGCGCGACCCGGGTTGCAGATCGGTCCCGCGGGCAGGCCCGTCATGGCATAAGTGTTGTAATCGTTCTTCGCGTCGATCTCGGAGCGCAGGATGCGGCGGCCGAGCGGGCGGCCCTGGGTGATCGGGTAGATGATCGTCGGATCCGCCTGCAGCATCATGCCGCGCTTGAGGCGGTTGGAATAGACCGCGGCGACGAGACGACGTTCCTCCGACTTGCCCGTCTCCTTCTCGACGATCGAGGCGAGGATCAGCGCCTCGCGCGGGGTCGACACGGCGATGGTCGGCTGGCGCTTGTCCCATGCCGAGGCGAGATACGCGACCATCGCATGCTGCATGCGCTTGAGGATGAAATCGCGCGTGTCGCCGCGCTGGAACGCGTAACTGTCGGGCAGCACGGTGCCCTCGATCGGCACCGCGACGCTGCCGCTGAGGCCGGGCTCCTTCATCAGCGCGTCCTTGACCATCACCGCGGGCCAGCCCTCAGGAATGGCCACGAAGCGTTGCAAGGTTTTGGTGCCTTGCAGTCTTTTGAGAATGTCGGCCTGGCTGAGGTGCGCCAGAAGTCGGTATTCGCCCGCCTTGATCGCCGTACCGCTGCCGAGGAACTTGGCAAACAGCCGGAACCGGTCGGCGGACGGGATCGCGCCGGCCTTTTCGAGTTGCTCCGACACCGTGGCAAGGCTGGCGCCCGGGGCCACGGTAATCGTGATGTTGTGCGTCAGCGGACCCCGACCACTCCACATCTGTAGCACGCCGAACCCGGCGGCGACGGCGAGCAGGATTGCGAGCAGACCGAAGCAACCGAGGCGGCGCATGAGCTGCTAGACCGCCTTCATCACGAGGCTGGCGTTGGTGCCGCCAAAACCGAAGCTGTTGTTGAGCACGGCCTTGACCGAGCGCTTCTTGGCGACGTGCGGCACGAGATCGACCCCGGCGCAATTCTCGCTGGGATTGTCGAGATTGAGCGTCGGCGGCACGATCTGGTCCCGCAGCGCGAGGATGCAGAAGATGCTCTCGACCGCACCGGCACCACCGAGCAGATGGCCGATCGCCGACTTGGTCGAGCTCATCGACAGCGTGTCGATATTGTTGCCGAACAGGCGGCGCACGGCGTTCAGTTCGAGCTCGTCGCCGAGCGGCGTCGAGGTGCCATGCGCGTTGATATAATCGATGTCCGACAGCGCCAGACCAGACTTCCGCATCGCCATTTCCATCGAGCGGAACGCGCCCGAGCCTTCGGGATGCGGCGCGGTCACGTGATAGGCATCGCCCGACAAGCCATAGCCGATCACCTCGGCATAGATCTTCGCACCGCGTGCCTTGGCGTGTTCATATTCCTCGAGGCACACGACACCGGCGCCCTCGCCCATGACGAAGCCGTCGCGGTCGACGTCATAGGGCCGGCTGGCGCGTTCGGGCGTCGCGTTGAAATTGGTCGACAGCGCCCGCGCCTGCGAAAAGCCTGCGATGCCGAGTGGGCAGATCGCGCCCTCGGCGCCGCCCGCGAGCATCACATCGGCATCGTCCATCGCGATCATCCGCGCGGCGTCGCCGATCGAATGTGCGCCGGTCGAGCAGGCGGTGACGACGGCATGGTTGGGACCCATCAGGCCGTATTTGATCTGCACCTGGCCGGTGATCAGGTTGATCAGGCGGCCATGGACGAAATGCGGGCTGACGCGGCGCGGACCCTTTTCGTGCAGCACGATCGATTCGCTGGCGATGCCCGGCAGGCCACCGATGCCCGAGCCGATCGAACAGCCGGCGCGGTAGCGCTGCGCTTCTGTCATGTCGGTCAGGCCGGCGTCTTCGAGCGCCTGGCCGGCGGCATCGATGCCGAAGATGATGAACGGGTCGACCTGGCGCTGGACCTTGTGGTCAACGCGCTTGCCGGGATCGAAACCGTAAGGATGATCCGCCGGCTTGACCTCACACGCGATGGTGCAGGCATAATCGGTCGCGTCGAAACGCGTGATCGTTGCCGCACCCGATTTGGCGGCGAGGATATTGGCCCAGGCGGTTTCGACATCCGCACCCAGCGGCGTCACCAAACCCAATCCGGTCACCACGACACGACGCATGGCATTCTCCACTTCACTCAAACGGAAATCGGCTCCCCGCCCCGTGCTTAGCCCTGGGACGGGGAGCCGATCCTGATCATTCTGCCCTGTTCAGGGCACGGGCGCGCGTCGCCGCGATCCCGCAGGCGCTCAGGCCTTGTGTTCGTCGATGAACGTGATCGCATCCTTGACGGTACCGATCTTCTCGGCGGCATCGTCAGGGATCTCGACCCCGAATTCTTCTTCGAACGCCATCACCAGCTCAACGATGTCGAGGCTGTCGGCGCCCAGATCATCGATGAAGCTCGCATCTTCGGTCACCTTGTCGGCATCGACACCGAGATGCTCGACGACGATCTTCTTTACGCGATCGGCAGTCTCGCTCATGTGAATTCCCTCTCTGCTTGGGGGTCTATGTGTTGCTCAACGCACGTAGAGCGCGCGTGGGACTGGCGCAAGGGGTGCGTCGCCTTTGGTGTGATATGCGCAAACGGAACGACGCGACGCTAACTCGCCGCGAACCCGGCTTCGGCGTCCTGCTGTACCACCATCCCGGTCACGCCTTCCCCGATAATAGACCCGAGCGCGGTCAGATCTTCGGCAGTCAGCGAGTCGACGGCCACGCCCGCGCCTTTCAACGCTGCCATCGCAGCGCGATTGAGCTCGGGGGTCGGGCGTCCGGCGACATAGGCAGCACGGCCGGCGGGATCGAGCGCGCCGACGATGCTGCCCAGAATCTCATCGGTAAGCCCTGATTTCTGGCCACGGTACACCGCGTCCTCGTGCAGCACCCGTCCGCTCATATAGCGCAGCGCGACGCCCTGGCGCTTGTCCGCCCAGCCGAATTGCGCACGACAGGCGCGCACGGCATCAGCCAATGTCATCATCGCAGTCTTTTCGGCTCCCGACGTCGGGTTGAAGCCGCTGCGTACCAGCGCAACAATATCCGGACGCGCGATACGGTGCGATTTGGCGTAGATGCATGCCACTGGACGATCGTCACGGGCAAAGGCCGGCGCTGCCACGAAGATGGCAGCCGCCAGCGGCAGCGCGATCACAAGACGCATTTCACATTCCCCCCGGTTTGGCCCGGCGCGCGCCGGGCCGATTCTTCAGATCATCGCCATGCCGCCGTTGACATGCAAGGTCTGCCCCGTGACGTAGCCGGCCTCTTTGCTGGCGAGGTAGACGACTGCCGCACCGATATCCTGGCCGGTACCGAGATCGCCGGCCGGAATCTTCGACAACAGCGCCGTCTTCTGTGCCTCGGGCAGGACATCGGTCATCGCCGAGCGGATGAAGCCGGGGGCGACGCAGTTGACGGTGATGTTGCGACTGGCGAGTTCCTGCGCAAGCGCCTTGGACATTCCCACAAGCCCGGCCTTCGAAGCGGCATAATTGGCCTGGCCGGGGTTACCGGTCGTGCCGACCACCGAAGTGATCGAGATGACGCGGCCATATCGTGCCTTCATCATAGGTCGCGCGGCGGCGCGGATCAGGCGGAAGGCGGCTTCGAGATTGACGCGTATCACCGTGTCCCACTCTTCGTCCTTCATGCGCATCGCGAGATTGTCGCGCGTGATGCCGGCATTGTTGACGAGGATGTCGAGCTTGCCGCCCAGCGCCTCGACTGCGCTTGGCACCAGCGCATCGACCGCCGCGGCGTCGGACAGGTCGCACGGCAGCGCGACATGATCGCCACCGAGCGACGCGCGAAAGGCCTCGAGCTTCTCGGCATTGGACCCGGAAACCGCCAGCCGCGCACCCTGCGCGGCGAGCGCCTGCGCGATCGCCGAACCGATCCCGCCCGAGGCGCCGGTGACGAGGGCGGTCATGCCTGTGAGGTCGAACATATCAGTCTCTCCTGGAATTTTGATTCACGCGAAGACGCGAAGGCGCAAAGGGAACGTAGCCGTTGACGACGCGCCGAAGCCCTTCCTTGAAGGTTTCGCCGCCGAAATTGATCAGCAGACCGAGCGATCTTTTCGTTAGGCGCAAATAGGTCAATAGCTGTTTGGCGTGCGCGCCGTTCAGCCGCTCCACAGATTTGATTTCAACGATAAGCCTGTTGTCCACCAACAAATCGATGCGGAAAGCGGCGTCGAAACGAAGTTCGGCATATTCGATGTCGACAGGGACCTGACGCGCGGTGGTGTAGCCCATTTTGCCAAGCTTTGCCGTCAAGATCGTCTCGTAGACGGTCTCGAGCAACCCAGGGCCCAAGTCGCGATGCAACTGGAAAGCCTGGTCGATTACATCGGCCGCAATCGTCTCCAAGTCCGCAACCACTTCGCGCCTCCGCGCCTTCGCGTGAACTAAAAATCTCTAAAGCGCCTTCGCCAAAGCCTCGATGTCGTCCATCGTCACGATGCTGGTCGCGTCGACGTCGGGGGCGGTACGCTTGACCATCGGGGCGAGGACCTTGCCGCCGAATTCGATGAAGCGCTCGACGCCGGTGTCGACCATCGCCAGCACCGATTCGCGCCAGCGCACCATGCCCGTGACCTGCTCGACGAGCAGGCGGCGGATCGTGTCGACGTCGCTCACCGGTTGCGCGGTGACGTTGGCGAAGACGGGGACCAAAGGCGTGTCGATCCGCGCCTGTGCCAGGGTCTTGGCCATCGCATCGGCCGCGGGCTGCATCAGCGGGCAGTGGAAGGGCGCGGATACCGGCAGCAGGATCGCCCGCTTGGCGCCGAATTCCTTGGCGATGGCGACCGCGCGCTCGATCGCGGCGAGCGCGCCCGAGATCACGACCTGCGACGGGTCGTTATCGTTGGCGACGGTGCAGACCTCGCCTTCGGCCGCTGCGTTGGCGATGATCAGCGCCTTGTCGACATCCGCGCCGAGCAGCGCGGCCATGCCGCCCTGCCCGACCGGAACCGCCGCCTGCATCGCGAGGCCGCGATGCTTGAGCAGCAGCGCGGTGGTCGCGAGATCGAGCGCGCCGGCCGCGCACAGGGCGCTATATTCGCCGAGCGAATGGCCCGCGACATAATCGGCCTTGTCGGCGAGGCGGACGCCGCCTTCCTTTTCGAGCACGCGCAGCGTCGCGATGGCATTGGCCATGATCGCCGGCTGAGCATTCTCGGTCAGGACGAGCTCCTCGGCCGGGCCGTCGAACATCAGGCGCGAGAGATGCTGGCCGAGCGCATCATCGACCTCCTGGAACACCGCGCGCGCGACCGCGCTGGAGTCGGCAAGCGCCTTGCCCATGCCGACGGCCTGGCTGCCCTGCCCGGGAAAGATGAACGCGCGCATGAAGGTCTCCATTCGAAACGGGTGGCCGGACTAGAAAGCCCGCGTACTTTAGGCAAGGCGCGCCGCTAAACCGGCCTTCATGAACCGACATTCAGTTTCACGCTCGATCCGCGACACTTTGCGACCACTTCGCGCGTTGGGCGCGACGGGTGTGCGACAATCGCTTCCCAAATGGTGTTGGACGCCGATCGCATCGGCGCCGAACCGAGGAGTAAGAACATGAAGAAGCTGATTCTGGCCGCGCTTGCCGCATCGATCGCCGCAAGCCCGATGATCGCCGCACCGGCGGTTGCCGCGCCGCAGGACCGCCGCGGGATGGAGGAACGGCACAGCACGACGGTGCGCCAGCAGCCCGGCCGTACCGTTGTCGTCAAACGCACCGTCGTGCGCGCCCCGCAGCATCGCAACTGGCGCAAGGGCCAGCGCTTCGACCGTCGCCAGGTTCGCAACTATCAGGTGATCAACGACTGGCGCGGTTATCGCGGCCGTCACCTCTACGCGCCGCCGCGTGGTTATCGCTGGGTCCGGTCCGACAATGACGCGGTGCTCGTCGCGATCAGCGGCGGCCTGATCGGCGCCGTCCTTGCCGGCGCTTTCAACTAAGGCGCAAGACGTTTGGGACGACGGGCGGCGGCGCAGCGATGCGCCGCCGCTTTCGTTTTGCGCCCGGCCCTGGCATGTCCGTATCGTGGGAAATCGCGGGCGGACGCAGGCATGACAAAGCGGACTTGGATTCTGGCGACGGCGCTCGCCGTTGCGGCGCCGGCGGTGCTGCTCGGCCAACAACAACGCGCCGGCTATCTGCCCTCGGGGTCGATCGACATCACCCAGGTGCTGCCCGCCGCACCGCACAAGGGCGACGCGCGCTATGCCGCCGATCGCGCGATCTTCAAGGCGACACGCCACTGGTTGGGCACGCCGCGCGGCGATCTCGCGACCAAGGATGTCGCGACCGGCATCCCTTATATGATGAGCGCGTTCAGCTGCTCGGTCGGAGTCGCGCTGACCCCGCAGAATGCGCCGGCGACGATGAAGGTGATCGGCAAGGCCGGGATCGATACCCAGACCCAGTCGGGCGCCGCGAAGGATTTCTTCAAGCGCGACCGGCCGTTCCTGATCGACAAGGGCGCGGTGTGCCAGGCGCCAGCCGAACTCAAGGGCAGCTACGATTACCCTTCCGGCCACGCGACCTGGGCATGGACCTGGGCGAGCCTGCTCGCCGAACTGGTGCCCGATCGCGCCACGGCGATCATGGCGCGGGGGCGAGCCTATGGCGAAAGCCGGATCGTATGCGGCGTGCACAACGCGACCGCAGTCGAGGCTGGGCGAATGACCTCGGCCGCAACGCTGGCGGCGGTGCACGCGCAAGCTGCGTTCCAGGCCGATCTCGCCGCGGCGCGTGCCGAACTGGCGGCATTGCGCGCCGACCCGGCGGCACCCAGACCACAGAATTGCGCGGCCGAGGCCGCCCTGGTCAGCCAGCCGATACTCTAGCCTTGCCTTTCGCGGGGATTTCGCTAAGGCACCGCGCTCCGGGGTGGACGGCCTAAGGCTGTCCGCCCCTGATTTGTTGAGACGACAGCCGGAGGGGCGACCGCATTGGGCGGCGTCAGCGATCGGCCAAGAGAAGGTAAGACAACATGGCTCTTTACGAGCACGTGTTCCTTGCGCGCCAGGATCTGGCACAGGCGCAGGTAGACACGCTGGCGGAAGCCGCTGCACAGATCGTCAAGGATCACGAAGGCACGGTCATCAAGACCGAGAGCTGGGGCCTGCGCAGCCTGGCCTACAAGATCGCCAAGAATCGCAAGGCGCATTACGTCATGCTCGAAATCGACGCGCCGGCCGGCGTGGTCGCTGAGCTGGAGCGCCAGACGCAGATCAACGAAGACGTGATCCGCTACATGACCGTCAAGGTTGACGGCCATGAAGAGGGCCCTTCGGTGATGATGCGCAAGCAGGAGCGCGACCGCGAGCGTCGCGGTGACCGCGAAGGTCGTGGCGATCGTGGCGACCGCCCGCGTCGCGATTTCGACGGCGAATAAGGAGCGATAGACCATGGCACGCCCATTTTTCCGCCGCCGCAAGAGCTGCCCGTTCTCCGCGAAGGACGCCCCCCGGATCGACTATAAGGACGTCCGGTTGCTGCAGGGCTTCGTGTCCGAGCGTGGCAAGATCGTCCCCTCTCGCATCACTTCGGTGAGCGCGAAGAAGCAGCGCGAGCTCGCCCAGGCGATCAAGCGCGCCCGCCATCTGGGCCTGCTGCCCTACATCGTTAAGTAAGGAGTAGCAGCGATGAAGATCATTCTGCTCGAGCGCGTCGAGAAGCTCGGCGTCATCGGCGATGTCGTCACCGTCAAGGACGGCTTTGCGCGCAACTTCCTGTTGCCGAACAAGAAGGCGCTGCGCGCCAACGAGGCCAACCGCAAGGTGTTCGAGGCCAATCGTGAGCGCATCGTCGCCGACAACGCCTCGCGTCGCGGCGAAGCCGAGAACGACGCCAAGGCAATCGACGGCACTTCGGTGACGCTGATCCGCCAGGCATCGAACACCGGCCAGCTTTACGGCTCGGTCGCGGTGCGCGATCTGGTCGAGGCGCTTGAAGCCGCCGGCCACAAGGTCGGCAAGTCGGCGATCGTGCTCAACAAGCCGATCAAGTCGATCGGCGTTTACGACGTGAAGGCCGCGCTGCACCCCGAGGTGTCGGTGACGATCAAGGTCAATGTCGCGCGCTCGCCCGAAGAGGCCGAGATGCAGGCCAAGGGCGTCGACGTCATGGCCGCCATGTTCGAAAAGGACGAGGCGGGCTTCGTCGAGGCTTACGACCCCAATGCCGAACCGGGCGCCACCGCCGAGGTTCAGGCCGAGGAAGCGACCGAGACCAGCGAAGGCTGATCGGCTGCACGCCACAACAAAAAGGGCCGTCCGGAGCGATCCGGGCGGCCCTTTTGTTTTGTCGGCGATGGCGCGAGCGTCAGGCCGTCATGACATAGGCGCTTACCACCGCCGCGAGCGGGACGAGGGCGAACAGCACGGGAATAATCTTGGTCATGGTGCACGAGGTCCAGAAAGACACAGCGTCTCGGAAGCTGATTTAAGACTCAGGTAACCGCATTTCAACGGCAAGCCGTGCCATTTTGTCGACCAACCGATCGAGACACAGGATCAGGGCACCGCGACGCACGCGCCGACCACTGCGATCAGCGGGATCAAGGCGAGGATCAGGGGGGCCGCATTCTTCATCGTGTCGACTCGCTGGTGATGGACCATCGAGTCAAAAATGCGCGCCGGTCACCAAAGGTTGCGGGCAAATGAACGGAATCTTGCGCCCTCGCGCGCTATTTCCGCCCGAACAGCTTCTCGATATCGCCATGCGCGAGCTTGATCCAGGTCGGGCGGCCGTGGTTGCACTGGCCGCTGTGCGGGGTGACCTCCATCTCGCGAAGCAGCGCGTTCATCTCGGCGACCGACAGCACCCGGCCGGCGCGGACCGAGCCGTGACAGGCCATGGTCGCGGCGACATGGTCGAGGCGTTCGCGCAGGCTTAGCGCCTCGTCATAGGCGGCGAGCTCATCGGCGAGATCGGCGATCAGACCGCGCACATCGCTCTGGCCGAGCATCGCCGGCACGCTGCGCACCAGCATCGCGTGCGGGCCGAAGCGTTCGAGCTCGAGGCCGAACTCGGTCAGTTCGGCGGCGCGGGCTTCGAGGCGGTCGCAGGCGGGTTCGTCGAGTTCGACCACCTCGGGGAGCAGCAGCGCTTGTGCCGCCACCCCGCCCTGCGCCATCGCCTTGCGCATCCGTTCGAGCACGAGCCGTTCGTGGGCGGCATGCTGGTCGACGATAACCAGGCCGTCCTCGGCTTCTGCGACGATATAGGTGCGGGCGACCTGGCCGCGCGCGACGCCTAGCGGGTGTTGGGTGGTGTTCGGGATCGGTGCGTAGGCGGGTTCGGCGCGGGCCTGGGGTGGGGGTGCGGCGAAGTAGGTTGGGCGGGATTCGCGGACGTAGCTTGTTAGGAGGTCGGGCTGCCCCTCTCCCCTGCCCTCGCCCCACAAGTGGGGAGAGGGAGAAGGCGCGGCCTCTAGCGGTTCGGTTTGCCACTGGGCCATCGCATCGGCGGCTGGACGTTGGGCGCTGCGGTGGCCGGCTTCGTCGAGCGCGCGGCGCAGGCCGCTGACGATCATGCCGCGCACCAGGCTCGGTTCGCGGAAGCGCACTTCGGTCTTGGCGGGATGGACGTTGACGTCGACCATGTCTGCGGGGATGTCGAGGAACAGCGCGACGACGGCGTGGCGGTCGCGCGCGAGCAGTTCGGCATAGGCACCGCGCACCGCACCGATCAGCAGGCGGTCCTTCACCGGCCGGCCGTTGACGAAGAGATATTGGTGGTCGGCGATGCCGCGATTGTAGGTCGGGAGCCCGGCGACGCCGCCGAGCCGCAGCCCCTCGCGTTCGAGATCGACGGCGATGCCATTGTCGATCAGCCCGCGATCGGTAAGCGCGGCGACGCGGTCGGGAAGCGTCTCGCCAGCCGGCACCGACAGCGTGCGACGCCCGTCATGCTCTAGCGAAAAGGCGATGTCGGGCCGTGCCATGGCGAGACGCTTCACCACATCGAGGCTGGCGGCATATTCGGCGCGCGAAGAGCGCAGGAACTTGCGGCGCGCAGGGACGCGACCGAACAGTTGCTCGACGCGGACGCGCGTGCCCGGGGGAATCGCCGCCGGCCCCTCGGCGATCAGCGCGCCATTGTCGACGATCCGGCTCCAGCCCTCGGCGCCGCGCACGCGGCTTTCGAGCGCCAGGCGCGCGACGCTGGCGATCGAGGGCAGCGCCTCGCCGCGAAAACCGAGCGTTACGACGTTTTCGATCGCCTCGTCGGGGAGCTTGGAGGTGGCGTGACGCTCCAGCGCGAGCGCCATTTCGGGCGGCGCCATGCCGCATCCGTCATCGGCGACTTCGATCAGGTCGACACCCCCGCCGGCAAGGCGAATGTCGATACGCAGTGCGCCGGCATCGACGGCGTTTTCGACCAGTTCCTTCAACGCGCTGGCCGGGCGCTCCACCACCTCGCCGGCGGCGATACGATTGACCAGATGTTCGGGAAGGCGCCGTATTGACATGAATGTTGCTCTAGCCCAAGCGACGGCATCCCGCGACCCGCATAAACAGGTAACCAGAGCGTGGCATTCCAGGCTGCTGGGGTTGGGGATATGGCGATGTGCGACGGGCCGGACCTCCGGCCAGGAACGGAAACGAATAGATGGCCTTCTTCTCGCGGTTCTTCAAATTCATGTCCCACGACATGGCGATCGATCTCGGCACGGCGAACACGGTGGTTTATCTGCGCGGACGCGGCATCGTGCTCAACGAGCCGTCGGTCGTCGCGGTGGAAACCATCAACGGCGTGAAGCGCGTGAAGGCTGTCGGCGACGACGCCAAGCTGATGATGGGCAAGACCCCCGACAGCATCCAGGCGATCCGTCCCTTACGCGACGGCGTGATCGCCGACATCGACGTCGCCGAGCAGATGATCAAGCATTTCATCCACAAGGTTCATGGCGGGCAGCGGCGCTTCATGCGCTGGCCGCAGATCGTGATCTGCGTGCCGTCGGGCTCGACCTCGGTCGAGCGCCGCGCGATCCGCGACGCCGCGTCTAACGCCGGTGCCAGCCAGGTGTGGCTGATCGAGGAACCGATGGCCGCCGCGATCGGCGCCGACATGCCCGTCACCGAGCCGATCGGCTCGATGGTCGTCGATATCGGCGGCGGCACGACCGAAGTCGCGGTGCTGTCGCTGCGCGGTCTCGCCTACACCACCTCGGTGCGCGTCGGCGGCGACAAGATGGACGAGGCGATCGTGTCGTACGTCCGCCGCAATCATAACCTGCTGATCGGCGACGCCACGGCCGAGCGGATCAAGCAGGAAGTCGGCGTGGCCAAGCCGCCGGCCGACGGCATTGGTCTCACGATCCACATCAAGGGTCGCGACCTCGTCAATGGCGTGCCCAAGGAAATCCAGATCAATCAGGGCCAGATCGCCGAGGCGCTCAGCGAGCCGGTCGGGACGATCGTCGAGGGCGTGCGCATCGCGCTGGAAAACACCGCGCCGGAACTCGCCGCCGACATCGTCGACCAGGGCATCGTGCTGACGGGTGGTGGCGCCTTGCTTCAGGGCATCGACGAGGTACTGCGCGACGAGACCGGCCTGCCGGTGACGGTGGCGGAGGACCCGCTGATCTGCGTCGCGCTCGGTACCGGGCGTGCGCTCGAGGATCCGGTGTTCCGCGGCGTGCTGCACAGCGCGTAAGGTTTTTTTGCGCCTCTGCCGTGGGGGCGAGGCGTCGGGCTTGAGGGGATGAGATGGCGCCGCCTCGTAACCGGCGCCCGGGTTTTTCGCGTCGGGCGCAATATACGCTGTTTATCGGTTATGTGATCGCGGTGGCCGGCTCGCTGGTCGGTGCGGTGTTGCTGGCGCTTGCCACGCTCGATCCGCCCGCCTTCGGCGCGCTGCGCGCGACGGTAGCGGAAGTAACGACGCCGATTTCGACGAGCATTGCCGGCGCGGGGCGCGGGATCGCGGCAATCCCGCAGGGCATTTCCGACTATGTCGCGGTGCATGACGAGAATCAGCGGCTGCGCAAGGAGCTCGATGACGCCAAGGCGCTGCTGATGCGCGCGCGCGCAATCTCGTACGACAACCGGCGCCTCAAGACCCTGCTCACTTTGCGCGAGCGCGTGAGCGACCCGGTCGCCACCGCCCGCCTCGTCAGCAGCAGCGCGTCGAGCACGCGGCGCTTCGCGGTGCTCAACGCCGGCAGCTGGCAGGGTGTCAAAAAGGGCCAGCCGGTGCGCGGCCCCGAAGGCCTGATCGGCCAGATCCTCGAAACCGGGCCGAACAGCGCGCGTGTCCTCCTGCTGACCGATCCGGAGAGCCAGATTCCCGTGCGGCGAACGCGCGACAGCATGCCGGCGCTTGCCGTCGGACGCGGCGACGGATTGCTCGACATCAAGTCCGCCGCCTCGGCGACCGCCGACTTCCTGCCGGGCGACGTCTTTGTCACGACCGGCACCGGCGGGGTTTATGCCCCGAATATCCCGGTCGCGCAGATTCTCAGGCGCGCGCATGGCGACGCCGGGCTGGCGCGCAGTTTCGCCCAGCCCGACACGCT
Source organism: Sphingomonas sp. AR_OL41 (assembly GCF_029911635.1). Lineage (GTDB taxonomy): Bacteria > Pseudomonadota > Alphaproteobacteria > Sphingomonadales > Sphingomonadaceae > Sphingomonas. Next base: position 154,034 of record NZ_JARYTI010000002.1, read on the forward strand.
CGATTTCGCGCTGGTCCAGCAGGCGTTCATGCCGGTGGCGCCGACGCTGCCGACGGGGACGACGCCGTGAGCAGCCCGCTCAAGGGTGCCTATGACGACCAGCCGCATATCGGCTGGCGCAGGGCGCTCCCGGCCGGATCGATCATGCTCGGATCGCTGGCAACGATCTGGCCATTCATCGGCTCCTTCCCGTTCCTGCCGCCATTGGGGCTGTTGATGCTGCTCGGCTGGCGGATGGCGCGGCCGGCCGTGCTGCCGATCTGGGCGCCGCTACCGCTCGGCTTTTTCGACGACCTGCTCAGCGGACAGCCGATGGGCAGCGCAATCCTGTTGTGGCAGCTCTGCTTCATCTGCATCGACCTGATCGACCAGCGACTCGTGTTTCGCGATTTCTGGCAGGATTGGCTGATCGCGGCAGGCTCGATCGCCTTCTGCCTGATCGCCGGGCGGCTCGTCGCAACGCCGATCGGCGCGCATGTCGATACCGTGCTATTGCTGCAGGTGATGGTTTCCGTGATGCTCTTTCCGATTGCGGCGCGCTTCGCCGTCTGGCTCGACCGGAGGCGCGCTGTCGCATGAACGGCTTGCGGCCGATGGTCACCGAGTCCGCCCAGAATTACAGCTTTTCGCGCCGCGCTATCCTGCTCGGCGCGGGTCAGGCGGCGGTCGGCGTCGTCCTTGTGGGGCGCATGGCGTGGATCGCAGTGGCGGAGAACCAGCGCTACAGTTTGTTGAGCGAGAGCAACCGCGTCAACATGACGCTGGTGCCTCCGCGGCGGGGCTGGATCATCGATCGCAAGGGCGTGGCGATCGCCAACAACCGCACCGACTTCCGTGTCGACATCATTCCCGACCGCCTCGACAAGGAGGCGCATGAGCGCGTCCTGGCGCTGCTCCAGCAGATTCTTGGCTTGCCGGTCGAGCAGGTCGACCGCATCCGGACCGATCTGAAGCATGCCGCCGGCTTCCAGCCGGTGCAGGTCGCGGAGAATCTCGACTGGGAGCGCTTCGCCGCGGTCAGCGTGCGCATGCCCGATCTGCCCGGTGTGGCGCCGACGCGCGGCTTTTCGCGCAGCTATCCCGCCGGCGCGGCGGTCGCGCATCTCACCGGCTATGTCGGCGCTGCCAATGCCGAGCAGTTCCAGAAGACTCGCGACCAGTTGCTCGTCACGCCGGGCTTCAAGCTCGGCAAGGATGGCCTGGAAAAATCACTGGAAGACCAGTTGCGCGGCAAGCCGGGCGCCAAGCGCGTCGAGGTGACGGCGCGCGGCAAGCTGGTACGCGAACTCGACACGCGGCCCGACACACCCGGTACCAACACAAGGCTGACGATCGATGCCGGCCTGCAGGAATATGCCGCGCGGCGGCTCGGCACCAATTCGGGCTCGGCGGTGGTGTTCGATTGCCTGACGGGCGAGATGCTGGCGATGGTGTCGATGCCGGCCTACGACCCCAATCAGTTCTCCGACGGCATCAGCCATCTCGAATGGAAGATGCTCAGCGACGACGATCATGTGCCGCTGATGAACAAGGTGCTGCAGGGGCTGTATCCGCCGGGCTCGACGGTCAAGCCGATGAACGGCCTCGCGTTGCTCGAGGCCGGGGTCGATCCGGGCACGCGAGTCAACTGCACCGGGGCGCTGCGCGTCGGCAACGGCATTTTCCACTGCCACAAGAAAAGCGGGCATGGTGCGCTCGATCTCAAGAACGCGATCATGCAGAGCTGCGACATTTTCTTCTACCAGATGGTTCGCGAGGTCGGTTACGACGCGATCGCCCCGGTCGCGCGGCTGCTCGGGCTGGGGCAAAAGTTCGAGCTGCCCTTCTCGACTCAGCGTTACGGCACGGTGCCCGACCCGGCGTGGAAGCTGAAGCGCTATCACCAGCCCTGGACAGTGGCGGATTCGCTCAATGCATCGATCGGCCAGGGCTATGTTCTCGCCAATCCGCTGCAGCTCGCGGTGATGGCCTCGCGCATCGCCTCGGGGCGGCTGATCCAGCCGACCTTGCTGATGGGCCAGAACAAGCCGGCCCCTGCCCTGCCGCTTACGCCCGAGCACCTCACGATGATCCGCGAGGCGATGTTCGGCGTCGTCAACGGCGGCGGCACGGGTGGCGCGGCGCGGATGGCGGTCCCGGGGGTAAGCCTCGCCGCCAAGACCGGCACGGCGCAGGTCCGGCGCATCACGATGAACGAGCGCGCGGGCGGTGTGCTCAAGAACGCCGCGCTGCCGTTCAAGCTGCGCGACCACGCCTTGTTCGTCTGCTTCGCCCCGGCCGACAATCCGCGCTATGCTGCGGCGATCGTCCTCGAACATGGCGGGCACACGGTGCGCAATCTCGATACGCCGGGAATCGGCCGCGACATCATGACCTATTTGTTCGACCGCGACCGCGCGCTGGCCAGCCTCGCCGAAGTCGAGGAAAGTTGGGGCGGCGACATCAAGACGCGCATGGCAGCACAGTCGGCGGCTTACCGGACAGCCGCGAACGCCCCGTCACCGATCGCGGCGGCGCAGACCGAGGACGATGCCGACGCGGCAACCGATGCCCCCGCCGTCGCCGCCGCAACCAACGCCGCCGATGCCAGCGCCGAAGCCCAGGCCAACGCCATCGCGACCGGCGGTGGCGTGGCGACGCAGGGCTCGCCGGATCCGACGACACCATGAGCGGGCTCGACTTCGTTCCCGCGCCGCTGGCGCAGCTGCCGTGGAAGATCATCACCGTGGTGCTGATCATCGGCTGCTTCGACCTGCTGGTGCTCTATTCGGCCGCGGGCGGCAGCATCCATCCCTGGGCGCTGTCGCAGGGCGTGCGCTTCTTCATCTTCCTGGCCGGAGCGATCATCCTGTCGCGGGTCAAGGAGGATATGTGGAACCTCGGTGCCTTGCCGGCCTATGCCGTGCTGATCGTCATGCTGATCCTCGTCGAGCTGCTCGGCGCGGTGCGCGGTGGCGGGCAGCGCTGGCTCGACCTCGGCGTGATCAGGCTGCAGCCGTCCGAACTGATGAAACCCTGCATCGTGCTTGCCTGCGCCAAATTCTACGACATGTTGCCGGCCAACGAGACGCGCAAGTTCGGCGGCATATGGCCGGCGGCTGCGCTGATCCTCGTGCCGGCGGCGATCATCATGAAACAGCCCGACCTCGGTACCGCATTGATGGTGACGATCGGCGGCATTACCGTGATGTTCCTCGCCGGCGTGCCACTCAGGCTGTTCATCGGCGGCGCACTGGCGCTGGGCGCGGCGATCCCGCTGGCGATCAATTTCATGCTGCACGGCTACCAGAAGAACCGCATCCTCGTGTTCCTCAACCCCGAAAGCGATCCGCTCGGCATCGGCTATCATATCAGCCAGTCGAAGATCGCGATCGGCTCGGGCGGAATCCTCGGCAAGGGCTTCCTAAAAGGCACGCAAAGCCATCTCGATTATCTCCCCGAGGGGCAGACCGATTTCGCGCTGGCCACGATGATGGAGGAATGGGGGCTGATCGGCGGTGTCGGCCTGATCATCCTGTTCGGCATCGTCGTGCAATGGGGTATCGGCGTCGCACTGCGCGCCCAGTCGCGCTTCGCCAAGCTGACGGCGGCCGGCCTGAGCGCGACGATCTTCTATTATGTGGCGATCAACATGGCGATGGTGATGGGGCTGGCGCCGGTCGTCGGTGTACCCTTGCCGCTGATCAGCTTCGGCGGATCGGCGCAAATGACCGTGATGATCTGCATCGGCATCCTGATGTCGATCGACCGCCAGAACCGCAATGTGGTTCGCTGGTAGCGTCATCCGCAAAAAAGGGTTTGCATGTCGCGCCCGGTTTGCTAACGCGCGCCCTCCCGACGCGGTCGCGCTCTTCCAAGGCGCCTTCGACATGCCGGTCATGGACGCATAGCTCAGTTGGTAGAGCAGCTGACTCTTAATCAGCGGGTCCTTGGTTCGAGCCCAAGTGCGTCCACCATATCTCTCGTAATTGCCCCGGTCGCGGATGCAGCCGCCGATTCCGTTTATGCGACGCCTACTGGGATCAGGGGCGGGTCGCGCCCTGCGCCCGGAGCGTGTCGCGCGCGACGCGTTGCAGCGCGACGGTGAGTTCGGGCGAAAGCCCGATCGCGTCGGCACCCTTTTCGCGCGCGCCCAGCGTCGTCGGGTCCACGCCGGTGATCGCGCCGAACAGGACCAGCGCCTCGAGATAATAACCAGCCGCGCTGGCGTGGTACTGATCATAGGTCCACAGATCGACCTGCCCGAAGCTTGTGCCGTCATAGGGATTGGGGTCGGCGATCCGCTCGGCGAAGGCGCGGTTCCATGCTGTGCCGACCGGAATGGCCCGTTGGATATCGGGCGAACGCTGCAATGCCAGGCGCGATGCGGCGGCAAGGTCATCGGCCATCGCGGTGATCGGCTGGCCGTGCCAGTGGCCGGTCGACAGATAGGTCAGGTCGGCACGCGACCAGGTCGAAACGAGATCGACCTCTGCCGCCGGATTGGCGCGCTTGAACATTTTTGCGAGCAACGCGGCATTTTCGACATGGAGGGTCGGATCGCCGGGATTCTTGCGATCCAGCGTGCTCAACCCTTGCAGCACGACGATGTCCCAGGCGCGGTCGATCAGCGCGCGCTTGGTCGCGTAGTGGAATTCGAGCCCCTTGCCGCCGTCGGTCTCAAGGCTGACGGTGAAGTCGAGCCCCGCTTCGTCGGCAAAGGTCTTGAACAGCGCCGGCACGCCGCCGATCCCCGTCCCGTTGAGATCGGTGACGAGATCGGGGCGATAGGCACGGACCGGCGAATGCGCGCCTTGGGTAAAGCTGTTGCCGACGAACAGGATCGTTTTCGCCTGGGCGGCGGCGGCGGTGAACAGGGCCAGCGCCGCACAGCCGGCCAATGCCATTCTACGCATCGAAATCGTCACCTTGCTCATCTTCAGAAACGCTTGCCGACCTGGAAATACCAGTAGCGGCCATAGGGGGTGTAAAGCGAGCCGAGATAACCGTCCGCGCTGATCGGCGGCTGCTTGTCGAACAGGTTGCGCACGCCGATGCGGAACCGCGTCTTGTCGAGCGGTCCGCCCTTCACGCTGTACTGGCCATAGACGTTGAAGGTCGTTTGCCCTTCGAGCACGAACGGGTTGCCGCTCGTGTCGAGAAAGTTGGTGTCGTAGACGGTGCCGACATAATTGCCGAACACGCCGATCTCCAGCTCATGGTAATCCCAGGTCAGCGAACCCGACACGCGCCAGCGCGGCTTGCCGCGCACCGCGAGCAGGTTGCTGGCGTCGGTCAGCGGCGTTGCCACATTGATCGTGCCCGCACTGCGCGCGTCGAACAACGCCTGCACCGCCGGCGGCGTCTGGCGCGTATATTTTGTCAGCTTGGCGGCGTTGATGTTGAGATCGAAGCTGCCCAACGCCGTATTGTGCAGCGAATAGATGAAGGCGAGATCAAGGCCCTGCACCGTCTGCGGCAGCAGGTTAACGAACTGGTCGTTGATCCGCGTGATCTGGCCTGCGGTGGCGAGACCCGAGCCGGCGAAGACGGGGGCATCGTCGGCGGTCGGCGCCGCGCGGATCACGTTCGGGTTGCTCGCCCCCTGAAGGCGCATGAGATAATCGAGCACGATGGCGTTCTGCGCGCCGAACTGCCCGACGATGCCGGTCTGGCGGATCGACCAGAAATCGACCGTGAAGGTGACCTTGCCGAAACGGCTGGGGATGAACCTGGGTTGCAGCACGGTGCCGACGGTCCAGTCGGTGCTGTTCTCCGGTTTCAGTTGCGGATTGCCGCTGATGAAGATCGAATAGCTGGTGCCGCGATTGCACGCGGTGAAGGTGGTGATGCGTCCGGCGCGCAGATCGGCTTCGCAGCGATAAAAGTCGTTCGGCGTGTTCGTGCCGAGCCGCGAATAAACTGCGGCGTGGAGCTGTTCCAGATTGGGCGCACGAAAGCCCATCGAATAGGAACCGCGCAGGCGCAGACCGTCGAACAGATCCCAGGCGCCGGCGATCTTGGGCTTCGCGATCGAGCCGAAGTCGCTGTAATGCTCGTAGCGACCGGCGAGCTGCAGGTCGATGCGGCGTACCAGCGGGATGTTCATGTCGGGCGAGACCAGCGGAACGGCGAGTTCGGCAAAAGCCGAGCCGACGACGCGGCTGCCATAAGTCGAAGGCGTCGGGCTGACCGCGGCGACATTGCTGGTCGACACCGCGCCGGTCACCGCGTCGGTGAACGGGATCGTGCCGTTGAGATTGGGGTCGCGTTCGTCGCGCTGCGTTTCGCGCCGGCCCTCGACACCCATGGCAAGCCCGACATCACCGCCGGGCAGCGCGAAGAGATGCGCGTTGGACAGCTTGAAATCACCAAGCAGCAGCGTCGTCGTGTCCTTCCGCTGCAACTTGAAAAGGAAGGTGTTGATCGTGGCTTCCGATGACGGGTTGCAGTCGCCCACGCTCGGCGTGGCCGAACAGCCGCCGTTGAACGGATTATAGGCGTCAGGGGTCGACAGCGCGAGCGCCGCCTGCAGCTTGGTCATGTTGATCGCGTCGGAGCGATCGATCGCCTGCGCCTCGGAATAAAGCACCGCAGTGTCGAAATCGAAGCTGCCGATCTTGCCCCTGGCGCCGAGCAGGAAGCGCGACTGGGTATTGATCACGTCGACATTTTGCGGGCCGGTGTCGACGAAGCGGTAGGTCGACAGCGTCACCGGCAGACCCGTTACCGGCACATTGGTCAGGCCGGGGATGCGGTTGGGGTTGGCCTGGCCGTTGGCGAAGGTCACTGGGCCGAACGGATTGTAATAGTTGGACGCCGGAATGACGATTGCGTTGAGGTTGATCGTCGGCGGCTGCACCGCATGGCTCAGCGCGCGATAATAGCCCAGTTCGGTATAGAGCGTGAACTTGTCGCTGACGTCGTAATGCGCGGTCAGGAAGCCGTTGAAGCGCCTGACCCCCGGCACGGCAGTCGTGCCGGCTGCGGTGTCGAAGCGCTCGTTGCGCAGCGTCGTGGTGGTCGCGCGCGTCCCCGTGCCGAGGCAGGTGTCAGCGTTGATCGTCTGGACGCAGCCGGGGTCGAGGATCGACTGGGTATGGAACGCGCCGGCCGACGAGGTCACCGCGGTGGTGCCGCGCCGGATCGTGCCCGGCCCGCCGACCACGGCGAGGTTGGCCCAGGGGCTCTGCGTGGCGCGACCATCGGGCGTAGTGTTGGTGCCGCCGTAATTGGGGTCGCCGGCAAAGAAGGAGCGCAGATCGGCCGTCGCGGTATAGGGCTCGTCCTCGGCCAGCTGTGCCGTGCGGCGGGTATAGTCGAGCATCAGCGTGACGTTGCCGCGGCCGCTGGCGAAATTGTGCCCGGCGAGGCCGTACAATTCCCATTCGTTGCGATGCGTGCCCTGCGCATAGCCATAGCGGCCGTTGAGCGTCAGGCCGTAATAGTCGGTGCGTGTCACCGTGTTGACCACGCCGGCGACGGCATCAGAGCCATAGATGGCGGCAGCGCCGTCGCGCAGGATTTCGAGCCGCTCGATGCCGGCGACTGGCAGTGCGTTGGAATTATAGCCCAGCACCGGCACGTTGGTGCCTTCCTGTGCCTGGCTCACCGGGTGGTTGACCATGCGCCTGCCGTTGAGCAGCACCAATGTGTTCCCGGTGCCGAGATTGCGCAGATTGATCGAATTGACGTCACCGCGCGCCGCGTTGCTGGTCTGCGGGTTGTTCGACGGGTTGAAGCTGACCTCGCCCATCTGCGGGATGGCGCGGATCAGGTCGTCGCCGGAAACGGCGCCGGTGGCATCGATCTGCCGGGCGTCGAACACGGTGACCGGCAAGGCAGTGGTCACCCGGCTGCCCTTGATCTGCGAGCCGACGACGACGATGTCCTTGCTCGGATCGGGTTGCGCGGCGCCGGCCTGCTGATCGCCGACCGCCTGGTTGGGATCGGGGTTGGTCGCGGGGGCGGTTTGTGCGGCGGCGGGCAGCGCGGCCAGGGCACAGACGGCGAGCGCAGTGCCGGCGAGCAGCCGGGCGATGCGGTTGGTGTTGGTCATATTTCTCTCCCCATTTTTTCGTTTCTTGTCGGTGCTTGTCAGTTGCCGGCGGCGCCCAGTTCGGCCGGTATCGTGTCGGGTGATACGACCAGCAGCCGGCCCGACAGCGCCGCTTCGAGCGCATCGCGGTCGAGCGCGCCCTCCCAGCGCGCCACAACGATCGTCGCCACGGCGTTGCCAATGAAATTGGTCAGACTCCTGCACTCACTCATGAAGCGGTCGACACCGAGGATAAGCGCCATCCCGGCGACCGGCACGGTCGGCACGATCGACAGCGTTGCGGCCAGCGTGATGAAGCCCGCGCCGGTAACGCCGGCCGCCCCCTTCGAGCTGAGCATCGCCACGCCGAGCAGCGCGAATTGCTGACCCCATGTGAGCTCGACGCCGGTCGCCTGGGCGATGAACAGCGCGGCGAGCGTCATATAGATGTTGGTGCCGTCGAGGTTGAACGAATAGCCGGTCGGCACGACCAGCCCGACCACGCCCTTGTCGCAGCCCGCCGCCTCCAGCTTTCCGATCAGGCTGGGTAGCGCAGCCTCCGACGAGGACGTGCCCAATACCAGCAGCAGCTCGGCCCTGAGATAGCCGATCAGGCGGATGATCGAGAAGCCGTGCACGCGCGCCACGGCGCCTAGAATGACGAGCACGAACAGCAGCGAGGTGAGATAGAAGGTCGCGACCAGCCAGGCGAGGTTGGCGAGCACGCCGATGCCATATTTGCCGATGGTAAAGGCAATCGCGCCAAAGGCACCGATTGGCGCCGCACGCATCAAGATCCCGACGAGGCGGAACACGATCAATCCAATGCGATCGAGCAGGTCAAGCACCGGGCGGGCCGGCGCGCCAACCAGCGAGGCGGCGATGCCGAACAGGATCGCGACGAACAAAGTCTGCAGGATCGAGCCGTCGGTCAGCGCCGAGGCAAGCGTGGTCGGGATGACGGCGAGCAGGAAGCCGGTGACGCTGGTTTCCCGCGCCTTGTGGGCATAATCGGCGACCGCGCCCTTATCGAGCGTCGCGACGTCGATGTGCATGCCGGCGCCCGGCTGCACAACATGCGCGACCACCAGCCCGACGATTAGCGCCAGCGTCGAAAAGGTGAGGAAATAAGCGAATGCCTTGGCGGCGACGCGGCCGACCGCGCCGAGTTCGCGCATGCCGGCGATACCACTGACCACGGTGAGGAAGATGACCGGCGCAATGACCATCTTCACGAGGCTGATGAACCCGTCGCCAAGCGGCTTGAGCGCGGCGCCGGTGGCTGGCCAGAAATGACCGAGCAGCGTCCCCAGCGCGATTGCGGCCAGCACCTGGACATAGAGCTGCGCATACCATGGCGCGTGGCGTGTGGCGGTCGGGCTCGTCGGAATGAGATCGTGGCGCATCGCCGCTGAAAATCCTCGCCTGTTGCCGGTTCTCTCGACCGGTCCCGTTGGGCAGTGTGTAATGCGCTCGATGAGGCGAGGGAAAATCACGCGTCTTGTGGCGGAAAATGGCGGTTTTCCGTGTGTTCGTCGAACATCGAGCCTCGGGCATGCCCCGCAAGATGTGCGGATTTCCACACAGTGCACAGCCATTTCGTGCGAATATCGGCACAGATGACGAGTCGCTGGACACCCCGCATGCTCAGGATTGCGTTCGCTGCGCTGGCCGCGGTGCTGCTACTGGCGCTGTCGTGGCTGGCCGGCGATCGCTGGGCGTCGGGGGAGGCCGACACGGTGACGCGAGACGTGGCGGCGCAGGCGGCGCGCGATCATGCCGGGCTGCTGGCGAGCGAGCTGCAGAAGTTCCGCTTGTTGCCGCTGGTCCTCGTCGAATATCCCGACGTGGCGGCCGCAGTGGCACCCGGCGGCAAGGCGGCGGGCAGGCGGCTCGACCGCGCGCTGGACCTGCTGGCGCGGCGTACTGATGCCGCGGCAATCTATGTCATCGACGCACAGGGACGTACCGTGGCATCGAGCAACGCCAGCCTGCCGACCAGCTTTGTCGGGCAGAATTACGGTTTCCGGCCGTACTTCCGCGATGCGATGCGTAGCGGCGCGTCCGAGTTGTTCGCGCTCGGCACGGTGAGCGGCCGGCCCGGCCTGTACCTCGCACGGCGGCTCGGCGACGGTAGCGGGGTGGTGGTGGTCAAGGTCGAATTCGACCGTGTCGAGCAGAGCTGGTCGCGCGGCGGCGGCATCAGTTTCGTGACCGATGGGCACGGCGTGATCCTGATCACCAGCCGCCCCGATTGGCGCTTCCGTACGACCCATCCGCTCGACCCGGCGATGGTTGCGCGTGCCCGGGAAACGCTGCAGTTCGGCGCCGCGCCATTGCAGCCGGCCCCGCTCGTTCTGGCGGGCGATACGGCCCGTGTGATCAACGACGGCCGACCGGTCGATTACCGCCTCGGGATCGCTCCCGTACCGCTGAGCGGCGCACGGTTGATGCACCTCGCGCCGATCGGCCCCGCGCTGGGAGCGGCGAAGACACGGGCACGGCTATGGCTGCTCGCGCTGTTGCTGGTGATCGGGCTGGCGACCGGTGTGGTGATCCGCAGCCGCGAGCGCCGCAATATGCAACTGCGCGCGCGCCACGCGCTGGAGGAAGAGGTGGCGCACCGCACCGCCGAACTGCGCGACGCCAACGAGCAATTGCGCGTCGAATCGCGCCAGCGCGCCGCCGCCGACCGGCGCTATCGCGCTGCACGCGAGGAACTGACCCAGGCCAACCGGCTCGGCTCGATCGGCCAGATCACCGCCGGGGTGGCGCATGAGATCAACCAGCCCGTAGCCGCGATCCGCACCTATGCCGAAAATGCCGGGCTGTTCCTCGACCGCGACCAGACCGACCAGGTGCGCGGCAACCTGGCGAGCATCGTCGAGCTGACCGGGCGGATCGGTACGATCACGGCCGAACTGCGCAACTTCGCGCGCAAACGAACGGCCGCGCCCGAACCGGTCGATCTGGGCTCGGCGATCGACGGCGCGCTACTGCTGGCGGGCGACCGTATCCGCGACCTGGTCATACTGGACGTGCGTGCGCCCGTCGCCGTGATCGCCGATCGCGTGCGGCTCGAACAGATCTTGCTCAACCTGTTGCAGAACGCCGCCGAGGCGCTTGTAAGCGCGCCGTCGCCACGCATTGTCATCACCGTGCGGTCCGGCGCGACGGTCGGTCTGGTCGTGTCGGATAACGGGCCGGGGATCGATACCGGTGTCGCGGCTGAAATTTTCACGCCGTTCGTCACCAGCAAGCCCGATGGGCTGGGTCTGGGCCTTGGGATCGCACGCGACATCGCGCGAGAATTCGGCGGCGAGCTCGACCGCGTCGCGACGCCGCTCGGTGGCGCGGCGTTCCGCCTGACGCTGAAGCGCGGCTGATGCTGTCTGGCGCCGATCAGATCGTGCTGTTCGTCGAGGACGATGCCGAGCTGCGGGCCGCGACGGTGCAGCGGCTCGAGCTGGAGGGCATTGCGGTGCGCGCCTACCCCTCGGCCGATGCCGCTCTGCCGCTGATCGACGCTGACTTTACCGGCATCATCGTCAGCGACATCCGCATGCCGGGGACGGATGGGCTGCAACTTTTCGCCCGCGTCCGCGCGATCGACCCAGAACTGCCGGTGATCCTCGTCACGGGCCATGCCGATGTCGCGATGGCGGTCGGCGCGCTACGTGCCGGCGCGTTCGACTTCCTGACCAAGCCGTTCGCCGCCGAGTTGTTGATCGCCGCGGTGCGCCGGGCGCTGGCGCAGCGCCGGCTGATCAACGACAACCGTGCATTGCGCGCCGCCGCCGCCAGCGCGCAGGCCGAGAGCGACCCGCTGATCGGAGACAGCGCGGCGATGGCGCAGTTGCGCGCGACGATCCGCCAGCTCGCCGCCGCCGATATCGACGTGCTGGTCGAGGGCGAGACGGGCACCGGCAAGGAACTGGTCGCGCTGCAACTGCACCGCCAGGGCCCGCGCCGCGGCAAGCCGTTCATCGCGGTCAATTGCGGCGCATTGCCCGGTGCTTTGTCGGAGAGCGAGCTGTTCGGACACGCCGCCGACAGCGTACCGCAAACGCGTCTGTCGCGGATCGGGCAGATCGAGGCATCGAGCGGCGGCACGCTGCTGCTGGACGAGATCGATTCCATGCCGTTGGCGCTGCAGGCCAAGTTGCTGCGTGTGCTCGAAGAGCGCGAGGTGCAACCGATCGGCAGCGACCGGCCGCGCCAGATCGATCTGCATGTCGTCGCGACGAGCAAACGACCGATCGAGCAAGCGGTGGCGGACGGCGAATTCCGTTCCGATCTGTTTTATCGGCTCGACGTGGTGCGCCTGCGGGTGCCCGCCTTGCGCCAAAGAGGCAGCGACGCGCTGCTCCTGTTCGCCACGTTCGTCGAAGAGGCGCGCGCGCGCTTCGGCAAACCGATGCCGCCCCTGACCGATGCCATCCGCCGCCACCTGAAGGCGCATGATTGGCCGGGTAATGTGCGCGAGTTGCGGAATTTCGCATGGCAAACGGTTCTGGGTGAGTACGCCGGCGCCCCCGACGTCACGCCCGACGGCACGCTGGCCGAGCGCGTTCGCGCGTTCGAGAAGGAGGTCATCGAGACTGCGCTTGCCGCGCATGGCGGTAGAATTGCCCCGGTGCTCCGCCAACTCAACGTGCCGCGCAAGACCTTTTACGACAAGGTCGCCAGACTGGGGATCGACCTTGCGCGCTTCCGCCAGGCGTCGGACATGATCCGCGACCGTTAGCAAGAAGCTGCATGCCGAGCGCCGGTGCGGCGAGACCAACCTGACGTGAGGTCAGGCGGATCACCCGGACGGAACGAGCGCGGGCGCTAGATATCGTCGCGTAGCAGCCGCGCGACCTGGGCAAAGACGAAGTCGGGTGAAACGCGCGTCTCCTCCTGAAGCATTTCGTCGGCAGCAAAGCCGAGTTCGACGGATAGTCGCAACTGCTGCCACAATGCCGCGCGATCGACGCCGGGAAGGTGGCGCATATAAGCCGCGACGAGTTGGTCCGTAACGTAGCGATGCGATTCCAGCCGAATATGCACCAACTGCGGCGTCGCATGCAGCGCACGCAGAATCCATTCGGCGCCGGGCTCGCTACGCGTCACTGCGGCGGTTTCGACCAACAGCTCCTCGATTCCGTCGCGCAAGGCGTCGATCCCGCTATCGATATGGCGTGCGATCCATTGTTCCAGCACGACGTTCTGGCGCGCCATCAGACGCAGGCCGAGCGCCTCGAGCACATCATATTTGTTCTTGAAATAGCGATACAGCGCCGGCGGGGTGACCCCGGCGCGCGCGCAGATCATGTTGGTCGAAATGCGGTCGATACCCACCTCCGCCAGGAGATTGCCGGCGACATCGAGCAGCAGTTCGTAGGTCAGTTGCGCGCGCTCCTGCTTGGGGCGCGGGCGCTTGGTTGGGGCAAGCCCGGACACTGTCACACCTTTCCAGATCGTCTCGGCAGCGAGGCAGCGCCGATCAGCGCTGCAATGCCGACGATCGCGCAAACTGCCCCGAACCCCAGCACGCGCGCAACCGCTTTGTCGCCGATCAGCATCCCCGCCACGAACGGCCCGAGACTTGAGCCGGTCAGCTGCGCGCTGCCGATCAGTACCGCCGCGCGCCGGCTTGGATCGGCGGCGATGACCAGCGGTATCTGGAACGGCAGAGCGAACAGCCACAGAAAGCCGAACAGCGCCGCCGCCGCGACGAAGGCGGTCGTACCGGGCGGCGCGGCGAGGACCGCCAACAGCCCGAGATTGATGAAACCGACTATAACGATCGTCACACGTGCGTTGATCCGCCCGGCAAGAAGGGCGGCCGTTCCCGCCCCGACCACCTGCATGGCGAGTGAGAGCGGTGCGACGAAGCGGATCGTCGCTGGGGCAATGCCATGGGCGAGCGCAAGCGGCTCGATATAGACCCATATGGCGACGACATAGGCGAGATAGAGCGCCACGCCCGCCAGCGCGACCAGCCCTGGGCCGTGTGGCACGGCGCCATGGCCGACATTGTCACCCGCCAGCGATTCATAGGCACGCGGCAGCCAGGGCAGTGCCAGCAGACCCACCAGTGTCACGGCGCCGAGCGATGTGAAGCCGGCCGCACTGCCGGCGGCGAAATAGCCGATCGCACTGGCAAAGAAGAGTTGCGACAGCGTCTGGACCGCCAGATAGATGCCTGACCAGCGCTCGGGCCGGCTGGTGCGGATGATGAAGCCGATCGCGATCCAGATCAGCACCCCCTCCCCCAGCCCCGCGGCCAGCCGTGCGGCGAACAGCGCGCCGTCATCGAGCCAGGGCGTCAGCAAGTCGGCGGCGGCAGTGACGAACAATGCGCCGCCCGCGATGATGCGCAGTCGGTTTATCGGCAGGAAAACGCCGGCGGCACCCGCAGCAATGCCCATCACCAGCAGCTCGAGTGTGGCAACGATGCCGAGCGCGCCGACCGACAAGCGCCCCTCCGCGACCAGCGCCCCAAGCAGTTGCGGTTGCAGGCCGGGGATCATCACGCCGATCACGCCGACGACCAGTACCGCCAGCGCGCGATCGGCGGAGAGGTTCACCGTGCCCGGCCGCGCGCGCTGACCGGCCAGATCGTCGTCAGCGTATCGTCACGGACGACATGGTAATAATCGTATAGGTTCACCGTCGGGTCGCAGTGCGGCACGGTCAGGCTCACCGCGTCGCCGGGCCGTAGTCGGACGCCGATGTCTGGCGACACGAGGGCGGCATGCTCGTCGCCCATGAAGACAAACATGCTGTCGGTGGGCGCCCCGCGCTGCACCTGCGCCGCGCCGCCATCGGTCGACAGCGATTTGTAGCCGGCGTCGATCGTCACCAGCGCCGCATGGTTGGCACTCACTACGCGGGCATCGACCGCCAGCGAGGTCTCGAAGGGTGGCGCGGGGCCATCGGCAAGGTCGCAGTCGAGATATTGCTTGTCCATGAAGACATAGGAGCCGGCCTGGAGTTCTGTGAACACGCCGAGCTCGAGATCGATGTGGTGCGTGCCGGTGCCAGAACCGGTGATGATCTCGGGCGGGTAGCCAGCACCGGTCAGCGCGGCGATCACGGTGCGCAGATAGTCGGTGCGCTCGACGATCGCGTTGTGGCGCGCGGCATAATCCTCGATATGCTGCTGGCTGCCGCAATAATATTGCACGCCGCGATAGGTCAGGCTGGATGAGCGAGCGATCGCCTCGGCCACGGCAACGGCTGCTTCGGGCGAGGCGACGCCGGTGCGGCGGATACCCGGATCGACGTCGATCACCACGTCCAGCATCGCACCGGCGGACGCCAGCGCATCCTGCCAACGCGCGACCATGTCGGGGTTGTCGATCACGGCCATCAACCCGATGCCGCGTTTCGCCAGCGCCGCCAACCGTTCGATCGCCGCCGGCGCGCTGACGGGTGAGGTGATCAGCAGGCCGGTGATCCCGCCATCGGCCAGCGCCTCGGCCTCGCCGATCTTGGCGCAACACAGGCCAACCGCGCCGGCCGCGATCTGGCGCTTGGCGATATCGACGCTCTTGTGCGTCTTGGCGTGTGGGCGAAGGCCGACGCCGCGCGCGTTGGCAAATGCCTGCATCGTCGCGATATTGCGATCGAGCTTGTCGATATCGAGCACCAGCACCGGGGTATTGAGCGCGCTGCGCGAACCTTGTTGTCCGATCAGATGGGCGTGCAACGACAGATCGTCCATCAGGAAAACAACTCCCGCATATGCTGGTTGAGAAACTTCCCGGTCGGGTCGACCGTGCGCCGTACCGCGCGATAGCGCTCCGCCATCGGATAGAGAAGATCGACATCGTCACGCGAGAGCGTGTGGCGTTTGGCCCAGTGTGGCCGGCCGCCATGCGCGCGGAAGATCGCCTCGGCCTCGGCGAACAGCCCCTGCCACGGCATCCGGGCATATTGGTGCATCGAGATCGCCGCGACCGGCCCGGCGTTCATCGGGCTCAGCCAGATGTCGTCGCCGGCAACGACGCGAAATTCGAAGGGAAAGGCGACCGGGAGCCGCTTGCGGCGGATCCAGCCGACCACCTCGTCCAGCGCGGCGAGCCCTTTGGCGCGCGGCAGCTCATATTCCATCTCCTCGAAGCGGATCGTGCGGTCCGAGGGGAAGATGGCATGTGCCGGCCCCCGGCGGCCGCCATTCATGTTGGTCTTCATCATGATCCGCTGCAATGACGGGATCAGCGCCGGGACGAAGGCGCCGACATCGAGCAGGCGGCGAAAGGTCGTTTCCTCGATGTCGCTGGTCGATGTGGGCGGCTCGCATGGCACGCATGGCTCCAGTGTCTTGAGGATCGCGAAGTCGGCGTGCGGGAAAAGCCAGAATTCGACATGGCGTTGCTGCTCGACGAGTTCGTCGAAGCGTTCGCGCACCTCGCCCCATGGCCGCTTCTCGATCCGCTCCTCCAGGTGGTAGGCGGGAACCACGGCGCAGTCGATCTCGGTGGCGATACCGAACAGGCCGAGCGACAGGCGTTGCGACTGGAACAGGTCGGGTTCGGTGGTCGCGTCGCACCAGCGCGGCTCGCCGTCCGCACCGACCAGACGAAAGCCGCGCGCAAAGGTGGCGAGATTGCCGAGATCGCGTCCGGTGCCGTGCGTGCCGGTCGCCATCGCGCCGGCCAGGCTCTGTGGGTTGACGTCGCCCTGGTTGGCCAGCGCCAACCCCTCGGCCCACAAGGCCGCCGTCAGTCGCTTGATACTCCACCCAGCCGGGATACGCGCGGTCATGCGATCGGGCGCGACGACCATGGTACCCGCCATGTCCTCGAGGCTGACGATCTGCCCCTCGGATGCGCAAAGCGGCATGAACGAATGCCCTGCCCCGACCGCCCGCACCGTCGTCGCGACCCGGACAAGCGCGGCGAGTTCGGCCTCGTCCTTCGGGCGCACGACCGCAGCCGTCGACGCGACGCTGCCGGACCAGTTCGACCAGCTCATCGGGCGGTCGCCTGGATCGGCCCGTTATCGATGGTGCAGGCCCCCTTGAGCGACAGGATATAGTCGGTGATCAGGGCGGTTCCTTCCTTGTGCGCCAGGTCGCGGCCAAGCTCGGGCATCATCACGCCGGGGTCGATACTGGCGAGCCGGTACGGCAGGATCGAGCGCTCGGGTTGACCCGGCACGACATCGAACGGACGATCGCCCGTGCCGCGGCCGGCCGCGACCGGCGGCTTGCACAGGCCGCGGATGCGCGGGTCGATTGTCGCCGCATCGAGCCATAGCCCCGATGTGCGCGCCGCGCCGACGCGATTATGGCAATGGCTGCAATTGATATCGAGGTAACTGTGAGCGCGCGCCTCAAGGGTTGCAGACGCATCCTGCCAGTTGGCGTTCTGTGGCGCGCCGCTGGCCGGGACCCCTGACAAATAGCCGACCGCCTCGAGCCGCCGGAGCTGGTTGATCGTGCCGCCCTCGCCCGCGAAATCGCGGTTGAGGTGACGCGCCTTGAGCCCGATCGGGTTGATCGCGCGCGTGGTGAAATCCTGCGCGTGGCACCCGCCACACTGGTTCTGGTTGGGGACGCTATAGTCGAACGCGGTCCGGCTCGCCCCGTCGATCAGCGTCAGCGGTACGTCGGCGCCGGTACGTGCCAGCGTGGCGTCCTTGCCGTCGGCGTCCCAGACATAGGGCAGCGCCACCCAGCCGCTCGCGCGCCGCACCAGCAACCGCGTCTCGATCAGTCGCACGTGGCGCAGATCGATACCCGCGACGCCCGATTGATAGCTGGCGGGCGTCATCTTGACCACGTCGCTGCTGGTCTGCTGCTGCGCCGCCGAGGCAGGCGTGGTGTAGTAAAAGGTCTTGGTGACGATCGTGCCGACCGGAAAATCGAACCATCGGTCGGCATTGTAGGTCGCATGGACACCCTTGGGCATCCAGATCGTACGCCATTTCTGGGCATAGTCGCTGAACAGCGGCGTCTGCAGCTCGTAGGTCACCATGCCGGGTCGCGCGGTGATCCGCCCGTCGGCCACGCCGAACAATCCCCAGTCGGAGAGTTTTTCCGGGTTGCCCTCGGCGTGGAAGGCAACCGCCTGGGGTTTTGCGCCACAGGCGGCCAATAGCAGCGCCGCGCACAGCGCGACCAGGATACGCAGGTTCATGGGCGACCGATCACGATGGCGTGCCGCTGCCCTTCGTCATGGCGGCGGGCAGCGAAATTTCAGGCAGACGGGTGGCGGGGGCGCAGTTCATGCCGGTCTCGATCCGGGGATGCGCGAACTTGCCGGGGCCGTCGACATTGAGCAGCTTCGCCGCGCCGTTCTGGACGCAGATCCCTGGCGTCTTCAGTTTCGGGTTGGTGAAGCCATCCCACATCACGTCGGGCAGCCGGCCACCGCCCAGCGCCTTGAGCGGTACGAAGCGTCCGCCGGGATCATCGCCGCCACCCGAAAAGCGGTTGCCGGTGACGTAGATATTCTCGGGGAAGGGATCATAGGCCGCCGCGATCCCGTTCTTGGTGTCGAAGCCGGTCGAATAATAGCTCGAGATGATGACGTTGGCGGTCTTGTTGTCCTTCACGTCGTTGTCGAAAATCTCGACCTCGTCGTTGGAATTGACGATCACGCCCGAGCCCGGCGGCACCGAGCTGACCGCGCTGCCCTTGGCGCCGAAATTGGCGTGGTTGTTGGCGAAGACATTGTTGCGATAGACGCGGGTCTTGCTGCCCGGCACCGGCAAATTGGGCATGTTGAACACCAGAATGCCACCTGTATTGCCGGTCGCGGTGTTGCCATAGACGTCGGCATGGCTCGAATTCTCGATCTCGATGCCGGCGACATTGCCCTCGGCGCGGTTGTCGCGAACGATGATGTTGTTCGACTGGCCGACATAAATGCCGGCATCCGAAGCGCCCTTCACCACCGAGCCTTCGATCAGCACGTTGGTGACCTGCACGGGATACAGGCCGTAAGCGCCATTGGAAGTCTTGCCGCCGCCGGTCCACTCGGCGCGGACGCGGCGGATGACCACATTCTTGACGCCGTTGACCTTGAGCGCATCGCCCTTGCTGTCCTCCAAGGCGAGATCCTGCAGCGTGAAATCGTCGCCGGTGACGAGCATGCCTTCGGCGCCCGAGGTCTGGCGCGCGAAGGACAGGACGGTCTTGTCCATGCCCGCACCGCGCACCGTCACGCCGTTGCCGGTCAGGCTCAGGCTGCGGCTCAACGCATATTTGCCGGCCGGGATCTCGATCACGTCGCCCGGCTTGGCATCGAGCAGCTTGGCCTGCAGGTTCTTCTCGAAATCGGGGTCGATCATGAAGCCTTGCGCGTCGGTCTTCGGTTTGTTGCTGCATCCGCCGGCCAGCGCCAGCGCGGCGACGCAGCCGAGCAGTGCGATCCTGTTCGCGTTCATCCTCTTTCCCTTCGTGATGCTAGAATTTCAGACCCAGTTCGACACCGTAGAAGCCGGGCCGGTCGGCGCGGACATAGGGGGTGTTGAAGATGTCGGCCGAAATGGTGTTGAGCGTGCGGTAATAGCGCTTGTCGAGCAGGTTCTCGGCATAGACCGCGATCGAGACATGGTCGCCCGCGAAGCGCCAGCCGAGCTTCGCGTTGACGATATTGCGCGCCGAGCGCAGCGCGCCGAGCTTCGACCAGTCGACGAACGGTGCGATCGAGGCATCGATCGCACGCTGTGCATCGTTGGCCCGGGTCGCCGAGGTGTAGCTGTAGCTGGCATCGGCGAAGATCGACCCGCTCCCGGTGTCATGGTCGTAATGCGCGCTGAGAATGCCGCGGAACGTCGGTTCGCCCGTGGGCTGGCCCGAGATGTCGACACCCTGCTCGATCCGCGTCACCCATTTGGAGTTGATCAGGCCCGCCGTCACGCCGATGCGCAGGTCGCGCGACAGGACGAACTGGGTATCGAGATCGATACCATAGGCCTCGGAATCGCCCGAGCGCGTGACATATTGCGGCAGGCAGACCGTGCCGGCGGGGATTGGCGAGACGAGGCAAGCCGGGTTGGTGTTCGCCTCAAGGCTGATCGACTGGCGGTTCTTGTACTTGAAATAATAGCCCGAGAGGTTGAAGCGCACGTGGCGGTCGAACAGCGACGACTTGATGCCGGCTTCGAAATTCCACACCTTTTCAGGCTGGAAGAAAGAGTTGATCTCGGTCGAGTTGAACCCGCCCGCCTTGTATCCGCGCGACGCCGAGGCATAGAGATGGACGTCGGGGCTGGCGTCATATTGCACGACGAAGCGCGGGCTGATGTCGTTGAATGCGGCGCGGCGCGTGAAGGGCACGCCTTCCAGCGGGCCGACATCGAAGATCACGCCATTGGGGCCGACGGTGGCGTTGTAGAAATCGGTGACGCTGATCGGCACGTCGGGGAACAGCGGCGCGCCGAGGATCGCATTGTAGAGCGACCCCGGCGCCTTGATCGCATCGAGCCCCGGCGCCACGAAGCCGCCATTGGTCCAGGTGAATTTCTTGAGATCATGGGTGTAGCGGATGCCTGCGGTCAGGCTCAGCCGGTCGGTGACCTTGTAGGTCGCGTCGCCGAACGCGGCATAGGAATCGTTCGCCGCGCGGTTGTTCATGTCCTCGCGATATTGCAGTCCGAACACCGGCAGGCCGCCATAGAGATTCAACAGGCTGAACACCGGGAAGCCTGCTGCGTCGCCGAGCAGACGATCGAGCGAGTCCGTGAGCAGCGTCGCCGCGCTGGTCTGCCGCCCGCGCTCGTGAAAATAGCTCGCGCCGACGATCGCGCTGAGCCGGTCATTGTCGAAGCCGAGCCGCAATTCCTGGTAGAGGCTGCTGTTCTTTTCGATATTCTCGGTGTCGAAATAGCGCGTCGGATCCGCGGTGCCGTCCTCGTCCTCGCGATTGTGCGTCTCGAATTGCCTGTAAGAACTGATGCTGGTCAGCGTGAACGGCCCGGTACGGTGCGTCGCGGTGAACGACACTGCGTTGAGCACGCGGGTTTCCTTGTCGCCGATAACATCATTGGCATATGGCCCAGCCGGGTCGGTGCTCAGCGCCGCCTTGCTGATGCCGATCGCGAAGGGGCCATCCTTGCGCGTATCGTCATGGTCATAGGCAAGCACAAAATCGGTGTCGCCGGTCGGCGCCCAGCGCAGCGCGGCCCGGCCTGACTTGCTCTTCTCACCCTCGCGCTTGCGCCCGGTCAACGCGTCGGTGAGATAGCCGTGTCGGTAGTTGATCACCCCGTTGAGCCGCAGCGACAGCGTGTCGCCGAGCGGAATGTTGATCGTCGCGTCGGCCCGAACCTTGCCGTAATTGCCAACCTGCAGCGTGCCGAACGCCTCGCGCTTGCTGCTGGGCTTTGCCGTGATGATCGAGATCGCGCCACCCGAGGTATTGCGCCCGAACAAGGTGCCCTGCGGACCCTTGAGCACCTCGACGCGCTGAATGTCGTTGAAGAAGATCAGCGCCGATCCCGATCGGCCCGAATAGATGCCGTCGACGAAGATGCCGACCGAGGGTTCGGTGCCGATGCCGAAATCATCGGTCTGCACGCCGCGGATCGCGAAGGACGGCTGGGTCACCGAGGTATCGTTGATCGACAGGCCCGGCGTGAAATTGTCGAGATCGCCGATCGACTCGGCGCTCAGCGCAGCGATGCTGGCGGCGTTGAAGGTGGTGATGCTGATCGGCACCTTCTGCAGCGACTGTTCGCGCCGCTGCGCGGTGACGACGATATCGGTGACCTGCCCGCGCTCGTCAGCCTGTGGTGCCGCCGCACGAGGATCGGGCCGCGCCGGATCGGTTGGCGGCGAGGCCACCTGCCCCATCGCGGGCACCGCCCAGATTGCCGCCACGCCGGCCAACAGCTTCGTCCTGCCCCATATCGTCATCATCTGCCCCCCAAGAACGCGATAACTGGCGGGAGGCTATCGGCAATGCGTAGCGAACGCTATCGTTTTTTCGCGCTAGGTCGAGACGCGTTCCTTCGCCGGTGATCCGTCGGTACGAGCCACCCGCGATGAGGCTGCCGTGACCGGCGCACCGGACGATGCGCCAGCGTGCGCCGGGCTGTTCACCCGGGCGTCGCGACGCGCGATGCGGCGTTCCTGCGCAACGGGAAGGTTGCGCTCCCGGCGCTCGAATTGAAATGCCGTCGCCTGCTGCATCAGTTGGGCGGTTTCTGATGACAGGTTGCGCGCCGCCGCAGAGGTTTGCTCGACCATCGCCGCATTCTGTTGCGTCGCCCGATCCATCGTACCCAGCGCGACAGTAATCTCGCTGATCGCCAGCGATTGCGCGCCATTGTCAACGGCGATGCCCGCTAGCAAATGGTGGACCTGCTCGACGTCATCGGCGATCAAGGCGAGGGCCTCATCGACTTTTTCAACCGCCTCGACCGCAACATTGATTTCGGTTTGCGTGACGCTCAACTGATCGCGCGCGCGCTTGGCTTCTTCCTCGGCTCGCATCGCAAGTGCCGATACGAGGTCGGCGACGACTGCGAAGCCGCGGCCCGCTTCGCCGGCGCGCCCAGCCTCGACCGCGGCATTCATTGCCAGGACGCGGGTTTGGAAGGCGATCTTGTCGAGCCCCTCGATCACGCTGTCGATCCCTTTGGCACTGCCCGACACGCGACCCATCGCCTGGACCGCGCCATCGACCGTCGCGCGGCCGCTGCGCACCGTGCCGATCGCCTGATCGGCGCGCGCGACAGTCGCCGTAGAGGCGCCCGCCGCCGATTTCAGGCGGGTGTCGATCTGGACGAGCGCGGCGTTGGTTTCCTCGAGGCTGGCGGCACTGCTCTCGGTTCTTTTGGCGAGATCCTCGGACGCGATCGCGATCTCGCCCGAACCGACGCGGATGTCACTCGCGCTCTCGACGACGGTCTGAATCATGACGCGCAAGGCACCAATCGCCTCGTTGAAGTTGGTTCGGACCTCTTCATAGTCGGCCGGGAACGGCGTCTCGATCGTCTTGCGCAGATCCCCGCCGGCAAGCGCGGCGACACCGGCCTTGAGCGCCGTGGTAACGAGAACTTGCGTCGCGGCTGCCTGCGCCTCGAACAGCGCTTTTTGCGCGGCGCTGGCGCGAAAATGCTCGCACGAGCGCGCCATTCGCCCCATCTCGTCACCGCGTTCGATGAACGGTATTGCGACATCGCGCCCCGCGGCTAGCGTGGTCATCACTTCGGCCATCCGGTCGATCGGCCGTGTCACACTGGACTGGATCACACCAAAAGCGAGTAACCAGATGCCGACTGCAACCAGCGCGAGCAACATCGAGCCGATCTGTGCGACCAGTGCGGTCGACAGTGCGCCCGAGGTTACCTCGTTGGCGATGTCAATCTGGATGTCGACGAGGTTGCCGATCGCCGCAGTCTCCGGGTCGATCGCGGGATACATTTCATGGACGACGAACTGTTCCAGCGCGACGCGGTCGCCGCGCACAAGGATATCATGAACCTTGTCAGCAGCGGCGCTGGCAATGTTCATCCTGGCGGTCGCCTCACGTGCCAGGACGGCTTCCTTACCCTCGATCTTCGTGACGATATAGGCTTGCCAGTGCTCGCGGATCGCCGCCTGGGCGGCCGCGACCGAGGCGGCGGCCTCCGCCATTGTCATGCCGCCATTACGCGCCTTGTGCGATGCGTCGACGATGTCGACACCGAACTTGTCGCCGACGACCTTTAGGTCCTTCAGCGGGTGAACGCGGTCGGCGAGCAGCGTGCCGAGGGCGGCACGGCTCGACTGGACGACAATGTTTGCGGTGCCCGCCAGGCTCAGGATCACCACCGCAAAGAGGATCATGCAGCCCAGCAACTTCTGCCGAATACTGAGGTTACGAAACACGCATCATCGCTTTCCGTGGTCATTACTGGCCTCGACCACACAAGGAGCAGGCGGTGATCGAAGTGACCTCATCGCCCATTATAGACGAATGCCGCCGCGTGCGCGGATTGGTGCTGTTACCGCGCGTCGTGGAAGATGATTCCGAGCGTGTGCCGCCGCCCGCGCGTGATCGTGGAGACCCCGTGGCGTAGCTGGGTACGGTACACGCCTTTCGTTCCCTGACGCGGTCGTTCGCGGACCGGAAAGATGACGAGGTCGCCCTGCCCAAGCACCGCTACCTCACAGCGCGACTGCTGACGCGGCCGGTTCTCGACCAGGACGAATTCGCCGCCGGCAAAATCCTCGCCCGGCGCATCGAGCAGCAGCGCGGCCTGCAACGGGAAGTGGACTTCGCCGTAAAGGTCCTGGTGAAGGCAGTTGAAGTCACCCACCCCGTAGCGCAGGAGCAGCGGTGTCGGCCGCGTCTGCCCGGCCGCGTGGCAGCGCGCGAGCAGCGCTGCATGGTCATCCGGCCATGCCGACACGTGCCCCAGTCGCTCACGCCACTCGGTGGCGATTGCGGCGAGCGGCGGATAGAGCGCCGTACGCAGCGCCTGAACGAGCGGCGGCAGATCATAGGCGAAGTAGCGATACTCACCGCGGCCGAAACCGTGGCGTGCCATGGTGATAGTCGAGCGGAAGCGGTCGTCCTGCGGATAAAGCAGCCGGAGCGCGCAACACGTTGATGGAGGGAGCAGTGCCGGCACGATCGCCAGGCTGCGCTCCTCCAGCTGTTCCCCTAATGCCTGCCAGTCGAGCGCGGCGATCCGCGTCTTCCACTCTTCGATCATTGTGCCACCCCGAGCCGCTTCTCACGGGATGGAACATGCCACGGGCACCAGCGCGGAACGCTCCGCATCTTGCGGTTGAAGTCGCGTTGGGGGCAGCAGAAGCTACGGGCGGGCGCCGACCCAGCGCCCGCTCAGGCCGCGAGTGCCTCGCGTGGTAACACCGCCGCAGCATAATCGCTTTCGGCGAGCGCGATCAGCTTGCGATCGTCATGGTTCCACGGATGAAAGCCGGGCAAGAAAAAAGCGAGCCACGCGCCGAGTATCTTGCGCGCCATGCCGGGGCGGCCGAGCGTATACCACAGGATGCCGCGATGCGCGCGCCAGCCGGTGATCCCGTCCTGCCGCAGCAGCTCAAGCATGCCCCTGTAGCGCCCGGCGAAGAACTTCTGCGTCGTCGCGAGCATCACCACCGCCTTGACCGACCAGCGCTTGCGCCGCGACCAGTCGCGTGTCGCGTGCAGCCAGGTGTCATAGGCGACGCCCTTATGCTCGATCTCCTCGGCGGCGTGCCAGCGCCACAGTGCGACGGCCTGGGGGTCGCCGCCGGCAAGGTGGCGTGGGTTGGCGATCAACTCATGCGCCAGCATCGCGGTGAAATGCTCCAGCGCCATGGTCGCGGCGAGGCTGCCGATCGGCGGCTTGCCTTTGGTCAGCGCCAGCGCCTCGTCGATATGCCGCTCGAGCAGCGATACGTCATAGCCCTGATCGGTGACGTGGCGGTTGAACGCGACATGCTCGCGCGTGTGGATCACTTCCTGTTTGATGAACGCCTGAATTTCGTCGCGTAGTCGCGGCGACGTACCCTCGCGAAACTGGCGCACACTGTCGATGAAGAAGCCCTCACCCTTGGGGAAGGTGACCGACAGCGCGTTGTAAAAGGCCGTCGCGAAAGGATCGTTGTTGAGCCACCAGCGCCGCATCGGCACGCCGCGCCCGAAACGGAGGTCGCGTGGGGTGATGGTCAGATCGTCCGGCGTCGCTGCTTTCGCCACGAGAACCTCCAGAGTGGTGATGCGGCAACTGCCGGCAACCGCCCTGAAGATAGGTTTACTGACATTAGTGTCAATAGCAATGCCGCCATTCGTGGCGTTCAGACCACGACGCGGGCCGCCCTCGCCACCTTCGCCTCGAACTCGCGCGCCACCTGGATATGGATTGCGCGCGCAATCTCCGTCGAGGCGTCGCGCGCCTGCCGCCGC
The DNA here is from genome assembly GCF_029911635.1 of Sphingomonas sp. AR_OL41. Classification (GTDB taxonomy): domain Bacteria; phylum Pseudomonadota; class Alphaproteobacteria; order Sphingomonadales; family Sphingomonadaceae; genus Sphingomonas. The sequence goes on from NZ_JARYTI010000002.1 coordinate 179,897, forward strand.
GCCCGCGCCGCCCAGACGATATATTGGTCCTTGCTCGGCAATGTTCTCACGCGATCGCCTCCTTCGTTCTGTCGGGCGACCGAAAGCGGTAAGCGCCTGCGGACGAGAGGGCGTCGCCACACGGGCCGGTGGCGACGCCCTCGAACGATGGATCGGTGCCGTTGATCCCCGACCCCGACCCACAGCCTATCGCCGCGAGCGCGCAAACTGCCCCCAGTGCGCGGAGCCCGACCCAGCGGTAATGCCAGCATCGCGTTACGGTTGAGCGTCGTGACTGTTACGAAACGATTGCGCCGTGCGGTCGGGCCTGCTTGTGCGGCAAATCCGGGACGGATGGCAAAATATTGGCCGGCACGCGCTGGCGCTGGACCAATCAGCCGCGATTTCAGTCGGCCTCGTCTTCGCTGTGCAGGTCGCCGTGTCGGCGACAGGTTGCGTGGCACCCGCCCTGGCAATCATGGCGGTTGTCGCGGTCAGGGCGACCGGGCAGTTCAATCAACAGACGGTGGCCGAAGCACGTACCCACAACCAGCCAGTCGCTCGTCATCGGCAGCGCTTGCAGGCCGCCGGCAAAGGCGAAGCCGGCGCCACCGAGCAGCGCCGCCACGACGCGCATGGGCGATCTAACGGACATGCTCGTCGTCATCGTCGATCAGGATGCGCAGCGCTGCGCCATCGAGATCCTCGAACTGCGCCGAGCGCATCGCCCAGAAGAACGCCGCGAGCCCGCCAAGGCCGAGCGCCAACGCGATCGGGAGGAGAAAGGCGACCCCGGTCATCGTGCCGCCCCGCGCAGCCGCAGCGCATTGGCGACGACGAGCAACGACGAGCCCGACATGGCCAGCGCGGCGATCAGCGGGGTTACCATCCCGGCCATCGCCACCGGCACCGCGAGCAGGTTGTACCCGATCGCCAGCGCGAAATTCTGCCGGACCACGGCCATGGTACGGCGCGCGGCGACGATCGCCAGCGGCACCGGCATCAGCGCCTCGCCGAGGAACACCGCGTCGGCCGCCATTTGACCGACATCGCTGGCCGAGGCCGGCGCCATCGCGACAGAGGCGCGGCGCAACGCCGGCCCGTCATTAAGTCCATCACCGACCATCAGCACATGATGCCCGTCCTGCTCGAGCGCGGCAACCGCGTCATGCTTGTCTGCCGGCGACAGTCGGGCGCGACCGGGCATGCCGAGTGTCGCGGCGAGGCGGTCGACGACTACGGCGCTGTCGCCAGACACAAAGCTTGGCGCCAGACCCAGCGCGGTGAGGCGGTCAATCGCGGCGCGAGCATCGGGACGTGGTGTGTCGCTGAAGATGATGTGATGAGCAGGCGCCGCGCCGACACGGAACACCGCCTCGGTCGCGCTGGCGCCGCCGACGCCGGTTTCGCCGAGCACCCAGTCGGCCCGCCCGAGCCGCACGCGCTCGTCGCCGAGCATTGCTTCGACTCCTAAACCGGGATGCTCGACAATGTCGGCAAGCGCTTCGCTTGCGACGGTGTCGTCCAGTGCGGCGGCAATCGCGCGGCTCAGCGGATGGCGGCTCGACCGCGCGAGCGTCAGCAAAATGCCGCGCTCGGTGGCCTCGCCTGGCAGACCGCAGTCAGGCTGCAACCGGCCGAGCGTCACCGTTCCGGTCTTGTCGAGCAACACGCGATCGACGGTCGCCAGACGCTCAAGCGCCGAACCGTCCTTGATCAGCACGCCGGCGCGGAGCAGCGAACCCGCCGCAACGACCTGCGCGATCGGCACGGCGAGGCCAAGGGCGCAGGGGCACGTAATGATCAGCACCGCCACCGCCGTCATCAGCGACGCATGCAGCCCCGCCCCGGCGAGCAGCCGCCCGACCAGCGTCAAGGCGGCGAGCGTGTGGACGGCGGGTGCATAAAGCCGTGAGGCGCGGTCTGCGATGCGCACATAGCGCGACTTGCCCTGCCCCGCGCTGTCCATCAGCCGCGCGATGTCGGCGATCGCGGTCGAGGCGCCGGTCGCGGTCGCGCGCACCACCAGCGGTGCCGAGAGGTTGATCGTGCCGGCGAGCACGGCGGATCCGATCATCACGCGCTCAGGCAGGCTTTCACCCGTCACCAGCGCACGGTCGACGCTGCTGTCGCCCTGCTCGACCTTGCCATCGACGCCGATGCGTTCGCCAGCCGCGACCAGCACGCGCATCCCCGGTGCCAGCTCCTCGGCCTGGCGGCGCTGCGTCGTGCCGTCGGGGAGCAGCACCAGCGCGTCGCGCGGCACGCGGCGCAGCAGCGCGGCGACGCCGTCGCGTGCGCGTGCGCGCATCACGCTGTCGAGCGCGCGGCCGGCGAGCAGGAAGAACAGCAGCATCACCGCCCCATCGAAATAGGCATGCGCGCCGCCGGTCGCGGTTTCGTACAGGCTCATCGCCGCAGTCAGCACCACGCCGATCGAGATCGGCACGTCCATGTTGGTCGTGCCATGGCTGAGCGCGCGCCAGGCGCTGCGGAAGAACGGGCGGCCAGCATAAGCGATGGTCGGCAGCGCGATCAGCGCCGAGAGCCAGTGGAACAGGATGCGTGTGCTGCCCTCGGCGCCCGACCAGATCGCCACGGACAGCAGCATGATGTTCATCGCCGCGAAGCCCGCCACCGCCAGCGCGAGCAGCAGCGCGCGGCTCTCGGCGTCGCCTGCCGTCTCGACCTCGCCGGCAAAAACATGTGCGCGGAAACCCAGCGCGTCGATCGCGGCGCAAAGCGCATCCTCATCGGGCGCGTCGAGATGCTCGACCGTGACCCGCCCCGCGCCGAAATTGACCCGTGCGGCAATCACGCCGGGCATCGCACCGAGCGCACCCTCGAGCTTTGCGATACACCCGGCGCAACGCAACCCTTCGACCGCGAAGGTCGAGCGCACCGCCGCCTCACCTGGGCCGATCGGTGCGAGTGCCGTCATGAATGCACTTCGTCTGCAAAGCGCGCATGGTCGCCGCCCGAGCGCACGTCGATACTGAGCAGCCAGCGCCCGGCGGGCAAGGCCTGTTCGCTGGCATAATGGCCGTCGCCGCGATCGCGCAGCACGAGCGTCCGCGCCGGCACCCGGCCGAGCGGATGGCTCGCCTCGATCGTGACGCGGGCGCCCTCGATCGGTCGCCCGGCACGCGCCAGCGCGAGCGTAACGGCGCCGCCATCGCCCTTGCCCGGTTCGGCGCTCCAGCCCTGCAGCCGCTGCGTCCGCGCCTCGGCGAGCCAGCCATTATATTGCTGGCTGGCGACATAGCTGTTGTCGACGACGGTCCCGCCAAAGGTGCGGATCGCATCGCTCGCCATCAGCACGTTGACGCCGATCACCACGGCAAAGAAGGCGCACATGATCGCGGTCATGTGCCAACCGGTGAAGCGTCGTGTCATCTCAATCGTCCTCCGGTCGTTCGAAATAGCTCGCATCGCTTGCGCTGCCGCCTTCGGTATCGAGTGCGCGCACGGTGAAACCCATCGGCACGCGCTCCTCGCCATGCCCGGTCGCGACGACGAAGAGCTGGACGCGGGCGACCTGATCGGCGGCAACCGCCAGCCGCACCGTACGGCCGGCATGGTCGCGACCGTCATTCTCCTGCCACATCACGCCGTCGATCCCGGACAGCGCGATCTCGAACTGGCGCGGGCGCTCCTCCATGTTGCGGATCTTGACGACATAGCCGTTGCGGATGCTGCCATCAGACAGCCGCACCCATTGCGGGTTGCGGGCCTGGGTCACGCTCAGGTCGATCCGGGTACGATTGCCGAGCGCGAAAAGCATGGCTACGCCGATGCTCGCCCAGACGGTGAAATAGATGATCGTGCGCGGGCGCAACAGCCGACGCAACGCCGACAGCGGCTGCTCGCCACGGCTGGCGCGACGTGCGTCGAGATCAGTCGTGTAGCCGATCAGCCGCGGCGGACGGCCGACCTTGGCCATGATGTCGTCGCACGCGTCGATGCACAGCGCGCAGGTGATGCAACCGATCTGCGGGCCTTCGCGGATATCGATCCCGGTCGGGCACACGGCGACACAGGCGTTGCAGTCGATGCAGTCGCCGACGCTGGCAACGCTCGCTGTTCCCGCCGCCATCGCCGCCAGGTCGACGCCCCCGCTTTTCACCCCAGCCTCCGCCCGCTTCAGCCCGTGGCTGCGCGGCTCACCACGCCAGTATTTGTAGGTAACGGTCAGCGACTGCTCGTCGAGCATCGCGCTCTGGATGCGCGGCCACGGGCACATATAGATGCACACCTGCTCGCGCATCAGCCCGCCGAGCGTGAAGGTGGTGAAGGTCAGCACCCCGACCGTGGCATAGGCGACGAATGGCGCGGTCCCGCCGGCAAAGGCGCGGGCGAGTGTGGGAGCATCGGCGAAGTAGAAGATCCACGCGCCGCCCGTGAGCGCGGCGATCGCCAGCCAGATGGTGAACTTGGTGCCGCGCCGCAGCACCTTGTTGACGCTCCACGGCGCCGCCTGAAGTCGCAACTGCGCGTTGCGATCGCCGTCGATCAGGCGTTCGACATGCACGAACAGGTCGGTCCACACCGTCTGCGGACAGGCATAGCCGCACCATGCGCGCCCGACGGCCGAGGTGACGAGGAACAGCCCGATCGCCGCCATGATCAGCAGGCCGGCGACATAATAGAATTCGTGCGGCCAGATCTCGATCGCGAACATGTAGAAGCGGCGATGCGCGAGATCGACCAGTACCGCCTGGTTGGGCGCATAGGGCCCGCGATCCCAGCGCAGCCACGGGGTGAGATAATAGATCACCAGCGTGACGGCCATGATCGCCCATTTCAGCCGCCGGAACAGCCCATCGACGCTCTTGGGGAATATCTTGCGTCGGGCTTCGAAAAACTGTTCCGGCTCGATCAGGTCCTTGGGGTGGGTCATTGGTCGTTACGGCTTTGCGACCGGCGTGGCCGGCGCCGCTTCGGCAACCTTGGGCGGCGACGCCTCACCACCGCCGAGCGAATGGACGTAGCTCGCCAGCATCTTGATCGTGATCGGGTCAAGCCGCTGGCCCCATGCCGGCATGATGCCATAGCGCGCGTTGGTGATGGTCTGCGTCAGCGTCTCGCGGTTGCCGCCGTAGAGCCAGATACGGTCGGTCAGGTTGGGCGCGCCGAGCGAGCGATTGCCCTTGGCGTTGTCGCCGTGACAGACCGCGCAATTGGCGGCGAACAGGCCAGCGCCGCGCTTCGCCGACGCGTCGCCCGGATCCTGGTGCGAGATGAAGCGGACATAGGACACCAGATCGCCGATCTCGGCCGGCTTGAGGATACCGTCGCGACCGAATGCCGGCATCTGCGACATGCGCGTCGCATCGTCACCCGGCTGACGCACGCCGTGCAGCAGCGTCTGCTGGATCGTCGCGATGTCACCACCCCAGAGCCAGTCGTCGTCGTTGAGATTGGGGTAGCCCTTGCCGCCCGCAGCGCCTGAACCGTGGCACTGGACGCAATGCACCTTGAAGGCCGAACGCCCACCCTCTTCCGCCGCGCGCTGCAGCGCGGGATTGCGGGCAATCGCTTCGATCGGGGTCTGGGCGAGCGCGAGCATCACCGGCGCCTTGCGCTGGTGGTCGGCGGCGAGTTCCTGCTCTAGCTGGCCGTGGCTGGACCAACCCAGCGTCCCCGGCGTCGCGGCGTGCAGGCCGGGGATAGCCGGATACAGCACGCAATAGACGATCGCGAAGACGATCGTTGCGTAGAGAATGTACAGCCACCAGCGCGGCATCGGGGTATCGAGTTCCTCGATACCATCCCATTCATGTCCGACGGTCATCGTGCCGGTCGGATGGTCCAGGCGCTCGCCTTCAGCCATCGATCTGCTCCTCTTCGAAGATGCTGGTGGCGGCGCGATGATGGTCGCGCGGCGCCTGGGGTCGGAAAGTCCAGCCGACAAAAGCGAGGAAGGCGACCCCCATCAGGATCAGGCCCCAGCTATCGGCAAAGGTGCGCAGGCTTTCGTAGATCACTTGGCCCGCTCCCGCGGCGCCGCCGCCTTGAAGTCGACCTGCGTACCGAGCACCTGAAGATAGGCGATCAACGCATCCATTTCGGTGACGCGCGACGGGTCGCCGTCATAGTCGCGCGAGGCGGCCTTGGGATAACGTCGGGCCAGATCGGCGGCATCGCCGTCGCTGCCGGCCTGCCCCGAAAGGTCGGTCGCCGCCTTGGTGATGTCCTCGGCGGTATAGGGCACGCCGACATGGCGCAGCGCTTTCAGATGGTCCCCGATATTGGGCACCGTCAGGTCGCGCTCGGCTAGGAAGGCGTAGGGCGGCATGATCGACTCCGGCACCACGGCGCGCGGGTCTTTCAGATGCTGGACATGCCATTCGTCCGAATAGCGCCCGCCGACGCGCGCCAGGTCGGGACCGGTGCGCTCCGATCCCCATTGGAACGGATGGTCGTACATGCTCTCCGCGGCGAGGCTGTAATGGCCGTAGCGCTCGACCTCGTCGCGGAACGGGCGGATCATCTGGCTATGGCAGCCATAACATCCCTCACGGATGTAGATGTTGCGACCAGCCAGCTCGAGCGGCGTGTAGGGTCGCACGCCCTCGACCTTGGTGACGGTCGAGTCGATCCAGAACAGTGGCGCGATCTCGACGATGCCGCCGATGGTGACGACGAGGAAAGCCAGGACTGCGAGCAACGTGACGTTGCGTTCGATCGTCTTGTGGCGATGCAGAAAGGAAGCCATTGCGCGCTCCTCAGTTGGCGGTCGCGGCGGCGAGCGGCGTCACGGGCCGGTCGCGCTCGGGGTCGTAGATGGTCGTGGCGAGCGGCGCTTCGGCGCGCAGCTTGCCGGCGATGGTCATGGCGACGTTCCACACCATGAACAGGGCGCCGACGAAGTAGAGCAGCCCCCCGCCGATGCGCATCACGTAGTAGGGATGCAGCGCGGCCACGACCTCGGCGAACGAATAGACCAGATAGCCGTCCGATCCATATTCGCGCCACATCAGGCCCTGGGTGATCCCCGCCACCCACATCGAGGAAGCGTAGAGCACGATGCCGAGCGTGGCGCACCAGAAGTGCCAGTTGATCATGCGCAGCGAATAGATCCGCTCACGGCCCCACAGGCGCGGCGTCATGAAGTAGATCGCCCCGAAGGTGATCATGCCGTTCCAGCCGAGCGCGCCCGAATGGACATGGCCGATCGTCCAGTTGGTATAGTGGCTGAGCGAATTGACGCTCTTGATCGACATCATTGGGCCTTCGAAGGTCGACATGCCGTAAAAGGCGAGCGCGAAGACCATCATGCGAATGATCGGGTCGGTGCGGATCTTGTCCCACGCGCCGTTGAGCGTCATCAGGCCGTTGATCATCCCGCCCCAGCTCGGCATCCACAGCATGATCGAGAACACTTCGCCCAGCGTCTGCGCCCAGTCGGGCAGCGCGGTATAGTGAAGGTGATGCGGACCGGCCCAGATGTAGAGGAAGATCAGCGACCAGAAGTGAACGATCGACAACCGGTAGCTGTAGATCGGGCGCTCGGCCTGTTTCGGCACGAAATAATACATCATGCCGAGGAAGCCGGCGGTCAGGAAGAAGCCGACCGCGTTATGGCCATACCACCACTGTGTCAGCGCATCCTGCACGCCGGCAAAGGCGGAATAGGATTTCGACCCTTCCCACGACACCGGCAGCGACAGGTTGTTGACCAGGTGCAGCATCGCGACGGTGATGATGAAGCCGAGGTAGAACCAGTTGGCGACATAGATGTGCGGTTCGGAGCGCTTGACCAGCGTGCCGACGAACACGGCGAGATAGCTGACCCAGACGATCGTCAGCCAGATGTCGACATACCATTCGGGCTCGGCATATTCGCGGCCCTCGGTCACGCCCATCAGATAGCCGGTTGCGGCGAGCACGATGAACAGCTGGTAGCCCCAGAAGACGAAGCGGGCGAGCGCCGGCGCGAACAGCCGCGCCCGGCAGGTGCGCTGCACGACATAGAAGCTCGTGCAGATCAGCGCGTTGCCGCCAAAGGCAAAAATCACCGCCGAGGTGTGCAACGGCCGCAATCGCCCGAAGGTCGAGAAATCGTAATGGAGATTGAGCAGTGGGAAGGCGAGCTGCGAGGCGATGACGATGCCGACGAGGAAGCCGACAACGCCCCAGAACACCGTGGCGATCACGCCCCAGCGAATGACGTCGTCATAATAGCGGCTCTGTACCGCCGCCTTTGCCGCCGACCCGGCCTTCGCCTTGCCGAACTGCCGCGCCGTCACGAAGACGGTCAGCAGCGCCGCGGTGGCGCCGATCGCCATGTGCACGGCAAAAGCATGATCCACCGCCATGGCGGCCGCGACCGTGCAAGCGAGAAAAACGACGAACCAAAGTCCGCCGCGCAATGCAATATCGTCTTCCAACTAGCCCTCCCGCCAATCCCATAGCGTCGGCGGGAGCTATCGTGTCGGCGGCAGTTGTAACATATGCGTAGATACCCGTAACTCGGTCGGCGTCACGCTGTCGGGCGCCTCTTACCGGGCCGTGAAACGCTCCACCTCGCCGAGGACGACCGCACGCGCGTCATCGACCGACAGTGCCTGCTCGACCCGCAAACGTTGCCATGCAGCAAAACTGGCGACCAGATCGAGCGTCTCGAAGGCGATCGTGTCGGCGGCGACTGTCTCCGGGATCAGGGATTGCAACCGCGCCCGCATCAGCGCCAACATGCGGCTATTCTCGGCGTCGATCGCGGGCGACATATGGCGGTGTGCATCGCCGGCGCGCTTGAACGGCAGCAATCGCTCATAGGTCGCGACGCGGCGTTCGACCGCCTCGCGCAGGCGACCCTGCCAATCGGGCGCCGTGAAGGGCGCTGCCCAGCCGCCATAATATTTCGTCAGGCCTTCGAGCATCGCCGCGTACAGCGTCTCCATGTCCTTGAACTGGCGGAACACCGTACGCAGACCCACTTCCGCGCGCGTCGCAACCTGCTCGGCGCTCGGCGTGATCGCGCCCTCCTCGACGAGCGCCAGCATGGCCGCGACGATCTTGTCGCGACTGGTCCGTGATCGCTTGCGCCGTCCGTCTTCCGGCGCCATGTCTTCCTGCATCAAGTCCTGACCCTAATTCGCCCAGTAAATATACGTCTCGCCGGCATGTGGTTTGGTGCCGAGCGGCCGGTCGATAGCGATCGGCGACCGGATTAGCGATGGCCAGGCGGGCTTAACGCTGTCTTTGTCATGTTGCGCGAGCAGACCCGTCAAGCGCGCAACGACGTCCGGGTGCTGTGATGCGACGTCCCGATGTTCTGTAGGGTCGGATTTCATGTCGTAGAGCAGCGAAGTGTGTGGAAGATCGAGCGCCTGCAGCTTCCAGTCGCCGTCGCGCACCACGCGATAGGCCCCGTCGCGCCAGAACAGCGTCTGGTGCGGCGTGCCCGTCGCATGCCCCTCGACCCATGGCATCAGATCGACGCCGTCGATCGTCCGGTCGCGCGGAAAGGTCACCCCCGCCGCGCGGCCCGCGGTCGCGAAGATATCGAAATGGCTCACCGGCCCCGCAATCGCCATGCCGGGCTTGATCTGGGCCGGCCAGCGCATGAACAACGGCACCTTGACGCCGCCTTCGAAGAAGGTCGCCTTCCAGCCGCGATACGGTTTGTTGATGTCGGGCAGGCCGATATAATGCGCGCCGCCATTGTCGCTGGTGAAGATCACCAGCGTGTTCTGATCGAGCCCTTCCGCCTTGAGCGAGGCCATGACCTTGCCCACGCCGCGATCAAGCGCACGGATCATCGCTGCATAGACGCGGGTGCGGTGGTCCTTGATCTGCGGCAGCGCGTCGTAATCCGCCTTCGATGCCTGGAGCGGTGTGTGCGGTGCGTTGTAGGCGAGGTACATGAAGAATGGGCGATTGCGATTGGCATGGATTGCGGTGGTTGCCTGATCGGTCAGGTAATCGGTCATGTAGCGATCGGGATGGAAGCGATCGCTGCCATTATACTGCACGCTGAACGGCAGGTTTGCCCACAGGAAGCGGTCGATCGGGTCGAAATCCTGCTTCGAATTCTCGACGTCGGGGCTGTCCTCGGGCAGGTACATCTGCCCGCCGATCATGAACCCCAGGCTCTCGTCGAAGCCATGCTGTTCGGGTCGCATCCCGCGACCTTCGCCGAGATGCCATTTGCCGAGATGCACCGTGTGATAGCCCTTGCGCTGCAGCAACTGGGCGATCGTGACCTCATTGGCGGGAACGCCCTTCTCGATCGTCGTCGCGGGCTGGCGCGCTGCGTCCTCGTCGAAGATCGTCTTGTGCTCCCACTCGGTGGGGAAATTGGCGATGTTGCGCGCGAAGCGCACCTCGGGACGGATCAGGCTGGTCGGGAACCATGCCGGCGGGTGCGTTTCGGCCGGGGTATATTCGTAACCGAAGCGCGTCGGATAACGACCGGTCATCAGCGCAGCGCGGCTCGGTGCGCAGGTCGCATTGCCGGCATAGCCGTCGGAAAAGCTCACGCCCTCATGCCCGATCGCGTCGATATTGGGCGTCTTGAGCAGGCCGCCGGCGACGCCGCCTCCGTTGAAGCTGATATCGTTATAGCCGAGGTCGTCGCCGACGATCAGGATGATGTTGGGCGGTCGCTGCGCCACCGGCAGCGCCGCCGTTGCCGGCCCTTGCTGCCAAGTAACGGGGCGGTTGGGATAGATGTGCGGCCCGAGCCAGCCCGGCATATGCAGCAGCACATAGTCCTTCGAGAGATAGATTCCCCCCGCGAGCAGCGCGACCGTGCCGAGCGTGACCTTGATCCAGCGCTTCATGACTGCGGCTCCGCCGCAAAGCTGCGCCAGCCCAGGGCAAGGATCGCGATCATGATCGCCTCGACCAGCATCGGCGGGTAAGCCGTGCTCGCTGCACCATCGAGTAGCAGCGAAAGCGCGCGTCCGCTGATCGCAACGCCGAGCAGGAGCATCGGGACGAGCAAGGGCGCACGCCATGTCCGCCACGCGCCGATCAGCGCGAAGACCGCGCCGGTGACGAAGAAGGCGGTGAAGTCGGCGCGGATCGTCGCCATGCCCTGCGACCCGATCGGGGTAAGGAAGAAGCGCTGCGCACCTGATGCCGGGTCGAGCAGGAAGCTCATTCCAAGGGCGAAATTGAACAATCCGACCAGCGCGACCACGCCGCGCATCACCTTTGTCATGACTTCCCGCTCCTCTGTTTCGCCAAAGCCTAGCACCACGACGGCCGAGCGCAATTATTTCGGCATTGCCAATGCCACATTATAACGGCATCCTGCGCGGCGAGGGAGATGACGCATGCGGACGCGGGGCCATCCCCGTAGCGGCCGCATTCGTCATCGGCGTGGCGCCGCTCTCGGGGGGGAATGGTGCCGCGCAGCTCGATCGGACCTTCGCTTCGTGCAGCGGCCCGACCACGAGCGCCCTCGGCACCCCCATCCGTCACGCCGCCGCTTCGATCACGCGCCGTTGCAGCCCGTGCTGCTCCAGTCGCCAGACCAGCTGGTCGAAGCGGTCCTGCCCGAAAAACGGCTCACCCTCGAACACCATCAGCGGCACGCCATAATGCCCGTCGAGCCGCTGCGCCGCCTGGTTGGCCTCGACCTTCGCGGCATAGCCCGCCTCATCGGCGGCGATCGCCGCATCGAGTTCGGCCAGATCGAGACCGGCACGCGCGGCTGCCCGGTCAAGATGGTCGCCGAGATGCCAGTCGGTCACCGACCCACCCCAGATGATCCGGCTCACTTCGTCGAGAAACGCCAGCCCCCGCCCCCGCTCCGCCGCGGCGACGCCGAGATGCGTCAGGCGGTGGATATAGGGCTGTTCCTTGGGATAGGTGCGCGTCGCATAATCCATCACTACCGGATCGGGCGATGCCCAGCGGAATGGCAGGCCGACAAATTCAGCGCTGCGCCCGATATCGCGCATGAAATAGCTTAGCCACAGCGGGTCGTTGCTGGTGAAGAAATCTGGCTGCCGCACCGCGATCGGGTAGACCGGGCAGACATTGACCCGCACATCGTAGATCCGCTCGAGCGCGACCAGTCGCGGCGTCACCAGATAGGAATAAGGCGAGCGGAACGACCAATAGAGATCATAGGTCAGCGTCATGCCGCGGGCACCTTGGTCCGGATGTTGAGCTGACCGGCCAGCCCGGCGATGCGGTGCTTTTCGATCGCCTGATAGGCGGGCGACTGGACCATCGCCATCATCGCCGCGCGCGACGGATATTGCGCCAGCGCGACCATGTCCCAGAGTTCGTCACTCTCTCCCAGCATCAATTCCGTCACCGCGCCCGCAAAGACTGCGGTACCGCCGACGGATTCCAGACACGCGCGCACCGCCGCACCATAGCGCGCATAGGCCTCACGCCCGGAAAGCTCCGGTTCGCTGCCATCGGGATATTCGGCCTTGTCCTTGAACTTGAGCAGATTGACCATCACGAACGGGCCATCCTCGGCCCCACCGAAAAAGGCGGCGATCTGCTCGGGCTTGGGGAAAACGGCGTTGGTAACGTTCATGGTCTGGCTCCCGTATCGGCACGGATGAAGTCATCGATCAGTGCGCAAAGCTCCTCGGGCGCATCTTCCTGCAGGAAATGCCCTGTGCCGGCGATGATGCGGTGCGGCTGCCCCCGCGCGCCCGGCACGCGATCGACAAAGGCCTTTTCCCCGCCACGCGTGACCGGGTCCTGATCGCTGAAGGCGGTCACAACGGGCTTGTCGAAACCTTCCAGCACCGCCCAGGCGGCGCGATTCTCGGCCACCGAGGCATGGTCGGGCGTGATCGGCACGAGCGTCGGGAACTGCCGCGCGCCCACCTTGTAGCGTTCGTCGGGAAAGGGCGCGTCATAGGCGGCGATCTCGGCCGGCGTGAGCTCGCGCGATGTGCCGCCATTGACGATCGCGCCGGCGGGAAATTGCGGCACATTCTGGCTGAAGTTCAGCCAAGCGTTGAACCCTTCCGAAAAGCCGGTCCCGACCGGCAAGCCGGTGTTGGCGATCACCAGCCGCGCAAAGCGTTCGGGAAAGGCCGTGACGAGACGCAGGCCGATCAACCCGCCCCAATCCTGGCAGAACAGCGTGACGTCGCGCAGGTCGAGCGCCGTGAACCACGCGCTCATCCAGGCGACGTGCCGCTCATAGCTGTAATCGGCCCGCGCTGCCGGCTTGTCAGACTTCCCGAAACCGACGAGATCGGGCGCGATGACGCGGTGGCCCTTGGCGACGAGCGCGGGGATGAACTTGCGATAGAGATAAGACCAGCTCGGTTCGCCGTGCATCAGCAGCACCGGCGGCGCGTCGGGCGGCCCTTCATCGATATAATGGATCCGCAGATCGGTGCCGTCGGCGTCGGTGACCGTGAGGTAGTGCGGCGCAAAGGGATAGCCGTCGAGGCCGGCAAAGCGCTGCTCGGGCGTGCGCAAGACCTCCATTCGACTCCTCCCCGCGATATTTATTGGCACGCATAGTGCCACAATATCACGATGGCGTCAATGTCGCGTCGCTGCCGCCTGGTCGCTGACCAGCCGCACCCCGATATGATCGGTGCCAAGCCCGCGCTCCTCGAACTGCCGCGCGGCCGGACGATAGCGCGCGCAGTAATTGCCGGCGCAGAGATAGGATCCGCCCTTGATCACGCGGTCCTCGCTCCCGGGCCGCGCCCGCTCGCTGGTCCATTCCCAGACATTGCCGATCATGTCGTACAGCCCGAAAGCGTTGGGCTTGAAGCAACCCACGGGCGCACGACCACGGTAACCGTCGAGCCCCAGGTCGCGCACCGGAAAGACGCCCTGATAATAATTGGCTTGCGGCACGCCATGTTCGTCGACCGGCTCGGGCAGTGCCTTGTGCCCGGCGAGCGCGGCATATTCCCACTCCGCCTCGCTCGGCAGCCGCTTGCCGGCCCAGCGGGCATAGGCCTCGGCGTCCTCATAAGCGAGTTGCACGACGGGTTCCTGGCCACGGCCCGTGATCGTCTCGCGCGGTCCCGAGGGATGGCGCCACTGCGCCCCGATCTTCCAGCGCCACCAGCGTGGATCATCCTGGCCCGGCACCGCGAACACGGCCGAGCCCGGTAGGCGCATTTCCGCCGGCGTCTCCGGCGTTACCGGGGGCGCACGCTCGGCCATCGTCCTGTAGCCCGTCGCCGCGACGAACCGCGCAAACTCGTCGTTGGTCAGTTCGTGCGTGTCGATCCAGAACGGCTTGACGGTCACCAGCCGCGGCGGGCCTTCCTCGGGATAATGCGGATCGTCGCCCATCGTGAAGCTGCCGCCGGGAAGATGCACCATCGGCGCGTCACGCAACGCGGCGCAGCGCGGACCAGCCGGCTGAGGAGCCTGCGCGGAGCAGGCTGACAGGATCGCGGACAGCATCAACAATCCCAATCCACGGATACTCATGATGCCGCGCCTTTCCCCCCAGCGATGCCCGTCAGCGAGCAGCACCAGCATGTTTGTTCTCGCGTCGGCGACCGACCATCAGGCCGCGCTCCAGTCGCACACATAAGGCCGCATAATAGTCCGAAAGGAACTCGAAATCGCGACCATCGTCGGGCAGACCGGCCTTGTTGCGGATCGACCAGGCTACCGTGGCGATGGCATCTTCACGCCCGCCACGCAGCACATCTTCGAGCGTCTGCAATTCGTAGACACCGTACAGGTCGAGCGCGGCATCCGGAAATATCCGGCGCTGGCGCTCGACCGGCGCGACCAGATCCGCGCCAAGCTTGGTGACGCCGCTGCGCACTACCCAGGTACCGGCGATCATGTCGCCGATACGCAGCCGGTCACGATTGAACAGCGGGAAGAACAGGAATATCCCGCTCCACGACAGCGCGAAGATCACCAGAAACGCATCGGCGACGCCCTCGACCGCTTGCGCGAACAGGAACGACAGCGGGAGGAATATCTCGATCTCGCGCATGGCATTGCGCGCGATCACCGCGCCACCGGTAAGGCGTGCGCCATCGCGCGCCACGACGCGAAGCCCCATGGCGCGCTTGCCCGGTGTGGCGCCGCGGCCGCCCATTTCGAACAGCGTGAACCAGCCGTTGCGCAACACGAAAAAGCCGAGCAGCCAGACGATCGCCAGCAGGCCGGATTGCGACGCAGCGAACAACATGATGATGATAATCGTCGCGACGACGAGAACCGCGATGATGATCATCGCGTCGATCATGAACGCCGCCGCACGCGTACCGGCACTGCCCAGTTCGAGCTGGAGATCGACACCTTCCGGCGTGACGAAGCTGCGCCGCAACGACGCCGGGCCCTTCGGCTTGTCGCGGTTGCGCCTAAACCAGGCCATCGGATTTCCGTGGCAGATAGAAATAGACCAACCAGCCGGCCAGCATGGTCAGTCCGATCGCGTAGCGCGTCGCGGTGTCGTCGACCACCTGTCGCCCGATCCCTTCCAGCATGCCTGCGACCATCAGCATGACCACCGCGCCCGCCATGACGGTCGCCGCCTGACGCCCGGCGCGGGTTGCCGAATCGCCGCGCGTCTCGCGTCCGGGAAAGGCGATCGCGGTGCCGATGCGCATCCCTGCCGCCCCCGACAGGATGATCGAGAATATCTCGGTCGTACCGTGGATCGTCAGCCAGCCGATGAATTCTCCGCCCAGCCCCTTGGCATCGAACACCGCGATCATCGCGCCCATCATCAGACCATTGTACAGGATCAGCAATACCGTCGGCACGGCGAAGGCGAAACCGAGCGCAAAGGCGAAGATCGCGATCTGCGCATTGTGCGTAAAAAGAAAGGCGGCGAACACCGCCAGCCCGTCTTCCTCGCCCTTGCCATGACCATGCATCGTCGCGCGCAGCGCCTCGACCGATGCCGATGGGTCGCGCCCCTGCGACATGCTTCCGGGGATGAGCGTATAATAGCTGCTCGGATCGTGCCGCACCATGAGATAGGCCGCCAGCGCACCCGCGAAGGTCAGCAGGAAGGCAACGAGCGTCTCCTTCCATAACGACTGAACCGCGACCGGCCAGCCGCGCGCGAAGAACCCGCCGATCTGCCGCAGCGCCGAATTCTGTACACCGTAAATCTGGAAATAAGCCCGCGTGCAGAGCTGTTCGAGATAGCCGACCAGCGCACGATCGAGCGATGTCTGCCGCGCGACCGACAGCGACGAGAGGGTCGTGCGATAGAGCAAGGGCAGCGCCAGCAGATCGTCGTCGCTCAGCGCGCCGATCGATCGTTTCTCCATCCGCGTGATCAGCCTGTCGAGGCGTCGCCACTCATCTTCATGCGCGGCGCGGAAGCGGCTGGCATTGACCAGCACCGGCTGCGCGTCGACGAACGGCGTGGCGGCGTTCACAACAGGTTCCTCCGCTTGAGGTCGACATAACCGGCAACCAGGGTCTCGCCGACCTTGTCATAGGCGCTTTCGATGACATGCACGCCGAGGTGCTGCAACCGCGCCAAAGCGAGCCGCCGGTCCCTGAGCAGCGCGGCGGCGGTGACGGCGCGGGTCACGTCGTCGGGCGTTTCGGGCATGCGATCGGCGATCGCCTCGACCTCCTCGTCGCGCAGCACGACGACAAGCAGCAGATGCTTCTCGACGATCCGCGCCGCCGCACGGACCATGAAATCGGCCGAGGTCAGGTCGGTAAATTCGGTGAACAGCACGATCATCGATCGCCGGGTCAGCTTGGTGGCCAGCGTCGTCAGCGCGAAGGTGTAATTGGTCTCCTCGGTCGAATAATCGATCGCCGCCGCCAGCCGCTGCAACTCGGCAAAGGCGGGCACACCCGACACCAGCCCGGAGGCGATGCGCGGTCGCGAGTCGAACACGTTGAGCGCGACGCGGTCGCCCAGCTTGAGCGCCACCCAGGCCGTCAGCAGCACCGCCGAGACCGCACGATCGACCCGCGGCAAGCCACCGACCGGCTCGGACATCTGCCGACCGGCATCGACCGCGAAGACGATCTGGTTGTTGCGCTCGGTGCGATACTCCTTGGCGTGGAGCTTGAAATGGCGGGCCGACTGCTTCCAGTCGATCGCGCGTCGGTCCATGCCCGAGCGAAATTCGACGAGCGCCTCGAAATCGGCACCATCGCCGCGGTCAGCCTGCGCGATCAACCCGTTGACGGCGAAACGCTGGAAGATCTGCGCGCCGCGCTCGCGTACCGGGCGAACATCGGGCACGATCGCAAAGCTGCGGTCGATCTGCATGCGTTGCTGCTTCCACACCAGCCCGAGGGGCCCGCGCCAGCGCAGCCACACCGCCTCGAACCGCGCCAGTCCGCGCCGCAGCGCGACGAGCGGCATCAACGCGGCACCCTCCCCGCCTTGCAGCGGAATCCACAAGCGGCCGTCATCCTCGATCCCGAGCAGCGCGTTGCCGGCGAGCGCGACTTGCGCCGCCTGCGGTGGGCCCGCGCCACGCACGCGGACGGTAATCCTCGCATCGACCGTCGCGCCGACGCTGGCGCTGGGGATCGGCGACAGTACAGCCTCGCCCTTGCGCGCGCCGCTCAGCGCATCGACGATCGTCAGCAGCAGCACCGCAACCGGCCAGGCCAGCCCGGCATACCAGCGCGCCGGCAGCAACACGCCGATCAACAAGGCGACGGGTGCCCCCGCCGCCGCCGCCAGCACTGCCGAGCGCGTCGGATAGATCAACGCGGCGCCTCGATCGTCTCGATGATCGACGCGACGACATCTTCGATCACCCGACCGTCGATCTCGGCGGCCGGCGACAGGATCAGGCGGTGCCGCAGCAACGCCGGCGCCAGTGCCTTGACGTCGTCGGGGATGACGAAGTTGCGGCCGTCGATCGCCGCCCGCGCCCGCGCCGCGCCGGCGAGCATCGCGCCGGCACGCGGGGAAGCGCCGCTTTCGAGATCGGCGACGTTGCGCGTGCCGCGGATCAACGCGGCGATGTAATCGATCACCTCATCGACCAGCGCGACCGAGGCGACGGCCTCGACCGCCTCGCCGATCGACGCGGCGTCGGCGCGCTTGCCGACGCCCCACTCCTCCGGCGACATCGCCGCCTGGCGCGCGCCGTGCGTGGCGATGATCTTGCGCTCTTCCTCGGCCGACGGGTAATCGACATTGTGCTTGAACAGGAAGCGGTCGAGTTGCGCCTCGGGCAGCGGATAGACACCCTGCTGCTCGATCGGGTTCTGCGTCGCCACCACCATGAAACGGTCGCCGAGCGGCAAGCTCTCGCCGTCGATCGTCACGGTCCGCTCCTGCATCGCCTCGAGCAACGCCGCCTGGGTCTTGGGCGGCGTGCGATTGATCTCGTCCGCCAGCAGCAGGTCGGTGAAGATCGGGCCGCGCGTCAGCGAGAAGGTCGAGGTCTGGAAGTTGAACAAATTGGCGCCGATGATGTCGCCCGGCATCAGGTCGGGCGTGAACTGGATGCGCCCGAACTTCAGCCCCACCGCGTGCGCGAAGCTATGCGCGATCAGCGTCTTGGCGGTGCCCGGCGGACCTTCGAGCAGGATGTGGCCGCCGGCGAACAGCGCGACCAGCATCATTTCGACGGTCGCTTCCTGCCCGACGACCGCCTTGCCGACCTCGTCGCGGATCGCATCCGCCAGAGCCTTGACCTCTTCGACCGTCACGCCTTCTTCTCCCATTGCCAGCGATGCAGCGCCCGCGCCGCCTCGAGTACCTCGCGCCGGTCGCGCGCATCGCGCGCGGCTTCGGCCAGATCCGTGAATTTCGCGCCGCGTCCGAGCCGGTCGAGATAGGCGTCGATCGCGCCGTCACGCAGGCGCGCCGGGACACCGAACACGATCGCCGCGCGCTCGCGCACGACATCGGCATAGCGGCCACCCAGCGTCTTCTCGCGCCGCGCACGCCGCACCAACGCAGCCGCATTGTCGATCAGCGCGGCCTTGCCGAAGGCGATGGCGCGTGGGCGGCGACGCGGCGCGCCGAACTGGCCGAACGCCTGCCAACCGGCGAGCAGCAGTGCCGCGACGATCGCCAGCGTCATCGGCAGGAAAGGCGGCTGGAACATCAGCTTGAGCGGGTTCGGTGCGCGGCCGAGCCCGTTCAGCGTCACGTCGAAGTCGATCTCGGTCGCATCGGCGGGGTTCATATAGTCGAGCAAGGCCAATGCCGCTCTTGCCTGACCGGCGTCGGCCAGTCCGCGATTGTTGAGCAGGTCGGGATCGGCGAGAAAATAGAGTTGACCGATCCGTCCGAACACCACGCCGCCCTGTTCATCGGTGATGATCGGAATCACCCCGGCGCCGGTCAGCGTTTGTAGCGGTTGCGGCGCCTTGAAGGCCAGGTCGGGTCCGCCCTCCCCGGTCACATGGAGCGCCACGCCACCACTGCGGCGTTGCGTGAAGGTGAGCTTGGTGTCGGGCGCCAGCACGCCCTCGGGTTCGGCCGGCGGATCAAGCCCGATATAGCGCACCCAGCCGGGGTGAGCCGGGTCTTGTATCGTCAACCATTTGGGAAAGATAATGAGCGTCGGCTTGCCCTTGCGCGTGGCCAGCATATCGCCCATCGGCGTCGAGGCAAATTCGGGTGTCAGCACCACGAGCGCGTCGCCACTCAGCCGCTTGTCGTCGCGAATGACGGTCGGGTTGCGCCCGGTATCCTGTGCCAACCGCACGATCCCGCTAAACCCGATCGCCGCGTTGGACAGCGCATGGCCGCGAGCATCGTTGCCCGAGCGGAAATCCGGCGCATAGGCACCAAGCACCAGCGTCGCAGCGAAACCGAGAATGCCGATCGCCAGCATGATCGCGACCGTACGGGCGCGGAACGCGCCGGTACCGCTGGACGTGCCGCTGACGACGAGGTCGCTCATGCGCGCCACGTCCGCGGCAGAGCGAAATCGGCATAGGCGGCGCGCGCGCCGGTCCAGTCCTCGACGCTGACCGGCCGGCCACCGAACAGGCTGCGCTCGACCAGTCGCGCAATCCGCGCGAACAGATCGCGCGCCGGTGCCGGTACGGCATCCGCGGCGGCCAGTTCGCGGCTCGTCAGAGCCGGCCGCACGAGGCGCGGACGACGGCGTGCGATATCCTCGATCGAGCGGAACAGCAGATGATGTACCGCCTCGGCGTAGCGCCCGTCGGCGGCGAGCAGATCGGCTTCCTCGAGCCAGGCGCGCACCGGTGCCGCATCGGGCGACCAGGCTTCTTCTTCCGGCTCGGCCGACGCCGCCACGACACGGCGCCGCCGCGGCAGGCGCCATTGTCCTTCGCGCAGCCGCACCACGATGACCCACAACAGAGTCGCCGCGAGGATCGCGAGCAAAGTCCACAACAACGCCCGCGCGACGGGCGCGTCAGGCATGAAGCTGGCGATCCAGCTGAAAAACCGCCCGATCGGCCCATAAGCGAGCCAATGGAAGAAGCTTTTGAGCCAGGGCGGCGGCGGCGCGGGCGGCTTTACCGGTTGCATGGTGAACTGAATCGACGGGTCCGCCCGAAGCGCACGATGCGCCGCAGCGAAACGATCGGCGGCGATAGCCGCCTGATGCTCAGTTTCCCCGCTCACTCATGCCCCCGGTGACGCAAGCTGTCCCGATCGCAAGGGTTTAGAGCAAGTCGTGAAACGCGCAACGGCAATTGTCGCTCGACGCGGCCGATTTTGAACGCCACCGTATCGAAAGGACAACATGGGGGTACGACATGGCGACAGCGCCGCAACATCAACGGACGCCCGAGGCCGAGATCGGTCGAATCTGGTCCCGCGCCTTTGATGCGATCGGCCGACGCCCCGGTGAAATACTTGTCGTTGCACTGCTGTTCGGGGGAATCCCCCTCGCGCTCCTGCGCGTACTGTCTGCCCATATCACTGCTGGCTTCGCAAACTCGCCATGGATGTCACTGGCCGCCACCTTGATCATGTCGACCGTAACGTCGGTCCTTGGCGTTACCCTCGCCTATGCCCTGATAAGCCGAATCGTCGTCGCGACGTTGGACGGCAGCGATCAACCGATAGCGCAGGACGTCGATACGGTCATACGGCGCTTCATCATTCTTGTGACGATGGCGTTTTTGTCGAACTGCGGCATCGGCTTTGCAACCTTGCTATTGATCGTTCCCGGATTGATGTTGATGACCGCATGGGCAATGGCGCTGCCAGCCGTCTCGGTGGAGCCGCTTGGCCCGATCGAGGCCCTTCGTCGCAGCGAGGCCCTGACGCGAGGTGCACGTTGGCCCGTTTTCGGAGTCATATTGGTCTTAATATTGTTCGGCGGTGGCGGAACCTACCTCCTCAGCCGCGCCACCTATGCCTTTTATGGCGGCGAAAGCGCCTTTGAAGCCGTGCTCAACAATGGCTGGCCGCTATGGCATATCTTCGCGAGCGCTTTCTTCCAGACTTTCGTTATTGCGATGAGCGCTGCCGTTCATGCCACGCTTTACGTCCAGTTGCGTGACCAAAAAGACGGTCCGCGAACCGACACACTTGCCGAGGTTTTCGCCTAATGCCGCTCTATGAACTCGACGGAAAGCGGCCCGCGCTCGGCGCAGGCGCATGGGTCGCGCCCAGTGCCGATCTGATCGGCGACGTCCAGCTCGGAGAAGACGCCAGCGTCTGGTTCGGCGCGGTGATTCGCGGCGACAACACGCCGATCATCGTCGGGCCGCGCAGCAACATCCAGGAAGGCGCGATGGGGCACAGCGACGCCGGCACACCGCTGACGATCGGCGCCGACTGCACGATCGGCCATCACGCCGTCCTGCACGGCTGCACGATTGAGGACCGAGTGCTGATCGGCATGGGCGCGATCGTCCTCAATCGCGCGGTGATCGGCGCCGGCTCGATCGTCGGCGCCGGCGCGCTGGTGACCGAAGGCAAGACCTTCCCGCCCGGCAGCCTGATCGTCGGCAGCCCGGCGCGCGCCGTGCGGACGCTCGACGACAATGCCGCCGCGATGCTGCTGATGTCGGCGGCGCATTATGTCGAAAAGGCGCACGCCTGCGCGGCGGGGCTGGTGCGGGTCGGCTGACCGCCCGTCCAACATTTTCACCTGCTCCACCTGCAAAATCAGGTGCGACTTTTTTGCCCGGTCAAGAAGCGATCAGATCGCGTACTTGCCCGCGCTATTTCAGTGACTTGGTACCATTATCCGAATCCAACATAACAGGTGCGGAACAGGTCGGCCGGCACCTGCTGAGCAGGTGCCGGCAGGTCAGCGAGCAGGCGCGGGATTTTCCTGCAATCAACGATAAGAAAGAGCGATGGCGGGCACGCCCTGCGCGCCCGCAAGCTCGCTCCTGCGCCACGCGGCGCGATGATTGAATCAGGGCAATCAGCCCGCGCCGCCGCCCAGCCAGGTCGAAACCGCCGGCTTCAGTCGCTCTGCCGCCTGACGCCGCGTCTCAATCAGCGCCAGCGTCCGCTTCGCACCGCCACGCGATGCCTCTGGCAGATTCTTTTCGGCGAACGCCGTCACCTTGGCCGGCATCGCCGGATCGTTCGACCCGGACGCCAGCCCGACAACGAACCCGGCGCGGGTGCTCGTCTCGAGGAAGCCGTTGACGAGTTCCAGATTGGCGACCGCGAAGTCGAACGCCATGTCGGGATGCCGCGACGCAATGGTGGCAAGCAGGCTGGCCTTTTGCGGCGTGGTCAGCTCATCGCCGAGCAACAGGCCGAGCGCGCGCTTCGCCAGCGCGTCGTCCTTGGCCGCGCCGAGCAGCCGGACATAGCCGTTGCGCGCCACCGGGTTCTTCTCGGCCCGGGTGATCGCCAGCAAGGTTTCCCATTCCGCCGGCGTCGCGTTGCGCGCGAAGGTGCCGAGGATCGGGCTGCGGATCGCCGGCGGAATCGCGTTCGGGTCCCGCTGCAACCGGGCAACATAGTCGCGCGCCTTGGTCATCACCTCGGTATCGCCCGTCGCGCCGAGCGAGGCGATCAGCGTTTCGCGCAAATTGGTCACCAGCGGCGATTCGCCCGGCTGCGCGGTGAACCCGACACGCGCCATCACGGGTGCGAGCGTGGCGCGCACCCTGGCGCGCAGCGGCTGCTCGAGCGGTGTGCCGCTGTAGAGGCCGATCATGCCGTTCAGGTCTCCGGCATTTGAAGACCATAGCAAGGCATTGCCATCGACCGGTACCGCGGCCTGCAAAGCGAAATAGCGATCGAGGCTCTGATCGCCACTCATCGCCAGCGCAAAATCGTCGCCCAGCGTGCCGAGCTGATCGGTCAGGTCGAGTTTCGCGAAGTCACGCACCAGCGCGGCATGGCTGGCATCGTCGTACATCACACGGACATAGCTCTGCTTGCCCTGGTTCAGCACCAGCGTGCCGCAACCCTTGACTGCCACCGTGGCAGGCGCCGCACCCCAGACGATCGCGCTGGTAACCGGACCGCCGACCACGCCAAGCGTCATCGGCACGTGCCAGGTCTGTGGCTTCTTCGACGCCGCGTCGAGACCGAAGCGCCCCTGCGTCAGCATCGCATTGGTCACGCCATTTTCGCAGCGCGCGCCCGTCAGGGTGACCAGCGGCACGCCGCCCTGCAAGGTGAAGTCGTGCGCGACCTGCGCCACCGGCTTGCCCGCAGCGGCGGCCAGTTCGTCCCACAGCTGGTCGGTGTCGGTGTTGCCGTGATTATATTTTGCCATGTAGCTGCGAATGCCGGCGCGGAACACGTCCGGTCCCAGCGTCGCTTCCATCATGCCGATCACCGCCTGCCCCTTCTGGTAGGTGATGCCGTCAAACGCTTCGCCGAGCTGGTCGACGGTCTCGACATGGCGAATGATCGGATGCGTGGCGGCCGTCGCGTCAAAGCCGAGCGCGCCCTCGCGGTCCTGCGATACGGCGGTGGCACGCGCGTTCCAGCTTGGGTTGAGATCGCTGCTGGCCTTGTTCTCCATCCACGAGGCGAAGCCCTCGTTGAGCCACAGATCGTCCCACCAGCGCATCGTCACGAGGTCGCCGAACCATTGGTGCGCCATCTCGTGCGCCACGACGATGAAGATGCGCTCACGCCCGCTCTGCGTCGCACGCTTGGGGTCGAACAGCACCTCGGGCTCGAAATAGAAGATCGCGCCCCAATTCTCCATCGCGCCGAAGAACTGGCTCGACCCCGGCGCCGCGATCATGTCGAGCTTGGGCAGCGGATAGGGCTGCCCGAAATAGTCGTTGTAATAAGCGAGCAGCTTTTTGGCCTGGCCCAGCGCATAATCGCCCTGATCAACCACGCCGCGCCGGGTGATGATGCCGATCTCGGTCTTGCCGGCCATCACCGTCTTGCGCTCGACATCGCCCATGCCGAGAAACAGTAGATAGCTCGACATCACCGGCGACTGCGCGAAGTGATACAGCTTGCTGCCGTCCTTCTGCTTCGTCACCATCGTGGCGGGCATGTTGGAAAACGCCGTCTGGTTGCCCGGCGCCACCGCACTGAGTGTAAACTTCGCCTTAAACGCGGGCTCATCCCACATCGGTGCGAAGCGCCGCGCATCGGGCGCCTCGAATTGAGTCGCGAGCATCCGCGCCGCCGATCCATCGACATTGGTGTAATCGATCGCGAAGAAGCCGGCGGCCGACTTGTTGATCTTGCCGTCCCAAGCCAGCGCCAACTTGTGCGTCCCGGCGGCCGCTGCCTTAGGGAGCGTTACCGTCAGCAGCTGGTCGGCATCGTTCACAGCAAAGGGCACGGCCGCGCCGTCGAACGTGACCCGCGAAATCTTGAGTTCGGCCGCGTTCAGCTGGATCGTCGTCGTCGGCTTCTTCACCGCGATCGTCACCGTCTCATGCCCGCTGAAGGTCATCGCCTTGGCGTCGGGTGCGACGGTGATGTCGTAGCTGAGCGGTGCGACATCGGTGGGCAGCCGACCTTGTGCCGCGAGAGCAGGCGCGGAAACGGTCATCAGCAGTAGAGAGGCGTACGCAAACTTCATGGGAGGGACTCCGGGGGGTGAGTGTGTTAGCGCCATAAGGCATCCGCGCGGCAAGGCAAACCGTGCGCCGATCCGCACGCTGGACAGCCATTTCGGTTGCGCTATGAAACTCGCATGACTCTTCCCGCCCTGTTCGATCGCCTGCGCCTGCCCATCATCGGCTCGCCGCTGTTCATCATCTCTGGTCCGGAGTTGGTCATTGCCCAGTGCAAGGCCGGAATCGTCGGATCCTTCCCCGCGCTTAATGCGCGACCTCAGACGCTGCTCGACGAGTGGTTGCACCGCATTACCGAAGAGCTGGCGGCACATAATCGCGACAATCCCGATCGCCCCGCCGCGCCCTTTGCGGTCAACCAGATCGTTCACAAGTCGAATGACCGGCTCGAGGCGGATCTCGTTACCTGCGCAAAATGGCAGGTGCCGATCGTCATCACCTCGCTCGGTGCGCGCGAGGACCTCAATACGGCGGTCCACGCCTGGGGTGGCATCACGCTGCACGACATCATCGATGATCGTTTCGCGCGCAAGGCGATCGAAAAAGGCGCCGATGGCCTGATCGCGGTCGCTGCCGGTGCCGGCGGCCATGCCGGACGGCTCTCGCCCTTCGCCATCGTCCAGGAAATCCGCCAGTGGTTCGACGGGCCGCTCGCCTTGTCGGGCTCGATCGCCACGGGCGGCGCCGTGCTTGCCGCCCAGGCGATGGGGGCCGATCTCGGTTATATCGGCTCGCCCTTCATCGCCACGAAGGAGGCGAACGCGCCCGAGGCGTACAAGGACGGGATCGTTGCCGGCAAGGCGGCCGACATCGTCTATTCGAATCTCTTCACCGGCGTGCACGGCAATTACCTGCGCCAGTCGATCGTCGACTCGGGCCTCGACCCCGACAATCTCCCCGAGGGCGATCTCAAGACGATGGATTTCGGAGAGGGGAACAGCCCCAAGCCCAAGGCGTGGCGCGATATCTGGGGCTCGGGCCAGGGGATCGGCGTGGTCGACAAGGTCGAATCGGTCGCCGACCGCGTCGATCGGCTCGAGCGCGAATATCTCGCCGCCCGCGCGCGCCTGAAGCTCTGACGCGAAAACGGCGAGCGGGACATGCCCGCTCGCCGCTCCCTTGCCGCTACAGCCCCCCGCAGCGGCTCCCCCAAGCGCGAAAAACCTAGAAAGCCATTGCCAGCCGGTCGAACATCGAGCGCGCCGGGCTCGGCGCGGCCATCTCGCTCGCCTGCGCGTCGTCCAGCCGCGCGACGCGGCGATAAAGCTCGGTGCTTGCCGCGATCAGGCTGCGCGCCACCGCGGGCATCGGCCGCGTCGCATCCTCATCACTGATCGGCGCCGGTCCCAGACGTCGCGAGGGATCGAGCGCATCGCGCGGGGTCATTTCGCCGGCATCGACCGCGCGCTGCGTCAACAGCCAGGCGATGATGTGCATCAGCCGCGTCGTCACCTTGAGCGATTCGCACGAAAAGGACACCCGCGCCATCGGATCGAGCGCCTCGCGATCGGCCCGGCCACCCTCGTCGAAATAGGCGCGCGCCTCGTCGGCCAGCACCATGGCGTCGACATACAAGGTGTCGATCAGGCGACGATGAAGTCGCGATTCGGAAAGGGGCCAGTCCATCCCGGAAAGGTCTGACATAAACAGGACGTTAACGACATAGCGCTTGCGCGGCATCGAAACAGGTCGGCCGTCCCAAAGCGGATCAGGCGATGATGTCCGGGATCAGTTGATCTTCCAGCAGCGCAATCTCGTCGCGGAGCCTCAGCTTGCGCTTCTTCAGGCGGGCAAGCTGCAACTGGTCGGTCGATCCCGTCTCGAACAGGGCGCCGATCGCGGAATCGAGGTCGCGATGCTCGATCCGTAACATTTCCAGACGCTTGGCGATCAGTGTCTCGTCCATCGAATCCCCGTGCGATGCGACTTGCTTCGATCGTGCTTGGCCGCCTCGCCCCGCAAAAACAAGCCGTCGCGAAAATTGCCTCGTTACGTCGCGAATCGCGTCGATTCGGGGAGACTTTTAACTGTCATCATGTTCTACTTTGCTCCCCCCGACCAGCAATGCAGGAGAATGCATCCATGCAGACCGCGCACTACTCGGCTCTCGAAGCCAAGCACGCCGTCCTGGACCGACAGATCGCCGACGAGACGCATCGGCCGATGCCAGACCCCGCGACACTCGCGGCGCTGAAGAAGCAGAAACTGCGAATCAAGGAAGAAATGGCCGGCCTGTAAGCCGCACGACGCGGTCTCGGCGCCGGCCCGACCGGGCGCCGGGATCAGCGACGCGGCATGATCGGCTTGACGTAGACGGGTGTCTTGGCGCCCATGCCGACCGGTTTGCGTGCCAGCATCGGGTCGATCTGACGGTCGAAGGCAACGCCGATACGCCCGGCCGCCGACCACGCGACCTGGCCGGTAATCCAGCCGATGCCGCGTACCTCGAACTCGATCACCATACCCTGCTGCAGGATTTCCGAATAATCCGCCATCAGCCCGCCGGGCGACAGGTTGCGCACGCGGATCTGCTGCACGTCGCGTGAGCCGGGCACACGCATGTCGGCCATCAGGAAAAGGCTGTCGCGCGATTCCTGACGGTTGCTGGCGGGATCGTCGTTGGCGACGCCGCTGAATGGGTCATTCGAATATTGGTCCATGGTCCGCTCTGCATCGACCTCCGTGGCGTGGTGATTAGCCGGGAAATCGTATCGAACTGCTTAAGGACCATGCCGACGACCCGTCGCGGCGCGAGAAAAATCAGTCCTCGCGCGAGACCTTTTCGTTGCGCTCGTGCCGCTCCTGCGCCTCGACCGTCATCGTCGCGATCGGCCGCGCCTCGAGCCGCGCCAGCGAGATCGGCTCGCCGGTCACCTCGCAATAGCCATACTCGCCCTCCTCGATGCGACGAAGCGCCGCGTCGATCTTGGAGATCAGCTTGCGTTGGCGATCGCGGGTGCGCAGTTCGATCGACCAGTCGGTCTCGCTGGACGCGCGATCGGTCAGATCCGCCTCGCGCAAGGAATCGACCTGCAGCTGCGACAGCGTGCCCTGTGCCTCGCGCAGGATCGCGTCTTTCCACGCCAACAGCTTGTCGCGAAAATAGGCCAGCTGACGCGCGTTCATGAAAGGCTCGTCGACACCGGGCCGATAGCCGTCACCGCCACCGGCGGGCGGAATGAAATTTGCGGATTCGTCGAAGTGATTCAAAGCCGTCGCCATCCCCACTCTCCCTCGGTCGGGGCAGCACCATGTAGATATCTTGCCACCGACCCCATGGGCCGGCCCTATAGCCATGCCGTCCGCGCATCACAAGCAAGAGAGCAAGCATTTGGGGGCACTTAATTTGTTCAATGCCGCGGCCCACGACATTGCTTCACCACACAATCTTGCCATCGACGATTGCCACAGGGTCATGATCACGCGCCGCCTGTTAACCAATATAGCGTGCCATCACGAAACATTAACCATGAAAAGCACGGCGGCCCGCGACAAATACCCCGTAAGCATCACTTTCATTTGGTTAATGATGTTGCGCTTAACGCTTTATTTTGCAGTTTGGCGTGATAGCGGCTTAACGGCGGCTACGGGTTTACCTCCGGCCACAGTAATAGAGCCGGTAGCGAAAGAACGACGTCATGTCAGTGCGGATGGCCATTGCTAAACTATGCGCGTGCGCATGCGGGGGCGCTCTCGTCGGCGGCGGGGCGGTTCACGTCGCAGAGGGCGCACAAGCCCGCCATTATAACCGGGTCGTCAAGCGGGTCGTACGACACACCACGACGGTGGCGAGTGCCGGCGGCTCGCGCGTCCGCCGAGTCGTGACACAGACGCGCGCGGCCTGCCCGCCGGCTGTCGTCACGGTAACGAGCCAGGGCGCACCGATTCCCCTGCCCCCGTCCTATGCCGAATCCGGCGCGCCGTTCGTTTCCGGCGGCGGCGGTGGCGGTGGTGGCGGCGCCGCGGTGGTAGGCGGCAGCGGCGGCTTCAGCGGCGGCGGATTTTTCGCTGGCGGCTTCTTCGGCGGCGGATCGAGCGGCGGGAGCGGCGGCATTGTCATCTCCTCGACCTCGAGCAGCACCGGTTCCAGCGGGACGTCGAGCGGTACGTCGAGCGGATCTAGCGGCACCGTGATCAACATTTCGTCGACGTCGAGCAGCGGTGGTTCGGGCGGCTCGTCCAGCTCGACCAGCACCGGCGGATCGTCAACGAGCACGGGCGGCTCTTCGACATCGACCAGCACCGGCGGCTCATCCACCGGCGGCTCGTCGACCTCGTCGAGCACCGGCGGCTTCTCGTCCGGCAGCACCTCCTCGACCTCCAGCGGCAACGTCTCCTCTGCCAGCGGTGGCAGCTCGGGCAACGTCTCCTCGGCGTCGAGTGGCAACGTGTCCTCGGCCTCGTCGTCATCGTCGAGCGGCAACGTCTCGTCGTCGTCCTCATCGAGCGGCAATGTTTCCACATCGTCGTCGACCTCGTCCTCCTCCTCGTCGAGCGGCAATGTCGCCTCGTCCACGTCGAGCTCGTCGAACGGCTCGTCGAGCAGCAACTCGTCGGCAAGCTCGTCCAACGGTTCGAGCAGCTACGGCTCAAGCAGCCATGGCTGGAGCAGCAATGGCGGCTGGAGTTCCAATGGCGGCTCCAATGGCGGGCACGGATCGAGCGGCAGCACCGGATCAACCGGCGGTCCGCCCGCCCCCGTTCCGGCACCGCCAATGGTGCTGCTGTTCGGCGCTGCCGCAGCGGCGCTCGTCGCGCGCAAGCGTTTCGCCAAGCCGACTCGCGTTACCGCCTGACGCGTCAGGCGGCGAGCAGCGCCGCCTCGATATCCGATATCGTATGGCCGGTTAGATCCTTGTGGAGCTCGCCGGTCAGCTTGTCGCTCACCGACGCGTGGTAATGTTTGCGCAGCTCGCCCAGCGTATGCGG
This sequence comes from Sphingomonas sp. AR_OL41, assembly GCF_029911635.1. Lineage (GTDB taxonomy): Bacteria > Pseudomonadota > Alphaproteobacteria > Sphingomonadales > Sphingomonadaceae > Sphingomonas. The sequence goes on from NZ_JARYTI010000002.1 coordinate 209,639, forward strand.
TGGCGCGATGACGATCAGCGACTCGAACGAGCCCGCAAGCGCCCGTCGCTTGAGCAGGTCGGCGGCGTCGGCGGCAAAGCGATCCTCCGCCAATTGGTGAAAATCGGCCTCGGCGAACGAATTCTGCCCGGCGCTGCCGCGCGCGCCGGCACGGCCTGCGGCGTCGGTCTTCTGGTCATGATCGTCGGGATTACGCTGTTCCTCGGCATGTTCGACGACGAGGTGCGGATGGGTCGAATCGCCTTCATTGCGCAGGAACAGCATCTTGCGACCATCGGCGACGAGCACGCAGGCATTATGGCTTAATTGCATTGGGACGGTCCTCTCGAAAACCCTGCACTCAACGCATGGTGGCAGCCACGGGTTGCGTACCGCCAGACCGGCCGCCATAGCGCCGCACATGCACGACATACGCCTGATCCGCGAAAATCCCGAGGCCTTCGATGCCGGGCTCGCCCGTCGCGGCCTCGCGCCCTCGGCCGCCACCCTGCTCGCGCTCGACGAGAAGCGCCGCGCCCTGATCACCCGGGCGCAGACCGGCCAGGCGCGCCGCAACGAAGCCTCGAAGGCGATCGGCGCAGCCAAGGCGGCGAAGGACGAGACGACCGCCGCCGCGCTGATGGCCGAGGTCGCCGAACTCAAACTGACCATGCCGGCGATCGAGGCCGAGGAAGCCGCGCTGGGCGAGGAACTCAACGGCCTGCTCGCCGCGATCCCCAATTTGCCGCTCGCCGATGTCCCCGAGGGTCTCGACGAAGATGGCAATGTCTTGGTCCATATGCGCGGGACGCTTCCCGAATTCGCCTTCGCACCGCGCGAGCATGACGCGATCGGCCCCGCGCTCGGGCTCGATTTCGAAACCGGCGCAATGCTCGCCGGCACACGCTTCACGCTGCTGCGCGGTCCGCTGGCGCGGCTCTACCGCGCGCTCGGCCAATATATGCTGACCGTGCTGGCGCGCGATTATGGCTATGAACAGGTCGTCCCGCCACTGATGGTCCGCGACGAGATCATGTTCGGCACGGGCCAGTTGCCGAAATTCGCCGAGGATTCGTTCCGCACCACGGATGGTCGCTGGCTGATCCCGACCGCCGAGGTCAGCCTGACCAACATCGTGCGCGAACAGATCCTGCCCGAAGGCGAACTGCCGATGCGCTTCGCCGCGCTGACGCCGTGCTTCCGCTCCGAGGCGGGTTCGGCCGGGCGCGACACGCGAGGCTTCATCCGCCAGCACCAGTTCGACAAATGCGAGATGGTCTCGATCGTCACGCCCGACCAGTCCGAGGCCGAGCATGAGCGTATGACCGGCGCCGCCGAAGCGCTGCTCACCCAGCTTGGCCTGCCGTTCCGCCGCATGAAGCTGTGCAGCGGCGACATGGGCTTCTCCGCCGCGCGCACCTATGATCTCGAAGTATGGCTGCCCGGCCAGGGCCGCTATCGCGAAATCTCCAGCTGCTCGACCTGCACCGACTTCCAGGCGCGTCGCATGAACGCGCGCTATCGCCCTGAAGGCGAAAAGAACACGCGCTTCGTCCATACGCTCAACGGCTCGGGGCTCGCGGTGGGTCGCACGCTCGTCGCGGTGATCGAGAATTACCAGAATGAGGACGGTTCGATCACCGTGCCCGAGGCCTTCGTGCCCTTCATGCACGGCGTGACGCGCCTCGAGCCGACCCGCTGATGCGCATCCTGCTGACCAATGACGATGGCTATCATGCCCCCGGGCTAAAAGTGCTCGAGGAGATCGCGGCCACCTTGTCCGACGATGTCTGGGTTGTCGCGCCGTCGGAAGAGCAGTCAGGCGCCGGCCACTCGCTGACGCTCAGCCGCCCGGTGCGCGTGCGTCGTCACGGCGACAAGCGCTACGCCGTTTCCGGCACGCCGACCGACGCGGTGATGATGGCGCTGGCACGGCTGATGAAAGACACGCCGCCCGACCTGATCCTGTCGGGGGTCAATCGCGGCGCCAACCTTGCCGAGGACGTGACCTATTCGGGCACCGTCTCGGCGGCGATGGAGGGCGCACTCGCCGGCGTCCGCTCGATCGCGCTGAGCCAAGTCTATGCCCGTGAAGGCATGGGCGACGCCGTCCCCTTCGCCGCTGCGCGCGCCTGGGGCGAACGCGTGCTGCGCCCGATCCTTGCCACGCCCTATGCGCGCGGCACGCTGATCAACGTCAATTTCCCTGCCGTGCCCGATGATGCGGTCAAGGGTATCCGCGTCGTAGGCCAGGGGCTGCGCGATTATGGCCGGCTGCAGATCGTCACCAATCGCGATCCGCGCGGTTATGAATATCACTGGTTCGCGCTGGGCCCGACGGTCGAGACCCCGGCGCATGCCACGGATCTCGAAGCCGTCGCCGACGATTATGTCGCGGTGACGCCGCTGCATCTCGACCTGACACATCGCGACTCGCTCGCTATGCTCGACGCCGCGTATCGCTGACGGGAGGGGAAGATGCGACGCCTGTGCCTGCGGCCAAGTGCCGTGCTGATCGTCGCTTTGCTCGCCGGGGGCTGCATTCCGCAGGATTCGCGTCCCGAACCCTATTATCCGCAGGACAATCCGGCGCGCGATGACACGCCGCGCGACCGTTACGAGCCGCATCGCATCGACGAGGATGTCCGCACCGTGCCCGCCGCGCCGCCGCCGGCGTGGCAATCGCGTGCCGTCGTGCCCGATGCGCGCGTCATCGCCGACTCGACCTATGTCGTGCGCCCAGGCGACACGCTGCGCCATGTCGCCGACGTCACCGGCTCGGGCTCGGAGGCGATCGCCCGCGCCAATAACCTCATACAGCCGTTCACGATCCGCGCCGGCGAGCGCCTCGCTATTCCCGGCGGGCGTTATCACCTCGTTCGCGCCGGCGAGACGGGTATCGCCATCGCGCGTGCCTATGGCGTCGACTGGGGCAGGATCATCGCCGCCAACGAGCTCAGCGCGCCCTATGTGCTGCGCGTCGGCATGCGCGTGCTGATTCCGGGCGGCGCTGCTGCCATCGGCACCGCCACCGCCGCCGAGCGCGCCGCCGCCTTCCGCCTCGACATCGACGATATCGTCACCGGCAGCCAGCCGGCGATCGCCGAGCATCAACGCCCGGCCCGTCCCGCCCAGACCGCCAGCCAGCCTGTTTCGGCCTTCACGCCCGTCCAGGAACCGTCGAGCCTGCGCGGCGGCTTCGCCTGGCCGGTGCGCGGGCGCATCGTCGCGCGCTTCGGCCCGGGCGCGAGCGGCGAACGTTACAACGGCATCAAGATCGCGGTCCCCACCGGCACCCCGATCACCGCCGCCGCCGACGGGGTCGTCGCTTATGCCGGCAGCGAGATCTCCAATCTCGGCGGACTGGTGATCATCAAGCATGGCGATGGCTGGACCAGCGTCTACGGCCATGCCAGCCAGCTGCTCGTCCAGCGTGGCCAGGCGGTGAAGCGGGGCCAGAAGATCGCGCTGTCGGGCGATTCGGGTTTCGCCGATCGGCCGGAGGTGCATTTCGAACTGCGCAAGGGCCGCTTGCCGGTCGATCCGCTGGCGGAGTTGCCGCGCTGAGGTAGCGCCGTCGCGCATCGCCGTGCTAAGCGCCCGCCCGCTATGACCGAACATAAATCCGACCTGCTCCGCCTGCTCGACAGCCGCGGCTATATCCACCAGCTCACCGATGCCGCCGGCCTCGACGCGCTTGCCGGCAAGCAGGTCATCCCCGGCTATATCGGTTTCGACCCGACCGCGCCGTCGCTGCATGTCGGCAGCCTCGTCCAGATCATGCTGCTGCGCCGGCTGCAGCAGGCCGGTCACAAGCCGATCGTGCTGATGGGCGGCGGCACCGGCAAGATCGGCGATCCGAGCTTCAAGGACGAGGCGCGCAAGCTGCTCGACCATGACGGGCTCGCCACCAACGTCGCCTCGATCCGCCGCATCTTCGAGCGTTTTCTCACCTTCGGCGATGGCCCGAGCGATGCGATCATGCTCGACAATGCCGAATGGCTCGACGCGCTCGAATATATCCCCTTCCTGCGCGAGGTCGGCCAGCATTTTTCGGTCAACCGCATGCTCAGCTTCGACTCGGTCAAGCTACGGCTCGATCGCGAGCAGTCGCTCAGTTTCCTCGAATTCAACTACATGATCCTCCAGGCCTATGATTTTCTGGAACTGTCGCGTCGCGCCGGCTGCCGCCTGCAGATGGGCGGCTCGGATCAATGGGGTAATATCGTCAACGGCATCGAACTGGCGCGGCGGATGGATTCGACCGAGGTATACGGCATCACCACGCCGCTGATCACCACGGCCGACGGCGGCAAGATGGGCAAGACCATGGCCGGCGCGGTTTGGCTCCACGAGGACCAGTTGCCGCACTTCGATTACTGGCAATTCTGGCGCAACACCGACGACCGCGATGTCGGGCGTTTCCTGCGGCTGTTCACCGATCTGCCGCTCGACGAGATCGCTCGGCTTGAAGCGCTCGAGGGCGCCGAGATCAACGAGGCCAAGAAGATCCTCGCCAGTGCCGCGACCGCGATGTGCCGCGGCGAGGCGGCGGCCGTCGAGGCGGCGGAGACCGCGCGCCGCACCTTCGAAGAGGGCGCCGCCGGCGGCAGCCTGCCAACGCTGACCGTCGATGGCAGCATCGCGATCGTGGATGCGCTGGTCGGACTCGGCCTCGTCGCGTCGAAGGGCGAGGCGCGCCGGCTGATCAAGGGCGGTGGCGCGCGCATCGGCGCGGAGAAGGTCACCGACGAGTCGCTTATCGTGACGGTCGGCGACGAGCCGGTCAGCATCGCCGCCGGCAAGAAGCATCACGGCCTGCTCGTTCGCGGCTGAATTATCTGACACGACTGGGAAAATCCTGCCCGGCAAGAAATTCTTAACGAGCTTTGTTTTGATCCGCTTCATACCCCCGGCGTAGCCTGAAGCACGCCGGGAAAGGGGCGTCATCATGGGTTTGGCTCAGGCAGCGATTACCGAAAACCGCGCGATCCCGCGCGACGAGGTCCATTATCGCGCTCGCGCCGCCGGGCCCGACATGCGGCCGGTGACGCTGTTGATCGTCAACATGTCCGCGCTCGGCCTGATGGCGCGTTGCGAGGTCGAATTCGCCCCCGGAGAGCGCCTGCGCGTCTCGCTCCCGGTGGTCGGCACCGTCGTCGCGGAAGTGCGCTGGTGGCTCGGCGGGCGCATCGGCTGCGAGCTCGAACGCCCGATCCCGCTCGCCGCTTATTATGAGCTGCTTGCCGCCTTGCTCAAGGCGCGCTGAGGCTCCCCATTACGCCCTCCGAGCGGGGCAGAACTCAGCCCGACCGCAGCAACGCCACCCCGGCGTCGCGCTCGAACAAATATAGCGCGGTCCGCGCCGCCTGCCCGCGCGGTCCCTGTAGCCCGCCGTCGCGATCGATCAGCAGCCGCGCATCGTCGGTCGCCACCGGCAGCAACTCGCCCAGCATATCCGGCGTCGCCAATCTGAAGCCGGCCTCGCCCGATTGCCGCGTGCCGAGCAGCTCGCCCGCGCCGCGCAGCCGCAGATCCTCTTCGGCGATGCGGAAGCCGTCATTCGTCTCGCGCATCAGCGCCAGCCGGGCACGCGATGTCTCGCCCAGCGCGCCGCCGCGGATCAGCAGGCAGTTCGACTTGCCGCTGCCGCGCCCCACTCGCCCACGCAGCTGGTGCAGCTGGGCGAGGCCGAAGCGGTCGGCATGTTCGATCACGATCAGCGTGGCATTGGGCACGTCGACCCCGACCTCGATCACCGTCGTCGCGACCAGCACGCTGGTCTGCCCGGCGGCGAACGCCGTCATCACCGCGTCCTTCTCCGGCCCCTTCATCCGGCCATGGATCAGCGCGATCCGGTCGCCGAAGCGCGCCTGTAGCGTCGCGGCGCGCGCCTCGGCCGCGGCGAGATCGCTTTTCTCGCTCTCCTCGACCAGCGGGCACACCCAATAGGCCTGTCCGCCATCCGACATATGCCGCGCCAATGCATCGACCACCACGTCGAGCCGGTCCTCGGAGATCACCCGCGTCTCGATCGGCTGGCGCCCCGGCGGCATCTCGTCGAGCCGGCTGACGTCCATCTCGCCATAATGCGCCAGCGTCAGCGTGCGCGGGATCGGCGTCGCGGTCATCGCCAGCAGGTGCGGCGGACGCTCGGCCTTGGCCTGCAGCATCATGCGCTGCGCGACGCCGAAGCGATGCTGCTCGTCGACCACCACCAGCGCGAGGTCCTTGTACGACACCGCGTCCTGGAAGATCGCGTGCGTGCCGATCAGGATGTCGATCGCACCCGACGCCAACCCCATCAGCGTCGCCTCGCGGACCTTGCCCTTGTCGCGTCCGGTCAGCACGGCGATTTCGACCGGCAGGCCCGAGAGCTGACGACGCAGCGTGTCGTAATGCTGGCGCGCGAGGATTTCGGTCGGCGCCAGCAAAGCCCCTTGTGCGCCCGCCTCGACCGCAATCAGCAGCGCCATCGCCGCGACCATCGTCTTGCCCGACCCGACATCGCCCTGCAGCAGACGCAGCATCGGTTGCGCCTGGGCCAGATCGCCTTCGATCTCGCGCACCGTCCGCGCCTGCGCGCCGGTCAGTTGATAGGGCAGCTGCCACTGGTCGCGCAGCCGCCCGGTCCCGACCAGCGCCCTGCCCCGTCGCCGGCGATTATCCTGCCGCACCAGCATCAGCGCGAGCTGGTTGGCGAAAATCTCGTCATAAGCCAGCCGTTGCCGCGCTACCATGTCGGACGGGTCGGCATGGACTCGCGCCAGCGCCGTCCGCCACGCCGGCCACTCGCCCTTCGCGAGCAGCCCGGGCTCGATCCATTCCGCGAGCTCCGGCGCGCGCTCCACCGCCTGCGCCACCAACTGCCCCATGCGCCGCGAGGTGATTCCGTCCGAAAGCGGATAGATCGCCTCGCGCTCGGGCGAGGTGTCGATCTCGTCGAGCGGCAGCACATGGTCGGGATGGACGATCTGTAGTTCCTGCCCGTACAGTTCGAGCTTGCCCGATACGCGACGCGGCTCGCCCAGTGGCAGCAGCTTCATGGCCCAGCCGGGGTGCCCGCCAAAATAGACCAGGCTGACATAATTGCCCGCCGCGTCGACTGCCTTGACCCGGCTCGGACCGCGCCCATTGCCCGATCGATGTTCGACCGCAGTCAGCGTGATCGCGATCGTCCGCCCGGCATCGGCCATGTCGAGCTCCTCGCGCGGCACGCGGTCGATCCAGCCGGTCGGCAGGTGAAAGGCGATGTCGACCACGCGGTGCAGCCCGAGCTTGTCGAGCGGCTTCGCAAGCGCCGGCCCGATTCCCTTCAGGGCGGTGACCTCGGCGAACAATGGATTGAGGATATCGGGCCGCATGACTATGTGCCTCCTACCTCTAGCCGGCGGTTGCTCCAAGCACCGCGGGCCAATTGCGTTTGGAAATAATATGGACCGCGAGACCCGATTGAAGCGCCTTCGCTTCCGCGCCTGGCATCGCGGCACCAAGGAAGCCGATCTGCTGATCGGCGGCTTTTACGACGCCCACGCCGCCGGCTGGAACGATGACGAGATCACGCTGTTCGAGGGTCTGCTCGAGGAACAGGATGTCGACATCATGGCCTGGGCGATCGGCACCGAGCCGGCCCCGGAGCGTTGGCAGGGCACGATCATGGCCGCGCTCCACACGCTGAACTACGTCCCGATCGCCCGATAATTCTCCCTCTACCCTAAGGGGGAGAGGGTCGGGGAGAGGGGTGGCCACGAACACCGCCCTTCCCCGACAAACCCTGGAACACCATGCCCGACCTGAAACGCATCCTCTCGGCCAAGACGCCCCTCACCCTCGCCGGCGTACCGACGGGTTTCGAGCCGTGGCTGCTCGCCGACCTGTCGCGCGCCGCGCCGACCCGCGCGGTGTTCATCGCGCCCGACGAAGCGGCGATGCGCGCGATCGCCGCGACCGCGCCGATGTTCGCCCCCGAACTCGAGGTGCTGACCTTCCCGGCCTGGGACTGCCTGCCCTATGACCGCGCCTCGCCGACGCTGCAGGTCATGGCCGAGCGCATGGCGACGCTCCACCGGCTCCAGCAGCCGGTCAAGGGCCCGCAGCTGCTCGTCACCACCGCCAATGCGGCGATGCAGCGCACGCTCACCCCGTTCCGCATCCGCCAGCTCGTCGCGCGCCTCGCGCCGGGCGAGCGCATCGGGCGTGACCGGCTCGCCGAACAGCTCCAGGCCAATGGTTATGTGCGCAGCGAGACGGTGGCCGATGCCGGCGAATTCGCCGTGCGCGGCGGCCTAGTCGATCTGTTTCCCAGCGGCGAGAGCCAGGCGCTGCGGCTCGACTTCTTCGGCGACGAGATCGAGAGCGTCCGAACCTTCGACCCCGCCGACCAGCGCACCACCGGCCGGGTCGACGGCTTCACCCTGCTGCCGGCGTCGGAAATGCTGCTCGACGAGGAGAGCATCAAGCGCTTCCGCAGCCGTTATCGGGAGCGTTTTGGCGCGACCGCGACGGGCGACCCGCTCTACCAGGCGATCTCCGACGGCCGCCGCCTCGCCGGCATGGAGCATTGGCTCCCGCTGCTCGAGGACAAGCTCTCGACGCTGTTCGAGCATCTCGGCGACGGTGCGGTCGTGGTCCGCGACGCCGGCGTGGTCGCGGCGGCGGAACAGCGTTTCGAGGCGATCACCGACTATCACGCCAACCGCGTCCGCGCCCAGTCGAGCGACCCGGGCAGCTATCGCCCGCTCCCGGCGGATTCGCTCTACCTCAAGCCGGACGATTTCAACGCCCGGCTCGAATCCGCGCCGGCGCATCGCACCACGCCGTTCCACGAGCCGGAAAGCGCCGTGGTGCTCGACTTCGCGGTCGACGGCCCGCGCGACTTCGCGCCCGAGCGCGCCGGCGGGGTCAATATCTACGAAGCGGTGGTCGAGCATCTCGACAAGCTGCGCCGCGATGGCCGCAAGCCGGTCCTGGCGAGCTATTCGACCGGCGCGCGCGAGCGCCTGACCGGGCTGCTCAAGGATCACGGCCTGACCGGCGCGCGCCATGCCGACAGCTGGCAAGAGGCGCTCGGCGCCGCCGCCTCGTCGGTCGCGCTGATCGTGCTGCCGCTCGACCACGGTTTCACCACGCCCGACGTCGCGCTGCTGACCGAGCAGGACATGCTCGGCGACCGGCTCGTGCGCCGCCAGAAGCGCCGCAAGTCGGCCGACGCCTTCCTCGCCGAACTCGCCGCGCTGACCCCGGGGGACCTCGTCGTCCATGTCGATCACGGCATCGGGCGCTATGAGGGGCTGACCCAGATCCCGGTGCAGAAGGCGCCGCATGACTGCGTCGCGCTGAGCTATGCCGGCGGCGACAAGCTCTACGTGCCGGTCGAGAATCTCGAAGTCCTGTCGCGCCACGGCTCGGATTCGGACGGCGCCAGCCTCGACAAGCTCGGCGGCGAGGCGTGGCAGCGCCGCAAGTCGCGGATGAAGGAACGCATCCGCGAGATCGCCGGCGAGCTCATCGCCACCGCGGCTGAACGCGCGCTGCGCCCCGCTGATGTGATCGAGCGCGACAGCAGCGGCTATCCCAGCTTCGTCGATCGCTTCCCGTACGAGGAAACCGACGACCAGGACCGCGCGATCAACGAGACACTCGACGATCTCTCGGCCGGCAAGCCGATGGACCGGCTGATCGTCGGCGATGTCGGCTTCGGCAAGACCGAGATCGCGCTGCGTGCCGCGTTCGTCGCGGCGATGGCGGGGCATCAGGTCGCCGTGGTGTGTCCCACCACCCTGCTCGCGCGCCAGCATTTCCAGAATTTCGTCGCGCGCTTCGAAGGCTTCCCGATCAATATCGGGCGCCTGTCGCGCCTCGTCACCGCGTCGGAGGCCAAGGCCACCAAGGAAGGCCTCGCCGCCGGAACGATCGATGTCGTCATCGGCACCCACGCGGTCCTCTCCAAGGGGATCGCCTTCAAGCGCCTCGGCCTCGTGGTCGTCGATGAGGAACAGCGTTTCGGCGTCACCCACAAGGAATTGCTCAAGGCGCTCAAGCTGGACGTCCATGTCCTAACCCTCACCGCAACGCCAATCCCGCGCACGCTGCAGATGGCGATGTCGGGCTTGCGCGAATTGTCGGTGATCCAGACCCCGCCGGTCGACCGCCTCGCGGTGCGCACCTACATCATGCCATGGGACCCGGTCGTGCTGCGCGAGGCGCTGCTGCGCGAACATTATCGCGGCGGGCAGAGCTTCTTCGTCACCCCGCGCGTCAAGGACCTGCCCGACATCGAGGAATTTCTGCGCGAGCATGTTCCCGAGGTGCGCTACGTCGTCGCGCACGGCCAGATGGCGGCGAGCCAGGTCGAGGAGCGCATGTCGGCCTTTTACGACAAGAAGTTCGAGGTGCTCGTCTCGACCACCATCGTCGAGAGCGGGCTCGACATCCCCAGCGCCAACACGATGATCATCCACCGCGCCGACCGCTTCGGTCTCGCCCAACTCTATCAGCTGCGCGGCCGCGTCGGGCGCTCGAAGACGCGCGCTTATGCCTATCTCACCACCCCCGCCGACCGCATCCTGACCGAGACCGCCGAGAAGCGGCTCAAGGTGCTGAGCGACCTCGACACGCTCGGTGCGGGATTCCAGCTGGCGAGCCACGATCTCGACCAGCGCGGTGCGGGCAATCTGCTCGGCGACGAGCAGTCGGGGCACATTAAGGAAGTCGGCTACGAACTCTACCAGTCGATGCTGGAGGAGGCGATTCTCGACGCGCGCGCCAGCGGCGCAGCGATCCGGCCGCGCGATTTCTCGCCGCAGATCACCGTCGACGCGCCGATCCTCATCCCCGAGGAATATGTCCCCGATCTCGACCTGCGCATGGGCCTGTATCGCCGCCTTAACGACATCGACGACAAGGACGGGCTGGAGAGCTTCGCCGCCGAAATGATCGATCGCTTCGGCCCCCTGCCCGACCCGACCGACAACCTCATCCGCCTTATCGAGATCAAGCTCGACGCCAAGAAGGCGTGTGTGTCGAAGATCGACGTCGGCCCACGCGGCGCGGTGGTGTCGTTCCACGACGACAATCCGCCCAACATCGCCGGCTTGCTGGCCTGGATCGAACGGCTCGGCGGTGTCGCCAGGCTGCGTCCCGACAACAAGCTCGTCGTGTCGCGCGCCTGGGGCGACCCCAAGGCACGCCTCAACGGCGCGCTGCAACTGGCCAAGGGACTGGCACGCGCGGCGGGTTGAGCGTCAGCTGCTATGGTCGGCGATGATGTGCCACGCGCCACGCTCGCGCGCGAACACCAGAGTCGTCGGCCCGGTCGCGGTCTTGCCGTCCGGGTAGGTCAGTAGATAGCGTGCGATGTACAGCGCGTGGTTCGGCCCAAGTTGCCGGAAGTCCAGCGTCGTGAAGGTCAGCGTGCCGCGCTTGGCCGGGTCAGAAAAGTCGTAGCGCTCGCGGTAGCGCGCGATCATCGCAGGCTTGCCGCGGATCAGGCCGTCATTGACCACGAAGCTTGTCTCGGGCGCGGCGGAGTAAATCGCCATGAAGCGGTCGACATTGCCGGCGTTCCAGCCCGCAGCGCTGTCGGCCATCGCCTGCTCGACGGCGTGTTGCGCGCTCACGGGCGCATCGCGCCTCGCCAGCGCCGGTGCGCCGAGAAGGGCAAGCAATATCGCCAGGATGATCGGTCGCATCGTCGTTCCCCTTTGTCATTGGACAAGCCGAGGCGCGCTACGTAGCACGCGGTCGGGCGGAGGGATCAAGCGGATCATGGCACGGACGCGGGCAGCGGGGCATTTCACCGACCTCGACGGCATGCGCGGCGTGCTGGCGGTAACGGTGATGTTGTTTCACCTCGGTCTCAACGCGCTGGTTGCTAGGCTGACCCATGGCTTGGTTCCGATCGGGCTGTGGACGCTGTGCGTCGACTTCTTCCTCATCCTCAGCGGCTTCGTGCTCTATTTGTCGCTGCACCGGCGTCGTCCCGACCTGAAGCGCTATTTCATCAAGCGGCTGCGCCGCCTCGCGCCGATGTTCTGGATCGGCACGCTGGCGATGCTGCTGCTGCTCGCGTTCAACGCGCCGCTCAGGGTCGTCATCGCCAACGCGCTGATCGTGCAGTCGATTTTCAAGGGTCTCGTTCCCCGACTCAACTTCACCTCGCTCGATCACCCCGGTTGGAGCGTCCCGTTCGAGTTGTTCCTCCCCGCGATGGCGCTTCCCCTTCTCCCCGCCATGGCCCGGACCAATCGCCGCGCCGCGACGGGCCTCGTCGCGGTCCTTCTCGCCCTGGCGGCCACCTTCACCTTTGCCCTGGCCCTGCGTCACGATATCGCACTTGGACGCGCGGCGTTCGGTTTGGGACTAGGCGCCGCGCTCGCGCGCCTCTGGCAGCTTCGCCCTACGGGCGAGTCACGGCCTGCGCTTGCTGTTTCCTTGTTCGCGCTGGTCTTCGCGATCATGGCCTTCGCAGGCCGCATTCCTGCGCTAGCCATACTGTTCCCACTGATATCAATCGGCTGCGTCTATTTCGGCGCGCGGACGCGGACCTTCCTGTCGACCCGCCCCTTCCAGGCGATCGGCCGCTGGTCCTATTCGATCTACCTGCTGCACGTGCCGATCCTGACACTGGTCGGCCAAACGCTCGGCAGCGTCGCCGGAAGCGCGTGGCTCAAATTGCTCGTCGTCGTGACGACGATCGGCATTGCCGCGCTGATGTACCGCTTCGTCGAGGAACCGCTGATGGGCGGCCCCGAACGGCCGGCCGAAACGGCACCCTGAGCGACTGACAAAATGCGCGCCGCGTTCGGCCGCCTACGCCTCGGCAAAACGTCGATCCGTGCTGGAGAATTGTGTCAGGTATCGTCGCTCAGCGCTGCCACGTCGCCACGAGCGTTTCCAGCGCGGCGGCGGTGATCGCGCCCGAGCAGAGATAGCCCTGGTAAATCTGGCACCCTTCCTTGGCGAGCAGGTCGAGTTGCGCTGCGGTCTCGACGCCTTCGGCAATCACCGTCAGGCCAAGCGAACGCGCCATCTCGATCACGCCGCGCACCACGACCCGGTCGCGCGTCGTCCCGGTAATGTCCTGGGCGAGCTTCTTGTCGATCTTGAGATAATCGAGCGGCAGCGCCTTGAGATAGGCGAGGCTCGAATAACCCGTGCCGAAGTCGTCGATCGCAACCCGGCACCCGGCGCCGCGCAGCGTCGCGAGCAAGGCGGCGGCGTTGCCGAGGTCGTCGATCAACCCGCTCTCGGTGATTTCCAGCGTCAGCCGGTTGCGCGGGAAACCGCTGGCATCGACCCGGTCGAGGAACAGGTCGGCGAAACCCGGCCGGGCGATGTCGGCGGCGGTGAGGTTGAGCGAGAGCCGCAGCCGCGACAGCGCCGCCGGCCACAAGGCGGCGCGCTCCAACGTGATGCGCTGGATATGGTCGGACAGGCCGATGTCGAGGTCGGCGCGCGCCGCGGCGGCAAACAGCATGTCCGCGCCGATCGTGCCGTGTTCGCCATGCTCCCAGCGCGCCAGCGCCTCGACCCCGAGGATCGCGCCGGTCGGCACCGAGACCTGCGGCTGGAAAAGGATATCGATCTCGCCGCGATCGATCGCACGATGCAACTCGACCGACAGCCGGTCGATCGCCGCCTCGCCATCGCCCTGTTCGGCGACACGCATCGTGGCACTGTCCGAATCGCGCGCATCAGCCAGCGCCTCGCTCGCGCGGCGCAGCAAGCCGGCCGTATCGTCGCCCGGCGCGGCCTCTGCGAGACCGATGCGGCAGCCAAGCACGGCGATCGATTCGCCGATGACGAACGGCCGGGCCAGCTCCCCCGCCACACGCTCGGCCAGCAGATCGATTCGCCCCCGCTCGGCCACCGCGGTGACGAGGAATGACGATCCGCCAAACCGCGCGACCCGCGCCTGCTTGCCGAGCAGATCCGCCGTCACCTCCCCGACCCTGCCGATCGCGGCGCGCAGCAGCCGGTCGCCGGCGGAGCGGCCATAGGCGGTGTTGACGACATCGAAGCGGTTGAGCGCGATCATCATCGCGAACAGCGGCACATCCCCGGGCGCGTCGATCTGCCGGCTGATCCAGCGCCGCGCTGCGGCCGCATCGCGGCCGTCGCCCAGCACGTCGTTGAGCTGGTGGCGCGGTAGCGGCACCTCGCCAAGCAGTTCGATGAGCGCGTCGATCCGTTGCGTCTCGGGGTCGAGTTGCAGATGTTGGACGATCCGGCCGTGGGCGGCGCTGTCATGCGCGAAGGCCGTGGCCGGCTTGAGCTTCGACAGGCGGCGTAGTGCGGTCAGAACAGCGCCGCGCTCGGCTCTCTCGACCCGCCGCAGCAACGTCGCTGCGCCGACGAGCTCGTCGCAGTCGAGCATTTCCGCCAGCGCGGGTGTCAGGCTGACCTTTCCGGCGGCCTGCTCGAAACGCCAGCCGAGCTCGCGCGCCGGCGCGGCGGGGCGCCATTCACCGGCCAGCCGCTCGGCGTGGCGCGCGGCGAAGCGCAGCATCTGGACGAACTCGGTTTCGCTCGACGGGCTGGCGAGAAAGTGCGTCGCGCCGGCCTCGTGAAAATCGGCGAGGGCAGCAACATCGCCGCGCGACACCAGCACCAGCAACGCGCCGCCATTGGCCTCGATCGTGTCGGCAAGCAGACGCGTCGCGGCGAGCCCCTCGGCGAGTGCGCCGCGCGCATCGATGACCGCGACCGCCGCGCCGCTCGACAGGAAACGCCGCTCGGCGCCTTCCGCCCGCCGCGCGGCGACGACGTGCCAGCCGGCCCCGCCAGCCAGCGCAGCCAGCTCGTCGCGCTGGCGAAAGGACAGGATGAAGAGCGAAGCCGGCGCAGTCACGCGGCCGTTCTTACACGGTTGCGGTTACCAAGCCATGCCAGCGTTTCTCCGCAATCCCCTTGTTAGCGCCCGCGCAAAGCCCTAGCTCCTGAGCATGGCCAGCGACCCTGCCCCGATTGCCCCTGCCCTGATCGATCGCCATGGGCGCACGATCAGCTATTTGCGCATCTCGGTGACCGACCGCTGCGACCTGCGCTGCCGCTATTGCATGGCCGAGACCATGACCTTCCTGCCGCGCGACAAGCTGCTCAGCCTCGAAGAGATCGCGATCATCGCCGAGCGCTTCATCGCGCGCGGCATCAGCAAGATCCGGCTGACCGGCGGCGAGCCGCTGGTGCGCCGCGACGTCGCGGAACTCGCGCGCCGGCTCGGCCGCCACGTCGGCGCGGGACTCGACGAACTGACGATGACGACCAACGCGACACGCCTCGCCGACCATGCCGAGGCGCTGGTCGATGCCGGGATGCGCCGGATCAATGTCAGCCTCGACAGCCGCGACCCCGACCGCTTCCGCCATATTACCCGCCACGGCGACGTGACGCAGGTGCTGGCCGGGATCGACGCCGGCGCGCGCGCGCGCCTCGCGATCAAGATCAACATGGTTGCGCTCAAGGGCCTCAACGATGACGAGATCGCGCCGATGCTCGCCTGGTGCGTCGCGCGCGGCTTCGACCTGACGCTGATCGAAACGATGCCGCTCGGCGCGATCGACGAGGATCGCGTCGATCGTTTCCTGCCGCTGACCGCGGTGATGGACGATTTGCAGCAACGCTTCACGCTGACCCGGGACAGCCACCGCTCGGGTGGTCCGGCACGCTATTGGCGCGTCGAGGGTTCGACGACCAAGCTCGGCCTGATTTCGCCGCTGACCGCGAATTTCTGCGATACCTGCAACCGGGTCCGGCTGACGACCGAGGGCATCCTGTTCACCTGCCTCGGCCATGACGACAAGGTCGATCTAAAGGCCGCGCTGCGCGACGGCGGGGTGGCAGCGCTCGATACGGCGCTCGACGCGGCGATGCTGACCAAGCCGGCGCGGCACGAGTTCGACATCGCCGCCGCTGCCCCCGCAGTCGCGCGCCACATGAGCGTCACCGGCGGATGAGCTTCGAGCGCTGGGCGCTGGTCGCCTCGCCGACCCCGCCGGCCCAGGCCGCCATGCGCGAGCTGCACGACAGCTATGACTGGGTGGACGTCGCCGACGCCGACCTGATCGTCGCGCTGGGTGGCGACGGCTTCATGCTCCAGACACTTCACGCCATGCTCGAACGCCGCCAGCCGCTCGTCCCGGTCTTTGGGATGAACCTCGGCACGGTCGGGTTTCTGATGAACGAATGGCAGCGTCACGGCCTGGTCGAGCGGCTGGCGCGAATCAAACCGTTCAAGGTCACGCCGCTTGGCATGGTCGCGGAGACAATCGACGGCGAGACCTTCGCGCTGCCCGCGATCAACGAGGTCTCGTTGCTGCGCGAAACGCGCCAGACCGCCAAGTTCGAGGTGACGATCAACGACCGCATCGTGCTGCCCGAGCTGGTGTGCGACGGCATCCTCGTCGCGACGCCGGCCGGTTCGACCGCGTATAATTTTTCGGCCCAAGGCCCGATCCTGCCGCTCGGCTCGGCGCTGCTTGCGCTGACCCCGATCAGTCCTTTTCGTCCGCGACGCTGGCGCGGCGCGATCCTGCCGGACAAGACCCGCATCGGGCTGCGCGTGCTCGAAGCCGCCAAGCGGCCCGTCAGTGCCGTCGCCGACCAGCGCGAAGTGCGCGACGTCGCCCGTGTCGACGTGATGATCGACCGCGCGCGCGAACTGACCCTGCTGTTCGACCCGGATCACGCGCTCGACGATCGCATCACGATGGAGCAATTCATCGCGTGACGGCGAGGGTTGCATCTGAAATTTCGGAAGCTATAGAGCGCCTCTGCCTAGCGCATTCCCTGATAGCTCAGCGGTAGAGCTCTCGACTGTTAATCGAGCGGCCGTAGGTTCGAATCCTACTCAGGGAGCCAGGCATTTCAGCCTCATCGACATTCGCAGCCTGATCGGAACAGGCTGCCTCAGCGCCGCCGGATGACGAGGTTCCGGATTTCCGTCATGTCCTCCATGGCGAAGCGGACGCCTTCGCGGCCCAATCCCGAATCCTTCACGCCGCCATAAGGCATGTTGTCGACGCGGTAGCTCGGCACGTCGTTGATGACGACGCCGCCGACCTCGAGCCGGTCCCACGCATCGAACATCTTGAACAGGTCGCGGGTGAACACGCCGGCCTGCAGCCCGAACTTGCTGTCGTTGACCTCGTCGAGCGCATCCTCGAAGCGCTCGAAGCGCGACAGGATCGCGAGCGGGCCAAAGGCCTCCTCGCGATAGGCGTCGGCGTTACGGTCGACATTTTCAAGCAGGGTCGCCTCGAGCATCGCGCCCTGACGCTTGCCGCCGCACAGCAAGCGTGCGCCGCGCGCGATGGCCTGCTGGATCCAGCCGTCGAGGCGGCTGGCCTCGCCTTCGGAAATCATCGGGCCGATGAAGGTTTCGCGATCCTTGGGGTCGCCGGCCTTCAACGTCCGCGTGCGCTCGACCAGCATGTCGCGGAAGCGCTCATAGACCTGCGCGTGGACGATAATGCGCTGCACCCCGATGCAGCTCTGCCCCGACTGGTAAAAGGCGCCGAAGATGACACGATCGAGCGCATCTTCGAGATCGGCATCGGCATCGATGATCACCGCCGCGTTGCCGCCGAGTTCGAGCACCAGCTTCTTCTTGCCGGCGCGCGCCTTGAGGTCCCAGCCGACCGCAGGTGACCCGGTGAAGCTCAGCAATTTCAGGCGATCATCGGTGGTGAAGAGATCGGCCCCCTCACGATGCGCCGGCAGAATCGAGAAGGCGCCTTCGGGCAGATCGGTTTCCGCCAGCACCTCGCCCATCAGGATCGCCCCGAGCGGCGTGCGGCTGGCCGGCTTCATCACGAACGGGCAACCGACCGCGAGCGCCGGCGCGATCTTGTGCGCGGCGAGGTTGAGCGGGAAATTGAACGGCGAGATGAAGCTGCACGGGCCGATCGGCACGCGCTTCCACATCCCCTGATAGCCGCGGGCGCGCGGCGAAATGTCGAGCGGCTGAACCTCGCCGGTCATGCGCACGCTTTCCTCCGCGGCGATGCGAAAGGTATCGATCAGGCGGGTGACCTCGCCTTCCGAATCCTTGATCGGCTTGCCGGCCTCGACGCACAGCGCATAGGCCAGCTCGTCGAAACGCTCGCGAAAGCGATCGACGCAATGCTGCAGCACCGCCTGGCGCTCATAGGATGCGAGCCGCGCCATCGGCCCGGTGGCGCGCACCGCCCCGGCGATCGCGGCGTCGATCGTCGCCGCATCGGCCTGGGCGACACGGAACGCTACCTCCCCGGTAAACTTGTCGGTCACCGCGAGATCTGCGTTGGACTGCACCGCCTTGTTGTTGAGGTAGAGCGGATATTGTTGCTGCAACTGGACCATGCGCCCGGCTCCTCGTTTGCCCTGATGCGGGGCCTAAACCGCCGCGCTCAACTGTTTTATCTCGTGATTCAGGATGTGGTCATTCTCGCTGTAATCGACCGGACAGTCGATCAGATGCACGCCGGGCGTGGCAAGCGTATGACGCAGCAGATCGCGCAAATGTTCCGCATTCTCGACCCGGTGGCCAAAGGCGCCATAGGCTTCGGCATATTTGACGAAGTCGGGGTTGCCATAGGTCAGGCCGAAATCGGCAAAGCCCATATTGGCCTGCTTCCAGCGGATCATGCCGTAGCTGCCGTCGTTGAGGATCAGCACGGTGAGGTTGAGCCCGAGCCGA
The DNA here is from genome assembly GCF_029911635.1 of Sphingomonas sp. AR_OL41. Taxonomy (GTDB): domain Bacteria; phylum Pseudomonadota; class Alphaproteobacteria; order Sphingomonadales; family Sphingomonadaceae; genus Sphingomonas. Next base: position 228,297 of record NZ_JARYTI010000002.1, read on the forward strand.
ACCGCCGTCTCCATTTCCTGGCTGTTCATCATGAACCCGCCATCGCCGCAAATCGCCATGACCTTGCGGCCGGGATAGACCATCGCCGAGGCCATCGCCGAAGGCAGCCCCGCCCCCATCGTCGCCAACGCATTGTCGAGCAGCACGGTATTTTGCTGCCGCGCCGGGTAGTTGCGCGCGAACCAGATCTTGTACACGCCATTGTCGAGCGCGATGATGCCATCGGCCGGCATCACCGCGCGGACGGTGCGTACGAGATAGGGCGGCGCAATCGGAAAGCGCTGGTCGCAGTCCAGCGACGCGGTGTGCGCAACCTCGGCGGCACGTGCCCGCCCCATCGCTTCGAACGACCAGCTCGGCGACGGGACGATATCTTCCTTCATCTGCCAGATCGCATTGGCGATATCACCGATCACCTCGATCTGCGGGAAATAGACCGGATCGATCTCGGCCGAGCGGTTGGAAACATGGATCACCGCTGCCGATCCGGGCTTCATGAAAAAGGGCGGCTTTTCGATCACGTCGTGACCGATGTTGACGATCATGTCGGCACTCTCGATCGCACGGTGAACGAAGTCGCCCGCGGAAAGCGCTGCACAGCCGAGAAATTTCGGGTGGGTCTCGTCGATCACGCCCTTGCCGAGTTGCGTCGTTACGAAGGGAATGCCGGTCTTTTCGACGAACTGCAGCAACATGCGCCCGGTGAGCTTGCGGTTGGCGCCCGCCCCCAGCACCAGGATCGGCGAGCGCGCCGCCTCGAGTCGCTTGACCGCGGCGCGGACCGCCTTGACGTCGGCAGATGGGCGGCGCGCGAGGCTGGGCACAAAGGGCTGGCTGTCGGTCTGTTCCTCGGCAATGTCCTCGGGAAATTCGAGATGCGTCGCCCCGGGCTTTTCCTCCTCAGCGAGGCGGAAGGATTCGCGCACGCGGCTGGGGATGTTGTCGGCGCTGGCCAGCTGATGGGTATATTTGGTGATCGGCCCCATCATCGCCACGACGTCGAGGATCTGGAAGCGGCCCTGCTTGGATTTCTTGATCGGCTTCTGCCCGGTGATCATCAGGATCGGCATGCCGCCAAGCGTGGCATAGGCGGCGGCCGTCACCAGGTTGGTCGCCCCCGGCCCGAGCGTTGCGAGACAGACGCCGGTCTTGCCCGTGTGACGGCCATAGGTCGCCGCCATAAAGCCGGCTCCCTGCTCATGCCGGGTCAAAATCAGCCCGATCTTCGAGCGCGAAAGGCTGTCGAGAAAGTCGAGATTTTCCTCGCCGGGCACACCAAAGATATATTCGACACCCTCCGCCTCGAGGCAACGCACAAAGAGATCCGACGCTTTCACAGCCAATCCTCCCTCATCACAACAGCTTGCCGAAAAATTGCGCCCGCCTCGCCGAGTCAGCCGACAGACGAGCAGAAAGCGCGCGGTAAATATAGGGGGCGCTTGGCAAACAGCGTCGTGCGCGCGATCGCAGCGGGAACGAATATTCCCGATCGGCGCCAGGGATGTCACCCCATGCGCCGGAGGGCTGGTGGGTCCGGGCGCAGGCGCGCTCTCGCAATGGGCGATTGCGTGGAGAAAGAATGACATCGGGAGCGATTCCGTTCATCCTGCGTTCCACTAACCATCGCTACAACGAGGCGGTTCGCCGCACGGGTCGCACGGAGACTGAGAACAATGTCCAGGAAATCGAAACGCATCATCCTGCTCGGCGCCTTGGCGTCGGGCGCGCTGCTGGTCGCGGGCTGCGCGACGGAGACGGCCTATCGGCCGGCGACGGGCACCGGCTTCGCGCGGGTCGGCTATAGCGACCATCAAATCGAGCCCGACCGCTTCGAAGTGACGTTCAGCGGCAACAGCTACACATCGCGCGACACGGTCGAGAAATATCTCCTGTACCGCGCGGCCGAACTGACGGTGCAGCAGGGCGGCGACTATTTCATCATGGCCGACCGCAACACCGATCACAGCTCGCGCAGCTACACCACGCCGAGCTTTGGCGGCCCTTATGGCGGCTGGGGCGGCTATTGGGGGCCGAGCTGGCGTTATTTCGGGCGCGGCTATGGCTGGCGCAGCTGGGACCCGTTCTTCGGCGATCCCTTCTGGGATCGTAACGTCGATATCCAGACGGTCGACAAATATGAGGCCAGTGCCGAGATCATCATCGGCCGCGGCCCCAAGCCGAAGGATAATGTCCGCGCGTTCGATGCCCATGCCGTGATCGACCATATCGGCCCGTCGATCGTGCTGCCTAAGTAATACGAGATCCAAGCCAGAATGACTGGCTCAAGCCCCTCCCCTTCAGGGGAGGGGTTAGGGTGGGGCTTATCCCAGAGCGCCGCGCCTGCGGCACGGCCCCACCCCCAACCCCTCCCCTGAAGGGGAGGGGCTAAGGGAAGCTGTCAGATCGCGCCGTGGCAGTGCTTGTACTTGCGCCCGGAGCCACACGGGCATGGCGCGTTGCGGCTGACCTTGCCTTCCCATTCCTCCGGATTCGATCCGAAATCCGAACCGTCGGGTTGTGGGATCGATAGCGGTGGCAGCCGCGTGGTCACCAGCCCAAGCGAACCGCCGTCGATATCATTGCTGTCATCGTCGCCGGTGAACGGGTCGAAATGCTGCGTGATGAAGGACGGCAGCTCCGGCAGTGACGGCGGCGGCTCGAGCTGGAAGCGGGCATGCGCGATGGTCCGCGTGACATCGACCCGGATCGCCTCGAGCATGCGCTGGAACAGCGCAAAGGCTTCCTGCTTATACTCGTTGATCGGCGTCTTCTGTGCATAGGCGCGGAGATGGACGACCTGGCGCAGCGCATCGAGCGTCGCGAGATGCTCCTTCCAGTGGTGGTCGAGATTCTGCAGCAGGATCGACTTCTCGACCTGGATCCAGGTCTCGGGATCGAGCTGCGCGGCCTTTTCGGCAATCGCTGCGTCGGCCAGAGCACGAACCCGCGTTTCGACCAGCTCGGGGTCGATCGCTTCTTCCTTGAGCCAATCGTCGATCGGCGCCTCGATCGCGAGCGTGTCGAGCAGCGCGGCCTTCATGCCCTCGACATTCCACTGCTCGGGGTAGGAATTGGGCGGGCAGGCGTCGCCGACGATCGCGTTGACGGTTTCGGCACGCATGTCCTCGACCACCTCACCGACCGTGTCGGCATCCATGATGTCGGAGCGCTGCTCGTAGATGACCTTGCGCTGATCGTTCATCACGTCGTCATATTCGACGACCTGCTTGCGGATGTCGTAGTTGCGCGCCTCGACCTTCTTCTGCGCGGTCTCGATCGCCTTCGACAACCATTTCGAGCCGATCGCCTCGCCGTCGCCGATGTTGGAGCGCATCATCTTGGCGAACATCGTGTCCGGCCCGAAGATGCGCAGCAGATCGTCGTCAAGGCAGAGATAGAAGCGGCTCAGCCCCGGGTCGCCCTGGCGGCCCGAACGGCCGCGCAGCTGGTTGTCGATGCGGCGGCTCTCATGCCGCTCGGTGCCGAGCACGAACAGGCCGCCGGCGGCGAGCACTTCCTGGCGCTCGGCCTCGACCTCGGCCTTGATGCGGGCGATCGCCGCGTCGCGCTCGGGGCCTTCCGGCATGGCGGATAGCTCGTCATTGACGCGGAACTCGACATTGCCGCCGAGCTGGATGTCGGTGCCGCGGCCGGCCATGTTGGTGGCGATCGTCACCACGCCCTTGCGCCCGGCCTGCGCGACGATGTGCGCCTCGCGCTCATGCTGGCGCGCATTGAGCACCTCGTGCGGGACCTTTTCCTGATGCAGGAACTCACTGAGCAGTTCGGACTTCTCGATCGAGACGGTGCCGACCAGCACGGGCTGGCCCTGCTCGGCATGGACCTTGATCTTCTTGGCGATCGCCGCGAACTTGTCCTGCGTCGACTTGTAGAACTCGTCCTCTTCGTCGACGCGCTTGACCGTGACGTTGGTCGGGATGGTGACGACGTTCATCTTGTAGATGTCGTAGAATTCGGCCGCCTCGGTCGCCGCGGTGCCGGTCATGCCCGACAGCTTGGGGTACATGCGGAAATAATTCTGGAAGGTAATCGAGGCCATGGTCTGGTTCTCGGCCTCGATCTCGACGCCTTCCTTGGCCTCGACCGCCTGGTGGAGACCTTCCGACCAGCGCCGGCCGTCCATCATGCGACCCGTGAACTCGTCGATGATGATGACCTTGCCGTCTTTGACGATATAGTCGGTGTCGAGCTTGAACATCACATTGGCGCGTAACGCCTGGTTGAGGTGGTGCACCACCTGGGTGTTCTCGAAATCGTAGAGGTTCGCGCCCTGCAGCAGCCCGGCAGACTCGAGCATGCGCTCGACCTTCTCGGTGCCGTCCTCGGTCAGGACGATCGACTTCTGCTTCTCGTCCTTGTCGTAATCCTCGGGCGCGAGCTGCTTCACGACGATGTCGACGCTGCGATAAAGATCGGACTTGTCGTCGGTCGGGCCGGAAATGATCAGCGGCGTGCGCGCCTCGTCGATCAGGATAGAATCGACCTCGTCGACGATCGCGAAATTGAACGGGCGCTGGACCATCGAGGCGCGCTCATATTTCATATTGTCGCGCAGATAATCGAAGCCGAACTCGTTGTTCGTGCCGTAGGTGATGTCCGAATGATAGGCGTCGCGGCGCTGCTGGTCGGACAGGTTGGGCACGATCACGCCGACGGTCAGCCCGAGAAAGCGGTAGACCTGCCCCATCCAGCCGGCGTCGCGCGCGGCGAGATAGTCGTTGACGGTCACGACATGGACGCCGGTGCCGGGCAGCGCGTTGAGATAGGTGGCGAGCGTCGCGACGAGCGTCTTGCCCTCGCCGGTACGCATTTCTGCGATCTCGCCGCGATGGAGCACGATGCCGCCGATCATCTGAACGTCGTAATGGCGCTGGCCGAGCGTGCGCTTGGCCGCCTCACGCACCGTGGCGAACGCCTCGGGCAGCAGGTCGTCGAGATCGGCGCCATTGGCGAGCCGCTCGCGGAACACTGCGGTCTGGTTGGACAGATCGGCATCGCTCATCGCCGAAACAACGGCTTCGAAACCGTTGATCTTGTTCACCAAACCGCTGAGCGACTTGACGTAGCGTTCGTTGGACGAACCGAACAGGGTCTTGGCAAGGCCGCCGAGCATGGAGAATTCCTAAGTCGTGGGGGATCGGCGCCCCCAGTCATGGGTCGGCACCACAGAGAATGCGAGAAGGATTTGCGGCCGGAACCGCGACCCTGCGGCTAGACGCGCAGACGGCTCACATAAAGCGGCACGGCAGCCACGATGGCGAAGGCAGTCGGCACACCGGCATCGCGGTGGGCCGACAGGGCGGTGTAGCCTGCCATCGGCCGCAATGTGGCCTTCACGGCAGCCGCGGGTGCGACTTTGTGCACCACGCTGCTTGCGACCACAGCCTGGCCGGGCCGTAGATCAGCCGCGCGCGCACCGGTAATGACGCCGGTCATTGCGCTGAAGAACGCAGTCAGGAGAAGGATCAGTTCCATCGCTGCGCGCGATGTAGTGCGTCGGGTGCGGCGCGTCCAGCCGCGCTATTGGCCTGGCGGCAGAAGATCGCTCGCGCCGACGAAGATGCTGACGCGGACCTCCGCCAGATTCGCCCCCTGCGCAACGAGCGCATCGACCAGCGTGCGGCATGTGCCGGGCACGAGGTGACGGGTCGCACCGCCTACGACCGTCGCGCAGACCGGCGCCGCGGGCGTTCCGCCGAAGGTGATGACTTTCTGCGCCGCCGGACTGTCGTCGACCGGCAAGACCCAGCGGACCGCGAGATTGTAGCTGCCCGTTGTGGGCCGACCGCGAGAATCGAGCGCGGGGGTGAAATGAATCTTGGCCATGGCGATCGCGCAGGTCGCGGTATCGAGCGACGCCGAACCGCTCGATGTCGCCGTCGTGCAGCCGGTCGGCGTGCCGCCGACATCGACTGCGACGGATGCGATGACGCGACCCTGTTCGCCCGCGCGCAACGCTTCGGGCGGATAGGCGTCGGGGCCGAAATAACTGCCGGCGTTGCCGATGACGTGCGGCGGCGAGGCCTTGTCGCTCGCCAAAGCGCTTGCCGGCACGATCGCCAGCGCCAGCATCAACCCAAATTGCCCACGAATTCCCATTGCGATCACCTTGCTAGCTCCGCACAACCCTTATCACCGGCGCCGGCTTTGTCATCCGCTGACCGTGGTGTTCGATAATCAGCGCACACGGTAGGCGCCGCGCCTTGCGCGATGAGCGCCCTTACCCGCCGGTGCCGCAGCAACCGCCGGCGCAGGTGCTGTGCTGAAGGAGAAGAGAACGGTCGCCGCGCCTTTTTCTGCCGTCGTAACAGATGTGTATCGATCGAACTTGTTATCGCAGATCGGCGCCGAAGCGAATGCTCCCGCCTGCTCGACCACGTCGCACGCGGTAACAATGCCATCCCTGGCGATGCCTAAATGGAACCGACCGATTCCGATAACGGTGCGGCCGACATGCTTGTGCTCCTCTCGAAACGGCGCGTCGCCATCGAAGGTCACCGCCAGCTGCATCCACAAGATCGTGCGCTTGCCGCCACTCGTCGCGACCACCCGTTTGCCGATCGCCGGCTCGTTCCGCATCTCGGCGCAAAAATCCCCGTCGAAACGGCCGGTGCCCGCCCCGATAGCAGTGGTCGCACAAGATATGACCGTACCCGAGGCGCTCAATTCCGCGCGCGTCACGCGGGAGAAGGCGGTGCGCGGCGTAGGGTCCGGCTCCGGCAATACCCAGCGCACCGGCAACAAATAGCTGCTGGCGAGTGGGTTGTTTTGGGCATCATGGGCGGGCACGAAATGCAACCGCGCCCGCGCAATGCGGCATGTCGCCGTGTTGAGTTCGACAGAACCGCTACTTACTTCGACATGACACGCCGAGGGACTACCATGCTCGTCAACCAGCACCCGCGCGACGGTACGGCCCTGTTCACCGGCACGGATCGCGGCGGGCGGATAGGCTTTTTCGCCAAAATACTCGCCCGGATTGCCGATTATCTTCGGGCGCGTTGCATCTTGCGGTAACGGCGCTGGCCAGACGACCCCGGGTTCGGGCAAGCGGAGCGGAGCGGGAACGGGAACCCTCGGCAGCGCGGGGACGACGGGCACTCCGATATGCGGTAACGACCAGCGCGGCACATCGATGGCACCCGCGACTGCCGGGATCATTGCCAGCATCGCTGTCACCGCATATCTGCCGCGCAGGTTCATCAGCTTCCCCCCTTTTCCGGTCCCCATATCACGGACGCCGACCATGTCATCCGCCACGTCACCCCTCGCTTTGCCCTTCCCCGATGCACCGCCGGTCGCTGGCGTCGTGCCGCGCGTCGCGCGGGCGCATTACAAGACCTGGGATCGCTGCGACCTTACCTTCGTGACGCTCGACCCGGGCACCGCGGTCGCGGGCGTGCTGACGCAGAGCAAATGTCCTTCACCCGAGGTCGAATGGTGCCGCAAGGCACTGGTGCTCGGCGAGGCGCGGGCGCTGGTGGTCAATGCCGGCAATTCGAACGCCTTTACCGGCAATCGTGGGCGCGCGGCGGTCGAGGCGATCGCGGCGCGGACGGCGGCGCATCTCGGTTGCCAGCCGTCCGACATATTCGTCGCATCGACCGGGGTGATCGGGGTGCCCTTGCCGATCGACAAGGCCGAGGCCGGGCTCGATGCCGCCTTCACCGCCGCGCCGTGCGGCTGGCAGGATGCCGCGACGACGATCGGCACGACCGACACCTATGCCAAGGGTGCGGTTACCACCGCCATGGTCGACGGCCGGACGGTGACGCTGGTCGGAATCATCAAGGGATCGGGCATGATCATGCCCGACATGGCGACGATGCTCGGCTTCATCTTCACCGATGCCGCGGCAACGCCCGGCTTTCTACAGGCGGCGCTGTCGGCGGCGAATGTGAAGAGCTTTTCGTGCATCACGGTCGACAGCGACACCTCGACCAGCGACACCGTGCTGGCCTTCGCGACGGGCAAGGCTGGCAATGCGCCGCTCGCCGGTGACGACAGCGCCGGGGCTGACGCCTTTCGCGCCGCGCTCGCCGATCTGTGCCACCAGCTTGCCATGCTCGTCGTGCGTGACGGCGAAGGCGCGCAGAAGCTGATCGAGATCCAGGTGACGGGCGCGGACAGCGATGCCAGCGCGCACCGCGTCGCCATGTCGGTGGCGAACTCGCCGCTGGTCAAGACCGCGATCGCCGGCGGCGACGCCAATTGGGGGCGCGTGGTGATGGCGGTCGGCAAGGCAGGCGAGCCGGCCGAGCGCGACAAACTCGCAATCCGTTTCGGCGATACCCAGGTCGCCGAGGGCGGCCTGGCGGTCGAGGGCTATGACGAGGCGCCGGTCGCGGCGCATCTCGCGGGTCGCGAGATCGAGATCGGGGTCGATCTCGGGCTGGGCGAAGGCGCGGCGACGGTGTGGACGTGCGACCTGACGCACGGCTACATCTCGATCAACGCCGATTATCGTAGCTGACCCGATGCTGACGCTGTGGGGCCGGCTCAATTCACACAATGTGAAGAAGGTCGCGTGGTTCGCCGAGGAGATCGGCCTGCCCTTCGTCCGGCATGACGTCGGCGGGGCTTTCGGGATGGACGCCGCCTATCTCGCGCTCAACCCCAACGCGCTGATCCCGACGATCGAGGATGCCGGCGTAGTGTTGTGGGAATCGAATGCGATCCTGCGCTACCTCGCCGCGCGCCATGCGCCCGAGCGGTTCTGGCCCGACGACCCGGCGGTACGGGCGCAAGCCGACAAGTGGATGGACTGGCAGTTCGACTATGCGGTCGCGCAAGGGCCTGCGTTCATCAATCTGATCCGTCGGACGCCGGCGGAACGCAACGCCGATGCGATCCGCGAATCCGCCGCGCGTTCGGCCGAGATGATGCGGCGAGTCGACGACGAACTGGCGAAGCACCGCTGGCTGTCGGGCGAACAATTCGGGATCGGGGACGTTCCGATGGGCGTTTATGCCCATACATGGTTCACGCTGGCGATCGAGCGACCGGCCTTGCGCCACGTTGCCGCCTGGTACGATCGCCTCAGGTCACGACCCGGCTTCGCGGCGCAGGTCATGATCCCGCTGACGTGACGGCACTTTACTTGTCATCGCCGGCGGACCATGGCCCGTCGCCGTCGATTGCACGACGAAAAGAGGAGGCGACCATGGCTAAAATCGATCACTTCGCCGACCTGCCCTGCTTTCGAGGTCAGCTCGAAGCGGCGTAAAGGTTACCCGTCCGAGACGCAGGTGAAGCGCGGCCTGCGCTTCGTGCATGGCGATATCGAGCTTGTCGAAAAACTCGGTCGCAACGATCCGTGCCCGTGCGGATCAGCGCTTCGGTTTCAAGGCGTGCTGCCTCGCCTCGGGGCGCTTTCGATGGCGTCGAACGCCATGACTATTATCGCTAACGGACAAGCGGGCTCGCGGCATCGCTGCCGCGAGCCTGCTTTATCAGACGAGCTCGCCTTCGAGCCACGACTTGAGCTTGCTCTTCGGCTCGGCGCCAACCTTGGTCGCGGCCGGCGCACCGTCCTTGAACAGGATCATCGTCGGGATGCCGCGCACGCCGTAGCGGCCGGGTGCATCCGGGTTCTCGTCGATGTTGAGCTTGAGGATCGTCACCTGCTCGCCGAGCTCGTCGGAAATCTCCTCGAGGCTCGGCCCGATCATCTTGCACGGCCCGCACCACTCGGCCCAGAAATCGACCAGCACGGGCTTGCCGGCGCTGATCACGTCGGCGTGAAAGGTGGCATCGGTAACTTGCTTGGTAGCCATGGGGGAAATCTCCTGTGTCGTGGGTCAATCTAGGGAGGCGGTGACGCCGGCTCAAGCAGGCATGTCGAAGCTTTGCTGTTCGGGGACGAAGCCGGGCTTGTGCGCGTCGAGCAGTTCTTCGGGCAATTCGAACAAGGTCGGGCCGCTCGTATAGAGCAACATTGGCGCAATCGTGCGTCCCGGGAAGATCGCGGCCAGCGCGGCGCGATACGCGGCCATCTGTCGCACATGATAGACCGGCACGTCATCGAGCGTCGGCGGCACCGCGCGACCGGTCTTGAAGTCGACCAGCGCGATATGCTCCGGACCGACCAGCAGGCGGTCGACCGTGCCCGACACCACGACGCCGCCCTCCACCACGGCGGCGATCGGCGCCTCGGCCAACGCATCGGGGCCGAACAGGTCGGCGAGACGCGGGTCGTCGAGGATGGCGAGGACGGTGGCGACGATATCATCGCGCATGGCCACGTCGGTTACGCCACCAGCCTGCGCCAGCCAGCGATCGGCCGCCGCGCGCCGCGCCCCGGGCGCGATTGCCGGCAAGCGCTCGAACAGCGCGTGGATCAGCCGCCCCCGCTCGGCGG
>NZ_JARYTI010000030.1 GCF_029911635.1 Sphingomonas sp. AR_OL41
CGGCCCCGCCGCGGCGGCGGCGGTGCGGATGGTGATCGATGGATCGCGAAACGCCGGGGTGACGACGACATAACCCTTGCTGGCAAGATTCTCGCCGAGCCACGACAGCACCTCGGGCGTGTTGCTGTAACCGTGCGCGAGGATGACGAGCGGGAAACGGCCGGGCGCGGCGCGCCCGGCCGCCGAGGCGATGCCGGGGACGGTGAACGCAACGTCGCGGCCGTTCTCACCCGGGAGCGCCGTGCGATAGGTCGTGCCGGCGCCGCGCGCGGCGGCGGGGTACCAGATGGTGAGCGCTATCCGACGGTCGACCGTCGCGGGTCGCTCGACGCCCTGCAAGGGATCGGCCTGGCCGGGCTGGACGACGGCAATGGCCGTGACACCGACCGGATAGTTGCCGAGCGCGGCAAGTTCCGGCGCGTCGACGCCGGGGCGCGCCGCCGCTTCCTGTGCCGGCGCACCCGCCGCCGGCAGCAGTGCCGCGGCGGACGCCATCGCCAGCGGCAGGACAAAACGAAACATTTACATAGCTCCCTGGTGGGGTGGCGGGGACGCCTCGCGCCCCCGCAAAAGTCAGAATTTCACGCCGAGCCGCACCCCGCCATAACGGCGGTAGTCGCGCGGCAGCAGCGCCTGGGTTGCGATGTTTCCCCCGAAATTGCTCGCGCTGTTGACCAGCGCGGGGTAATATTGCTTGTCGAACAGGTTGTTGACGAAAGCGACCACCTCCCAGCGATGGTCGGCGTCGCGCACGCCGAGGCCGACATTGACGATGCCATAGCCCGGCTGGAAGGTCTGCGGGTCCTCCGCGACATAATAGACGTCGCTCTGATACTGCCAGTTGGCCTGCGCCACGCCGCGCAAATTGCCGCCGAGCGACGGCGAATAATCACCCGCGATCGAGAACTTCCATTTCGGCGCCTGGACGGCGCGCGCGCCGGTCAGGTTCTGGCGCGTCGGCGAGCCGGTGCAGCCCAGCGCGGCGGTCTGCAGCGGATAGCATTGTGCGACATCGAACGAGGTATATTTCGCGTCGAGATAGGTCACCGAGGCGTTGAGGTTGAGATCGTCGCCGATTCGCGCCGAGCTTTCGAGCTCGACGCCCTGGGTATTCAGCCCGCCGACATTGGTCAGGCGGAAATTGGTCGTGGTGCCGATCGTTTCGATCGTCTGCGCCTGCAAGTTGGTATAGTCGGTGTTGAAATAGGTCAGGTTGAGCGTCAGGCGCCGGTCGAGGAATTGGAGCCGCGCGCCGATCTCGCGGTCGCGCGAACGCTCGGGCTTGATCGGGCCGGCATTGGCGCGGCCGGTGTTGAAACCGGTGGTAAGATCGTAGGTCTGCCCCTTGTAACCGGTCGAATAGGTCGCAAACAGCATCACGTCGCGGGTCGGCTCGTAACGCAGGCTGAGGCGATAGGTGCCCGCCGTATCCTCGGCGCTGCCCGCGAAGGACGTCGGATTGGGGGCGACCGCGAGATTGTCCTGGAAGGTATAGGACACCCGCTCGTTCTGCACCCGGCCGCCGCCGGTGAAGGTCACCTTGGGGACGAATTCCCAATCGATCTGCGCGAAGCCGGAGAGCTGGCGCGATTGCGCCGTCGCATACCAACTGGCAGGCGAGAAGGCCGGGCCGCGAAGGAACGGACGTTCGAAATTGACCTTCGCGTAATAGGCGCCGAGCGTATAACGGAACGGCTTGTCGCTGGGCGACAGCAGCCGCACTTCCTGCGTAAACAGCCGCGAGTGGAACTCGCCGACCTGGATGTTGCTGCCGACCGCAGCGGTCGACGAGGTGTCGTCATGGTCGAGAAAGTCGTACAGGCGGAACTTGTCGTACGAGGTGATCGACACCAACGTCAGATCGCCAAGGCCGATTTCGCCGCGCAGCGAGCCGCCGATCCCCCAATAGCGCGTGCGTGATGGATAATTGTTGCTGACGTCCTGATTCTGCTCGCTGACCGTGACGCCGGGCAGCACCACCGCCGGCGTGAGACCCGCTGTACCGCGCAGCACCGCATTCGCTCCGAAGCGAATGAACGGGCGGCCGACGGTGCTATTGCCGTTGAGATAATTGCCCGACAGCGTGAAGGTTGCGTTCGCCGCGGGCGACCAGCGGAGCTTACCGCGCGTGTTGAAGGATTCATGGCCGTTAACCTTCTGGCCATTGAACAGGTTGCGGACATTGCCGTCCCATTTCGAATAGCTCGCCGAAAGGACATAGCCGAGATCGGGGCTGATCGGCCCGGAGACGCTGAAATTGCCGCCATATTCGCTGTCGGTGGTGGCGAGCGCGTTGGCGCGGAAATGGAAATCCTTGGTCGGGTTGCGCGTGATGATGTTGATCAAGCCGGCCGACGCCGATTTGCCGTAGAGCGTGCTCTGCGGGCCGCGCAGTACCTCGATATGATCGACATCGGGCAGGTCGGTGAAGGCGCGCGCCTGGAATGCCAGCGGTACCTCGTCGACCAGTACCGCGACGCTGGGTTCGACGCCGATGCCGAAGGCGAAGGTACCGACCCCGCGCAACGAGATATTGGCGTTGACCGGATGCTCGGCCGGGCGGATCGTGATCGACGGCGCGATCCGGCCGAGATCGTCGAACTGGCGGACGCCGGCGGCCTGGAGCTGGGTGTTCGACAGCACCGAGACGGCGAGCGGCACGTCCTGGACGTTTTCGGAGCGCTTCTGCGCGGTGACGACGACATCGCCGGGCAAGGCCGAATCGGGCGCGGCGGCGTTGGCCTGACCAGCCGGTGCGGCATTTTGCGCGAAGGCGGGTGCGGCGGTGATGGCCAGCGCTGCGGCGAGCGCACCCCGGCTAACGATAAGCTGACAGCGAGCCATGCAAGTCTCTCCCCTCAATGTCACGCACGGGTTCTGGCGCCCGCGCAGTGATAGCTGGCTAGCAAATGGTCAGACCAAAGGCAAGGCCAGCCGGCGCATTGGCCTTACACATAAGTAAACACCGACGGTTGCCCGCGGCCATGGGTGCTGGTAATTGCCGCAATATGGCAAAAGCGCGATTGATCAGGCCAATTTCCGTTCCCGCGGCGGCCGACCCGGTGCCCGACCCGCGCAAGCTCTATCAGCAGGTCGCGGCCGCCGTGGCCGAGGCGATCCGGCGCGGCGATTATGTGCCGGGCCAGCGTATCCCGTCGGAACGCGAACTTGCCGACCTCCACAAGGTCAGCCGGCCGACGATCCGCGAGGCGATGATTGCGCTCGAAGTCGTCGGCGTGGTGCGGTCGCGCCACGGCTCGGGCATCTTCGTCGTCGACAATCCGCAGCTCGACGCGCCGACGATCGGCCTCGACATCGGCGCGTTCGAGCTGACCGAGGCGCGCCGGCTGTTCGAGGCCGAGGCAGCGGCGCTGGCGGCGGTGTCGATCGACGACGCCGAGATCGCCACGCTCGAAGCGCTGATCGTCGACATGGAGCGCGAGAATGACGAGCATGTCAGCGGCGAACATGCCGATCGTGAGTTCCACATGACCATCGCGCGCGCGACGCGCAATTCGGCGGTGGTCGACGTGATCGAATCGCTGTGGGAGGCGCGCAACCGCTCGCCGCTGTGCCAGCATATGCTCGCCCGCGCGCGCGCCGTTGGCGTCGTGCCGCGGATCGACGAACATCAGACGATCCTCGCGGCGCTGCGCGAGCGCAACCCCAAGGCGGCGCGCAAGGCGATGCGCGACCATCTCGGCCGGGTGATCGACGGGCTGCTCGAGGCGACCGAGAGCGACACGCTGGAACGCGCCCGCGCCGAGGTCGAGGCGAAGCGCAGCGACCTGGCGCGCCGCGTCGCGGTGTGACCGGCGGCGAAGTTACGGGCAAAGCCCGACCCATTGCACGGCTTTCTGTTCACTTCCCCGGCGCAGGCCGGGGCCCAGTTGGGATGACGGATATGATGCGCGGTAACGACGCCGCGTCCCCCAACTGGGTATTTCGGGGTATTTCGGGGACACAATACTAAATTCGATCGAGCGCTAGCATGCGGCGGCCGATCGCGAAGAATTTAGTATTGTGTCCCCGAAATGGTGTCCCCGAAATGGGGTCCCCGAAATGGTAAGGGCGAACGGAAATAATGGTATCAGCCAGACTTAACGCAGTTCGCTTCAGGCGACTGTCAGCGTAATCCCGCGTCGGCCGTCCTGCTCGACGGGCTGGCCAGAGCCACCGTTCACGATCAACGCGCGCACCTCGCCGGGCGGCAACAGCAGCGTGATCATCTCGTCGCCCCATGTCCCGGGGCCTTCACGCCACACCGTGACCGTGATGGCCGCATCATCGGCCTCACCGGTGACGTGCCAGCGGTCGATCGCGCCGGCGCCGTCGCCGGCATCCTCGACCGCGTCCCAGGCGAACACACCGCGCCGCGGCGGAAACAGCCAGACGCCGCGGCGATAAGGCGCGGGCCGCCAGCCGCCGGTCGCGAGATCGACCAGCATCGCCGAGCCGGCGCGCGCCAGCAGCGGCGGCGGGCCGTCGAGCGGCGCGTCGAGCGTCGTCTCCGCCCCGCCAGCCACCCGCCCGCCGGTCCACACATCGACCCACTCGGCACCCGCCGGCGCCCGCAGCGTGCGGGTCAAAGCGCCCGGTTCGACCACCGGCGCGGCGAGCAGATCGGGGCCGAGCAGATGCTCGTCGCTCTCCGCCCAGGCGCCGGCATCGTCGGGGAAATCGAGCCAGGTCGGGCGCACCATCGGCTCGCAATCGGCGTGATAGCGGTGGAGCAGATCGTAGAAGAACGGGACCAGCGCCTGGCGCAGCGCCATCAGGCGGCGGATCGCGGGCAGCGCGTCGGGGTACATCCACGGCTCGTTGACGGTGCGATCGTCGTTCCAGCTATGGATGCTGAAGCGCGGCATCAGTACGCCGGCCTGGACCCAGCGCACCAGCAGTTCGGGCGACGGCGCCGGCCCGGCAAAGCCGCCGACGTCATGCCCGCTGTTCGACACGCCCGACAACGCGAGCCCGATCGCCATGCGCGCATTGTAGCGCAGCGACTTCCATTCGGTGAGATTGTCGCCGGTCCAGGTCTGGGCATAGCGTTGCAGCCCGGCCATGCCGGCGCGGGTGACGACATAGGGGCGGCGCTCGGGCGCGGCCGCCATCTGCGCGTGGCGCGAGGCGCGTGTCATCAATATCGGCTGGACCGGGCGCATCGCCGCCGCCGCGCACGGCGTGCCGAACCCAGCGAAGCGCGCGCGCGCATCCCAGATCTCATATTCATTATTGTCGTTCCAGCTCGCGACCATGCCCTGGTCGAGCAGCGCACTGCCGAACTGCGCCTGCCACCAGGCGGCGGCGTCCGGATTGGTGAAGTCAATATAGCTGCCGACCTCGTCCCAGAACTGCGCCTCGACCGGCGCGCCGTCGGCATCGGCGACGAATAGCCCGGCGGCGGCGACCTCGTCATAACGCGGATGGCTGCGCAGCAGCGCCGGCTTGATATTGGGGACGAGTTGCACGCCGGCTTCAGCGAAGCTGGCGACGAACGCGGCGGGATCGGGGAACTTGTCGCGGTTCCAATGGAACACATAACGCTTGTCGCCGATCGAGGTGTAGCCCGACGACAAATGGAACGAAGTGCAACCGATGTCATGCTCGGCAAGCTTGTCGAGAAAGCCCGCCATCTGCGCCGCCGCATCGGGCGCATCGGTATAGCTCATCGTCGACCCCGAATAACCGAGCGACCAGCGCGGCATCAACGCCGGGCGACCGGTCAGCCAGGTGAAACGCCGCGTCACCGCGCGCGGATCGGGTCCGGCAATCATCCACAGGTCGAGATCGCCGGCATCGGCGACGATATGCCGGTACCAGCCATGATAATTGTCGAGCTCGCGGCCGAGATCGACATGCACATCGGCGACGCTGTCGTAAAAGGCGCCGTGACAGCGCCCCTCGGCGTCGGCGACGAGCAGATAGGGAATCGACTTGTAGAGCGGGTCGCTATGCTCGGCATCGTAACCCATCGCGTCGAGATTGGTCAGGCGGAACGAGCGCCCGGCGCGGTCACAGTCGCCGCTGCGATCGCCCAGGCCGTAAAAGCGCTCGCCCGCGCGGCGCGCAGAGTAATGGTGTGCCCGCCCGTCCCACCAGCCGAAATCATAGGATTGTGTCGGGCGATCCTCGGCCATCAGGCGCCAGCCATCGCCGTCGCGCTGTTCCCAGCGGCAGTGCAACCCGGCGAGCCGGATCGTCACGCGCAGCTGCGCTGTCGCGACGACGAGCTGCGCGTCATCGACCTCCAGCAAGAAGGCCGGGCAGGTAAAGCCGGTCACGTCGAGCCGGTCGCGCCCCGGCTCGGCAATGTCGGCGGCGCCCGGCGCGATCGCCCAGCTTGGTGGGCTGGTGACGGTGCCGTCGGCGAGCAGCAACAGGCGCGCAATGTCCTCCTCGAGCACGAAGAGATGCGCGACCACGCCGGTATCGGCGGTGAGTGTCAGGCGGCCGGGCGCGCGATCGGTCAGCGCGAACAGCGGCGGGCGGGACAGGGTGGCGCGTCTCATCGACCGGACTCCGCGGCGGCAAGCGATTTGATGTTCATGATCAGCACCACGGCGCCGATCACGTCGAAAAAGGCCAGCGCGCCGAACAGCGGCGCATAACCCAGCGTATCGGCGAACTGGCCGATGAGCAGCGAAAAAAGCAGGCCGCCGACCCAGCCGGCCTGGCCGATAAAGCCGTTGGCCATGCCGACCTCGGCCGGCGAGAAGACGTCGGCCGACAGCGTGTTGATCAGCACCGAGATCATCTGGTGCGCGAAACCGCCGACGCAAAACAGCGCAATGGCGGTATAGGGGCTGGCGGCGAGGCCGATGCAGCCGGGCGCGATCATCAGCACCGCCGCCAGGCTGATCCCGGCGATGCGCGAGGCGACCAGCGGCAGGCGGAAATGCCTGATCAGGAAAGGCGACAGAT
Source organism: Sphingomonas sp. AR_OL41 (assembly GCF_029911635.1). Lineage (GTDB taxonomy): Bacteria > Pseudomonadota > Alphaproteobacteria > Sphingomonadales > Sphingomonadaceae > Sphingomonas. Next base: position 6,925 of record NZ_JARYTI010000030.1, read on the forward strand.
AGCCGCCGAGCACCCCGCCAAGATCGGCGGCGAGGAAGGGCAGCCAGGCGAACAGTGCGATCTGCTTGAGATCCATGCCGCGCTCTGTCGCGAGGTAGAGCGGAATCCAGAAGCTGAAGGTCTGCCATGCCGGCTCGGCAAGGAAGCGCGGTATCGCGATCGCCCAGAATTTGCGCATGCCGAGAATCTCGCGCGCACCGGCGCGGCCCGGCGCGGGCGTGCCACGCTCGGCGGCAAGCGTCGCGCGTTCCGCCGGGGTCAGCCCGGGATGCGTCTCGGGGCTGCGGTACAAGGCATACCATGCCACCGCCCAGACCAGGCCGACAGCGCCGGTGACGATGAAGGCCACGCGCCAGTCCGCCCATAAGGTCACCGCGACGACGATCGGCGGCGCGAGCAATGCGCCGAGCGAAGTGCCGGCATTGAACCAGCCGACCGCGACCGAACGCTGGCGGGCGGGAAACCATTCGGCGATCGCCTTGATGCCGGACGGGATCGCGGCGGATTCGCTCGCCCCGAGCAGGCCGCGAAACACCGCCAGCCCGATCCATCCGCCGGCCAGTGCATGCAGCATGCTGGCGAACGACCATGCCACGCCGAACAGCGCGAAGCCGCTGCGCAGGCCAATCTTGTCGACGACATAACCGGCGACCGGCTGCATCACGGTATAAGCCGCCTGAAACGCCCCGACGACATAGCTATATTGCTGCGTCGTCATGCCGAGGCTGGTCTTGAGCTGCGGCGCGAGCACGCCGAGCGAATTGCGCGCGAGATAGTTGGCGACGGTGCCGGCGCAGATCAGCGCGACGAACCACCAGCGCAGGCGCGACAATCGCTGCAAACCCCATCTCCCGCGCGCGGCGCCATCGCCGTCTCGGCCAGCGATCTAGCAAAGGCGGCAAGGCTTGTCGATATTGGTCAGGCCAGTTGTAGACGGGGCATGGCGCTGTCAGACCAGATGAGCCAGTCTTACCTTGGCAACGCGCTCCACGCCGTCACGCGACCGTCGCTCGATCGAGCAACAAGCCATTTATTGACATAATGTCATTATTGACGTTATGTCATTTTTTATGAATACACGCCCCGACACCCGGCCCGGCGGCAAACGCGCCAGAACGCGCGACCAGTTGCTGGCATCGGCGCAGGCGCTGCTGATGGAACAGGGCGTGGCGGCGCTGGGATTGCGACAGATCACCGATCATGCCGGCGTCGTTCATGCGACCTTCTACAATTATTATCCCGACATTCCCGCGCTGGTCGCCGATCTGGGCGAATTGCTCGGCGCGGCGCATCTTGCGGCGATGGCGACGCTGGGCGCCACGCTCGACGACCCGGCGCTCCGCTTTGCCCGGATCACCCGTCAAACCCTGCGCTTCGTCGTCGCGCAGCCGGGCCTGGGCCGGTTGATGTTCGACGTCGGCCTGCCGGTCGATGCGCTGAGCCCGGAATTGCGCTTGCGGCTGCGGCTCGACATTGCCGAGGGCGTTCGTCGCGGTCTGTTCGCGGCGACCGATCCCGACCTCACCGCCAGCATGATCGCCGGCGCGATCGGCGGGGTCGCACTCGATCTTCACCGCGGTGCGCTGTCCGCCACGGCGATCGACGCGGCGACGGTCAGCTTGCTGCTCCAGCTCGGGCTAGACCGCCGGGAAGCCGAACGACTGGGCAATGAGCCGATCGATTTCCCGCCGCCCCCCGCGATGCCGCTGCGCTGGCTTGCCCTGCCGGCGATGCCAACGCTGGCCCAAATCGGCGCCGCATGAAGCGTTCCGGCACCAGGGGGCGCGTGCTCGCTCGGGACGATGCGGGGTTCGACGCGGCAGTGCTCGGCACCAGCTTCAATGCGCGCGACCCGCGTCGCCGCCCCGATATGATCGTGCAGGCCAATCACGTCGCAGACGTCGTCGCGGCGGTGAAACGTGCGCGCGATACCGGCATGAAGATCGGCATCTGTTCGGGCGGGCACAGCTGGGCGCAGAACCATATCCGCGACGGCGGCATGCTGCTCGACCTGTCGCGCCTCAACCATATCGCCATCGACGCGGCGGTGGGCACGGCGAGCATCGGTCCGGGTTGCCTGGCGGGCGAACTCAACGCCGCGCTCGCGCGCCACAAGCTCTTCTTCCCGGTCGCGCATGCGTATACCGTCGGGATGGGCGGGTTCCTGCTGCAGGGCGGGTTCGGCTGGAACAGCCGGCTCAACGGCATGGCGTGCGAAAGCGTCATCGCGATCGATATGGTGCTCGCCGACGGCACGCTGGTCCATGCCAGCGAAACGGAAAACCCTGAACTGCTCTGGGCGGCACGCGGTGCCGGCCCGGGCTTTTTCGGGGTGGTGGTGCGCTTCCACCTCAAGCTACACGCCCGACCCCGCTTCGTCGGCATGAAGATGCAGGTCTTCCGCATCCGCCATCTGGAAGAGGTCATGGCTTGGGCCGACGCCATTGGCCCCGACGTGTCGCCCAGCGTCGAGTTTCAACTCGTCTTCAACCGCCGCGCGACGGGCATCTTCGCGCACGGCATCGAGGTGATCGGCCCGGTGCTGACCGACAGCTGGCGTGAAGCGCGCGAGGCGGTCGCCTTTATCGACCGCGGCCCGCTGCGCGGCAAGGCGAGCCTGACGCTGCCGCTGGTGCCGATGTCGCTCGACATGATGATGAAGGCGGGCGAGCGGACGCTTTTCCTGCCCAATACGCGCTGGACGGCGGACAGCATGTGGATGAACGATGCGATCACGCCACTGCTTCCCGCGCTGCGTAGCATCGCCGATACGCAACCGGCCGCGCCGAGCCATGCGCTGTGGCTCAACTGGAACCCGCCGCCGACGCGCCGCGACATGGCGTTCTCGCTCGAGGCGCGCAGCTATCTCGCGCTTTATGGCGGCCTGCGCGGCGCGGCGCGGACACCGGCCGACGAAAGCTGGGCGACCGACCATATGCGCGCGATGGAGGCGCACAGCGTGGGCATTCAACTGGCCGACGAAAATCTCGCGCGGCGCCCGGCGCGGTTCATGGCGCCGGCGAACCTCGCGCGCCTCGACGTCTTGCGGATCCGCTATGACCCGGAAGGTCGCTTCAACCCCTATATGGGACGCGTGGTATGAAGGCGAGCAAACCGATCGCCGGGCGCTACCTCGGCTATCGCGCGGCGGACGAGGCGCAGCCCTTCGCGCGCTTCTACGATCCCGCACTGGCACCCCTCGCGCCGCATATCTGCGCGGCGCTCGACCGGGGCGGCGTGCCCGACATACTGCTGCCCGATCTGGAGGGCGCGCCCGGGAATCTGTTCGGCGGTGACGCGGTGCTCGAGGACGGCTTCGTGCTGACCCGCGACGGCGGGATGCGGGTGAGCGTCCGCACCGATATGCCGGGTGTGACGCCGGCGATGCTGGACTGGTGGTTCGGCTGGCACGGCGACGCTGCGGCGAAGTACAAGCTGTGGCATCCGCAGGCGCATGTCCATGTCGCCTGGCACGACGCGCCGCCGGCCGACAGCCGGGGTCGCGCGCGCTATGTCGGCCGGACCTCGCTCGTCGACGAATATATCGGCAGCGACCTGGTGCGCGGCGCGATCCGCTTCGTGGCACCGGCAAGCCTTGGATTCACCGACCCGAGCCTCGACGACGACCAGATGGCGACGATCATTTGCGCGCGGCTCGGCCTTGGCGATGCGCCGATCGACATCGGCTATCTCGCGCATCATGTCCGGGCGGTGCCGGGTGGCAGCGAGATGCGTTCGCGCTTCTGGATGGGCGGCCGGCATGTCGGAGGACGCAACATGATCGGCAACCTGGCGGCGGTCGTCGCGAAGCGCGTGTTCGGGCTGACCGAAAGCGATGCCCGGGCGGTGCTGGTGCACTGCGCGCAGGAAATGCCCCACCTCGCGGCTTTCCTGCCGGCGCTGCACGCCGCGTTCGGCGACGAGCGCTGATCGACGGACGGCGCGTAGCACCATCACGGCAACCACCTTCTCACAAAGCATTGTCCCCCGCCCCGGCGCTTGCTATCGCGCCCCCATGCAGCCGCCACCCGAACTCGTCCGCACCTCGCATGCCCGCATCGCCTGTGACGGCGCGAGCGACATTCCCGGTGGCGCGGCGCTGGGCCATCCGCGCGTGTTCCTGCAGATCGACGAGCATGGTTATGTCGATTGCGGCTATTGCGACCGGCGCTTCGTGCTGATCGGCGGGCCGGCCGATGGCGTCGATCAATCGACGCTGCCCGACCATCCGGCTGGCGCCAGCGTTTAACTCGCCTATATCGGGGGCATGACCCAACATGCCGACCCCCGCGCCTATCTCTATCATGACGGCCTGCTCTCCCCCGAGGAAGCGCAGCGCCTGACCGCCACCGCATTGGCCAAGGCCGATGATGGCGAGCTCTACCTGCAGTATCGCAAGACCGAATCCTTCGGCTTCGACGACGGCCGGCTGAAGACCGCGGCTTATGATACGCAATCGGGCTTCGGCCTGCGCGCGGTGTCGGGCGAGATGACCGCCTTTGCCCATGCCAATGAGCTGAGCGGCGCGGCGATCATCCGCGCCGGCGAGACGATGGCGCTGATCGATCCCTCGGCTTCGGCCAAGGCGCCGCCGCCGCAGCACACCAACCGCCACCTCTATACCGATGCCGATCCGCTCGACCTCGTGCCCTTCGCCGACAAGGTGAACCTGTGCCAGACGATCGACGCCGCCGCGCGGGCGCGCGATCCGCGCGTCGCGCAGGTCTCGGTCTCGCTGTCGGGCAGCTGGCAGGTGGTCGAGATCGTCCGCCCCGACGGCTTCGTCGCGACCGACATCCGCCCGCTGGTGCGGTTGAACGTCTCGATCGTCGTCGAGCAGAATGGCCGGCGCGAAACCGGCAATTTCGGGTTGGGCGGACGTTATCTCTATGACGAACTGATGCAGCCCGCGACGTGGAACCGCGCGATCGACGAGGCGCTGGCGCAGGCGGTGGTCAATCTCGATTCGGTCGCGGCACCCGCGGGCGAGATGACCGTGCTGCTCGGACCCGGCTGGCCCGGCATCCTGCTGCACGAGGCGATCGGCCATGGGCTCGAGGGCGATTTCAACCGCAAGGGCACCAGCGCCTTTTCCGGCCGGATCGGCGAGCGCGTCGCGGCGCCGGGCGTGACGGTGGTCGATGACGGATCGATCGCCGACAAGCGCGGCTCGCTGTCGATCGACGACGAGGGCACGCCGACGCAGGAGAATGTGCTGATCGAGGACGGCATCCTCAAGGGCTATATCCAGGACCGGCTCAACGCGCGGCTGATGGGCGTGGCGCCGACCGGCAATGGCCGGCGCGAGAGCTTCCAGCATGCGCCGATGCCGCGCATGACCAACACCTTCATGCGCGGCGGCAGGGACGATCCGGCCGAACTGCTGTCCCGCGTCAAGAACGGCATCTTCGCCAAGTCGTTCGGCGGCGGGCAGGTCGACATCGTCTCGGGCAAGTTCGTCTTCTCCTGCACCGAGGCGTACAAGATCGAGAATGGCCGGCTCGGCGCGCCGATCAAGGGCGCGACGCTGATCGGCGACGGCCCGACCGCGCTGACCAAGGTAATCGGCATCGGCAATGACTTCGCGCTCGACGAGGGCGTCGGCATGTGCGGCAAGGGCGGGCAGAGCGTGCCGGCGGGCGTCGGGCAACCGACCTTGCTGATGGAAGGGCTGACGGTCGGCGGGACGGCGATGTGACCGAAGGCGGCGTGAGCGAAGGGGTCGGCTTTGCGATGCTCGCCGCTTACGGCTTGTGGTTGATCGTGGTGCCCAACGCTTTGCTGCGCGTTGTTGACACGATGAACGGCGGGAAAGTCAGACTTCCCTCGCCGGGGGTGGTCCGCTTATTCGGAGCACTGTGGCTGATCGTCGTGTTGCTGATGTGGTCAGCATCGCGATGAGCGCGTCCTGGCCTGAACTCGACTGGACCACCTGGCGCGAGACCGCGATCGGGTTGCAGTTGCGCACGCAGATCGTCGGCAAGCTGCGGCTCGCGCTGACGCCGTGGCTCAACCATAGCTGGCATGTTCCCTTCTATCTCTCGGCGCGCGGGCTGACGACCTCGGCGATCCCGCTCGGTGACCGCATCCTGCAGGCCGATTTCGACTTTATCGCCGACCGGCTGATCTTGTCGGTCAGCGATGGCGGCGTGCGCGAGATCGAACTGGCGGCGGGGAGCATCGCCGCTTTCCACGCGGCAGTGCTGGCGGCGCTCGGCGAACTCGGCATTGTCGTGACGATCAACCCCCTCCCGAGCGAAATGCCTGACGCCCTGCCCTTCGCCGAGGACATCGCGCCGCGCCCCTATGACGGTGAGGCGGTGCGGCGCTTCTGGCGCGCGCTGATCCAGGCGGGGCGGGTGTTCGGCGAGTTCCGCACCGGTTTTCTCGGCAAGGCGAGCCCGACGCACTTCTTCTGGGGCAGCTTCGACCTCGCCTCGACGCGCTTTTCCGGGCGGGTCGCGCCGCGCCATCCCGGCGGGCTGCCCGGCCTGCCCGACGATGTGACGTGCGAGGCGTACAGCCATGAGGAGGCGAGCATCGGCTTCTGGCCGGGCAGCGACGCCTATCCGCAGGCGGCCTTCTACGCCTATGCCTATCCCGCCCCGGCCGGATACGCAGACGCGCCGATCGAGCCCGCGGGCGCCGCGTTCGACGCGACGCTGGGCGAGTTCCTGCTTCCCTATGATGCCGTACGAAGCACGACCGACCCCGACGCCGCGCTGCTCGCCTTTTGCCGCAGCAGCTATAACGCGGCGGCGACGCTGGGCGCGTGGGACCGTGCCAGCCTCGAATGCCCGCTCGGCCGGCCGAAGGTGCCGCGCGTCGTATGAGCGACGATCTCGCCGCCTATCTTGCGCGGATCGGCGTCACCGGGCCAGTGGCGCCCGATCGCGCTACGCTGGCGCGGATCGCGGCGGCGCATCCCGCAGCGATCCCGTTCGAGGGGATCGATGGCCTCCTTGGCACGGCCGTCGATCTCGACCATGCGGCGCTGATCGCCAAGCTCGTGCATGGCGGACGCGGCGGCTTCTGCTATGAGCATAACCTGCTGCTGCGCGCGATGCTCGAGGCGATCGGCTTTACCGTCACCGCGCTCGGCGCGCGGGTGCTGTGGCACAACGGCCCCGAGGTGCCGAGTCCGTTGACCCACATGTTGCTGCGTGTCGATCTGCCCGAGGGGCCAGTGATCGTCGATGCCGGGTTCGGTGGCAACACGCTGACCGGGGTGCTCGATCTCGTCGCCGACCGCGACCAGCCGACGCCGCACGAACCGTTCCGCCTGACGCGCGAGGGCGATTACTGGGTGCAATGGGTGGCAATCGGCGGCGAATGCCGGCCGACCTATCGCTTCACGCTCGAACCGCAGCATCGCCCCGACCTCGAACTGGGCAGCTGGTATATGTCGACCAACCCGGCGTCGCACATGGTCTACGGCCTGACCTGCGCGCTGGCGCTGCCCGACCGGCGGCTGGCACTGCGCAACTTCGATCTGGCGGTGCACCATAAGGGCGGCGAAACCGAGCGGCGGCAGCTCGCCGATGCCGCGGCGGTATGCGCGGTCGTCGCATCCGAGTTCGGCATCCGCCTGCCCGACCCGGCGGCGCTGGCGCGGCGGCTCGAACGGGGTATCGCCTGAGCGCACGAGGCGATAGACTGCCGGCCATGTCCGACTTCTTCGACGCGATCGCCGACGACCACAGCGCCTTCATCGCGAAGCAGCCGCTGTTCTTCGTCGCCACCGCCGCCGATGGCGCGCGGATCAACCTCAGCCCCAAGGGCATGGACAGCTTCCGGGTGCTCGGGCCGAACCGCGTCGCCTATCTCGACCTTGGCGGATCGGGCAACGAGACCCAGGCGCATCTCGCCGCCGACGGGCGCATCACGATCATGTTCTGCGCGTTCGACAACCCCGCGCTGATCCTGCGGCTCTATGGCCGGGGCGGTTTCGTGGTCGCCGGCGAGCCCGGCTTCGATGCGCTCGCGGCGCACTTCCCCAGGCTGCCGGGCGCGCGACAGATTTTCGACATCACTGTCGACTCCCTGCAGACCAGCTGCGGCTGGGCCGTGCCGCGCATGACGCTGGAGCGCGAGCGGCAGACACTGGCCAAATATCACGCCCAGCAAGTGCCCGAGGCGCGGCTCGCCCAGATCGCCGGCCGCACCCGCAGCATCGACGGCCTGCCGGTGCAGGTGCAACAGGTCTTGCCCGCGTTCGATCCGCTCGCATGAGCCTGGTCGAGGTCGGTCGTTTCGCGCGCAACGAGGCCAATATCCTGATCGGGCGGCTCGAGTCCGAGGGCATCCCGGCGATCGCCTTCGACGAGGGCGCGAGCATTGCCGATGGCAGCCAGTTCTTCATCCCCGTCCGCGTGATGGTCGATGACGAGGATGCCGATGTCGCGCGCAGGATCATCGCCGACGCTGCCTGAGAATCGGGCACCGCCTTCGCATCTGCACAAAAATTTACCTCGCGCTAACTTCTGGCCGCGCTTTTTCGTGCCCTGAACGCCCGAAACGCGTGTGTGACCGATTTGTTGCGCAACTGGCACGGTGATTGCTGAGTAGCCCCCTGCAACAACCAAAGGGGGCGCGGGTGAAGCTAGTCATCGCCATCATCAAGCCATTCAAGCTCGACGAAGTCCGCGAGGCGCTTACCGAAATCGGTATCGCCGGCATGACGGTCAGCGAGGTGAAGGGCTTCGGCCGGCAGAAGGGCCAGACCGAAATCTACCGCGGTGCGGAATATTCCACCAACATGGTGCCGAAGATCAAGATCGAGGTGGTCTGTCCGACCGACCTCGCTGCCAAGGTCGTCGAGGCGATCCAGGCCGCGGCCAACACCGGCGCGATCGGCGACGGCAAGATCTTCGTTCTCGACGTCGGCCAGGCGGTGCGCATCCGCACCGGCGAGACCGACGAAACCGCGCTGTGATGAAAGGGGCCATGATGAAGCATGCACTGAAATATGCCGGCGTCGCCGGCCTTTGCGCGGTGGCATTCGCCGCGCTGCCGGCCTGGGCGCAGGCCGCGGCCGGCCCGATCAAGGCACCGAACGCCGCCCAGATGGCGACGATGGTCAACAAGGGCGACACCAGCTGGATGCTGATCTCCTCGGCACTCGTGCTGATGATGTCGGTCCCGGGTCTCGCGCTCTTCTATGGCGGCCTGGTGCGCACCAAGAATATGCTCAGCGTGCTGATGCAGGTGTTCATGATCGTGTCTGTGGCAACGCTGGTATGGTGCTGCTGGGGCTATTCGATGGCCTTTACCGGCGGTTCTGGCATCACCGCGCCGTTCTTCGGCGGCTTCCACAAGGCGTTCCTGATGGGCGTCGACGGCACCACGCTGGCGGCGACCTTCTCGAACAATGTCTACATCCCCGAATTCGCCTATGTCTGCTTCCAGATGACCTTCGCCTGCATCACGCCGGCGCTGATCGTCGGCGCGTTCGCGGAGCGGGTGAAGTTCACGCCGCTGATCATCTTCGTGGTGGCGTGGCTGACCCTGGTCTACTTCCCGATCGCACACATGGTGTGGTATTGGGCGGGCCCGGACTTCCTGCCGGATGCCCCGACTGACGGTGGTTATCTGTTCGGCAAGGGCGCGCTCGACTTCGCCGGCGGCACCGTGGTGCACATCAACGCCGGTATCGCGGGTCTCGTCGGCTGCCTGATCATCGGCAAGCGCAAGGGCTTCAACACCGAGCCGATGCCGCCGCACTCGCTGACCATGACGATGATCGGCGCCAGCCTGCTGTGGGTTGGCTGGTTCGGCTTCAACGCAGGCTCCAACCTCGAAGCCAATGGCGTGACGGGCGTCGCGTTTATCAATACCTTCGTCGCGACCGCTGCTGCGGCCGTCTCATGGGCGTTGATCGAACAGGTCATCCACAAGAAGCCTTCGCTGCTTGGTGGCGTGACCGGTGCTGTTGCCGGCCTGGTCGCGATCACCCCGGCATCGGGCTTCGCGGCACCGATGACCTCGATTGCGCTCGGCTTCATCGTGTCGCCGATCTGCTTCATCTTCGTCACCACGGTGAAGAAGGCGCTGAAATATGACGACTCGCTCGACGTGTTCGGCGTGCACTGCATCGGCGGTATCGTCGGCGCGCTCGGCACGGCAATCGTCGCCGATCCCAAGCTCGGCGGCCAGGGTTATTTCGACTATACGAAGTTCCCCGCCGTCGCCGTGCTGCCGGCCGACTACAGCATCTCGTCGCAGCTCCTGGTCCAGCTCCAGGCCGTCGGCATCACGCTGGCCTGGTCGGGTCTGGTCAGCGCCGCGCTGTTCCTGATCCTGAAATACACCATCGGCATCCGCCCGAGCGCTGACGTCGAAGCCGAAGGGCTCGACATCAGCGAGCATGGCGAACGCGCCTACAACTACTGACGAGATCGGGGGCGGGACCAAGCCCGCCCCCTCCAGACGTTCCTCCTGCGGACGACCTAAGGCCGGTGCGGCAACGCACCGGCCCTTTTTCTTTCGTCATGCCGGGCGGAGCGGCATCGCGGCGTCCTTGCCGACCACGGTGAGCCACGGCGAGACGCGCCAGGCGCGCACGAGACCGTTCAGAACGTAGGGGTCAGCCGCGGCAAAGGCGGCGGCGCTGGCGGCATCGCCGAACAGCAGAAGCGCGGATTCGACCGGATCGTCGACGGCACCGCCCAGGATGAGGTGGCCCTCGTCTGCGCTGCGCCACGCCAACGCGAGATGCGCATCACGGAAGGTGGCGCGGCGAGCGAGATAGTCGGGCGCGAGATCGTAGCGAAGCAGATAATGGCTCATGGCATCCTCCGTCGCCGATCTAGCGCGCCGGATCGCCCGTGTCGCGCCACCGGTCGCCGGCCCGCACCGCGCCCTGTCATTGCCTGCTCCACCTGCTTTTCCTGCTCGGTATTTTTTGCGCCTCTTCTGTTGGGGTTGGCGCGGGGCATTTCCGTCTGATTGCGGCAACGTAACGCGTCGCGGCGTTGGCGACGCATCTCCAACTTAGCAGGCGCGGAGCAGGCGGCGGCGAAGGCGCGAACAGGTCCTGTTCCAGGCGATAGCAGGCGCGAGCAGGCGCGGCGTCGCCAAGGTGTGCGGGCGACGCTTTTCGCGTGATCGACGATGAGAAAGAGGCCAGCGGCATCGCGGCGGTCATGGACGCGACGATGTCGCGATTCATGGGCGATGTGAATCACGCCATGCCCCGTCAGGTCCCGGGCGCGTCCTTCACGGCGGACACCGCGGTCCGCTTGCGATGGGCACGGTACGCCAGCAATCCGCCCAGGATCATGCCGCCCGGGGCGAGGACGACGAGCGCGGCGAGCCCGGCCTTTTCGAGTGTCTTGCGTTCCACAGCGCGACTCTAAAGTCGCAAGGTGAACGGCAGCTTAGCCGAGATCGGCGAGGACGAAATCGGCGCAGCGTTCGCCGATCATGATCGAAGGCGCATTGGTGTTGCCCGAAACGAGCTTGGGCATGATCGAGGCGTCGGCGACATACAGCCCCTCGACGCCGCGCACGCGAAGCCGCGGGTCGCACACCGCCTGGTCGTCCGAGCCCATCCGCGCGGTGCCGACCGGGTGGTAGATCGTGTCGGCGCGGGCGCGGATCAGGCGTTCGAGCGCATCGTCATTGTCGAGGTCGATCGGGTAGCGATCCTTGCCCTTGTGGTTGCTGAGCGGCGGCGTCTCGAGAATGCGATACATTGCGCGCACGCCGAGCTTGAGCAGCGCGATGTCGCGCGGGTCGGTCAGGAAGGCCGGATCGATCAGCGGTGCCACGCGCGCGTCGATCGAGGCGAGCCGCACGGTGCCGTGGCTTTCCGGCCGCAGCACGCAGACATGGCACGAAAAGCCATGCGACTTGAGCTTGGTCCGGCCATGATCCTCGAGCACGACCGGCACGAAGTGGATCTGAATGTCGGGCGCGGGCGCGTCACGGTTGAGCGTCAGGAACCCCCCTGCCTCGGCAAAAGGCGAGGTCATCGTGCCGCGCCGCTTGCGCAGCCATTGCACCAGCGAGCCGGCAAAGCCGAGTGTGCCGAGCAGCGAACTGCCGAGAAAATAACGGCCCTTGGTCTCGAACGCCGCGACGTAATCGAGATGGTCCTGCAGGTTGGTGCCGACCGCCGGACGGTCGATATGCACGGCAATGCCCATGTCGCGCAGATGGCGGCCCGGCCCGATGCCCGACAGCATCAGCAGTTGCGGCGTGCCGAACACGCCGCCGGCGAGCACCACCGCGCGGCGCGCGCGGATCTCGCGCGATTCACCGTCCTGCAGATAGGCAACGCCCCAGGCGCGGCCCTCGTCGAACAGCACGCGCTCGGCGACTACCCCGGTCAGCACGGTGAGATTCTCCCGCCGCGCCGCGCCCTCGATATAGGCCCGCGACGAACTCCAGCGTTCGCCGCCCTTTTGCGTCACCTGGTAGAGACCGACGCCTTCCTGCCGTGCGCCGTTGAAATCGTCATTGGCCGGGATCTGCAACTGGCGCGCGGATTCGACGAACTCGACCGAGCCGGGATGCGGATCGCACTGGTCGGAAACGAACAGCGGGCCATCGCCGCCATGAAAATCATCGGCGCCGCGCATGTTGCGCTCGGCGCGTTTGAACACCGGCAACACCTCGTCATAGGACCAGCCGGGGCAGCCCATCGCCGCCCAATTGTCGTAATCCCATTTATTGCCGCGCAGATAAAGCATGGCGTTGATCGCGCTCGACCCGCCGAGTCCGCGCCCGCGCGGCTGGTACCCGCGCCGGCCGTTGAGCCCGACCTGCGGCACGGTCTCGAAGCGATAATTGGTCGCGTCGTTCTGAAAGGCGAGGAAACCCGGGATGCGCGTGCGCAGCCCGGTGTTGCGCCCGCCCGCCTCGAGCAATGCGACGCTGTATTTGCCGCCCTCGCTCAGCCGACCCGCCGCCGCAGCCCCACCAGAGCCGCCGCCGACGACGACGATATCCGCTTCTTCCACCAGGCTATTCCCCCCGCTGTTGAGTCTCGGCCCAGCGCGCCTTGATCGTCTCGGATGTATCGCGGCTGCCGTCATGGCTCCATCCCGGTGGCATGACGAGATAGCCCAGTTTGGCACGCAGGCCGGGCGCCGCCCACATGTCGCGCGCAATGCCGACCCATTCGTGGAACGCTGCCCAAAGCAGATTGAACGAGCCGAGATTCTTGACGATGCCATAGCGTGGCCGCTCATCGTCGCGCTCGGGCGTGAAGGTGCCGAACAGCCGGTCCCAGACGATGAACACCCCGGCATAATTGGTGTCGAGATAACGCGGGTTGGTAGCGTGGTGGACGCGGTGATGCGACGGCGTGTTCATCACCGCCTCGAACCAGCGCGGCATCAGGCCGATCACCTCGGTATGAATCCAGAACTGGTAGATCAGGTTGATCCCGCCGACGAACAGCAGCATTTCTGGCGGAAAACCGATGACCACAAGCGGCAGGCGGAACAGGAAGGACAGCGAAAAGAAGCCGGTCCAGGTCTGCCGCAGCGCGGTCGACAGGTTATAATGCTGGCTCGAATGGTGAATGACGTGGCTCGCCCAGAACCAGCGTACGCGGTGCGCCATGCGGTGGAAGACATAATAGGCCAGGTCGTCGATGACGAAGGCGAGCACGAACCAATACCAGGCATAACCGAGGTCGAAGAGCCGGAACTGCCAGAACCACACCGCCAGCGCATAGGCGAAACCGCCGGTCAGCACGCCGGCAACGGTGCTGCCGGTGCCGAGCGCGAGCGACACGAGCGTGTCCTTTGGTTCATAGCGTTTACGGTCGCGCGCCCAGGCGACGAGCATCTCGGCCAGCACCAGCAGCACGAAGGCGGGCACGGCATAATCGACGGGATTCGGCAGCTTCATCGCGGCTTGCTTACATCAATGTCAGTGGCGCTTCCAGTACCTCAACGTCGATCGGGAGCACGCCGAGCAGCGTCACCGCGCCGAACAGCCGCTCGCCGGTTTCGACCGTGACGCCCTCGACCGCCTCGCGGATACGCAGCGGCGGCAACAGCCGGCGCACCGCGACCTGCGCACCGTGGCGCTTGAGCACCGCGATCGCGCCATTGCCGGCGACCAAAGCGGCATTGCCGTCCTGCCCGACCAGCGCGTGACGCGCCTCGAAGCCGACCAGCGCCTCCTCGGCGAAGCGGCGCGCATCGGCGGCGGTGGCGATCTTGCTCTCACCGAGCCGCAGCATCCGCGCCACGCCGGCGAGCAGCAGGATCGCGACGATCGACCCGCCAAGTTGCATCCAGTTCATGACTGGCCCGACAGCTGGTCGAGCAGCGGCCTGATCCCCGACAGGTCGTAACCCGCGCCAGCGCCCTTGGCGACGAGCTCGGCCGGATCGCCACCGGCGGTGGCCGAAGCCAGCGCCCAGAGATTGCACGAGCGCGTGCCCGAGCGGCAATAAGCCAGCACCGGGCCACCCGCCGCGTCGAGCGCCGCGACCATCGCGGCGACCTGCGGATGCGAGAAGCCGGCATGGGTGATCGGAATTTCGGTATAGGCCAGCCCCGCCGCCTCGGCTGCCGCGCGGATTTCGGCGCTATCGGGCTGGCCGGGCTCCTCATCGTCGGGGCGGTTGTTGACGATCGCGACGAAGCCGGCACGCGCGATCTCGCTCACGTCCCAGGGGGTGATTTGCGGCGCGACCGAGATGCGGTCGTCGATACGGCGGATGTCGGCGCTCATCGTGCTGGCTCGTCCTCGGGTACAATGGTGACAGGCGCATTGCCCGTCCACGTATCAAGCTGCTTTCGTGCCTTGAACAGTAGCGCGACAATCGACCGCGTCTCCGGTTCGTAGCAGCCGGCATAATAGCCTAGTTTGGTCATTTTACCCCAACCTACGGTGCCTGCAGCTTGATCAGTCATCGGATTCGCGCATGACATATTCTGACCGGCGCGCGCTCGGGCAGGAGCGAGCAGATTGGCAACCCAGCGATAGCGCTCCCGCGACGGCGGCGATCGTCGCTCCTGCCAGGGACCAAGCACGCCGGGCTCGCGCCCTTGCGTCCGTATCATGTAGCTGATCGACCCATCCGGCTCGATCCGCCATCGCAAGATCTGGTGCCCCCAACTGCTCTCGGTCATGGTGATCGCCTCTGCCGCAGGCGACGGCGCGGCGTCCGCGATCAACGGAAAAATCACTGCGAGCAGCAAAGCGCTTTTCATGACCCTTGGCGTATCACCGCAAGGAACGCGTCGCCATAGGCCTCGAGCTTGCGCGTGCCGACGCCGGTGATGCGCGACAGCGCGTCGCGGTTGGCGGGCCGCAGCTGCGCCATCTCGCGGAGCACCGAATCGTGGAAGATGACATAGGGCGGCACCTGCGCCTCTTTCGCCAGCTCACGGCGGCAATTGCGCAGCGCCTCGAACAGCGGATCGCCGATCGGGTTGGGAGCCCCGACGGTGCCCTTGCCGCGCCGACGCTCGCGCTTCGGCGGAATGATCAGCGCGACCTCGGATTCGCCCTTGAGAATTGCCTTGGCCGCCGGGCCGAATTCGAGACCGCCAAAATCATTGGCGCGCAACGCGTCGCGCAGCAGCAGCGCGCGCGCGGTGGGTTTGATCAGCGCCACTTCCTCCGCGTCCGAGACGATGCCGAACACCGACAGCGCTTCGTGCCCGTTCATCAGGCTGCGCTCGCTCGACTGGCCGGTCAGGATCGATTCGATATAGCCGACGCCAAAGCTCTGCCCCGTGCGAAACACCGCGGAGAGGAATTTCCTCGCCACCTCCGTCGCGTTCGCCAGCGCGCCGGGCGGGTTGAGGCAATTGTCGCAATTGCCGCACTTCTCCGGCGGCGCTTCGCCGAAATGCTTGAGCAGTATACTGCGCCGGCACCCCGCCGTCTCGACCAGAGCACCGAGCGCGTTGAGCCGCGTGCGCTCGCCGGGCTGGCGCGCCGGCTCGACCTCGCCGATGCGCTGGCGCGCCTTGGCGAAATCCTCCGCGCCCCAGAAGAGATGCGCGACCGACGGATCGCCATCGCGCCCGGCGCGGCCGGTTTCCTGATAGAAAGACTCGATCGATTTCGGCAGGCCGGCATGCGCGACGAAGCGCACATCGGGCTTGTCGATGCCCATGCCGAAGGCGACGGTGGCGCAGATCACCATGTCTTCCGAGGCGACGAAATCGGCCTGGTTGCGCGCGCGCACCGCGGGATCGAGCCCGGCATGATAGGCGCGTGTCGGGCGGCCGGTGCGGCCAAGCTGTTCGGCGAGCTTCTCGGTCGCGGCGCGCGTCTGGGCGTAGACGATGCCGGGGCCGGGTTGCTCGGCGATGAGATCGGCGATCTGCCGCGCGACATTGTCCTTCGGGCTGATCAGATAGCGGATATTGGGCCGGTCGAAGCCGGCGACGATCAACCCTTCATGCGGGATGCCGAGCTGATCGAGAATGTCGGCGCGGGTATGCGCGTCGGCGGTGGCGGTGAGCGCGAGCCGCGGCACATGCCCAAAGGCATCGAGCAGCGGTCGCAGCAGGCGATAATCGGGGCGGAAATCATGCCCCCATTCCGACACGCAATGCGCCTCGTCGATCGCGAACAGGCTGAGCCGGGCCTGGCCGAGCATGTCGCGAAAGCCGCCGCCCGAGGCGCGTTCGGGCGCGACATAAAGCAGGTCGAGCTCTCCGGCGCGGAAGCGCGCGATCGTCTCGGCCTGATTGGTGTCGACCGAGGTCAGCGTCGCGGCGCGGATCCCGATCGCCTCGGCGGCACGCAGCTGGTCGTGCATCAGCGCGATCAGCGGGCTGACCACGACGCAGGTGCCGTCGAGCACGACCGAGGGCAATTGATAACAGAGCGACTTGCCCGCGCCGGTCGGCATCACCGCCAGCGTGTTGGCGCCAGCCAGCACGCGATCGACCACCTGGCGCTGGACGCCGCGGAAATCGGGAAAGCCGAAGGTCGATTGTAAGGTGGGAAGCGGATCACGCGGCATCGCGCGCTCTTGCACGCGCCGCCCGGTCCGGTGCAAGCGTGGCGGATGCAAATCGTACGCGACAACAAGGCCGAGCAGGAATTCGAACTGGTGGTCGACGGCCACCGCGCGCTCGCCGCTTATCAGCTGGAGGGCGACACGATCGTCTTCACCCACACCGTCGTGCCCAAGGCGATCGAGGGACGCGGCGTCGCCAGCACGCTGATCCGCGCCGCGCTCGACAGCGCGCGCGACCAGGGACTGAAGGTCGTGCCGCAATGCCCGTTCGTCGCCGCCTATATGAAGCGGCATCCCGAGACGCGGGATCTGCTGGCGTAGCGCCACGGTGTCGCTGAGGTAACAGGCTGAAAGTGGCCGGCGGCGGCCGTTGCGACCTGCGATCATTGCCGTCATGCCGGACTTGTTCCGGCATCCACCGTTCCGCAAACCCATCGGCCTCTGGTTAGGTGGCGAAGTGGACCCCGGAACAAGTCCGGGGTGACGGATTGCGGAAGATCGGCGGGCCGCGCCTACTCCGCCGCGAGCGCCTGTTCGCGTTCCTGCGCCTGGCGCGACCACATCTCGGCGTACAGGCCCTTCTTGCGCAGTAGCACGGCGTGGCTGCCACGCTCGACCACGCGGCCGCCTTCGAGCACGACGATCTCGTCGGCATGGACGACGGTCGACAGGCGGTGCGCGATGACGATCGTCGTGCGACCGCGCTCGATCGCCTGCAGCGTGTCGAGGATCTCGCTTTCGGTACGGCTGTCGAGCGCCGAGGTCGCCTCGTCGAGGATCAGGATCGGCGGGTTCTTGAGCAACGTCCGCGCGATCGCCACGCGCTGCTTCTCGCCGCCCGACAGCTTCAGCCCGCGCTCGCCGACGCGCGTTTCATAGCCGTGCGTCTGGCCCTCGATGAAGCCGGCGATCGAGGCGCCCTTGGCCGCGCGCTCGATCTCGTCCGGCCCGGCGCCCTCGCGGCCATAGGCGATGTTGTAGCCGATCGTGTCGTTGAACAGCACGGTATCCTGCGGCACGATGCCGATCGCACCGCGGAGGCTGGCCTGCGTCACCTCGGATATGTCCTGCCCGTCGATCGTGATGC
This sequence comes from Sphingomonas sp. AR_OL41, assembly GCF_029911635.1. Classification (GTDB taxonomy): domain Bacteria; phylum Pseudomonadota; class Alphaproteobacteria; order Sphingomonadales; family Sphingomonadaceae; genus Sphingomonas. The sequence goes on from NZ_JARYTI010000030.1 coordinate 24,960, forward strand.
GGCCGCCGGTCAGGTCGTAGAAACGGTACATCAGCCGCGCGAGCGTCGACTTGCCCGCGCCCGACGGCCCGACCACCGCCAGCGTGTTGCCGGCGGGAATGTCGAGATCGATGCCGTGCAGGATCTCGCGATCGGCATCATAGCCGAAATGCACGCCCTCGAAGCGGACATGGCCATGCCCGACCTTGAGCGACGGCGCGTCCGGCACGTCGACGATTTCGCTCGGCGTATCGACCAGATCGAACATCGCGCCCATGTCGATCACGCCCTGGCGGATCGTGCGATAGACCATGCCCAGCAGATCGAGCGGGCGGAACAGCTGCGACAACAGGGTCGAGATCAGGATCACGTCGCCGGCCGAGAAACGCCCCTGGCCCCAGCCCCAGGCGACTAGCCCCATGCCGAGCCCGAGCATGACGTTGGTGATCAGCGACTGGCCGACATTGAGCCAGGCGAGCGAATTCTCGCTCTTCACCGCGGCATTGGCATAGGCGACCATCGCCGATTCGTAACGCCGCCCCTCGCGCTCCTCGGCGCCGAAATATTTGACGGTCTCGAAGTTGAGCAGCGAATCCACGGCATGCGCCACGGCACCGGTATCGAGATCGTTCATGCGCGCGCGCAGTGCGGCGCGCCAGTCGGTGACGGTGCGGGTGAAATAGATATACAGCACCACCATCACCAGCGTCGCGGCGACCAGCCAGAAGCCGAAATAGCTCCAGAAGATCTGCAGCACCATGCCGAGTTCGAGGATCGTCGGCGCGATGTTGAACAGCATGAAATAGAGCATCGTATCGATGCTCTTGGTGCCGCGCTCGACCACCTTGGTGACGGCACCGGTGCGGCGTTCGAGATGGAAGCGCAGCGACAGCTGATGCAAGTGACGGAACACGCTCGACGCGAGCCGCCGGGTCGCTTCCTGCCCGACGCGCTCGAACACCGCATTGCGCAGATTGTCGAACAGCGTGGAGCTGAACCGCGCCGCAGCATAGCCCAGCACCAGCGCGACGACGAGCCAGGCGACGCTGCGGTCGCCATGCGCCATGCGATCGATGGCATATTTGAGCGCGAAGGCCGCGCCGTAGACCTGCACGATCTTCGACGCGACGACAAAGCTCATCGCGCCGACGATCCGTGCCTTGAGCACGGGTTCGCCGGCCGGCCACAGATAGGGCAGGAAGCGGCGCAGCGTCGGCAGCAGGGGACGGTCGGACGAGGGCGTTTCGGTCAATGGGGGCATCGCTACGCCATGTAGGTGCAGTCAAGCCCATCCGAAAGCGTTCCGTGGAACCTTGCGGTCATCTCATCGCTTTTAGACATCAGGAAACGGGAGACAGGGCATGGAACCGCTCTTCTACGTGATGGCGATCATGGGCTGCGGGGATGGATCGGACCAGTGCGCGCAGGCGCGCGTCGAGCCGGTGCATTATCAGTCGATCCGGGCGTGCCAGGTGGCGATGCCGGCCGCGCTTGCCCGCAACAGCGACCTGTCCTTTCCGGTGATCAGCGCGGCGTGCCGCGCGAGCGGCCAGTTGCTGACCCAGCAGTCGGGCGAGCAGCGTCACCGCGGCTAGGCTGGCGGGCGTTCTGCCGCTAAGAGCCGGGCGTTGGTGTTACCGGGGGCGCGATGATCCGCAAAATTCTGGCTATCGTAGCAGGCCTGGTTGCGGCCTTCCTCATCATCCTGCTGGTCGAAGGCGTGGACGAGCGGCTCTATCCCGTCCCGGCCGATCTCGACACGACCGATGCGGCGGCGCTTGGCGCCTATGTCTTCGCCATGCCACTGGCCGCGAAATTGCTCGTCGTGGCCGGCTGGCTGCTCGGCGCGCTGGGCGGGGTGTGGCTGTGCCTGCGGATCAGCGACCGGCGCTGGACCGGATGGATCATCGTCCTGCTGCTGATTGCGGGCGGCGTCGCCAACATGATCCAGTTCGGCCATCCGTTATGGATGCAGGCCGGCGCGGTCATCGCCCCGCTGCTCGGCGGCTGGATCGGTGCGCGATTGCACCCGCGACCCTATCCGGGCGAGCCTTTACTCGGTTAGTTCGTCCGCGGTTAGTTCGTCCGCGCGCTCGGTCTCGATCATCGGCAGTGCCCAGCGAATCTGGTCGCGCAACAAGGCCTCGAGATCCTCGGCGCCGACATTGTGCGCCGTCGCGCGCTTGCGCAGCAAGGTGGCAAGCAGGCTCGCCCGCGTCGATGGCGGCGGCGGCGTGCGGCGCCCGCCCGACAAGGCGCGCGACAGTCTGACGGACAATGCGGTCATCGACCCGTCCCTTTGATCAAATGCGTCAACAAGCGCGCCTTATCGCGCAGCGCGGTAACCGGCACGTGACCGGCAATGGTTAGCGCGGCCTTCACGCCACCGGGCGGCGCCACAGATCGGGGTCGCGCGGCCGCGACGGATAAAGGCGCTGCCGCCGCGCGGCATCGCCCGCCGCCCTGGCGATAAAGCCGAGCTTGGCGGCGGCGCTCGTCGTCACGCGGTGATCCCAGGCATGTTCGCCGCGCGCCGCGACGACCCGGCCGATCGCGCCATAGATTTCCGCCGCCGACAAAACCGCCCAGGCCGAGCGGAACGACAGTGCCGGCGTGCCGTAGCGCGCGCTCTGCTCGAACGCCGCCGCGCGTGCCGCCAGCCGCCCGGCAAGTATCGCGAGGCGCGGGCGGAAGTGCGGCTTCATATGCTCGCCCGGCGGGATATCCATTTCGACCAGCCAGGCGACCGGCAGGTAGCAGCGCCCGACACGATCATCCTCGGCGATGTCGCGCGCGATATTGGCGAGCTGGAAGGCCATGCCGAGATCGCAGGCGCGATCGAGCGTCGCCTCGTCGTCGGGCGCCACGCCCATCGCCAGCGCCATCATGCAACCGACCGCGCCGGCGACATGATAGCAATATTGGTAGAGATCCGCCTCGCTGTGCGGCCGCCAGTCCGCGGCATCGAGCGCGAAACCGGCGATGAGATCGCGCGCGAAACGCGGCGGCATCGCGGTTTCGGCGGCAACGATGCGCAGCGCGTCGAACGCCGGATCGCCGACCACCTGCCCGGCCAGCGCCGCCTCGGTCATCGCGGTGAGGCGCACGAGCCGTGCCGGCGCATCGTCGACGCGCGTCATGCCGTGCCCATGGTCCTGCCCGTCGGCGATGTCGTCGCACGCGCGGCACCAGGCATAAAGCAGCCATGCGCGCTCACGCGTCTTGCGATCGAACAACAGCGAGGCGGCGGCGAAACTCTTCGACCCGCGCGCGATCGACTCGCGGGCGGTCGCCACGATGGCATCGCGGGTGGGCAGCGCCATCATCGCTCCGCGCTCCGTTCGCCCAGACCGAATGGGGAGAGTGATGGGGCAGACCGTGCCCTCAAAGGTCGCTGGCCTTCATCTTGGTGATCGTCTCGATCGGTACATAGTCCGCCATCTTCGCGAGCAGCCCGTCGAGCGCCGCATCGACCAGCAGCACGCCCTGATGCTGCGGGCGCAGGAAACCGACCTCGCCCATCTTGGCATAGAAGGCGATCAGGTGATCATAATAGCCGGCGGTGTTGAGCAGCCCGACCGGCTTGGCGTGATAGCCGATCTGCGCCCAGCTCAGCGCTTCCCACAATTCGTCCATCGTGCCGGTGCCACCGGGCAGGTTGACGAAACCGTCGCTGAGATCGGTGAAGGCCTGTTTGCGCTGGTGCATCGTCTCGACGACGTGGAGCTCGGTCAGCCCGCGATGCGCGACCTCGGCGTTGACCAATGCCTGGGGGATGATGCCGATCACCTCGCCGCCCGCCGCCAGCGCGCTGTCCGCCACCGCGCCCATCAGCCCGAGCCGGCCGCCGCCATAAACGACGCCGATGCCGCGCTCGGCCAGCGTCCGCCCGACCGCCCGCGCCGTCTCGATATAGATCGGATCGCTGGGCGTCGCCGAACCGCAATAGACCGCGAGACGTTTCACCGTGGTCCCTCCAGCATCAGCGCGGCGGTTGCCTTGGCGCTGCCGACGACGCCGGGGATCCCCGCGCCCGGATGCGTGCCCGCGCCGACGAAATAGAGGTTGGGAATCTGGTCGTCGCGATTGTGGACGCGGAACCATGCGCTCTGCGTCAGCACCGGCTCGAGGCTGAAAGCGCTGCCGAGATGCGCCTTGAGGTCATGCGCGAAGTCGTTCGGCGCATAATGGAACTTGGTCACGATCCGCTCATGGATGTCGGGGATCAACCGCCGCCCGATCTCGTCGAGAATGCGCTTTTCGAGGATCGGCCCGATCTCGTCCCAGTCGACCGGGAACTTGCCCATGTGCGGCACCGGGGCGAGCGCGTAGAAGGACGAATGCCCCTCCGGCGCCATGCTCGGATCGGTGACGGTCGGGTGGTGGAGATAGAGCGAGAAATCCTCCGACAGCACGCCGTGATCGTAAATGTCGGACAGCAGCCCTTTGTAGCGCGGGCCGAACAGGATCATGTGGTGCGGAATGCCCGGCCATGTGCCCTTGATGCCGAAATGCACCACGAACAAAGATGGCGAATAGCGCTTCTTCTCGAGCTTCGCACGGGTGCGCTGCGCCGAGCGCGAGTCCGACAACAGATCGCGATAGGCGTGCATGATGTCGCCATTGACCGCGACCATGTCGGCGTCGGCCGACCAGCCGCTCGCCGTCGTCACGCCGGTCGCGCGGTCGCCGAGCGTCGCTATATGCGTCACCGCGTCGTTCAGCCGCAGCACGCCGCCGAGCCGCTCGAAATGCGTCACCATGCCGGCGATCAGCTTGTTGGTCCCGCCCATCGCGAACCACACGCCGCCGTCGCGTTCGAGCTTATGGATCAGCGCATAGATCGCGCTGGTGGTGAACGGGTTGCCGCCGACCAGCAGCGTGTGGAAGGACAAAGCCTGGCGCAGATATTCGCTCTTCACGAAGCTCGACACCATCGAATAGACCGAGCGCCACGCCTGGTATTTGGCCAGCGCCGGCGCCGCCTTGATCATCGAAGCGAAGTCGAGAAACGCGACATGGCCGAGCTTCTCATAGCCCTCATGATAGACCCCGGCCGAATATTCGAGGAACTTGCGATAGCCGGCGACATCCTCGGGATCGAGCTTGGCGATCTCGGCCATCAGCACATTGTCGTCATTGGTGTAGTCGAAATTGGTCCCGTCGGGCCAGTTGAGCCGGTAGAAGGGCAGCACCGGGGCGAGCGTGACGTCCTCTGCCATGTCGTGGCCCGACAGCGCCCAAAGCTCCTGCAGGCATGGCGGATCGGTGATCACGGTCGGGCCGGCGTCGAAGGTGAAGCCGTCCTTCTCCCAATAATAAGCCCGCCCGCCGGGCTTGTCGCGTGCCTCGACCACCGTGGTTTCGACGCCGGCCGATTGCAGGCGGATGGCCAGCGCAAGGCCGCCGAACCCCGCCCCGATGACGATTGCGCGGCGGCTCATGACTGGCCCCGGATCGCACGGATCGCCCGGCCGATCGGCACCGGCGGCTTGCCGGTCAGCACTCTTAGCTTGTCGAACATCGTCGATTGTCCCGCATAGAACCGGCCGATCAGCCGGGGGTTGAGGCGATAGAAGCGTTCCAATACCCGATAACGCTCCTCGGGTTCAGCCGCACGAAAAAGCATCTTGTCGAGCATCCGGTAGAAGCCGCGCCCGCGCCACGTCCGCGATGCGACGCGCCAGGTCAGGTCGTGCAGCGCGGCGCCCGACAGGTCGGACGTGCCGGCAATCAGCGCCGCCATGCGCACCGCATCGGGCAGCGAATAGCCGGTGGTCGGGTGGAACAGCCCGGCGCGCATCCCGGCCTTGGCCACCTTGTTGCCGCCGCTCTGCCAATAGGCCGCGAAATCGCCGTCCAGCGCGACCGGCAGCACGCCGGTTTCCTCGCGTGCCGCCTGCTCGACCTGCCAGCCGCGCGCGGCGACATAGTCATGGACGCGGCCGCGCAGCAGGTCGGCATCGATGACCGGCGTGTCGCTGTAATAGGTATCCTCGACGAACATCCGCGTTGCCGCGAGCGGCAAGCAGTAGACGAAGCGATAGCCGTCAAGTTGCGGCACGGTCGCGTCCATCACCATCGGGCGGGGATCGTCATGCGGTTCGTCGAGCCGAAACTCGACGCCGAGAAATTTCTGCCAGCCAAGCTCGAGGCAGCCGAGATCGCCCGGCCCGCGCGCATCGATCACGCCCTTGGCCTCGATCCGGTCGCCATCGGCCAGCACCACCGCGCGCGGCCCCGCCGCGAGCACCTTGCGCCCGAGCAGCAGCGCGCGCTCGGGCAGTGCGCCGCGGACGACCGTGTCGAGCCGCTCCGACTCGATCGAATAATAACCCATGCGAAAGGTGCGGGCATGCGCGGGAAAGGCGATGTCGTAGGCCGTCCAGCCATAGCTGATCAGCGGAGCAACGATCCAGCGATCCTCCGCTGCGACATCGGCGGCGAAGAACGACCAGATGTGATTGCCACCCAGCGCGCGCGCCGACTCGACGATGCGTACGTCGAGATCGGGCCGCTTCTTCGCCAACGCCAGCGCGATCAGCGAGCCGGCGAGGCCGCCGCCGACGATCGCGAGGTCGCAGTTGATGGTGGACGGCATGCCACAGCCCTAACCGAAATAGCGGTCGCTGCAAGCGCCCCTAAGGGCTTGTGACGCGCGCGATGGCGGTTAGGATCGCGCCGGGGAGATCGCGACATGCGCAGCGTGGCACTGGCATCTTTGCTGATGATCGTCGCCAGCCCGGCCGCCGCGCAGCGTACCATCCCGAGCGCCGATCTCGCTACGGTCAGCGCGCGCGGCCAGGCGATCTACGACTATGACCAGGCGGCGTGGCACACCACCGACGCGATGACGGAGAAGCATCTGCCCGATGCCGCGCTGCGCGCCATTCGCGGCTGGGTGGTCGAGCCGCAGGGCGACGCGCTGCGGGTGACCTATTTCGGACTTACGGACGGCAGGCCCTATACCATCTATGTCGCCGACTACGCCCATGGCGCGGTGTCGAACGAGCGCATCCCGGCTGCCGACAGCGATCGCGCGCTGTCGCCGCTCGCGCTGCGCCTTGCCGCAGCGCGCGTTGCGGCGGTGGCCGCCGGCGAGACGTTGCTCAAATGCAACGACCGCGCCTTCAATACGGTCGTCCTGCCGCCCGAGGCGAGCGGCATCATCCCGGTCTATCTGCTCACGCCGCAGACCGTGAACGACGAATATCCGATGGGCGGCCATCACGAGATCGATATTGCGGCCGACGGCAGCATGGCCGCGCAGCGTGATTTCACGCGATCCTGCCTGACCGTCGCCGATCCGGCCCCGCCGCCCGACGGAAAACGCGTCGCGATGATCGTCACCCACTTGCTCGATCCGCACCCGACCGAGATCCACGTTTTCACTTCGCTGAGCGCGCAGCAACCGGTGTTCGTGGGAACCGCGGATGGCGCGTTGTGGACCGTCGCGGGCGCGCGCATCACCCAGGAAAGTCCGCCAAAGCCGCCGGCCCGCCATTGACGGACGTCACGCCGCGTGCCGCAGCGGCATCTCCTCGCGCATCGCCTGGGCCACCGAGGGGCGCGCGCGCGTCTTTTCCCGCCACGCCGCGAGCACCGGCCAGTCGCCGATCGCAACCCCGGCATGTTCGCACCAGTTGAGCACCGCCAGCAGATAGGCATCCGCCACGCTGAACGACCCCGCCAGATAATCCTGGCCGGCGAGGTGGTCGGACAACAGCGCGAAACGCTGCTCGATCAACGAGCGTGCCCAGGCGCGCGCGCCGTCGCTCGACCGCGTCGTCATCAGCGGCGCGAACACGCCCTTGTGAAGCTCGGTCGAGACGAAATTGAGCCAGCGCATCATCTGGTAGCGTTCGTCGCTATAGGGTGGCGGCGCCAGCACGCCCTCGGCGGCGAGATCGGCAATATAGGTCAGCACCGCCGGCCCTTCCGACAGCGCCAACCCGCCGCGCGTCTCCAGCGCGGGGACATAGCCCATCGGGCTGACCGCCGCGAACGGGCGACCATCGGGCAGTTTGCTACCCGGCATCACCATGACGAAGTCACAATCGAGCTCGGCCTCGATCAGCGCGATCCGTGCGGCGAGCGAGCAGGCGAAGGGAATGAAATACAGCTTCATGACGACTCCTCCTTGATTTTTATACTATCCCGCACATAATTGAGTCGATCAAGATTTATTTTTTGCGAAGTGGTATAGAATTGAGCGAAGGCACCATCGGTCACCAGGATTCGGCGAAGGCGCGACGTGGGCGCGGGCGGCCGCGCGGCTTCGATCCGGAACAGGCGTTGAAGGCGGCAGGCGAGCGCTTCCGCACCCAGGGCTTCGCCGCCACCACGCTCGACGATCTGGTCGATGCAACGGGTCTTGCCCGGCCAAGCCTCTATGCCGCGTTCGGCGACAAACGCGCGCTATACCTTGCCGCGCTGGCCGTAGTGTCGGCGCGGCTCGAGCTCACCTTCGACCGGCTGGAGGCAGCGCAACTGCCCAAGGGCGCGCTGCTCGAGGCGATCTTCGCCAACACCATCCATGGTTATCTGACCGGCGAGCGCGCGCCATCGGGCTGCGTCATGGTCAGCACGGCGACGGCCGAAGCGGTCAACGACCCCGAGATCCGCGCCGCGCTGCGTACCTTCCTGACGATGCAGGACGACCGCATGACCGCACTGTTCGACAAGGCATGGATCGCGCGGCCGCGCGCCGCCGCGCGGCTGGTGATGTCGGTGCTCCATTCGCTGAGCGTGCGTGCGCGCGCCGGTACGCCGCCGGCCGAACTCGAGGCGATCGCCGCCGACTGCATCGCATTGATCGGCTGACGCGGCGCCCGCGACCGGCTAAGGGGGGGCATGTCCCCGGCCCTCGCCATCGCCCTGTCCGCCCTGACCATGACGTTGATCGTCGGCGTCCGTTATCTCGCCGCGTCGGGCGGCTTCGCGCTGGCGACGCGCATCCGCCACCCCGGCCTCTATCGCGGGCTCGACGCGCAGATGCGTCGCGAGATCGGCTGGAGCCTCGCCTCGGCAGCGATCTACGGCGCGCCCGCCGGCATCGTCGCCTGGGGCTGGCAGCAGCATGGCTGGACGCAGATCTACCGCGACGTGCAGGCCATGCCCTTATGGTATCTGCCGCTGTCGGTGCTGCTCTTTCTTTTCGCGCACGATACCTGGTTCTACTGGACGCATCGCTGGATGCACTGGCCGCGCCCGTTCCGCCTTGCGCACGCCGTCCATCATGCGAGCCGCCCACCGACCGCCTGGGCCGCGATGGCGTTTCACCCGATCGAGGCGCTGACCGGCGCGGTGGTCATTCCGCTGCTCGTCTTCATCATTCCCATCCATGTCGGCGCTTTGGGGTTGGTCCTGACGATAATGACCGTTATGGGGGTGACCAATCATATGGGTTGGGAAATATTCCCGGCGTTCATGTGGCGGGGGCGACTGGGGGGTTGGCTCATCACCGCAAGCCATCACCAGCGACATCATGAGCGGTACGGGTGCAACTATGGCCTTTATTTCCGGTTCTGGGATCGCCTGTGCGGCACCGATGGCGGGGTCGGCGGTTTCGCCGATGCGCATCGGCGCGCGGCTCGCGCAGCGGGTGACGCTCGGCGCGGCGGCGATGGGCCTGCTGGTCGGGGCGACGCCGACGTCTGAACTGACGATCGACGTCGCCAAGCTGCGCTCGTCCAAGGGCATGATCCGCATCTGCCTGACCGCCGCGCCCGACAATTTCCCGTCCTGTGTCGACGATAGTCAGGCGGTATCGCGTTCGGTCCCGGCCGGGACCCACGATCTGCGCATCGGCGGCCTGCCCTATGGCGGCTATGCCATTGCCGTGATCCACGACGAGAACAACAACAAGAAGCTCGATACCTTCATGGGCATCCCGCGCGAGGGATTCGGCTTTTCGCGCAATCCCCCGATCGGCTTCGGTGCGCCGCGCTTCGCCGCCGCGCGCTTCGCGATCGCCGGTGATGCCGAAACGCAACAGGTCGTGATGCGCTATCTTTTGTAGCGGAGCGAAATGCACCACATGGCGTTATCCGCGTAACAATCCCGTGGAGTGATGTTGGTGAAATTTCTGCTGCCGCTGCTTGCCGTTCCGGTCGTCCTCGTCGCTACGCCTGTCGCCGCGCAGGAACGCCCCACCCCCGCCCCCAATATCGCCATCGAGCCGTCGGATACCAATGACGACACGCTCACGATCGGCGCCGGCGCGGTCTATCTGCCGAGCTATCAGGGCTCCAACGACTATGTCGTGACGCCGATCGTCGCGGCGCGCGGGCAATATCACGGCATCTCGTTCTTCACGCGCGGCGCGCAGCTGTTCGTCGATCTCGTGCCGACCCCGCCCGGGCCGCGCTGGGCCTTCTCGGCCGGCCCGGTGCTGAGCGCCGACCTCAATCGCACCGGCCGCGTGGTCGACACCCGGATCAAGGCGCTGGGCAAGCGCAAGATCGCGCTCGAGGCGGGCGGCTATATCGGCATCGGCAAGACCGGCGTGATCACCAGCGACTATGATTCGCTGTCACTGCGCGTCTCCTACGTCCATGATGTCGGCACGGTGCACCGCAGCTACATCGTCACGCCCGCGCTCGATTATTCGACACCGCTGAGCAAGTCGGTGCTGGTCGGGCTGACGGTGTCGGCCGACTATGCCGGCGCGGGCTATGCCCGGACCTATTACGATGTCGATGCGCCCGGCGCGCTGCGCAGCGGCCTGCCGGTCTTTGCCGCGCGCAAGGGGTGGCAGGACGTCACGGTCGGCGCGATCGCCGGCTTCTCGCTCAGCGGCGACCTGCGCCACGGTGCGGTGCTGGTCGTCGGCGGCGGCTACAGCCGCATGCAGGAGGATTTCGCGGCCAGCCCCGTGACGCGGATCGCCGGGAGCCCGAATCAATTCTACGGCGCGCTCGGCCTCGGCTACACCTTTTAGCGGCTGCCGAAGGGTCGGGCGGCATTCGGCCGTCGTCGCTGCGCAATATCCGCAATTTGCCGCGCGCTGCCCGAAAGGTGCGCGGCGATGACACACTCCGGCGGCGCGAGGCGGCAGAAACACTGTTGCCATCGCGCGCATGACGCCACATCACGTTAACCATGAATCAACCGCGTTGGGGGGCGTCGGTGAAATTCCAGCTGCTGTTCGCCATCGCCATCCCGGCCATCGCCATGCCGGTTGTCGTTGCGGCACCTGCCGCAGCGCAGGTCCGCGCGGTACCGCGAATCGTCATCGCCAAGGCCGACAATGATCGCGACATGCTCAGCGGTGGCGTCGGCTGGGGCTTTGGCCCGCACTATCGCAGCCCGCGCGCCCCGCTCATCGCCCCGATCATCGGCGCGCATGACAGCTTTCACGGCATCGCATTCTTCACCCGCGGTTCGCAGGTTTATGTCGATCTGATGCGCGACACGTCGTGGACCGGCTGGCATTTCTCGACCGGGCCGGTGCTGGGTGCGGGCCTCGCGGATGACGGCTACATCGACGACCGGCGCACCACGGCGGCGCGCACGACCGGCATTGCGCTGGGCGCAGGCGGCTATGTCGGCGTTACCCGGACGGGCGTTGTAACCGGCGACGATGCGCTGACCTTCCGCCTTTCCTATGTCCGGGGGCTCGGCAATCTCGCCGGCGAGGCCTTCACCCCGGCGATCGACTATGCGACGCCGGTCAGCCGCAAGTTGCTGCTCGGCGTGTCGGTGTCGGCGGACTATGCCCGGCCGCGTCGCGGCTGGCGGACGGTGAATGTCACCGGCTTCACCGATATCGCGCTGACCGGCGATCTGCGCCATGGTCTGCTACTGCTCCTCGCGGTCGGTCGCGGCCGGATGGAAGGCGATTTCGTGGCGAGTCCCGTCACGCAGATCGCCAGCAATCCCGATCAGGTTTTTGGCGCGGTCGGGCTGGGTTACGCATTCTAGCGCGCGGACGGCGCGCAATGACCTGATTCCTCGCAATTTTGCCGCGGATCGCGGTTCGGTGCACGACGGCGGTTGATGTTTGCCTGCCAGTTCGGCTACCTCGCCACTCGACGTGTCGTCCGGTGCCCGCTTCTTTGCCCGATCTCCGGCAAAATGGTGAACCCGGTGGACGCCAACAACAGCGCTTCCGCCCGATGGCGGGCGACAATGCATCCAAGGGAAGGTCCGCCCCGCATGACCGACGACCAGCTGCCGATCGACCCTCTCATGGCGGAGCGGGCGAGCGAGCGCCGCCAGTTCTTCCGCACCGCGCTCGGTGCGGCCGCGGTCACCGTCGCCGGTGCCGCCGCGCTGACGGTCGGGCCGCGCGCCTTTGCCGACACGTCGAACGACGTGGATTTCCTCAACTTCGCGTTGCAGCTGAAATATCTCGAGGCGCAATTCTATAATTTCGCCGCCTTCGGCACCGGCCTGCCCGCCGGGCAGATCACCGCCGGCAGCACGACCCTTACCGGCACCAATGTCGCGGGTGCCGCGACCGGCGCGCGCCAGGTGAGCTTCACCGATCCGGTCGTCGCGCAGATCGCCGGCGAGATCGCGCTGGAGTCGGCCGCACATGTCGCCTGGCTGCGCACCGAACTCGGCGCCAACACCTATGCCCAGCCGGCGATCGATCTCGGCACCGCGGCGACCGGCGCGTTCAGCACCGCGATGCGCGCCGCCACGGTCATCTCGGGCGCCAGCGCGACCTTCGATCCCTATGCCAGCGACGGCAATTTCCTGCTCGCGGCCTTCCTGCTGGCGGACATCGGCGTGACGGCGCTGCGCAACGCGTCGCCGCTGCTCGCCGATACCGGCCATGTCGAGGTCCTTGACGGCGCGATGATCACCGATGCCTATCATTCGGCGGCAATCCGCGCCCTGCTCTATGCCAAGGGCGCGACGACCGCGTCGCTGCGCACCAATGCCGACCTGATCTCCAACCTTCGCGATGCGCTCGACGGCACGACCGACGACGATCAGGGCATCTCGCCGACGACGGGCACGAACCCGGTGTCGAACGTCGTCCCGACCTATGCCGACGGCACGGTCTATGCGCGCGGCGCCGGCAACGTGCTCAACATCCTGTTCCTCAATTCCGCCCAGGTCACCAAGGGTGGCTTCTTCCCGAGCGGGGTGAACGGTACCGTCACCACCAGCACGGCCAATTGATCGCGGCGACCCGCGCAGGAGAAACTTCCGTGACCGATACTCCCACTTCCGAGCAGCTCGTCGCCGCGATCGCGCAGAACCGCGCCGCGCGTCGCAAATTCCTTGTCGGCGCCAGCCGCACCGGCCTCGCGCTCGGCACCGTCGCGCTGCTTGACGCCTGCGGCGGCGGCAGCAGCAGCGGCTCGGGCACCGCCACCCCGACGCCGACCGACAGCACCTCCCCGACGGCGACGTCGACCTCGGTCACGATCGATCAGAATGCGTTCAACTTTCTGATCAATCTCGAATATCTCACCGCGCAATTCTACGCGCTGGCGAGCAGCGGCACCGGTCTTGCCAGCACGCTGCTGAGCGGCGTCGGCACCGCGGGCAGCGTCACCGGCGGCCGCAAGGTCACCTTCACCGACCCGATCGTGGCCGAATATGCCCGCGAGCTCGCCGCCGACGACCTCGCCCATGTCGGCCTGCTGCGCTCGATCCTCGGCAGCGCCGTCGTCGCGCAACCGGCGATCAACATCGATGGCGGCGCGAGTGGTGCCTTCACGACCGCGATGCTCAATGCCGGCGTGATCGGCAGCGGCACCTTCGACCCCTATGCCAGCGACGAGAATTTCCTGCTCGCCGCCTATTACCTCAGCGACGTGCTGGTCACCGCCTATAAGGGCGCCGGGCTGCTCGTCACCGGCGCGGCGACGCTGCCGTCGCTCGTCGGCATCATGGCGGCCGAAGCCTATCATGCCGGGCTGATCCGCACGACGCTCTACGCCAAGGGCGTCGCGACGCCGTCGCTGCGCACCAATGCCGATCTGATCAGCAATTATCGCGATTCGCTCGACGGCGCGTCGGATGACGACCAGGGCATCACCGGCACGGCCACCGCGGCGAACATCGTGCCGGCCGACGCCAACGGCTTCGCCTTCACGCGCACCGCGGGCCAGGTGCTCAACATCCTCTATCTCACCAAGACTGCGGTGGTCGGCGGCGGCTTCTTCCCGGCCGGCCTCAACGGCGTGACGAAGACCAGCGCCGCCAACAGCTAAACCGCGCCCCCTTTTGCCGAGACGCCGACGCGGGGCGGCAGGGCCGGTGCGCTTCCTCCCTTGGGCGCATCGGCCCTTTCCTTGTCCGGCGCCGGGGATGAGCGCGAAACGGCACCAGATCGCCCCTTTCAGGGTCTTGTCCGGCGACGGGAAACGTCGCAACGCAAGCACATGCCGTCGATCGCCCTGTTCTACGAACACCCCGCCTGGTTCACGCCGTTGTTCGAAGCGCTCGACCGCCGCGGTATCGCACATCTCGACCTGAAGCCCGAGGGCCATTGGGACCCTGCGGCAAGCGCCCCGCCCGCCCGCCTGGTGTTCAACCGCATCGCCATGTCGAGCTTCCTGCGCGCCGCCGAGCATCCGATCTTCGACGCGATGGCGCGGCTCGATCACTGGCGCCGCGCCGGCGCGCGCGTCATCAACGGTGCCGAGGTTATGGCGATCGACGCCTCCAAGGCGCGCCAGCTGTCGCTCATCGCCAGCCTCGGCCTCGCCATCCCCGCGACGCGCGTCGTTCACCGCGCCGCCGATGTCGCGGAAGCCGCCGCCGCGATCGGCTTCCCGCTGGTGGTGAAGGCCAATATCGGCGGCGCGGGCGCCGGCATCGTCCGCTTCGACACACTCGACGAACTGCGCGTCGCGATCGCCGACAAGGCGCTCCCGACCAGCGTCGACGGCGTGCTGCTGGTGCAGGATTATGTCCCCGCGCGCGGCGGCACCATCACCCGCATCGAGACGCTCGACCGGCGCTTTCTCTACGCGCTCGACATCGCTGGCGCCGGCGCCTTCGACCTGTGCCCGGCCGATGCCTGTATCGTCCCCGGCACGCCCATCGCCATGACCGCGAGCAACCCGCCGCCCGCGTTGGTCGACGCCGCCGAGCGCATCGCCACCGCCGCCGGGCTCGATGTCGGCGGGGTCGAGGTGATGATCGACGACCGCGACGGCGTGGCCCGCTTCTACGACATCAACGCGCTGTCCAACTTCGTCGCCCGCCCGCTCGACGTGCTGGGCTGGGACCCGCACGAACGACTGGTCGACTATCTCGAAACCCTCATCCACGAGGCTACAAGCTGATGCGTTACGGTTACTGGATGCCGGTGTTCGGCGGCTGGCTGCGCAACGTCGCCGACGAGCAGATGGAAGCGAGCTGGGACTATGCCAAACGCCTGACGCTCGACGCCGAACGCTGGGGTTACGACCTCACGCTGATCGCCGAATTGAACCTCAACGACATCAAGGGCGTCGAGCAGCCCGCGCTCGATGCCTGGTCGACCGCCGCCGCGCTTGCCGCGGTCACCGAAAAGCTCGAGCTGATGGTCGCCGTCCGCCCCAATTTCCATCACCCCGCCTTGTTCGCCAAGGCCGCCGCCAATATCGATCGCATCTCGGGCGGGCGCCTCTCGCTCAACGTCGTCTCCTCCTGGTGGGCCGACGAGGCGCGGCAATATGGCCTGCAGTTCGACCAGCATGACGATCGCTATGCCCGCACCGCCGAATGGCTCAGCGTGGTCGATGGGCTGTGGACGCAGGATCGCTTCAGCTTCGCCGGCCATTTCTACACCACCGACCAGGCGATCTGTTCGCCCAAGCCGGCGCGCAAGCCGATCGTCTATGCCGGCGGCGAGAGCGACAAGGCCAAGGCGATGATCGCCGCGCAGTGCGACGCCTATGTCATGCACGGCGACCCCGTCGATGCGATCGCCCCGAAGATCGCCGACATGGCGACGCGCCGCGCCGCCGCCGGCGGACCGCCGATGACCTATGGCATGGCCGCCTATGCCATCGTCCGCGACAGCGAGGCCGAGGCGCAGCGCGAGCTGGCGCGGATCACCGCGGTCGGCGATCTCCCCGCCGGCTATGCCAATTTCGACCAGTGGCTGTCGGGCACCCAGCTCGAGCGCGAGCTCCGCATCCAGGAATATGCCGTCTCCAACCGCGGCCTGCGCCCCGGCCTTGTCGGCACGCCCGAGCAACTGCGCCAGCGCATCGCCGATTTCGAAGGCGCCGGGCTCGACCTGCTGCTGCTGCAGATGAGTCCCCAGGCCGAGGAAATGCACCGCTTCGCCGTACAGGTAATGGGCACGGTCTGACGCGGGGCGCGAAGAAGTGGCACCCGGCTTGCCACAAATAATCCCGCGACGACGACAGATCCTGGAGCAGGATTAGCGTCGTTAACCATATCCTGCTCTGGATATTTCGTTACGCGTCCGTATCTTATAACCGCGCGTTCATACCCTTGTGCGAGAAACCCTTCATTCTTTCGACGGTTTCGGCCTAGACGTGACGTTGTAAGGAATGACACGAAAATGATTCGCTTCAATCACTGGAAGATGATGTCGGACGCGCTCGACCTGCTCGGCCGCGCCGACTCGGTCGACGACGCGCTCGAGGTCCTGCGCGCCCGCGCCCGAGCGATCGGCGGCGCCGACGGCGTCACGCTCAGCCGCCGCGACGGCGACACGGTGCTGTTCGTCGGCGAGGATTCGGTCGCGCCGCTGTGGACCGGGCAGCGCTTCCCGATCGGCGACAGCATGTCGGGCCTGGCGATGCTCGAGCGCCGCCCGATTTACGTCCCCGAAGTCCATGCCGACACGCGCGTGCCCGTGCTGCCCTATCACGCGACCTTCGTCGCCAGCCTCGCGGTCTTCCCGCTCGGGCGCGGCATGCCGGTCGCCGCGCTCGGCGCCTATTGGGCGAAGGACAACCCCGTCAAGCCCGATGCGCTCGCGCTGCTCGACACGCTCGCCCGCTCGGCCAACGCCACCTTCGAGCGCCTCGCCGTCGCCAGCGAGATCGCCGACAGCCGCCGCGGCGCCGGGCAAGCCTGAACGCCAGCGCGCCGCGGCAGCGAGTGCGCCCAATCAGCGCGCCGCGGCAGCGAGTGCGCGCCAACAATACGTCCCGCGCCGCGGCAGCGAGTGCGCCCCACCAACACGCCGCGACATTGACGATTTCGCCGCGCTGCCCCAGTCCGGCGCGCGAAAGGAACCGCTTATGGCCGGCCTGTATTTCGAGCAATTCACCATCGGGCAGCGTTTCGCGCACGAAATCCGCCGCACCGTCACCGACATGGACAACATGCTGTTCTCGTCGCTGACCTTCAACCCGGCCGCGCTGCACATCGACCATGCCTATGCCGCCACCACGGAATTCGGCCGCCCGCTGATGAACTCGCTCTTCACCCTCGGTCTCGTCATCGGGCTCAGCGTGCAGGACACCACCTTCGGCACCACCGTCGCCAATCTCGGCATGACCGAGACCTTGTTTCCCAAACCCGTCTTCGCCGGCGACACCATCCATGTCGAAACCGAGGTCAAGGCGCTGCGCCCCTCCGCCTCGCGCCCCGGCCAGGGCATCGTCACCTTCGAACATGTCGGCCTCAACCAGCGCGACGAAGTGGTGTGCCGCACGACGCGCCAGGCGCTGATGCTGGCGAAGCCGGCGGGGTAGTTCCCTCCCCCCAACCACGTTCGTCATGCTGAACTCGTTTCAGCGTTCGAGCTTTGGCTTGCTCCCAGCAAGCCAAGATTGTGTTCGGGGAACACAATCTCGCTCGGACGCATGCGCGGTCACCTGAACCAGGAGCGTCACCCGCTTGAGTCCTGACCGCGCTTGGACCCTGAAACAAGTTCAGGGTGACGACGTGAAGAGACGTGGCACCGCCCCACACCCCCAACACCCCCCTCAATAACTCCGCGGCAACCCCAGCACCTTCTCCGCCACGAAACACAGGATCAGCTGCTCGGTGATCGGCGCGAGCCGCGTGATCGCCACCTCGCGGTACAGCCGCTCGACATGATATTCGCGCGCATAGCCATAGCCGCCCAGCGTCGCGATCGCCTGCCAGCACGCCTCGTGCCCGGCCCGCGCGCCGAGGAACTTGGCGCTGTTCGCTTCCGCCCCGCACGGCGCCCCCGCATCGTACAAAGCGGCCGCGTGCAGCACCATCAGCCACGCCGCCTCGAGATACATCCAGCGCTCGGCCAGCGGATGCTGCACGCCCTGGTTCTGCCCGATCGGCCGGTCGAACACCGTGCGGTCGCGCGCATAGTCGGTCGCGCGGCGCAGCGCGTCCTGCCCGATGCCGATCGCCTCCGCCGCGATCAGGATCCGCTCCGGGTTCAGGCTGTGCAGGATCGTCTCGAACCCCGCGCCTTCCGCGCCGATCCGGTCCGCCTCGGGCACGAACAGCCGGTCGATGAACAGCGCGTTCGAATCGACCGCCGCGCGCCCCATCTTGCCGATCCGCCGCACCTCGATCCGCGCCCGGTCGAGATCGGTATAGAACAGCGTGATCCCGTCGGTCGGCCGCGCGCACGCGGCGCGGCGCGTGGTGCGCGTCAGCAGCATGATCTTGCCCGCGACCTGCGCGGTCGATGTCCACACCTTCTGCCCGCTGACCAGATAGCCGCCATCGACCTTCTCGGCAAAGGTCGTGATCCGCGTCGTGTCGAGCCCGGCATCGGGCTCGGTAAAGCCGAACGCGACCTGGTCCGCCCCCGCCACCAGCCGCGGGATCCAGCGCGCCTGCTGCACGGCCGTCCCCGCCACGACGATCGGGTGCGGCCCGAACAGGTTGATATGGACAGACGACGCCGCCGTCATCCCGCCGCCATGCGAGGCGACCTCGTGCATCATCACCGCCGCCTCGGTCACCCCAAGCCCGGCGCCGCCCTGCGCCACCGGCATGGTGATGCCCAGCCACCCGCCCTCGGCCATCGCGCGGTGGAATTCGGTGGGAAAGGCCCCGTCCGCATCGCGCGCCAGCCAGTAAGCATCGTCGAACCGCGTCACCACCGCGCGCACGCCCGCGCGGATCGCGGCCAGATCATCGCGCTCGGGGGAGGGGGTCATGGTGGGCTCCTGTGGCGGGTGGCGGTATCTGCCGGGTTTTGGGGGAGGCCGTCACCCCTTAATGCGTCGCTGATCGGTCATTGGCCCGTCGTTAGTCCGTCATGCCGGACTCATTCCGGCATCCACCGTGCCGCAAGCGCGTCCGGCGCGTCTATTCGCCGCAGAATTTGCGGAGATTAATCGCCCCAATCACCGCAAGGACCGATCAATGATCGCCGCCGCCGCCCCGGCGCCTATGCCGGCACCGCACCCAGCTTTGCAGCAACGCTGCGGAATTTCTCCAGCGCGAGTTCGAGGTTCACGACAATCTCGGCGGCGATCTCGTCGGGCGGCGGCAAGCTGTCCGGGTCGGTCGCGCTGGCATCCTTCAACCAGAAGATGTCGAGGTTGAGCTTGTCGCGCTTGGCGAGCTCCTCATAGTCGAACTTGTGGAAGCGCTCGCTTGGCACACGCTTGTGGCGCTCATGCTTGCCGCGGTAGCACGCGATGAAGTCGTCGAGGTCAGCACTCTTCAGCGGCCGCTCGCGAAGCGTGAAGCGCTGATTGGTGCGCAGGTCATAGACCCATAGCGCCTCGGTCTCGACCCGCTCGCTGGGCGAGGCACGGTCGAAGAACAGGACGTTGGCCTTCACCCCCTGCGAATAGAAGATGCCGGTGGGCAGGCGCAGCAGCGTGTGGAAGTTGAAGTCGCGCAGCAGCTTGCGGCGCAGCGTTTCTCCGGCGCCGCCCTCGAACAACACGTTGTCAGGCATCACCACCGCCGCCGTTCCCCCGACCTTCACGATCGACATGATGTGCTGGAGGAAGTTGAGCTGCTTGTTGCCCGTGGTGACGACGAAGTCCTCACGCACATAATCCATCCGTTCGCTGTCGATGCCGCCATCCTCGCGGACGATCTTGAATGACTGACGCTTACCGAACGGCGGGTTCGTTAGAATGACGTCGTAGCTTTCGTTGCCCTGCGTCATCAGTGCGTCGGCCTGCTTCACCGGTGCGGTCGCACCGCCAATGCCGTGCAGATAGAGATTCATCGCGCACAGCCGCACGACCTCGGCGACGATGTCGGTACCGGACAGTTGATCGTCCTGAAGCTTGCGCAGCGCCTTGCGATCGCGCGCACCCTCCTGCTTGCGCATATGGTCATAGGCGGCGAGCAGGAAGCCGCCGGTCCCCACCGCCGGATCGTGGACGGTCTCGCCGATGCCGGGATCGACGACCTTGACGATCGCCTCGATCAGCGGCCGCGGGGTGAAATACTGGCCGGCGCCTGACTTGACCTCACCGGCGTTGCGCTCAAGCAGACCCTCATAGATTGTGCCCTTCACGTCGATGTTGAGGCCGACCCAGGTTTCACCGTTGATTAGGTTGACCAGCCGGGAGAGCTTTGCGGGGTCGTTGATCTTGCTTTCGGCCTTGAGAAACAGCGTGCCGACCAGGCCGTCCTGCTTGGCGAGCTTTTCGAGCACTGCCTTGTAATGACGCTCAAGCGGCTCGCCGGTCAGCGGCGCGATCGTATCCCAACGGCAATCCTCTGGCAGCATGGAGGACTCACCGAGGAACTTGGTCCGTTCGTCGTCCATCTTCAGGAACAGCAGGAAGCTGATCTGCCCCAGATAATCACCATAGGATACGCCATCGTCCCGCAGGACATGCGCATAATTCCAGACCTTCGCGACGAGCGCCTGTTCGTTCATTGGACGAGGTCTCCACGGAAGGCGGTGGCGAGAATGGATTGGCGGAGGGCGACAGCATATGATAGGAAAACGCTAACCTCCTGCTCAACCTCGTTCGCGCACGAAATAAGGTCTTCTATTAAGTCACAAATACGGTCGCGTTCAGCCGGAGGTGGCAGACCAAGCGTCAGCTGAGCCACATCATCGTAGTTAATCTGCGGAACATTCGAACCGTCTGAAATACTTGCCAGACTCAAGTTTTGAAAAAACGTCCACAGGTAGCGAGCCGTCGAAGCAAGAGGCGTCACGCCCATCACATTCAAATCAAATGCCGCATCACAGCCCAGTCGCCGCTTTTTTTCGGTAAAAATCGAGCCGCCTCGTTTCGGAAAGACAATCGTCCCACGTTCGTGGACGTGAAGCCCGATTTTTCGGGCGTCGTCAGCGCTTATGCGCCATCGTGATTCATTCAGAAACTCATCGTTACCGATGATATTCATAGAGCTCACTTTGAACCAAGGTATTTCGCCCGCCTCAGAGACCACGCTATCGATGCCTTTTGGCGTCTGTCCGTTTTCAACGAACGCCAACTGCTCCACCGTAGTCCAAACCCACCCCGGCGGAAGATCCTTTAATCCAGCACGATTCGCACCACGGGGTTCGCGATATTGTTTGCCGCTGCGCCTGGGATTAGCCGCCCAGCGTCCGCGTCGCTCAATAGCTATACTTCGAATTGGATCCGAATCCGGTTCGCGTGTTGGGTTAGCAGAACGCCAGCTGGCGGTGAGTTCTCCAGTCATCGCCGCTCGAAGGAGCGCCTTACGCCAAATCCCAAAATCGTGATTCGTCCGCTCCAGCGCTTCTCCCGCGTCGTCAAGCTCATTCATGAGATCTTCGATGCGAGCCACTAACTGTTGCTGAACATCCGGCGGAGGCAGCGGAACCGCGTGAGCCAAAAACGGGCCGCGATTAATGTGCATCATCGTTGACCCGTGAAGATGCTCACTCTTCTTGAGAGCCTCGATCTCGTGGATGAGGAGGTAATAAAGGAAGCGGCGATCAACCACAGACTCGTCAGGTATCACCTTGAAGATATGCTGATTCAGCCAAGCTGATTCACCATGCCAGGTGAATACATCGAGTGTTGCAGACCAGCTTACCAGTAGATCCCCAGCCTCAACGATATACCTGTCGTCCACAATCCGAAGCGTTCGGTTCATCTTTTTGAGTGGGTCATTAAGATTCTGAATTCGAATGATGGGCCGCCCGCTGTCACTCCAATCGGTTGGCTTGAACGCTGCACCATTGATGAACTGTCCAAGTTCGCCCAACCGCCGCCATTCCCAGCCGGTGGGCAGCGCCCACGGACCCACGACCGGCTCCGACGGCGTTACCGCCGGTCTCGTCGTTCCTCTCGCCACCAAGCCCCCTTACGCCACCAACACGTCGTGAAGCTCGTCGAGTAGCGCGTCGAGCCGGTTGCCGAAAGCCCGGCGTGCACCGATCACGCCGCCGCGATCGGCGAAGCTCGATTGCAGGTCGTCGGGCGAGACCTCGATATTCGCCGCGAGGTGATCGCGGATCGCCTCCAGCCAATCGAGCTGTTCGGGCGTGTAATCGCGACCGGCCCTCTTCTCGCGGCCGAGCCACAGGTTGAATCGCCCCGCCATGTCCATCGACAGCGGGGCGAGTGTATCGCTGCTGCCTAGCGCGAACCGCACCAATGCGACGATGTCGGTCAGCGCCTTGGCCGGGTTGCCGCGCACCTTGTCTCCCTGAAGCCGGCGATAGGCGCTCCAGATGTGCAGTGGTTCGAGCAGCCATGGCGGCCGCATCATCGCGCCGCGCAACTCGTCGAGGCTGTCATAGGTCAGTCGCTTCTGCGCCGCCGGCTTGGCGTAGAGAATCTGGAGCGCGGTCAGCGTGTCGCTGTTCTCGTCGAGGAAGCTGCGAAAGCTGGTCGTCATTTTCTCCGCCGCGACCGGATCGAACACCGACGAAATGACGACGTCCCGTGAGACCTCGTCGATCACGATCTCGCTCGCGCGCTTGAGTTCGATCAGGACCGTACGCAGCTTCGGATTGTCGAACGGCATCAGCGCGCGTTCGCGCTCTTCCTGGGCGACGGCGTCGTGATCGCCGCCTTGGGCGAGCGCTTCGATCCTGTCTTCATCGAGCGCATCGACGAGGCGCCCGGCCAGATCGCTGAGGCTATGGCCGCCGCTCGCTTCGACCACCAGCGCGCGATCCTCGGGTGATAGCTTGCGGTCGAGGCTGGCAAGGCGCCCGGCCAGCGTCGATACCGCATCCTCGTCCGAACGACCCGACGCGACCTGTTCGAGCAACTTGTCGAACGACACCTTCCGCTCGCGCTCCAACGGTCGCACGACGATCTTGTCGCTCTCGGTCACACCAACCGCATCGATCAGGATGAAGCGATCCTTGGCGGGCGCGTCGGGTGTTACCTTGGCAAGGTCTGCCGCCGACATAGAGCGCACGCCGCGACCGCGCATCTGTTCGAAATACAGCGCCGAGCGCACATCGCGCATGAAGATCAGCACTTCGATCGCTTTCACGTCGGTGCCGGTTGCGATCATGTCCACCGTCACCGCAATGCGTGGCAGATATTCGGTTCGAAACGCCGCGAGCACCTTTTCGGGCTCGGTCGCGGCATGGGTGATCTTCTTGGCGAAGGCGTTGCCCTTGCCGAACACCTCGCGCGCGATCGTGACGATTTCCTCGGCGTGGTTGTCGTCCTTGGCGAAGATCAGCGTCTTGGGCACTTCCTCGCGCCCGGGAAACAGTTCCGTCGACAGCGAGTCACGATAGGTTTCGAGCACCGTGCGGATCTGGTTGGTGGCGACCACCGATCGGTCGAGGTCGGCGCCCGAATAGACAAGGTCGTCTTCGAGCTCTTCGTAGCGCTGACGCCTTGTGTGACGATCGCGCTTCGGCACGCTGAAACCGGCTTCGATGCGGCCGCCATATTCGCCGATCTGCGTGCGGATGCGGTAAATCTCGAACGGCACGTTGACGCCATCGGCGACCGACTTCTCATAGGGATATTCGGCAACGATATTCTGGCCGAAGAACGCCATCGTATGCAGCGATGGCGTGGCGGTGAGGCCGATGATCTGCGCATCGAAATAATCGAGCACCTGCCGCCAACTGCCATAGATCGAGCGGTGACACTCATCGACGATGATGAAGTCGAACGTCTCGGGCGGCAGTGCCGGGTTGTACGACACAACGCGGGGCGGCGCGGTGTAGCTCTCGAACGCGCTTCTTTCCTCGGCATCCTCGTCGAGTTCCGTGCCGCTCAACTGGGCGAAGACGCGCTGGATCGTCGAGATGACGACCTTGGCGTTCTTGTCGAGGCCCGCAGGCCCCAGCTTCTGCGCGTTGTAGAGTTCGGTAAACAGGCGCCCGGTGCCCGGCGGGCGATAGGTCTGGAATTCCTTGAGCGTCTGGCGGCCGAGGTTGTTGCGATCGACGAGGAACAGGATGCGGTGCGCGTCGGCATGGGCCAGCAGTCGGTAACTGAGCGTGGCGGCGGTGAACGTCTTGCCCGCACCAGTCGACATCTGGATCAGCGTGCGCGGATGGTCGCTGGCAAGCGACTTCTCGATCCCGTTGATCGCCTCGATCTGACAGTCGCGCAGCCCTGTCTCGTCGAGCGCCGGTAGCACCGACAGACGCTTGCGAATACTCGTCCCGTCCTTGAGCCAAGCCAGAAGTGTCTCGGGCCGGTGGAACGCGAAGAGCGCCCTTGAGCGCTGCTCAGGGTCTACGGTGTCGGAGAACAGGATTTCGGAACCGTTGGCTTCATAGTCGAAGCGCAGCGGGAATCCCCACGTCGCCAACGGAATCGACGCGCCAGCATTATAGCCAGTAGCCTGATCGGCCACACCGGACAGCGTGTGCCCCTCTTTCTTGGCTTCGACCACGCCGCAGGCTTTACCATCAACCATCAAGAGATAGTCAGCGGGGCCGCTCGAAAGAGGATATTCACGCACCGCGACACCAAGCGATGCACGCCGATCGAGGCTGTCGCGATCCTGGATCACCCAGCCGGCCGCGATCAGTTGCGCGTCGATAAGCTCTCGTGCTCTTGCCTCGGGCGCAACCATCGCCCGATGATAGATAGTGTTCGACCAATAAGGCAAACGCATACCGTTGCGGGCAAGTTGTGGCGGCAGCAGAATTGAAATTGGGCGCTAGCGGATTGTCCCAGCGATTACCGCGTCAGCTGCGATAATCCTCAATACGCCTGTTTCCCCAATCGCGATTCAATCTCGATCACCCCGCCTTCCTGCAGCGATAACTCGCCAGCGCCCGCGGGTCGCCGCCGTCATAGCCGGCAAAGGCCGGATAGGGGCATAACGGCCGCTCGCCGCCGGCCGGCGCGCGGCGCCGCGCGGGGATCGCGTCGGGCGCCTTGCCCTGTTCCACCCAGTCGACCAGCGGGGTCAGCAGGTCGAACTGGTCGAAGGCGTCGCCGCCCTGGCAGTGCATCATGCCCGGCACCATGTAGAATCGGCTGGCATCGGTGAAGGCCGCGCCGTTCGTCGCCGCCGCGCGCTGGTAATAATCCCATGTCGCGAGCGGCGAAAACCAGAAGTCCGATACGCCGTGATAGAACAGCATCTTGCCGCCATGGCCGAGAAAGCTGTTGAGGTTGGTCCAGTAGTTCGTGTCGGTCAGCCGCCCGGCCGCGTCGTCGCGAATGACGTGGATCCGCGCGTCGAGGTCGATCGCCATGTCGCTGTTGGCCGGGCCGAACGGCCCCGGCGCCCCGCTCGGCAAATAGCCGCCCTGCAACGCGACGATCCCCGTGTCATAGGGCACCGGCGCGTAGATCGCATATCCCGCCTTGTCGAACGGCCCGGCAAAGGCCTTGTCCAGCGCCTCGGCCAGCGCCGGGCTGATGCAGCCGTCCTTCGCCGCGCCATCGCGGCACGCGATCGATTTGGGCGTGAAGCGGCACCCCGCGACATTCTCGATCATCCCGTCGGCGCGCCCGTCGAGTCCGTCGCACTGCGCCAGCAGTCCGTTCAGCAGCGTGCGCCGCACGTCCGGGGTCAGCAGCGCGGCAATGTCGGGCTTGCCGTCCGCGCGCTTCGGCGCGACCTGGTTGAGCAGCACCTGCGTATGGGCGATCGCCAGGTTGGAATCGCCCGCGCGCATCGCCGGCGCGCCGACAATGATCCCGTCGAACAGCTCGGGGTAACGCTGCGACGCCAGCATCCCCTCGCGCCCGCCGGTCGAACAGCCCGCCATATAGCTGTGCGATATCGCCTTGCCATAATATCTCTGCGTGATCGCCTTGCCGAGCAGCGCGACCGTGCGCACCGAGCTTTCCGCGAAATCGAGCGCGGCGCGCTGGTCGGCCATGAAGCTCGGGTCGAACACCGCGCCTTTGTGTCCGCTGTCATGCGAGATCACCGCAAAACCCCGCGCCAGCGCCGGCCGCCCGCCGCTCGCCACCGGCCCGGTCGGCGGCCGCACCGATCCATTGAGCCCCCCGCCGCCCTGCATCAAAAACCGCCCGCCCCACGCATCGGGCAGCGCGATCGCGAAATGGATGCCATAGGTCTTGCCGCCCGCGCCGACGCGCTCGTTGATCACCCCGTCGATCCGGCAATGCGCCGGGAGCGGCCCGTCGCCCGCCTCGGCGCCGGGCTTCGCGGCCGCCGCATCGGGCGCCGCGGGCGCGGTAGCGTCGAGATGCACCGCCGACAGGATCCTGACATCCGTCCCCAGCGCCGCCCGCACCATCGCCGTACACTTCGCCGCGCTGGCACTCGCCGGGGCTGTGGCGCCACCACCAGCCCGCCCGGCCACACCCGCCGCCCCAGTCCCCGACGCCGCCCCGCCGATCACCAGCGCCCCCCCCGCCAGCAACACCGCCCGAACCACCCCACCAAACCGCCGCATGACGCTCTCCTTCATTTGGTGGCACGTTAGAGCGGGATGGCGGCTGAGGGAATCACTCCCGATGCGTTCGCACAAAGCCCCTCCCCTTCAGGAGGGGTTGGGGTGGGGCAGCGCCGCAAACTCATCGCCCGTTACCATTTCGGGGACACAATACTAAATTCAGGCGAGCGCTGGCATGCGGCGGCCGATCACGAAGAATTTAGTATTGTGTCCCCGAAATAACCCCCACGCCCGCCCCGGCATGATTCACCCCCACCGCCCCCGCGCCTATCCTCCCGCTCGCCCCGCGCCACGCCCGGCGCCCGAAGGAGACAGGCCATGTTGGATTCCCCGCCACCCCGCCGCCCGCGCCCGCAAGCATCGCGGCGAAATACCCTATGGCGCTCCAAAACGCGTCAAGTCCTCGCGCTGAATTCCGGCGCATGATCCACCGTAAAACCCCGTTGGAAATCGCGCCCTCTTCGCCGCCTGTCTCGGCGCGGCCAAATAAAACCGCGCACTTTCCAACAGTGGAGCTACACCCCCGTCGGTCTTCAAAAATACCCCTTCACTTAGCCCCCGCAAGTCACGCCCCGACACGAATACTTGTCGCCGCCCCGCGCCGCCCCCGTAACGAAATCGCTGGCGACATCGCATCGGCGCGGATACGTTCATGGTCCCACGCAGGGGGGACAGACGATGACCTTTGGCCTTTCGTTACCGGCGTTTACCGAGCTTCATGTGATCATCAGCCTGGTCGGCATCGCCGCCGGCGTGATATTTTTCGCCGCGCTGATCGCGAGGCGCTGGCTGGCCTTGTGGTGCGCGCTGTTCCTCGCCTTTACCATCCTGACCAGCGTCACCGGCTTCCTCTTCCCGCCCAAGCCGATCGGCCCGCCCTTCATCTTCGGCGTCGTCTCGCTGCTCCTGCTCGCAGCCTCGCTGCTCGCGCTTTATGGCCGGCGCCTCACCGGCTGGTGGCGCGTGGTGTTCCTCGTCACCGCGCTGCTGGCGCAGTGGCTCAACATGGTCGTGCTGGTGGTGCAGAGCTATCAGAAGCTCCCCGCGCTCCACGCGCTCGCGCCGACCGGCGGCGAGCCCGCCGTCCTCGCCAGCCAGGCGGTGGTGCTGCTGCTCATCCTGTTCGCCGGCTGGAAGACGTTGCGCCGCCGCGCCTGATTGCTAAGCGCGGGGCATGCCGCACATCGCCCATCTCGCGCTCGTCGTCCGCGATTATGACGAGGCGCTCGCCTTCTATGTCGGCAAGCTCGGCTTCAGCCTGGTCGAGGACAGCTGGCAACCCGAACAGGACAAGCGCTGGGTGGTCATCGCCCCGCCCGGCGCGCCGCCGGGGGCGACCACCATCCTGCTCGCCCGCGCCGCGACGCCCGATCAGGCGCGCGTCATCGGCGATCAGGCCGGCGGCCGCGTCTTCCTGTTCCTCGCCACCGACGATTTCGCGCGCGACCACGCCGCCTTCACCGCCGCCGGGGTCGACTGGGTGCGCCCGCCCATGGTGCACGATTACGGCACCGTCGCGGTGTTCGCCGATCTCTACGGCAATCGCTGGGATCTGGTGCAGTACAGCGACGGGCGCTGATCGCTCAGCGCTTGCGCACGAACTCCGCGCGCAGCACCAGGCCCTTGATGCCCTCGAACTTGCAGTCGATCTCCTGCGCGTCGCCGGTCAGGCGGATCGACTTGATCAGCGTACCACGCTTCAGCGTCTGCCCCGCGCCCTTGACCGTCAGGTCCTTGATCAGCGTCACCTGGTCGCCATCGGCGAGCAGATTGCCGACCGAATCGCGCACCTCGACCGCGCCTTCGGCAGCACCACCGGCCTTGGCCGCAGCATCGGCCGCGCTGATCCACTCGCCGCTCGCCTCGTCATAGACGAACGCGTCTTCCTCTTCCGCCATCTTCGCGACCTTCAGCTCTTGATGTTGACCATCGCGACCGGGTTGCCCTTGGTCGTCGGGTTGGAGGCGTTCTGCTTCGGGGCTTTCTCGGCCTTGGGCTTGCGCACTTCCTTGTTCGATTTCTTCTGGCTCTTGGCCATGATCATTCCTCGGCGAGCGGAGCGCTCGCCTTGCCCTACACGCTCGGCGGCGCGCTGGCCCGCATTATCTCGCTGGCGCCACCGCGAAAGTCCCCGCCGGCGCGGGCGCGAGCAGATCGTCGACCGCCGCCGCCGGATCGAGCCAGCGCGCCCAGGCGTCGCGCGGCGGGACGATCACCTGGCGGTGATGATAGGGCGCCACGTCCGGCCCGGCGTCGGTCGTCAGCATGGTATAGGCCTCGCCCACCACCGGATCGTCGCGCCAGATGCCCGCGATGCAGAACCACGCGCCATCGGCCAGCGTGAAGGCTCATTTGTCCTTGCGCTTCGCCTTGGGCTGCCCCGGCACGGCTTCGGGCGTGGTGAATTCGTAAAAGGCATCGGCGACGATCAGGCAGCGTTTCGCGCCGAAATGCCGCCCCTCGCTGCGGAAATTATACACCGGCTTGCCGTGCGCGCCCGGCCAGCTCCAGCGCCGCACGACCAGCTCGGCACCACCCTCGGGCGCGGCGCGGAGGATGGCGTTGCGGTCGGTGATGCGGATGCTCGGCGTCGGCTCGAGATTGGGCACGCCTTCGGGAAAGCGCAGCGGGATGCGCAGCTGCTGAATGTCGTCGCGCAGCTGCCCGGCGGCGACACGCCGCGCCTGTTCATTGCACATGCGCCGGCCTCCGCCTCATCCGCCGATAGAGCCGCCGCAGCAGCACCAGCATCGCGACCGCCCCCGTCGCGAGCAGGATCGCGATCGCCACCGCCGCGACCGGGCTGGCGATCGCCGCGGCGAGCAGCCCGGTCGCCACGACATCCTCGCCGGTCGAGACGATGACGTTGCTGAACGGTTCCGGGCTGACATTGACCACGGCGCGCGTGCTCGCCTTGGCGCCGTGGCTGAGCAGCGCCGCGCTGCCGCCGAGCAGCAGGCTGGCGACCTGCCAGCGCATGTCGTGCGGATCGATGATCGCGAGCGCGAGCAGCGCCCCGCCGACCGGCCGGACCAGCGTGTGGATCGCATCCCAAACCGAGTCGAGCCACGCGACCTTGTCGGCGAAGAATTCGGCGACCATGCCCACGCCGGCAATGGCCAGCACCCAGGGGCTGGCGAGCGCGTCGAGCCCGGTGAGGTGCGCCGGGGCGACGATCCAGCCGAAGCGCATCGCCAGCCCGGTCGCGAAGACGCACAAATATAGCCGCCAGCCCGACAACAGGCTGATGCTGCTGGCCAGCCCGAGCAGCGCGAGCACGCCCATTCAGGTGGCCGGCAAGGAAAAAGCGCGGATCATCGCGCCGTCATATCGCATCCGCCGGGCGACGGTCACCAAAAAGCCGCGACCGCGCTTGGCGTCGCGCCCGCTTTGGCGCTAGCGCATGACGGCAGCGGAGGAACGCAGGGTGAGCGAGCGGGAAAATTTCGACGATATCCGCGCCGCGGTGCGGCGGCTGTGCGCCGACTTTCCCGGATCCTATTGGCAGGCGCTCGACCGCGACCGCATCTACCCGACCGAATTCGTCCAGACGCTGACGCGCGAAGGCTGGCTGTCGGTGTTGATCCCCGAGGAATTTGGCGGCGCCGGCCTCGGGCTCGGCGCGGCGACCGCGATCCTCGAGGAGATCCACCGTTCGGGCTGCAATGGCGGCGCGTGCCATGCGCAGATGTATGTCATGGGCACTTTGCTCAAGCATGGCTCGGCGGCGCAGAAGCAGGCCTATCTGCCGCGCATCGCCAGCGGCGAGTTGCGGCTGCAGGCGTTCGGCGTGACCGAGCCGACCTCCGGCACCGACACGACGCGCATCCGCACCTTCGCGCGGCGCGACGGCGACGATTATGTCGTGTCGGGGCAGAAGATCTGGATCAGCCGCGCCGAGCATAGCGACCTGATGGTGCTGCTGGTGCGCACCACGGCGCGCGAAGACGCCGCGCGCGCGTCCGAGGGCATGAGCGTGCTGCTGGTCGACATGCGCGAGGCGGTCGGCAACGGTCTGACGATCCGCCCGATCCGCACCATGCTCAACCACGCCACGACCGAATTGTTCTTCGACGATCTGCGCGTCCCCGCCGCCAATCTGATCGGCGAAGAGGGCAAGGGCTTTCGATACATCCTCGACGGGATGAACGCCGAGCGCATCCTGATCGCCAGCGAATGCATCGGCGACGGCCGCTTCTTCATCGACCGCGCCGCCGCCTATGCGAAGGACCGCAGCGTGTTCGGCCGCGCGATCGGCGAGAATCAGGGCGTGCAGTTCCCGATCGCGCGCGCTCATGTCCAGCTGTCGGCGGCGGCCGAGATGGTCGACAAGGCGGCGCGGATGTTCGATGCCGGTACCGCGTGCGGCACCGAGGCCAACATGGCCAAGATGCTGGCGTCAGAGGCGAGCTGGTATGCCGCCGACATATGCGTCCAGACGCATGGCGGCTTCGGCTTTGCCGAGGAATATGACATTGAGCGCAAGTTCCGCGAGACGCGGCTCTACCAGGTCGCGCCGATCTCGACCAATTTGATCCTCAGCCACGTCGCGACGCACGTGCTGGGGTTGCCCAAAAGCTTCTGACCGTGTCGCTCACGCCAGCGCGGACGCCGTCGTTGCGCCCTTGGCCAGCAATCAGACCGATAGTGCAGGGTGGGAAAGCTGGATGCCCCGTGAGGAGGCCGATGGGGCTCATTTCCACCATCTTGCAAAGCATCGATCAACGCCTGCCTGTCGGCCTTCGAGCGTCCCCGCATGCTCTCGATAATGGTCGCGATCGAGG
>NZ_JARYTI010000031.1 GCF_029911635.1 Sphingomonas sp. AR_OL41
GCGAGGAACGCGGCGGCCACCGGCAGGCTGCGCAACACGCCGAGCACGATCAGCGCGGCGGCCAGCCCGCAGCCGCCGGCGATCAGCGCGGCGCCGCGGACCGGCGACGGGGAAGGAGATGAGGCGGGGACACTGGCCATCGCCTTGTCATGGCCGCCTTGGCGATGGGGTCAAGCGGGAAAGGGGCAGAATGCGCGGTTGGCGCGCCCTGCCCCTCACGCGCGGTGCGCCTACCAGATGCGCACGCGGTCCGCCGGGGCGAGATAGAGTTTCTGCCCCGGCTTGGCGCCGAACGCGGCATACCATGGCGCCATGTTGCGCACGATCCAGGTGCGCTGCTCGCTCGGCGAATGCGGATCGGTCAGCAGGCGATTGCGCAGGTTCGCCTCGCGATAGTTGCGCCGCCACACCTGCGCCCAGCCGAGATAGAAGCGCTGGTCGCCGGTCATGCCGCCGATCACCGGCGCCGGGCGACCGCCTAGCGACCGGTGATAGGCGTCATAGGCCGCGCTGAGGCCGGCAAGGTCCGCGCTGTTCTCGCCCAGCGTCAGCGCACCCTTGACGTGCATCCCCGGCAACGGCTCATATTTGTCATATTCGGCGACGAGATCGCCGCTCAGCTTTTTGAACTTCGCCACATCAGCGTCGGTCCACCACTGCGTCAGCTTGCCGTGCAGGTCGAACTTGCTGCCCTGGTCGTCGAAATGATGGCTCATTTCATGGCCGATCACCGCGCCGATCCCGCCGTAATTGACCGCCGGGTCGGCATTGGGATCGAAGAACGGCGGCTGCAGGATCGCCGCCGGGAAGGTGATCGCGACCAGGGTCGGGTTTGCCTGGGCGTTGACCGTCATCGGGGTCATGCCCCATTCCCAGCGATAGACCGGCTTGCCGAGCTTGGCGCGGTTATAGTCATAGGCCCATTTGTTGGCGCGCAGTTCATTGCCGAGCGCGTCGCCCGGCACGATCCTGAGCGTGGCATAGTCGCGCCACTGCGACGGATAGCCGATGCGCGGGGTGAAGGCGGCGAGCTTGGCATGCGCCTTGACCTTGGTCGCCGGCGCCATCCAGTCGAGCTTTTCGATCCGCACGTTCATCGCCGCGATGATGTTCTTGACCAGCAGGTCGGCCGCCGCCTTGGTCGCGGGCGGAAAATAACGCGCGACATAGACCTTCGACACGTCGTCGGTCAGCGCCCCGCTGGTGAACTGCACCGCGCGTTTCCAGCGCTCCTGCTGCTGTGGCGTGCCCGACAGCACGGTACCGTAAAAATGGAACTGTTCGGCATCGAACGCCTTGGGCAGCACATCGGCATAGGCGTCGAGCGCGCGGACGATGAGCTGGTCCTTGAGCACGCGCAGCGGCGTCGATCCGATCAGCGCGGCGATGCCGGTGATCGCGCTTGGCTGGCCGACGATCAGGCTGTCGCCGGGCAGGCCGTTGGCGCGGAAATAGGTGGCGAAATCGAAGCCCGGCGCCGCCTTTTGCAGGTCGGCGAGCGACATGCGGTTATAGGTCTTGTCGGCGTCGCGGCTCTCGATCCGCGTCCAGCTCGCCTTGGCGATACCGGTCTCGAACGCGACCAACGCCGCCGCTCGCGCCTCGCTGTCGGCTTCGCCCGCCAGGCTCAGCATCTTCGCGACATGCGCCTGATACGCTTCCTTCGCCGCCGCAAGCTTGGGGTCGGCGCTGAGATAATAATCGCGGTCGGGCATGCCGAGCCCCGATTGCCGCAGCCCGACGGTATAGGCGTCGGGATTCTTGGCGTCGGAGGTTACCCCGGTGCCGAATGGCCCGCCGATTCCAGCGCGCGCCGTCAGCGCCAGCACCGCAGCATATTCGCCCGGCGTATTGCGCGATTCGATCCATGCCAGCATCGGCTTGATCGGGGCGAGGCCCTTGCTCTCGATCGTCGCGGTATCGAGATAGGTCGTATAGGCCTGGCCGATCTTCGACGCAGGATCCTTGCCCGCCGCCTCGAGCAGCCCACGCGTGCGCTGGTCGGACAGGTCCTGCAGCACCTCGAACGCGCCGAAATTGGACTTGTCGGCCGGGATCGGCGTGTTCTTGCTCCATGTGCCGTTGGCGAAGGCATAGAAGTCGTCGCCCGGCGAGACCGAGCGGTCCATGCCCGCCTCGTCGAACCCGAAAGTACCGAATTGCGGTTTTCCCTTCGCTGCCGGTGCCGCCGCCGCCGCCGCGGGTGCGGCGGGCTGACGGGCGATCGCGCCGCCGGCGATTACGGCAGCGAGCGCGCCGGCCGAGGCCAGCGCGAGAAGGTGCGACGTCTTCATGGTCATTCTCCTGAACGCGAAACGCTTACCAGACATGCACACGATCGGCCGGGGCGAGATACATCTTGTTGCCCGGCTTGACCCCGAACGCGTCGTACCACGCATCGACGTTGCGCACTTCCATGGTGCGGAACGGGCCCGGCGAATGCTCGTTCGAAATCACCTGCGAGCGCAGCGCCGGCTCGCGGAACTTGATCCGCCACACCTGCGAATAGCCGAGATAGAAACGCTGGTCGCCGGTCCAGCCATGGATCACCGGCGCCGGCTTGCCGTTCAGCGAGCGAATATAGGCGTCGCGCGCCACGGCAAGGCCCGCGAGATCGGCCATGTTCTCGCCCAAGGTCAGGCCACCCTTGATGTGCAGGCCCGGCAGCGGCTCATAGGCGTCATATTGCTTGACCAGCTTGTCGGTCATCGCCGTGAAACGCGACACGTCCTGCGCGGTCCACCATTCGGCGAGCTTGCCGGTCGGATCGTATTTGCGCCCCTGGTCGTCGAAATGGTGGCTCAGTTCGTGGCCGATGACCACACCGATGCCGCCATAATTGACCGCCGGGTCCGCCTTGGCGTCGAAGAAGGGCGGCTGGAGGATCGCAGCCGGAAAGACGATCTCGTTCATCGTCGGGTTGGCATAGGCGTTCACCGTCATCGGGGTCATGCCCCATTCGGTGCGGTCGATCGGCTTGCCGAGCTTGGCCAGGCCGCGCTGATATTCGAACGCATTGGCGCGTGCGATATTGGCGACGAGATCGTCGCGCGTCACGTTCAGCGCGCTATAGTCGCGCCATTTCGACGGATAGCCGATCTTGGGCATGAAGGCGGCGAGCTTGGCATGCGCCCTGACCTTGGTTTCAGGCGCCATCCAGGTCAGCTTGTCGATCCGTGCACCCATCGCCGCGATGATGTTCTTAACCAGCTGGTCGGCAGCGGCCTTGGATTCGGGCGGAAAGTATTTCGCGACATATTGCTGGCCGACCGCCTCGCCCATCGCGCCGCTGACCGTGCCGACGGCGCGCTTCCAGCGCACCGGCTGCTGCGGCGCACCGCTCAGCACCGTGCCGTAAAAGGCAAAATTGGCGTCGTTGATCGGCTTGGCGAGATAACCGGCATAGGAGCGCAGGATCTTGAGGATCATATAATCCTTGAGGACGCCGATCGGCGCGTCGGCGAACGCCTTGGCCTCGCCGCTGAGCGCGCTGGGCATGCCGACGAGATAGCTCGGCTGGTTCGCCGTGCCGCCCGCGGTCATGAAGATCTTCCACGGGAAGCCCGGCGCCTTGGCTTCGAAATCGGCGGCCGTCCATTTGTTGTAGGTCTTGTCAGCATCGCGCGACGCGATCCGGTCCCAATGCGCCTCGGCCAGGCTTTTCTCGAAGGCGAACACGGCTGCCGCGCGCGCTGGCGCATTGTCGAGCCCGGCAAGGCCGAGCATCTGTGCCTGATAGGCCTGATATTTTGCCCGCGTGTCGGCGAGCTTGGGATCGTCCTTCAGATAATAATCGCGGTCGGGCAGACCGATGCCCGACTGATACAGCCCGACGATATAATGATCCGGCGCCTTGTCGTCCTGACCGACACCCATGCCAAACAGGCCACCGACCCCATGGCGCTGCAACGAGGCCATCTTGCCGGCCAGCGCCGACTTGTCGCCGATCGCGTTGATCGCGTCGATCCATGGCTTGACCGGGGTTATCCCCTTGGCGTTGACGGCCGCCTCGTCCATGAAGCTGGCATAGAAATCGCCGATCTTGTTGCCCGGCGTCTGCTGCGCCAGTTCGAGGATCGT
Source organism: Sphingomonas sp. AR_OL41 (assembly GCF_029911635.1). GTDB lineage: Bacteria > Pseudomonadota > Alphaproteobacteria > Sphingomonadales > Sphingomonadaceae > Sphingomonas. The sequence goes on from NZ_JARYTI010000031.1 coordinate 4,081, forward strand.
GCGCGTCTGCTCGAGCGAGCGATCCGCCAGCGCGTTGAACATGCCATAGGTCGCCTTGTCGGCGGGAATTTCGGTGCGTGCCTCCCACGCGCCGCCGGCATATTTGCCGAAATCGTCGCCCGGCGCGGTGCTATTGTCGATACCGGCCTCGTCGAAACCGAAGCTACCGATGTCGGGGCCGCTCGCGGGCGGGGTCTGGGCGAAGGTCAGCCCGCCGATCGCAGTTGCGGCGAGTAGGGTGACGGCAAGAATCGAGCGACGCATGGGGATTCCTTCTGACGGGAGAACCGAGCTGTTCTATCCGAATGACACGCTTCGTCAATTTCCCGTTTTGACATGCCGCCGGCGCCATTTGCGCGCGATCTTGAGCCGCCAGATCAGGCCGGTGGCGAAATAGCTGATGATCGACATGGTCACCGCGATCACCGTCAGCCCGACGATCGCCGCTGCCGACCCCTGCGCCAGCCAGTGCAACCAGCCGGCATGAGCATGCACGTTGGTCGCAAGCGGCGCGCCGGGCAGTTCGCGGTCCACGCGCAGGATCCAGTTGCCGACCTTCACGCCGGCAGCGAGCAGCGGCAGGAAGGTCACCGGATTGTTGATCAGCGTGGTTCCCACGGCGACCGGGACATTGGCGCGCAGCGGCAGCGCGAGCACCGCCGCAAGCGCCATATGCGCGAACGGGAACAGGATGCCGGCCAGCACGCCGAGCGCGACGCCGCGTGGCACCGAGCGCCGGTTGAACCGCCACAGCGAGGGAACGAGGATGCGATGCGCGACCGGCCGCAGAAAGCGATTGGCTTCAATCGACTGGTGGGTCGGAATGTGGTGCTTGATCCAGTTGATCGCGCGTCCCGCAGGTCCGACCGGCTCGCCCGGATCAGCCACGATCACGCATCAGTCTCCCCTGTTCGCGCTTCCAGTCACGCGCCTTGATCGTGTCGCGCTTGTCGTGATCCTTCTTGCCCTTGGCGAGCGCGAGCTCGACCTTGGCGCGGCCGCGCGCGTTGAAATAGATCGACAGCGGGACAAGCGTCATGCCCTGGCGCGCCACCGCGCCATGCATCTTGTTGATCTCGCGCTCGTGCAGCAGCAATTTGCGCGGCCGCTTGGGCTCATGGTTGTAGCGATTGCCATGGCTGAACTCGGGCAGGTTGGAATTGATCAGCCAGACCTGCCCGCCCTTCACCTCGGCATAACTCTCCGCGATCGACCCCTCGCCAAAGCGCAGGCTCTTCACCTCTGTGCCGGTCAGCGCGATGCCGGCCTCGAACACCGTGTCGATGAAATAATCGAACTTGGCGCGCCGGTTCTCGGCGACGATCTTGGTCTTTTCGAAGACGGCGGGTTTGGGACGTGCCATGGCGCTGGCGATGTAGGCGTGCGGGGCCCGGAAGGGAAGCGGCCCGATCCTAATTACCGCGAATCGCGATCACACATTTGGCGCCTCGAATTTTCGGCTCCTTTCAGCAGACAAGAACGCCAACATTGATGAGATCACCATCGAGCAGCGGGAAATCGAGGTCTTGCTTGGGGCAGATTTCTTCGCCTCCCCGTTCGACGTGAATATCGACCAAGGTGTCGCCGAAACGTCCGCCATCGTTGAAAATGAAATACTTTCGCCCGCCTGCGCGCTCAAGCGGCATGGAATCCCAACTGCCGTCATAGGGTGTCACGCGTACGCGATGCCGGTCCTCGAAGAGCTTTAGAGCTTCACCCAGGGTGAGCCGATTCCCGGCCGGAAAGACATCCTCTTCACCGGTCGGGCCAATGATCACAATGCTCATCAGTCAATCAACCCGGCCTGCCGCAATCCCTCATCGACCGCGGCGCGGCTCGCCTCGCCCGGCCACGTCATCGGCAGCCGTAAATGTGGCGGGAAGTCCTCGCGCACCCGGGTCAGCGCATATTTGATCGGGCCCGGCGAGGCGTCGGTGAACAAGGCGGTGTGCAAAGCGAACAGCCGGTCCTGAAGCGCCAGCGCGGCGGCGTAATCGCCCGCCGTGCACGCCGCCTGGAATTCTGCGCAGAGCTTCGGCGCGACATTGGCGGTGACCGAGATGCACCCGGTGCCCCCCATCGCGTTGAAGGCAAGCGCCATGTCGTCATTACCCGACAGCTGGACGAAATCCGCGCCGGCTGCCGCGCGCTGCGCCGAGACGCGGGCGATTGCACCGGTGGCATCCTTCAAACCGACGATGCTCGGAAAGGCGTGCGCCAACCGACCGATCGTCTCGACCGCGATGTCGGTGACGGTGCGGCCGGGAACGTTGTAGAGCACGATAGGCAGGTCGCAGGCGCCGACCACGGCCTCGAAATGGCGGAAGATACCCTCCTGGTTGGGGCGGTTGTAATAAGGCGGCACCATCAGCGCGGCGTCGGCGCCCGATGCCTTGGCCGCCCCGATATTGGCGATGGCGACGCGGGTATCGTTCGAGCCAGCGCCGGCGATCACCGGGACCCGCCCGCGCGTCTGGTCGACGCAGACCCGGACGACGTGAAAATGTTCCTCCGCGCTCAGCGTCGCTGCCTCGCCGGTGGTTCCGCACGGGACGAGCGCGGCCGAACCCTCGGCGATCTGCCACTCGACCAGATCGCGAAAGGCGGCTTCGGCAAAGGTGCCATCGGCGTCGAACGGCGTAACAAGCGCCGGGATCGATCCGGAAAACATGGTGAATGTGCTCCTGTGGGACGCCGAACCCGGCGAATTTTGCGATATTCCGGGGCGACAGATAGGTGCGACTGGCCTATCCTGTCCACATGATGACGTCCTTGATCAAGACGGGGATGCTGTTCGCGGGGGTGTCGGGGCTCGCGATCGGTTCGGGAGCCGGGCAGGACCAGCTCGGCTGGGGTCGCGCGACGCAGATATTGAGCGGGGATTCGGCGAGCACCGCCGCCTTGTCCGCGACCATCATCGAATGGAAATCGCTGCAGACGGCGAGCGGCCTGCCGTTCGAGAGCTATGCCCGCTTCATGATCGCGCATCCCGGCTGGCCGGGCGAGACGGCGCTGCGCCGCGCCGCCGAAAAGGCGCTGGACGCGGGCAATTGGTCTCCCAGCACCGTCGTCAATTTTTTCCGCCGCTTCCCGCCGATGAGCAACGCGTCGAAGGCGCGCTTCGCCCAGGCACTGGCATCGACGGGGATGCGCGACGAGGCCGCGCTCGCGGCGCACGTTGCCTGGGTCTCCGGCGCGCTGCCGCCGGCCGAGGAAAGCGCGATCCTGACGGGTTTCGCGTCGACGCTCGGCCAGGCCGATCAGGATGCGCGGATGGACATGCTGTTGTGGCAGGGCGCCACCACGGCGGCCCAGCGCCAGATCCTGCTGACCAGCCCGGCGCGCCGCGCGCTGTTCGAGGCACGGCTCGCCTTCCGCACCAACGCGCCCGACGCCAATGACCGTTTCGCCGCGACGCAGGCGCTGGGGGCGAACGACGCCGGCTATGTCGCCGATCGCGCGGCATATCTGCGCAACAGCGGCAACGCGCCGGCGGTCCGCGCCTGGCTTGCGCAACCACGCAGCTTCACCACCCCACCGGCGGATCCGGGCGTCTGGATCGACCTGCTGTGGAACAATGCCCGCGGCGCGGTCGCCGATGCGCAATATGCCACCGCGTTCGATATCGCCCGCCACGTCGAAAGCGCCTATCCGGCCGGCACCGACATCGGCACTCGCCCCTATGGCGAGCGCGACGACTATACCAATCTCGTATGGCTCGCCGGGCAGACCGCGCTCAAGCAACTCGCGCGCGCCAACGAGGCGTCGGCGATGTTCCTGCGTTATGCCGGGGCATCACGCTCACCGGCGATCCAGTCCAAGGGGCTCTACTGGGCCGGGCGCGCCGCCGAGACCGCAGGGCGTCGCGATCAGGCCAATGGCTATTATACCCGCGCCGCCGGCTTCCGTGATCTGTTTTACGGCCAGCTCGCGATGGAGCGGCTCGGCGTGCCGTTGACGCCACCGGGCGACCCCGTCATGCGCCCGATCGAAGCACCGGTCCGTGCCGCATTCTACAGCCGCGAGACCGTCCGCGCCGCGCAATATCTCGGCACGCTCGCCAACTGGCAGGACCAGACCGCCTTCGTCCGTCAGATCGCCGCCGACGCCAAGAGCGACAGCGATCATGTCCTGGCCGACGAATTGTCGCGCACGCTCGGCCGCCCCGATCTCGGCGTGATGGTCGGGCGCAGCGCGCTGCAGAACGGCCTCAGCGACTATTCGACGCTGGGCTTCCCCAGCGTCCGCATCCCCGCGTCGGCGGACGACAGCTGGACGATCGTCCACGCCATCGCGCGGCAGGAAAGCCAGTTCGACCGCGCCGCGATCAGCCATGCCGGTGCGCGCGGGCTGATGCAGTTGATGCCCGGCACCGCGCGCGAAACGGCGAGCAAGCTCGGCGTCGGTTACGACATGTCGGCGCTGACCAACGACACCGACTATAACATCACGCTCGGCTCGAGTTATTTCCAGCGTATCTACAAGCAGTTCGGCAGCTATCCGCTGGCGGTCGCGGCGTACAATGCCGGGCCAGGCAATGTGAACAAATGGCTCGCCGCCAATGGTGACCCGCGCCAGGGCAGCGCCGACATCGTCGAGTGGATCGAGGCGATCCCGCTCTATGAAACGCGCAATTACGTCCAGCGCGTGCTCGAAAACGCGGTGGTCTACGACCTGATGAACCCGCAGCACGCCCGCTCGAGCGGCAGCGCCCGGCTCAGCTGGTATCTCGGCAAGGGCCGCCCGGGCTGACACTGCCAGTTACCGGCACAGTCCAGCGTGATTCAATTACGGCGCGATTTGGCCAGGGTGCGGCTGTGGCGCGCGGTCGAAAATCGCCCACGCGCGGTTCTTTGACATGGTGGGTCCGAAGAAAAATGGCGAGGCCAGACGCTGGTTCCCCCCTGCCGGCTTCCCGCCTCTCCCCTGCTTGGCGCGCAATTCTACCCTGCTTTTTCGAGCAGGGTAGATCGTCGATAAATAGCTGATTATTATAAGTTAAATTGCCCAACAAATCGGCAAGAAATGCGGTCGGGCGTGGATCGCTGGCGGCGCATCCAAAGCATCGTGCGGGCCGTTGCGAACGGCATGCTGCCGCGGCCTCCCCTTGATGCCCAAAGCGGGTTAGGATTGGGCGATGGATCAACGACCCAACTACATTACGCCGGCCGGCTATTCTGCCCTCAGCGCCGAGTACGCCGTACTGCTCGGGGAAGAACGCCCCAAGCTGGTCGAGGTCATTTCCTGGGCAGCGGGCAATGGCGACCGTTCCGAGAATGGCGACTATATCTACGGCCGCAAGCGGCTGCGCGAGATCGACCGGCGGCTCGGCTTTCTCTCACGCCGGATGAAGGCGGCGCAGGTGATCGACCCTGCCGCGCAGCCCGACCGCAGCCGGATCTGGTTCGGCGCCACGGTGACGATTGCCGATGAGGACGACAATGAGCGCGTCCTCACGCTGATCGGCGACGACGAGACCGATGCGGGCGCCGGCCGGATCGGCTGGAGCGCGCCGCTCGCTCGCGCATTACGTGGTGCCGCGATTGGTGACGTGCGACGGGTTGCGCTTCCCGTCGGGGAGCGCGAATACGAGGTCCTGTCGATTTCCTATCCCGAAAGATCCTGATGACCGAGACCCCGACGCGCAACATCGCGCTCCTGATCGATGCCGACAACGCATCGTGGCACGCGCTCGATCCGGTGCTGACGGTGCTGGCCGAACTCGGCACGGTCAACATCCGCCGGGTCTATGGCAACTGGTCGAAGCCAGGGCTGAAGGGCTGGAAGGACATGACGGTCAAGCACGGCATCGAGCCGCAGCAGCAGTTCGACCTGACCAAGGGCAAGAACGCGACCGACATGAAGATGACGATCGATGCGATGGACCTGCTGTTCCGCGGGCGCGTCGAGGGCTTCGGCATCATGTCGTCGGACTGCGATTTCATGCCGCTGGCGATGCGCATCCGCCAGGATGGCCTGCCGGTCTATGGCTTTGGCGAGGACAAGACGCCCGAGGGTTTCAAGCAGGCCTGTACGCGCTTCATCGACGTCGACGCGCTGATGCGCAGCGACGACCTGATCGAGCCGACGCAGATCCCGCCGGCGATCGGCGGCCGCACCCCGCCCGCGGGCGAGGTCGGTTCCGAACTGCTCAAGCTGCTGCTCGACGCCTACAAGGCCGCGCGGCGCGACGAAAAGGGCTATGTCAGCCTGTCCGAGATGGGCCAGATCGCTGCCAACCGCTCGAGCTTCGACGCGCGCAACTATGGCTTCAACCATCTCTCCGACATGATCCAGGCGGTGCCGAACTTCGCGACCGAGCGCCGCGCCGACGGGCGGCTGTTCGTCAAGCGGCTGCGGTGAGAACAAGCCCGGCGAAGTAACTGAAATCGGGTTATCCGATTTCCGCAACAGCTGACGCCGAATGCTGCAGCGCCTGCGGCGGAAGACACCCCGCGCCCCTCGCCTGCCCGTCGTCACGCGCTACGCTGCTGTCGGGGCCACGCGGCTCCGGGTAAGGCGGGAGTGAGGCAATGGCGATGATGCAGCGTTTGCTGGTCAGCGGTCGGGTGCAACGCGTCGGCTATCGCGACTGGACGGTGCGCAACGCGCGCGAGCTCGGCCTTACCGGCTGGGTACGCAACCTCAGCGACGGACGGGTCGAGGTGCTGGCCGACGGCGACGAGGTCGCGCTCGGCAAGCTGCTCGACGCGCTGCGCTCGGGACCGCGGCTGGCCGAGGTCGAGCATGTCGAGGCTTTGTCGGTCACCGAGGAAAAGGCGGTGAAGGGCTTCACCAAGCGCTTTACCATCTAGCGTCGCGGCTTGACGAACCGCAGGACATATTGGTCGGTATGTCCCTGCACCTTCTTGTCGAAGATCGGCAGGCTGTAGTCGTCGGTGCCGCGGTGCAGAAACGCACCCTCCGCGACGAGCTTGAAGCCGACGCTGGTCACCTCGCGGATGACCTGGGCCTTTTCGATGCGGTGCAGTTTGGCGATCCCCGCGTCATCCAGCCCGGCTGGGGCCTCATGATCGAGCACCAGGAAAGTCCCGCCGGGCTTGAGCGCGGCGAAGACCCCGCGATCGAAGGCGATCGTGTCGACGACGCCATATTGGGCGATCTTGAGATCGTGATAATTCTGCGTCACCCATGCCAGATCGAGCGGCTTGGGGAAATTGACCGTGCCGAACGGCCGCGCCGTCATGGTGACGTTGCTCATCTTGCCGTCAGCCACCAAGGCCTGATCGGCCTTGAACGAGCTTTTCCACACGACGTTCTCGATGCCGTAGACATGGCCGGACGGCCCCACCACGTCGCTGAGCATGCGGGTGAAATAGCCGCCACCGGGATAGAATTCGCCGACGACCATCCCGGGTTTGACGCCTGCGAAGGCCAGTGTCTCCGCCGGCAAGCGATTGGCGTCGGTAGCGAGCTCGTCGCTTGGCCGCGACGGATCGGCGACGGCGCGCGCGATCACCGCGGGGATGCCATCCGACGCGGCGACCAGGGTCACGGGGGTGATCGCCAGAACGGTTGCCAAGATGGCTGCGGGCAAACGGTGCATGGTTATCCCCTCCCTGTGCAGGTTCGCCGACGCTTCAAACGCGTCACCTGCTTTCAAAGGCAAAATCATCGAACGACAGCTCGACGAATCGGGGTGAGATTAGATGCCTTGCCGGTCGATGCAAAGTCCCGGCCGCGACGCATCGCAACGGGGTGCAGTGCGACGGTCAATCGACCGCAATATCCTCGTGCCACAGCGCAGGCTGCTCGGCGATGAAGCGCGCCATCAAGGCGGTGCAAGCCGGGTCGTCGACGATGTCGACATGCACGCCCCGCTCGCGCAGGAAATCCTCGTTGCCGCCGAAATTGGCATTCTCGGCGATCACGACATGGCGGATGCCGAACTGCACGATCGTCCCGGCGCACATCATGCATGGGCTGAGCGAGGTGTAGAGCGTCATGCCGGCATAGCTGGCCTGGCGACCGGCATTGCGCAGGCAATCCATCTCGCCATGCGCGATCGGGTCGCCCTGCTGGACGCGCTGGTTGTGCCCCTCGCCGATCACCTCGGCACCGCGGGCGAGCACCGACCCGATCGGCAGGCCGCCTTCGTCATAGCTCTGGCGCGCGAGCTCGTAACAACGCGCGACCAGCTCCGGGCGAACCTCGAAGCCGGTCGCGGCGCTCATCAGCGGGTCAGCTTCTTGTAGGCGAGCCGTGTCGGGCGATCGGCGGCATCGCCGAGGCGGCGGCGCTTGTCTTCCTCGTAGCTTTCGAAATTGCCCTCGAACCATTCGACATGGCTGTCGCCTTCGAAGGCGAGGATGTGCGTGGCGAGGCGATCGAGGAAGAAGCGATCGTGGCTGATCACCACAGCGCAACCGGCAAAGCTTTCCAGCGCTTCTTCCAGTGCGCGCAGCGTCTCGACGTCGAGATCGTTGGTCGGTTCGTCGAGCAGCAGGACGTTGCCGCCCTCCTTGAGCATCTTGGCGAGGTGGACGCGGTTGCGCTCACCGCCGGACAGCTGGCCGACCTTCTTCTGCTGGTCCTGTCCGCGGAAGTTGAAGGCGCCGACATAGGCGCGCGTGCCGAGTTCCTGCTTGCCGAAGCGGAAGATCTCGAGCTTGTCGGAAATCTCCTCCCAGACATTGTTGTTCGGGTTGAGGTCGTCGCGGCTCTGATCGACATAACCGAGCTTGACCGTGGTGCCGACCTCGATCGTGCCGCTGTCGGGCTGTTCCTGGCCGGTAATGAGCTTGAACAGCGTCGACTTGCCGGCGCCGTTCGGCCCGATCACGCCGACGATGCCGCCCGGCGGCAGCACGAAGTCGAGATTCTCGAACAGCAGCTTGTCGCCATAGGCCTTGGTCAGGCCCTTGGCCTCGATCACCTTGCCGCCGAGCCGCTCGGGCAGCTGGATGAGGATCTGCGCCTTGCCGACCGAGCGGTTCTCCTGCTTCTCCATCAGCTCGTCGAACGCGCGGATACGCGCCTTGGACTTGGTCTGGCGGGCCTTGGGAGTCTGGCGCATCCAGGCGAGCTCGTCGGCGATCGCCTTGGCCTTGCCCTGCTCCTCGCGCTCTTCCTGCTCGAGCCGCTTGACCTTCTTTTCGAGATAGCCCGAATAATTGCTCTCATAGGTGTAGTAGCGGCCGCGATCGAGCTCGAGCACCCAGTTGACGACATTGTCGAGGAAGTAGCGATCGTGCGTCACGAGGATGACGTTGCCGGTATATTCCTTGAGGTAGTTTTCGAGCCACTGGACGCTCTCGGCGTCGAGATGGTTGGTCGGTTCGTCGAGCAGCAGGATGTCGGGCTTTTCGAGCAGGAGCTTGCACAAAGCAACGCGGCGCTTTTCACCGCCCGACAGGTTGGTGACCGGGCTGTCGCCGGGCGGGCAGCGCAACGCCTCCATCGCCTGTTCGAGCTGGCTGTCGAGCGCCCAGCCATCGGCGGCGTCGATCTTTTCCTGCAGCTCGCCCATCTCGGTCATCAGCGCGTCGAAATCGGTGTCGTCCTGCGGATCGCCCATTTCTGCCGTGATCGCGTTGAAGCGCTCGACCATCAGCGCGACCGGGCCGGCGCCGAGCTTGACGTTCTCGATCACCGTCTTGTCGGGGTCGAGCTGCGGCTCCTGCGGCAGATAGCCGACCTTGATACCCTCGGCGGCCCAGGCCTCGCCGACGAAATCGGGGTCGATGCCGCCCATGATCTTCATCAGCGTCGACTTGCCCGAGCCGTTCGGCCCGATGATCGCGATCTTGGCGTCGGGCAGGAACTGCAGGTGGATGTTGTTGAGCACCGGCTTGGGCGCGCCGGGGAAGGTCTTGGTCAGGCCCTTCATGACATAGCTATATTGAACGGCCATCTTCGCAGCGCTCCGGGAGATTTGAATGTCGGGATGTTTCGCCCGCGCATGTAGTAGGCGCGAGGCCGATTGGCAAACCCGTCGCGGCACCCTAGTCAGCACAGGATGCTGAAATCCCCCCTGCTGGCGGCCACCGCCCTCCTCGCCCTTTCCGCCCCCGCGCTGGCCCAGCGCTCGATGCCGACGCCGGTCGCGCCCGACCCGCGAATCGCCGCGCTGCGCGACAAGGCGCTGAGCGACGACACGGCCTATGCCATCGTCGAGAGCGTCACGACCGAGGTCGGCCCGCGCCCCGACGGTTCCGCGGCCGAGGAGCGCGCCCGCACCTGGGCCGTGGCGAAGATGAAGGCACTGGGGTTCCAGAACGTCCGCGTTGAGCCTTTCACACTGCCGATCTGGCAACGCGGGATCGAGACCGCGGAGATCGTTGCCCCCTTCCCGCAGCCGCTGCGGCTCACCGCGCTGGGCAATTCGGGCGCCACGCCACCCGAGGGCGTGACGCTGCCGGTGGCCTATTTCGCCAGCTTCAACGATCTGTTGCTCGCCCCGGCGGGCAGCCTTGCCGGCAAGATCGCTTTCGTCTCCAACGCGATGCAGCCGACACAGGACGGATCGAGCTATGGCAGTCAGGGCATGGCGCGCTTCGTCGGCCCGAACATCGCGGCGAGCAAGGGCGCGGCGGCGATCATCATCCGCTCGATCGGCACAGATCACGGGCGCGGACCGCATGCCGGCAACACCAACTTTGCGCCCGGTGTGACGCCGATCCCCGCCGCCGCGCTGTCGGTGGCGGATGCCGAAAATCTCGAGCGCATCGTCAAGCTCGGCAAGCCGGTGATGCTGCACCTGACGCTCACGCCGAAGCAACTCGGCGAGGGGCCATCGGGCAATGTCGTCGGCGAACTGCCCGGCACCGACCCGGCGGCGGGCGTGGTGCTGGTCGGCGGGCATCTGGACAGCTGGGATCTCGGCACCGGCGCAATCGACGACGGCGCCGGCATCGCCATCACCGCGGCGGCGGCGCGGCTGGTCCATGCCGATGGCAAGCATCGCCGGACGATCCGCGTGGTGTGGTTCGGTGACGAGGAGACCGGCGGTTTCGGCGGCATTGCCTATGCCAAGGCGCATGCCGGCGAGCGCCATGCCCTGGCCGCCGAATCAGATTTCGGCGCCGATCGGGTGTGGCGGTTCAACGTCAATTTGCCGGACAGCGCCAAGGCGGTCGGCGATCGCCTCGCGGTCGCGCTGGCGCCGCTTGGAATCGTGCGCGGGACGGCAGTGGCTGGCGACGGCACCGATGTCGAGCCGACGCTCAAAACGGGTGTCGCAGCGATCGATCTCAACCAGTCGGGGCTGCGCTATTTCGACTGGCATCACACGCCCGAGGACACGCTCGACCGCATCGACCCGGCACAGCTGGCGCAGAACGTCGCGGCGTGGACGGCGATGCTCGCGATCGTCGCCAATGCGCCCGAAGAGATCGGCACGGTAACCCCGAAACAGTGAGCCGGATGGCGGCAACTCGGCGGGATTGCGACAATTTGATGATTGACGGGTCCGGGCAGGGCGCTATTTGCCTGCGCTTCGCGACGGCACTCGGGTCGGCCGCGATAATCCTGTTAGGGAGCTCCTGATGAAGAAGATCGTTCTTATCGCTGCTGCCGCCGGCCTGATCTCTCTGGCCGCCTGCAACAAGTCGCCTGAAGCCGCTGCCGTTGAGAACAACGCGGACATGATGGCCAGCAATCTCGACATGACCGCCGACAACATGGTCGCCGGTGCGGACAACGCTGCCGACGCGATGACGTCGAACGCCGCTGCCGCCGCCGACAACATGCATGCCGCTGCCGACAATGTGAAGGCTGCTGCCGACGCCAAGATCGACAACATGAAGTGAGCCGCTCGCCGGGCGCATGTCGCCCGGCTGGTTGCTTCAAGACGAGGGCGCTCCTGCGGGAGCGCCCTTTTTTTGTGCCGCCGATCGCCGATCGGGCGGGCAAATGCGGGAAAAATCCGGTCGCGCGTCGCGGGACAGCTTTACTGCGATGACAGGTTTATACGACATAATATCAGGTTGTCTTGACATCACGACGTACGTAAGGCAGACCTGACTTCAGCAGCGGGCAATGTTCTGCTGCCGGAGCAAAACCGATGTTTCCTTCGCGCGCAAATTGTCTGTCCTCACCATTGTCGAATGATCCACGACAGCTCGCCTAATGTCAGGACTGCCCTATGGAAAATCGCCTGCGCGTGCTTCGCGCCGAACGCGGCTGGAGCCAGGCCGATCTGGGCGGGCACCTTGGCGTGTCGCGACAGGCCGTCAACGCCATCGAGACCGGCAAGCACGACCCCAGCCTGCCGCTGGCGTTCCGCATCGCCGATCTGTTCGAGCAATCGATCGATGCGATCTTTCGGCCCGATGACCGTCCTTACGCCCGACCGACACCGTGATCTCGACGCCGCCACGGCCAGCCGCGCCATCTTCATCAACGGGAGTGCATCATGAACGACGTTTATCCTGAAGCCAAACCCCAGGGGCTGCGCCAGCTGCTGCTGATGACGCTTGCCGGCCTCGTCGTCGGGCTGCCGCTCGGCATGTGGGTCGGACGCTCGCTGAAGCTGGCACAGCGTCAGGGCATCCCCCTGCCCTGGTCGGACCTTGCCGCCATCAGCATTGCCGCGATCCTGCTGTTCTCGGCGATCATCCTGGCGGCCACCGCCATTGCACGACGTCGCGCGGCATCGCCGCCCGAGGCGAACGAGACGGTCTATCTCGCCCTGCAGGCCGGCGTCCTGGCACTGGCCGGGGTCATGCTGGCCGCCCCGGTGGCGTTCGCGACTGCCACTGGCGGCAACCTCGAGCATGCCGGCGCGGCGATGCTGGGGATTGTCCTGTTGTTCGCGGTGCAGACGGCGCTCAACCTGATCCTGTGGCGGCGCAGCGACGAAGTATTGCGCCGCGCGATCGCCGAATCCGGCTCGGCGAGCTTCTGGCTGCTGCAAGGTGTCTTTTTCCTGTGGGCGTGCGGCGAAAAGCTGCGGCTGCTGCCCGCAATCACCTCATGGGACGCGGTTACGGTATTGATGGGCGTCTATCTGGTGACCTCGACCGTCATCGCGACGCGGCGTGGGTTGAGCTGAGCCGGCACGCGCGAAGAAAGAAGAATTGGTCGGGGAGACAGGATTCGAACCTGCGACCCTCTGGTCCCAAACCAGATGCGCTACCAGGCTGCGCCACTCCCCGAGGTCGAAGCGGCGGTTAGGATGATGCGGCGCGGATGGCAAGCGCGATGGGGCGAATCATCGAAATGAGCGCCGGCGAACGCTGTGACGAGCGCTACCAACAGGGCCAGACTCCGCTCGCAGCTCGCGGCGCAGCGGGACCGCCACAGGCCATCCGCGCGGTGGGCCCGGCAGGACTTGAACCCGCAACCTAGCCGTTATGAGCGGCCAGCTCTAACCAGTTGAGCTACAGGCCCCCCGCGCGTCGCAGCGGGTTAGCGGATGGTCGGCGTCGCTGGCAAGGCCGCACTCGCCGCGATCAGTTCATCGAGCGCGGCGGCGCGGACGCCGCGTCGCGCGAGATCGGCAAGGATGCGATCCCACCAGCGGTGAAAGGCGGAAAGATCCGCGGTGTCGCGAACATAGGGTGTGTGCCCGGGCACGAGCGATGGCGAGTGGAACGAGAAGTTGAGCACGCGCACGCCCTCGCCGATCGCCACCGCCACCGCTTCGAGCGCGTCGTCGAGCGGCATGTCCTCCGGGGTGAGCGCAACACGCGACAACAACCCGGCGCGCGCGAACAGCCCCCTGCCCTTGGGCACTGCGCCGAGCCATGCGTAAAGCCGCGCGCCACCGCGCGCGGCGCTCCCGGTGAACATGGTGGTGAGCGGTAGCTCGACCATGTCGCCGACGCGGAACGCCTGATTGCCGATCGCGCCGAAATCAGGGCCACCATCGGCAGCATAGCTGTAGCGCGCGCGCATCGAACTATCGATGCGATAGCCGCGCGCCGCGAGCAGCGACAATGTGGCGGGGCCGATGCCATAACGCCCGGCCCGATAGACGCGCGGCGCGGCGCCGAACGCCGTGGTGATGGCATCGCCGAGCGCGTCGAGCTTGGCCGCCTCCAGCGCGATCGGCAGATTGCCGGCATAGCTGTTGGCGGGAGACAGCGGCTCGTCGAAGGGTGGATTGACCCAGGCATGCAGTTGCGTGCCGACCGCCGACACGCCGTCAGCAAGCGCAGCACGCAGCGCTTCGACCGCGCGCGGATCGGTCGCGATGGGATAATCGACCATGAAGGTCAGCGGCACGCCGTGATCGGCGAAGCGACGGTGCGCCGCGGGGAGCGCCGCGACCGCGCTGGTGCCGTGCGCATCGCGGCTGAGCGGGGCGTGCCAGTCGAACTCCTCTTCGGTGTCGACGAATACCGTGAAACGCGTACCGAAATCGTCCGGCCAGACGACGAGAGTCGCGGGATCGGGTGGCGGTACGACGTACCCCGTTTCAGGCGCTGCCGGCGTCGCCACGATCAGTTCGAGAAAACCTGCTCCACTTGCGGCAGGAAGGCGGCGGGGAGCCGCAAAGTCAAGCGATCCTCGCCGATCGTCAGCGTGCCGCCAAGTTCGGTCGCGAGATTGCGCGCCAGGCGCAACGCGAAGCCGGTGCCGAGCAGGGGTGCGCCCTCGCGCTCGGCCTCGACCTCGGCATCGATCGTCAGCAGCTTGTCCTCGGCATAGGCGCCGAGCGCGCGCGGCCGGTCGAAATGCAAGGAAACCGTGCGGTCGCCCTCGCCGCCCGCCACGATGGCGATCCGCTCGTGAGGGCTGGCAGAGGAGACCAGCGTCGCCGCCAGGCGCGCGATCAGGCGCTCGACCGCGCGATCGTCGCCGGCGATCGCCATGCCATCGGCACCGGGGTCGATCGCCAATGCGGCGCCGCGCAACCGGGCGAGCGGCATGAGATCCTCACCGATCCGCGCCAGCAGGGGCGCAACGGGAACGTCGGCGGGACGCAACTCGAGCGCGTCGGATTCGATTCGCGCCGCCATGTCGATATCGTCGATCGCACCGAGCAGATCGTGCGTCTGATTCCGGATCGTGGCGGCATGGACGCGATAGGGTTGCGGCACCGGGCCGAGCAGTTGCGACTCGATCATCTCGGCAAAGCCGGCAATGGCATTAGCCGGGGTGCGCAGTTCATGGACCAGTTGGCGCAGCGCATCGGTCGCCGGGTTGCGTCCCTCGCGCGCGGGCTCGGCCATCTCGTCCGCGCGCGGGCGTCGCGCCGTCCCGCGGTAACCGGTGAAGCGACCGCTCGCGCGATCGAACACGGGCACGCCCGAGATGCGCCACTGACCGGCCGCATCGGAATGGCCCTCGACGACGAGGCGCGCGTGGGTGAAGCTGGCGCGACGGCGAAAGGCACCGGCGGCGACGCCATCGACCTGCGACCCGTGCGGCAGCGCCGCGAGGTCGAGCGACAGGCCGATCAGCGGTGCGCGTGCCGCGCCTTCGATCCAGCGCACCACGCCGGCGGCGTCGGTTTCGAAGCGGAAATGCTCGGCTGGCGCATGGTCGAGCGCGAACAATTCGGGCTGCACTTCCGGCCCCGCACTCGGCAGCGGAATCGCCGGCCGGTCTTCGCGCTGGCGTTGATAGGCATCGATGCGGGCGACGAGTTCGGCGATCTGGAAGGTACCGGCGGTCGCCTCGGGCGGCGGCATCGGCGGCGCGGCGATGTCGACGATCGCCGCCGTCGCGGGCACGACATCGTGCGCGGGGTCATGGGAGGGCGCCACGACCGTCTCGCTCGGTGCCGGTGTGTCCTGCACAACGATATCGCTGGGCGGCACGACCTCGACCGCGGCCTCGCTGCTGCGGCGCAACGCTTCGGCAACCACGGGTAACCCGCGCGCAATGCTGGCGATCGACACGAAACTGGTCGCTGGCGGCACCAGCGCCGCCTCGGACGCCTCTACCCGAGCGTCGCCGCCCGTTGCTTCCGTCGGCATCAGTCCAGCGTCGGCGTCGATCGTCGGCGCCGCCGGCACCGCGAGCTCATCGACCGCAGAGCCGTTCTCGACCACTGCTCCCGTCGGTACCACTGCTTCGTCGGCCTCGAGCGCCGGCACGGTCTGCTCGACAATCGGACGCACATCCGCGTCGATCGTCGGTGCCGCGCCAGGATCGCTGACGATCGGGCCGACGACATCGGTCCAGTCGATCGTCAATGGTTCGGGCGCAGGCGCCAATGCCACGATCGCATTGACCGGCGGGGCGGCCTGTGAGGTCAGCGCGTCAGGCGCGGTTACCGCCGGTTCCGGCACTGTGACGAGCGCATCGGGCGACGCTGCCAGCGAATCGGTTTCGGGCGCAGCGACCTCGGAGGCGATCGGCGATGGCTCAGGCGCGGGCGGCAGCGATTCGACTGCGATATCCGTCGTCGCGTATTCCGGCGCCAGGACCGCCGCCAAAGGCTCGATCGGCGACGAAAGCACGAAATCGACCGTGCCGAAGCTTTCCAGAGCGCGCCGCACCTCCGGCGCGAGATCGCGGCGATGGCGAAGGATCGAGCGCGTCGTCGGCGTCATCGCCGGCAACATGGAGACCCAGTGGTGCGCGGGCAGCGAAACGACTCGCAGCAGGGGCGCGGCGACGGCAATCTCGTCCTCGACGAACAGTCGCACCAGGGCGGCCGGTGGGTTGGCTCCGGCGATCGCGCGCGCGCTGGCGGCGCGCACCGGCGGCGCGACCATCGGCCGAATCGCCCGCAAACGCTCGATCGTCGACGATGTCGCAAGGACACGGCCGCGTCCGACCAGATCGACGAGTTGTCGCCACGCCGACTGCGCACCAAACGGCGACGAGATATCTGCCGCGAGCACCGTTTCCAGACTGTCATCGAAACGCACGGGTGCGGGGTCCTCGGCCCGACGGCGGCGAACCCGCGTCGTAATAAATTCTTAACCGGTTCCGGCGCCGGCCGGAACCAATCTTTTTGGCACGTAGCATTGTGGGACAATTGCGTTCGCTCGCAATTATCTTATGCTGAACGGGCGCGCTTCGCCTCAAAAAGCGCTGCGCCGGGGAGCTTCACGTAATGGCCTTCGACACGATCGACCGTCGCATTCTCGAATTGCTGCAGCGCGACGGCCGCATGACCAATGTCGACCTGGCCGAGCAGGTCGGGCTGACCGCACCGCCCTGCCTGCGCCGCGTCCGTGCGCTGGAGGAGCGCGGCGCAATTCGCGGCTACCATGCCGACCTCGATGCCGCGGTGATGGGTTATCCGATCACGGTGTTCGCCATGGTCAGCCTGCGCAGCCAGGCCGAGCACGATCTTGCCGCCTTTGAGGAGCATGTCGCGACGATCCCCGAAGTGCGCGAATGCCACATGCTCAACGGCGAAATCGACTTCATCCTCAAGATCGTCGCCGGCGACCTGAAAAGCTTCCAGGATATCCTGATGACGCATCTCACGCCGGCGCCCAATGTCGCGAGCGTCAAGACGTCGCTGACGATCCGCACCGCCAAGGCGCTGCCCGGGGTCCCGGTGGCGATCGAATAACGCAAAAGGGGCGACCGCGCGGCCGCCCCTTCTGTTATTCCATGTGACGAACGATCAGGCCGCCGGCGGCGAGATCAGGAAAGTCGTCCAGAGCTTGGCGATGTCGGCGTTGGGCGACGTCTTGACCGCGGCAAAGGCATCCTGCGCCTCGGCCTTGTTGCCGGCCAGCGTCAGCGCGATACCGAGATGCACATTGACCGGATCGAGATCGATCCCGCCCTTGCCGATCGCCAGCTTGTACATCTCGATCGCCTTGGCATAACTGCCTGCACCGAGATAGGCATCGCCAGCCTGCCGGGCGAGATCGCCGGTGGCGGCCGACGTCGCAGCCTTTTCCTGCGCTGCCAGTGGCTTGTCGGCAGCGATCGAAGCCTTGGCCTCGCGCAGGACCTGCTCGGCCTCGGCATCGCCGGCAGTGATGACCTTGGCGGCCCGACCGTCGACGATCACCGTCTGCGCCTCGTTGGGGAGGCCGATGCGCTTGGCATAGGCGGCATAGTCGAGCCATTCGCGCGGGCCTGCCAGGCTGCCCGACGCCTTCATCAGGCGATAGAGATCGACGCGCTGACGATCGGAGAGGCGCTTGGCGCCGGCGCCGTTGAAGCCGAAGGTGTAGATCGCAGAGCGCCAGTTTTCCTTGGTGCCATAGGCGGCGAGCCACGCGCGCGTCCAGGTGTCGGTGCCCGCCATGTCACCGGCCTTGAACAGCCGCGAAATCGCGTAACGATACCATGGCTCGGGCGCCTTCTTGCCGGCAGCTTCCTCGGCCTTCACGGCATCCTGCATCACGGTCATCCCGCCGGTGACGTCGCCGCCCTCGACCTTGGCGCGGGCGATGTTGAGCAGCAGGTCGGCATCGGTGTAGCCGAGCTCGCGCGCCTTCATCCACATCGACGCAGCCTGGGCGTATTGCTTGCTATTGTAAGCGACCTGACCGCGATAATTGTAGAAAAGCGGGAGCTTGTCCTTGGGGGTCTTGGGGTTGGCGATCAGCGCGTCGAGCGGGGCGCCCAACGGTGCGTCGCTTTGCTGGGCAGCCGGCAAGGCCTTGATCTGCCTGCCAACCAGCTGCAGCCGCAGCGTGGCGACGATATAATGCTCGTCGTCGGTCTTGGCGGCGGCATCGGCGGCGGCGAGGCTCGCCTCGACCTTGGCAAGATCCGGGGCGGCGGCGGCGAGTTCGGTCTGCGCGGCCAGCGCCGGCGTACGCACCGCGGCGGACAGCACGGGCCCCTTCGCCGCTTCTTCCTTCTTCGCAAAAGCCGGCGCGGCGAGCGAAATGCTCCCAAAGCCGACCAGCAATGCCGCGGCGATCGCGGTCGATGAAACCTTCTTCATGACGGAACTCTCCTCATCAGGCGCCGGGCGCCAGCGTGCCGCGACGCTCTAGCCATGCCGACGGCGTGGTTCAAGCGACGCGATGGCCGTGGCGATGCGAATGCCGCCGCGGCGCTGAACCGTGATTGAACGAGGCGGATGCCATCGCGCAAGCGCGACGGGTGATCATGGCAACCAGATGACGGATAATTCATGTCGATGCCACCAACGGGACAAGCGCGGTGCGACAAGGTCGGGCGCTCGGTAGAAACCGGGGGTTCTGAGAGGACGCTTCGATGACACGGACGATTTCACTTCTCATCCTGGCCGGGGCGCTGATCGCCGCGCCGGCGATCGCCGCAAATCCGGCGCCCAAGCCGACGCCGACAGCCACCAAGCCCACGACCAGGGCGACGCCAAAGCCGCCCGCGACTCCGGTGGTCAAGCCCACCCCGGTTGCCAAGCCGACGCCCAAACCCACACCGGCCCCGAAGCCGACACCTGCGCCGAAGCCGACACCTGCGCCGAAGCCGACACCTGCGCCGAAGCCGACCCCCTCGCCCAAGCCCGCCCCGACGCCCAAGGCATTACCGCGACCAAAGCCGGCGCCGACACCCAAGCCCGCTGCCGGCACAACCACCACGACCGCGGCCGGCCGGATGGTGACCACCACGACGAAGACGGGCAAGACGATCACCTATAATTGCTCGAAGGCGGGCAACGCGACCAAGACCGCCTGCAAATAGGCCGTAGCCTGCCCGCATTGCGGGCGACATGCGCATCACGACATCGGCGCCGCGTTCATCGCGCGGCGCCGTTTTCTTTGACGGCCCCTCGCTCGGCGGTTAGCCGGCCGTGATGGAACAGCAGGACAAACAGTCGGCAGTGGTGATCGGCGCGAGCGGCGGAATCGGCGCGGCGATCGTCGCCGCGTTGCGCGAGGAAGGCGCCTTCGCCACCGTCCATGCCCTCGCTCGCACGGCGCCGGACGAAAACCACCTCGATCTCGAAGACGAATCGAGCATTGCCGCTGCCGCGGCGCGGATCGCGCGCGGGCCCGCGCCGGGGCTGGTGATCGTGGCGACGGGCCTGCTGCATGATGGCGAGCGCGGGCCCGAAAAGTCGCTGCGTGACCTTGACCCCGCCTGGCTCGCGCGCAACTTCGCGGTCAACGCGATCGGCCCGGCGCTCGTCGCCAAACACTTCCTGCCGATCATGCCGCGCAGTGGACGCAGCGTCTTTGCCGTGCTCTCGGCACGGGTCGGCAGCATCTCGGACAACAAGCTCGGCGGCTGGTACGGCTATCGCGCGTCCAAGGCCGCGCTCAACATGCTGATCCGCACGCTCGCGATCGAGGAGAAGCGCCGCAACGACCGTGCGATCGTCGTCGCCTTGCATCCCGGGACGGTCGACACTGACCTGTCGCGCCCCTTTCAGGGCAATGTCCGTCCCGGCACGCTGTTCACCCCGGATCGCGCCGCGCTGCAGCTACTCGACACGATCGACGCGCTGCGCCCGCCCGACAGCGGAAAACTGTTCGATTACGAAGGAATAGAGGTAGCGCCGTAAGGCAGGCCAACGCTATCACCGTGCCTCGATCTTATTGGGGGACAGGCATGATTTCGCTGTTGTTGATGCTCGCCGCGCAAGCGCAATCGCCAACCCCGACGGAAGCGCCGATGACCGTTGAGCGCGCGATGCGCTGCGCCTCGGCCACACGCCAGGTCGCGCGTGCCGCCGGGAAGCTAGCATTCGCCGATGGCGTGCGGTCGGTCTATTTCATCATGATCGCCGCGCGCGAGGCACCCGGTCACGAGCCATTTTTCGAGCGCGTGAAGTCACTCACGGCGACGATCGGCACTTATCCCGTTGCCGCGAATATCGCGGCCGACATGACTGCGTCTTGCCTCAAGGAAGAATCTCGCGCCGGCGGCGAAGCGTCCGGCACGCTGCCAGCAGACGCGGCCGAGCGCGACGAGATGTGTGCCGGCACGATCGCGCTGCTCGACGGCCTCGCCATTGGATATCGCAACAGCTCCGGCGACGGCGCGCCGGCGGCACGTTGGGAGCCGGTGCTCGCCACGTTCGTGCAACGGCTCGAGCGATCGGCCAAAAGCAGCGCCGGGGCCGGCAACATGTCGATGATACTGGGACAGGAGGCACAATTGGCGACGCGGATCGGTTCACCCGAGACGGTCGCCGGGATGTGCGAGGCAGCGCTACATTGATCCGCGCCGCCCGCGTGCGCGCGTACGCGTACGCGCGAGGGGTGGCTATTTCGCGCCGGTCGGGCTAGGACTGTCTCCATCCCGTAACATAGCTGAAAGCGCTTATTTTGACCGACGAGATCGTCCTCGCCGACCCCTCCGATATCTCCCCCATCTCCATCGTCGAGGAGATGAAGACCAGCTATCTCGATTACGCGATGAGCGTGATCGTCGCCCGTGCGTTGCCCGATGTGCGCGACGGGCTGAAGCCGGTGCATCGCCGAATTCTCTATGCCAGCCAGGAGGGCGGCTTCGTCCCCGGCCGGCCATACCGCAAATGCGCCAAGATCGTCGGCGACGTGATGGGCAACTATCACCCGCACGGCGACAGCTCGATCTACATGGCGCTCGCCCGCCTCGCGCAGGATTGGGCGATGCGCGTGATGCTGATGGACGGCCAGGGCAATTTCGGATCGATGGATCCCGACATGCCGGCGTCGATGCGCTACACCGAGGCGCGACTGACCAAGGCGGCGATGGCGCTGCTCAGCGACATCGACAAGGATACGGTCGACTTCGCACCCAATTATGACGGCTCGCGCGAGGAGCCGACGGTGCTGCCGGCGCGCTTCCCCAATCTGCTGGTCAACGGCGCGGGCGGCATCGCCGTCGGCATGGCGACCAACATCCCGCCGCACAATCTCGGTGAAGTGGTCGATGCGTGCCTCGCCTATATCGAGAATGGCGCGATCACCACCGAAGAGCTGATGGAGATCGTCCCGGGTCCGGATTTCCCGACCGGCGCGATCATCCTCGGCCGCACCGGCTGTCGCAACGCCTATGAGAGCGGGCGCGGCTCGATCATCGTGCGGTCGCGCTACATCATCGAGGAAGCGCGCGGCGACCGGCGCTCGATCGTGCTGACCGAAATCCCCTACCAGACCGGCAAGAACGCGCTGGTCGAGAAGATCGCCGAGGCCGCCAAGGACAAGCGCGTCGAGGGCGTCAGCGACATTCGCGACGAATCGAGCCGCCACGGCGTGCGCATCGTCATCGACCTGAAGCGCGATGCGACCCCTGAAGTCGTGCTCAACCAGCTGTGGCGCCACACCCCGGCACAGTCGAGCTTCCCGGCCAACATGCTGGCGATCCGCGGCGGCCGCCCCGAGACGCTGACGCTGCGCGACATCATCGAGGCCTTCGTCAAGTTCCGCGAGGAAGTGATCACGCGGCGCTCGAAGTTCGAGCTCGCCAAGGCGCGCGAGCGCGCGCACATCTTGCTCGGCCTGGTCGTCGCGGTCGGCAATCTCGACGAGATGGTGCGCATCATCCGCGGTTCGTCGAGCCCGGTCGTGGCGCGCGCCGCGCTCGCCGCGCGCGAATGGCCGATCGCCGAGATTGCGCCGTACATCCGGCTGGTCGAGGCGATCGAGACCGAGATCGCCGGCGATACCTACCGCCTTTCGGACATCCAGGTTCGCGCGATCCTCGACCTGCGGCTCCACCGCCTCACCGCGCTGGGCCGCGACGAGATCGGCGACGAGCTCAAGACACTGGCCGAATCCATCGCCGAGTTGCTCGCGATCCTCGACGACCGCGCCAAGCTCTATGCGGTGATGAAGGACGAGCTCGCCGCCGTGCGGCTCGAATTCGCCACGCCACGCAAGACCGAGATCGCCGCCGCTGCCGACGGGATCGAGGACGAGGACCTGATCGAGCGCGAGGAGATGGTCGTTACCGTCACCGTGCAGGGCTACATCAAGCGCACCACGCTCGACACTTTCCGCGCGCAGGCGCGCGGCGGCAAGGGCCGCGCGGGCATGGCGACCAAGGACGAGGACGCCGTCACCGAGCTGTTCGTGACCAGCACGCACACGCCGGTGCTGTTCTTCTCCACCCACGGCAAGGTCTACCGCATGAAGGTGTGGCGCCTGCCCGAGGGTGGCGCCGCGACGCGCGGCCGGCCGATGATCAACCTGCTGCCGCTGGCCGAGGGCGAGAAGATCTCGACCGTGCTGCCGCTGCCCGAGGATGAGGCGGAATGGGGCAAGCTCCATGTCATGTTCGCGACCGCGCGCGGCAGCGTGCGCCGCAACTCGATGGACGCGTTCACCAACGTGCCGTCGAACGGCAAGATCGCGATGAAGTTCGAAGGCGAGGACGAGGGCGACCGGCTGATCGGCGTGGCATTGCTCGATGAGAAGGACGACGTGCTGCTCGCCACACGCGAGGGCAAGGCGATCCGCTTCGCCGGCGACGATGTACGCGAGTTCCAGAGCCGCAACTCGACCGGCGTGCGCGGCATGACGTTGAAGGGCGACGACGAGGTCATCTCGCTGTCGATCCTGCACCGTGTCGGCACCAGCCAGGAGGAGCGCGAGGATTATCTCCGCTTCGCGCCGTGGAAGGGCGAGAAGGAAGGCGACGAGCGCGAACGCCAGATGAGCGACGAACGCTTCGCCGAGCTTGAGGCGCACGAGCAGTTCATCCTGACGATCTGCGCCAATGGCTATGGCAAGATGTCGAGCGCCTATGAATATCGCCGCATCGGTCGCGGCGGCCAGGGCATCACCAATATCGACAATATCAAGCGCAACGGCCCGGTGGTCGCCAGTTTCCCGGCGACCAAGGTGCACCAGCTGATGCTGGTCACCGACCAGGCCAAGATGATCCGCATGCCGCTGACCTCACTCCGCGTCATCGGGCGCGGTTCGGCCGGCGTGAAGCTGTTTGACGTCGCCGACAATGAGCATGTCGTCTCGGCGGCGCGGATCGAAGCCGAGGATGAGGTCGAGACCGAGATCGGCTCCGATGCCACGACCGTTTCGAGCGAAGCACAGGAGGCTCCTGCTCCGGATGCGCCTGAGGGCGAGGCGTGAGCGAGCAACCGACCACGGCCTACAAGGTGCTGACCGGCGAAGAGATGGCGACGCTCGAGCGCGACGCCAGCTTCGCCGGTGCGCCGATCGACCTGGCCGATGGCTATATCCATCTGTCGACAGCGGAGCAGCTAACGGAGACGGTCGACAAGCATTTCGCCGGGCAAGACGATCTGCATGTCGCCGCGGTCGATCTCGAATCGCTCGGCGATGCGGTGAAGTGGGAAGCTTCGCGCGGCGGCGCGCTGTTCCCGCACATCTATGGCGGACCGCTGCTGCTGGAAACCGTCATCGCCTACAGCCCGCTTGAGCGCGAGGCCGATGGCACGGTAAAGCTGCCGGTCGCCGGCTGAGCGGGCGGATGGGCGACGTCGTCAACCTGCGCGCCGCCCGCAAGCTACGCAAGCGTGCCGAGTCATCCGCCCAGGCCGATGCCAACCGCGCAAAGTTCGGACGGACCAAGGCGGAACGGCTGGGCGATTCGACCGAGTCAGCGCGCCGTGAAAAGCTGCTCGACGAAGCGCGCCTAACAAGCGACGACGCGTGAAATCTGGAACGGCGCGCCGTAACTGAGGCCGACGCGCGTCAACGCGCGGCTGGTCGCCGCGCCAGGCGCCAAGCCATGAAGCCGAGTGCGGCCGTGGCGGCGAGCAGCAGCCCCCACAAGGCGAGCCGCCGGCCGGTGTCGCTGTCGCCATCGCCGTTTGTCAGCTGCAAGATCGGAGGTGCCGCCGATGGCGCTACGGCTGCGACGGGCAGACTGTTCACCTCACGGGAACCGCTTCCGGCCAGGACGCTGTCGAGCGAGATATAGGTCTCGGGCTGTGCCGCGCGGCCCGCGACCAACAGCAACGGTGCCGGCCCCGGTGCGACGAAGACGATCTCGGTCGGCGCAAAGGCGAAGCGGAGCCGCGGCGAGGCGGCGAAGCCGGGTCCCTTGCCGTCCGCGACGATGCGCCAGAAGCGAAAATGCGCGCCGTCGAGCGCGATGGGGTCCGCGATACGCTCACCGTCCTTGGCAGCGAGACGAAAGATCGTGCCGGCACCGATCGGTTGCCAGGCCAGCTCGGCGCTGTCGCGGCCGAAGATGCGGACCGGCAGCAATGTCCCGATGCCGGCGGGGGCGATCTGGAGTGCTGCGACGGGGGTGGCGAAAGGTACGGCGAATTCGATTTCGTGCGTGTCGGTCGGCGGCGGGGGCATCGCCTCAAGCATGAGCGGCGCCGGATCGCGTTTCGTCGTTGCGACGAAAAGGCCGGAGCGCACGGTGACCGGTGATGCCGTGTCCCAGCTTACCCTGACCCACCCCGGAGCGGCATCGTGCAGCGTAATCTCGGGCTTTTCCGCCATCCCGTCGGCGCTGCGAAATGCCACGCGCTGCCCGATTACGCGCCAATGCTGCAGATCGTCGCTCGCCTCGACCACGAAGGTGACCGGGCGGGACGCGGGCCAGTCGGCATCGAGGATCAGCGTATCGCTCGGCTCGTTTTGGTGTCGCGCATCGAACAGCACCGCGACCGTCGCGGTCCTGCCCTCGCCGCCACCGCCAGCGAGCGAAACCAGACGGGGCTGCCCGCGCGCATCGAGCCGGACCGATACACCGGTGACGTGCGGTGTGTCCGCCGCCCCGATGATCGGCAGCGCGGGGAACCGCGTTTCACGTCGCGCCGTCATGGCAGGCGCGGGCGCCCGGGCAATCGGCACGGCGCGCCCTGCGGCGTCGAACAACCGTACATCCGCGAGATCAGCACTGCGCGATCCCGCGAGGATGGCTAACGGCAAGGCAAGCTGCTGCACCGGCGCACCCGCCACCGGCGTGACGCGCACCTGCACCGGATAGCGCGTCGGTGCATCGTCACCCGCCGCGCGTGCCGCGCCCGCCAGCGCGAGCGCAGCGGCCAACATGATCAGTCCCTTTTTCATGCCGGCACCTCACCCTCTTCGCGATGCGGCGGCAGTGGTGCGACATAGCCGACCACCAGCATCAGTGCGCCGACTACGAGGAAGGCGACGATCCGCGCCGCGCCGCCGGCATTGGTCAGATCGACCAGGATCAGCTTGGCGACGACGAGGCCGAGCAAGGCCGCGCCCGCCATCCACAGCACGCGCAGCCCGCGTCGATGCGCGATGATCGTCATCCCCAGCGCGAGCAAAGTCCATAGGATCGCAAGGCCCGTCTGGACCACGAAGCTGGCCAGCAGCGCCTCGGGATTCCAGCCGACCCCGAGCCAGTGGTGAGCCAGCCGCAGCCAGATGGTGTTGACGATGACGAAGGCGAGCAGGGCAAGCGCGACCAGCGCTTCGCGCCCGGTCGCCAGCGCCGATGCGGGCGGCGGCGGCACGG
Source organism: Sphingomonas sp. AR_OL41 (assembly GCF_029911635.1). Lineage (GTDB taxonomy): Bacteria > Pseudomonadota > Alphaproteobacteria > Sphingomonadales > Sphingomonadaceae > Sphingomonas. Next base: position 30,274 of record NZ_JARYTI010000031.1, read on the forward strand.
CCTGCGCGATCGCGCGGCGCCAGCCGAACAGCGCCGCCAGCGCCAGCCCGAGCGACAGGTCGACCGGGTTGAGCAGCGGGACATAGGGCAGCGGATCGGTCACCCCTTCCGCGACCAGCGCCGTGACGAGCGCGCCGCCGAACACCAGCATCGCCAGCGGGGCGGCGGCTATCCAATAATAGACCACCGCGTGGAGATCGAACGGCCAGTGGCGCGTCGCGCCGCGTCGCGTTGCCGCCGACAGCGCAACCAGTGTCGCCACCGCGCTGACGAGGAAAACGACGCCGGCCCACGAGCTATGCCACAGGCCCGCGCGATCGACACCGCGCCACAGGCAATCGGCCAGCATCGCGGTTGCCAGCCAGACGCTGCCGACATGCCCGATCGTCGCGAGCAGCCGCTGCGCCGGGCCCGGCGCGGTGCGGTCGTTACGGTTGAGCAGATGGAGATGCAGCCCGAGCGCGACGAGCCAAATCGCCCAGCCCGGCGAATCGAGCACATGCCGGCCGGTGGCGAATTGCCCCAGCAGCGCGACCGCCAGCGCGACGATCGTCACGCGGCCGGGCCATGTCGCCACGTCCCACACACGACGCCGGCCCAGCGCCGCCCAGCCCCATGCGCTGGTGACGGCGACAAGCATGACCAGCAGCCCCTGTATGGCCGGTGCAAATACCGGTACCGGCACAGTGCCGACCACCAGCGGCGGCACCGCGCGCAGCATCTCGACGATCCACGCTGCGCACCAGAAGGCGAAGCCCCACAGGAAGACGGGCCGCCCAATCGCCGCCTCGACGCCGGCATAACCGAGCGCGAAGGTCGATCCGCTGTGCGCCAGCGTACCACGCAACCACCAGGCCGTGGCGAGCGCCGGCAGCGCGATCAGCATCGTGCCGGTGAACGCCGGATTGGCGAACGGGTAACGCGCAATATCGGGCCCGACACCGTACAGCAGCACCAGCGCGGCGACGCCCTGCAAGGCGAGCCCGAACAGCCTTGGCATCCAGCGCGCCTGGCGCATCCCGACCCAAAAGGCCCCTGCTCCCTCGAGCGCCCAGGCCGACGACGTCCAGCGAGCGTCGAGCGCGAGCGGCACGGCAAGCGTGACGAAGCCGACGCCGATCGCCAGCATCGCCTCCTGCAATGTCCGCAACCCGGCATCGCGGCGACGTGCGGCAACGCTGGCCAGGGCGAGATACAGCGCCGCAAAGCCGATCGCCGCGAAGGCGCTGCCATAGGGGCGATCATGGACCAGCCCGACCTGCAGCCCGAAGCCGGCGATCGCCGGCCCGAACAGCAGTGTCGTGTCGATCACATTGCCGCGCTGCCCCGGCGTCGCCCGGGCATAGAACATGCCGGCGAGCACGTAGATCAGCACCGACAGCGCGAGGAAGAATTGCGCGACGGGATAATCCGTCGGCTGGTAGCCGGTCAGCCCCCACAAGGTGGCGATGCCGAAGGTCGCGAAGAAGCCGAGCAGGCTGAGCCCGCGCCATGCCCGCCGCGCGGCGACGAACAGGATGGCGAGGTTGAGGATCGTATAATAGCCGAACAACGCCGCCGCGCTGCCGCCCTTGTCAGCCAACAGCAGCGGCACGGCGAAACCGCCGGCGGACGATATCACCGCGAGGCTCTGCGCATTCTGGAGCAACGCCAGCGCACAACCGAGTGCCGAGACGAGGATCATCAGCGCATAGGCCGGGCCGACCGGCATCACGTCGAACACGCGCGCCGCGGCGAAAACCGTCAGATAGATCGTCGCCACCCCACCGCCCTGCAACGCGAGCCCGAAGCCGGCACGCCGGGTGCGGCTGCGAAACCCCACGACCAGCAGCACGATGCCGATCGCGACCACCAGCGCCAGCCGAACCTCGATCGGGAACAGCCCGGCCGCAGCCGCATAATTGGCGAGAAAGGCGAGACCGATGAACAGGATCACCAGCCCGACCCGCACGATGGTATTGCCGCCGAACAGCCAGCCGCGCAGCAGAGCGACAGCCTCCTGCGCCAGGTTCGGCCGCCCAGCGCCTTCCGGCGAAGCAGGCGCAGCCGGCCGCGTCACCGCCATCGGTGCGTCGCGCGGCACGGCCATCGCCGCGACCGGGGGGCGCTCCGGCGCTGTTCGAGTGGGCCGTTCGGCTACCGGCGCCGGCGCGGTGACGACCGGTGCGGCACTTGCGTGGCGCAGTTCCGCGATCTCGTCGCGCAAGGCCTGCGTCGCCCGGCGGATCTGCGCGCGTACCGCGACCGCCAGCAACGCGCCCGCGCCGCTGCCGAGGATCGCGCCGGCGATGAAGCCCCAGCTTTCGAAATCGGCCATGATCCAGCCGATCAGCGCCCCGACCAGCAGGCCCCAAAGGATCATGATAACAATGGCTCCCGGTCGCACCGGTCAAGCCGGTGCAGCGGAGCTTGCCGCAGTGCGCGGCGCGCGTCGAGCGCGGAATCGGTGGCGGCGCACGCCCGGGGCCGATGAAGCACGATCAGGCGAACAGGTCGACCACGTCCCAACCCTCGCCGATCGCATCGATCAGCAGCGTGCGGTGGCAAGCCGCCGGATCGCGCTCGAAACACAACAGCGCGCTGGGCTTTTCCTCGGCCAGCGCCAGCATCTTCGCGCCCTCGGCCTGTGCCTCGGGCAGTTCGAGCTGACCGGCATAGACCGCCTCGAGCGTCGCGCGGTCGCCCTTCTTGGCGGCATCGCGCCCCGGCTTGGGCGTGCCGAGCGCGCGCAGATGGACATAGTCGATGCCCAGCTCGGCCAGTTCGGCGGCGAGCGGCGTCTTGGAGAAGCCCGGCCGGCGCGACAGCGGCAGCTGGCGCACGTCGATCACCTGCTCGACGCCCGCCTTGGTCAGTGCGGCGAGGAACTCGGGTACCGTCGCGCCCTCATACCCAATCGTGAAAATGCGTTTCATTGCGCCTCCCTGGCCAGCGCCCGTCCGGCGCCCCAGGCGATCAACGCCTGACCGCCGAAATAGAGCGGCCAGATCAGCAACGGCGGCAGCGCCGAATCGTGCAGCACGTGAAAGCGCGAGAAGATCAGCAGGTCGGAAACAGCGAACATCATCGCGCCGAGCGCGACCTGATGGCGCGGCAGGCGGCTAGCCCAGGCCGAACCCGTCATCGCGCCCAGCCCGCAGGCATAGACCAGCACACCGAAATCGTGCGTCAGCAGCCAGGCAAGCAGCGGAATGACCAGCGCGATGGCAATGCCGATCGGCTGTCCGCCCGAGCGGCGGTGCGCGCGGTACAAGGTGAAGGCGAGACCATGACTGGCAAGGAAGGCCGCCCCGCCCCAGGTCTGCGACTGTTCGAGCAGCGCGTCGCCGAGCGCGCTGAACGCCAGCGCGACGGCGAGCAGCCGCCCCGCACCGTTGCGCGCGACCAGCAGTGCCCACAACGCCAGCAAGGCGACGCCGAGCGTCTTCCACGCGACGAACCCGGCGCCGGGCGCCAGCACATGCGACATCGGCCAGAAACTGATCCCGGCGAACAGCGCGCTGACCAGCAGCAGCGGTGCAAGCGTCTTGGCGTAGAGTTCACGATCCATCCGCCAGCGATGCCGTTTGACGGCTCACGACGCAAGGCGGGCGGTTTCGATTGATACGAAACATTGTGACAGCCGCGCTTCCCCGATAGGGCGATGCCATGGCCGATCCGCGCATCATCCATGTCTCGCTCGACGAACGCACCATTCTGTGGCGTTCGGCCGATATCGAGCAGGAGCGGCGCATCGCGATCTTCGACCTGATCGAGGGCAATCATTTCGCCCCGCAGCGCGAATATCCCGATGGCTATGGCGGCCCATTTCGCATCGCGCTCAGCGTCGAGGAAGGCCGGCTGGCAATCGCGATCAATCGCGAGGATGGTTCGCACCTCGAAACCTATGTCCTCGCAATGGGTCGCTTCCGCCGCCCGATCAAAGATTATTTCGCGATCTGCGACAGTTACTACCAAGCGATCCGCAATGCGACGCCCGCGCAAATCGAAACCGTGGACATGGCACGACGTGGCATCCACAACGAGGCAGCCGAATTGCTCAGGGAACGGCTGGAGGGCAAGATCGAGATCGACTTCGATACGGCGCGGCGGCTGTTCACGCTGATCTGCGTTCTGCATATCAAGGGCTGACCGGGGGGTGGCCGTGCGACGCTGGACGCGCCGTTTCGGGCGCATCGTTCCGCTGTTGATCGTCATCGGTCTGGCGCTCGTCGTCGCGTGGAGTTTCGCGCTCAGCTGGCGCCCGGCCTCGGCGAATTTTCCGTTCCAGGGCGTCGATGTCGACGAGCGCCACGGCCCGATCGACTGGTGGACGGTGCGCGCCGGCGGCGCCGATTTCGCCTATGTGCGCGCAACCTACGGCGGCACCGGGCGCGACGCGCGCTTCGCCGCCAACTGGGCGGATATCTATGCGACGGGCATGCGGCGCGGCGCGTTGCACGTCTATTCGATCTGTAATCTCGCTGCAGATCAGGCCAATAATTTCAACACCACCGTACCGCGCGTAGCCGACGCACTGCCCGCGGCGGTGCAGATCGATTTCACCAAGGGCTGCGAATCGCGCCCCGAACAGCATGTCGTGATCGACGAATTGCGGCGCTTCATGACGATGGTCGAGCAGCATACCGGCAAGCCCGTACTGATGAAGCTGACACGGCGTTTCGACGCCGCCTATCAGGTCAGCGCGGCGATCCCGCGACCGGTCTGGGCGGTGCAGGACTTCTTTCCGCCCGATTATGCCGCCAGACCGTGGCGCATGTGGCAGGCAAACGACATGCGACGCATCGACGGCGTGGCGGGCGCGGTAAACTGGGACGTGGTGGCACCATGACGATCGACGATTTCACACGCGACCGGCTGATCACGACGGCGCGACACGCGGCGAAGAACGCCCATGCGCCCTATTCGCGCTTCGGGGTCGGCGCGGCACTGTTGCTGTCCGACGGCACGACGATCACCGGCTGCAATTTCGAAAATGCCAGCTACGGCCTGTCGCTGTGCGCCGAGACCGTCGCGCTCGCGACCGCCAATGCCGCCGGACGCCTGGCGGACGTGCTCGCGGTCGCGGTGATCGGCGGAATGATCGACGGCGACGGCCATGTGACGGGCACCAAGCCGGTCGGCCCCTGCGGCCGCTGCCGTCAGGTGATCAACGAGGCGGCGCAGATCGGCCAGCGCGACATCATCGTGTGGTGCGCGGGCGCCGAGGGCGATGAGGTCGAGCGCCATCTGCTGTCCGAGTTGCTGCCCCATGCCTTTGGACCGGCTGACCTGGGCGTGGTGTGACCCGCCGCGCGCGGCGTCGGCGCGGCAAACCCGGGTCGCACTGGCTTGCACTCGCGCTGCTCGCAGCGCTGGCTGTTGTAACGATATGGTGGCTGACGCGGACAGCGTCGGGTGACTGGCATCCCTCGACGATCCTTTACCCGCGACAGGGCATCGACGTCTCGCATTATCAGGGCCGGATCCGCTGGTCGCGCCTGCCCGATGCCGGGGTCGACTTCGCCTATATCAAGGCGACCGAGGGCGGCGATTATCGCGACCCGACCTTCGCTGATAACTGGGCCGGCGCAAAGGCCGCCGGTATCGAGCGTGGCGGCTATCATTTCTTCAATCGCTGCCGCCCCGGCGCGGTGCAGGCCGCCAATTTCATCAAGGTCGTGCCGCTCGAGACCGACGCGTTGCCGCCCGCCATCGATCTCGAATTTCTCGGCAATTGCGACACGCCGGTGTCGGTCGCGGCGCTCCAGCGCGAACTGGCGGTCTTTATCGGGCTCGTCGAACGGCGCTACGGAAAGCCGGTGATCCTGTACCTCACCGACGAATTCGACCGCACTTACGGCATCAGCAAGCGCTTCGATCGGCCGTTATGGCTACGCAGCATCCTTCGCGAACCGCGTTTCGGCGCGCGGCGCTGGGCCCTGTGGCAGGCGTCGAGCTTTCGCCGCCTCCCCGGTATCGACGGCCGCGTGGACTGGAACGTCGCACGGCGTTGAGGCCGGCGCTTGACTCGGCCCGCGCCTCCCCCGCATCCGGGCAGCGACTACGACAATCTCGAAGGTACTAACCCATGTCCATCCTGTCAGACCGCTGGATCCGCGAAGCGGCACAGACCCAGGGGATGATCGAGCCGTTCGTCGAGAGTCAGCGCCGCGACGGCTGCATCAGTTATGGCCTGTCGTCCTATGGCTATGACGCGCGCGTTGCCGACGAATTCAAGATCTTCACCAATGTGAATTCGACGATCGTCGATCCCAAGGATTTCGATTCCAACAGCTTCGTCGACCGCAAGACCGATTGTTGCATCATCCCGCCCAACAGCTTCGCGCTGGCGCGGACGGTCGAGTATTTCCGCGTGCCGCGCGACGTGCTGGTCATCTGTCTCGGCAAGTCGACCTATGCGCGCTGCGGCATCATCGTCAACGTGACCCCGCTCGAACCCGGCTGGGAGGGGCATGTCACGCTCGAATTCTCCAACACCACGCCGCTGCCCGCCAAGATCTACGCCAATGAAGGCGCGTGCCAGTTCCTGTTCCTCAAAGGGAACGAACCGTGCGAGACGAGCTATGCCGATCGCGCCGGCAAATATATGGGCCAGCGCGGGGTGACGCTGCCCAGGCTTTGACGCATCGGCGCCGATGCCCGGGGAGATGGCAGTTGGTCGCTTCCGTCGGTGGCAGACCCCACCGGCCCGGTTTCTCCCTGCAGCGCGGCATGGCGGCTGGCGCGCGTCTCAGCGCACACTTTGGCATAAGCCGACGCCGCCCTTCAGTGCGCTTGCTCAGCTCAGCGTGCTCTGCCCGGCCAACTCTCGCAACGCGGACGCAGCCAGCGCGTGGGCGCTGCCAACACCGCCATGCGGCAGGTTGAGTTCCTCATCGGGCTCGGTCAACACCCGTTGATAGAGCGAGCGCGCCGCCTCAACCCGCCCGGTGTGGCGATAGACGAGCGCGAGGTTGAGCAGCAGGTCAGGGTCGTTGGGGAAGATGCGCCGTTCGGACACGAGAACGCGTTCGGCCGCAACATAGTCGCCCTTGGCGATCTGCATATAGCCGTTGCGATTTTCCGAGGTGGCGTTGCCGGCGCTGGCGATGCCGGCAGCTAGCAGTCCCGCAGCAACAATGGATAAACGCATCCTGTCCTCCTACTCTAACGGGCTTTCATTTCACTTTTATGACACAAACGTGTCACCAAACGGAAAGCTCGTCAAGAAATTCGAAAAGAGATGCGTGCCGCCTGTTCCGGACAAACAAAAAGGGCGGCCCCGACGGGACCGCCCTGATCGCGAAATTCCGAGGGAAGACTCAGAAATCGTTGGCGTATTGCTCGTTGCCGACGAAGCCGAGCTTGGAAATGCCCGAGCGCTTGATCACCGCGAGCACCTGATCGACCTTGTCGTAGCGCGCCTGCGGATGCGGCTGGAAGTGCAGCTCCGGCTCGGGCGAGATACCCTTGGTCTGGTCGAGGAACTGGCGCAGCGTCACCAGATCGACCGGCGTGCCGTTCCAGGTCACGGTGCCCGTCGGATCGATGAACACGGTGTTCTTTTGCGGATCGACCGGCGGATTCTGGTGGTTCGGGTCGTTGATCGGCAAATCGACCTTCACCGCATGCGTCTGCGGCGGAATGGTGATGATGAACATGATGAGCAGCACGAGCATGACGTCGATCAGCGGCGTCGTGTTCATGTCCATCATGGGCGAGCCGTCGTCGCGGCCTCCGCTCATTGCCATATCTTATACTCCCTGCGTGCGTGGCACGCTGTTGTCACGCTGCGTGGCGGGCCACGCGATGCTCAGCAAATTGTCGTTCAAAGGCAGTGACGGCCGCGCGGCGACGAAAAGAGAGGCCGCGCGAACCATCGTCATTCGCCGGGAATTTCGCGCGCCGGGGGCTGCGAAATGAACCCGACCTTGATGAAGCCTGCGCTCTGCATCGTGTAGATCGTCCCGCCAATGCACTGGTAAGGCGTCGACACGTCGCCGCGGATATGCGCCTCGGGCAGATCGTCCGCAGTGATGGCGCTGCCGAACCGCTTGATGTCGGCCTGCATCTTGGCCAGCGCACGGTCGTACAGTTCCTTGTGGGTGACCCTGGTCAGATTCCAGTAAACCGCACAGCGCCCCGTATCGTCGAGCGTCACCGAGAGCGAGACGTTCTCCGGCTTGGTCGTCGTCGGATCGTAGATCACGTCCGGCAACTTGAGTTTGATGTTCTGGATCACCACCGGAATGGTGATCAGAAAGATGATCAGCAGCACCAACATGACGTCCACCAGCGGCGTCGTGTTGATCTCCGACATCGGGGTTTCGGCGGAATCTCCGCCTACGCTCATTGCCATGTAGAGGCATCCCTATCCGTGTCATGCGCGCCCGGACCAACCCGGGTGCGAAACCCGGGGCCGCGGCGAACCGCGACCCCGATGGGTAACTTACTTGGCAGCGGTCGTGGTGGCCGCGGCAGGCTTCGGCGCAGGCGCGCCCTTGCGCACCGGTGCCGCCGGACGAACCGCGCCGTTCGACGCGAGATAGCCCAGCACGTCGTTGGAGAAGGCCGAGAGGTTCTCGGCGATCGCCTTGTTGCGACGTTGCAGGAAGTTGTAGGCGAGCACGGCCGGAACCGCGACGACGAGGCCGAGCGCGGTCATGATGAGCGCCTCACCGACCGGGCCGGCGACCTTGTCGATCGACGCCTGACCGGCCTGGCCGATCTTGATCAGCGCGCGGTAGATGCCGAGCACGGTACCGAACAGACCGATGAACGGTGCGGTCGCACCAACGGTCGCGAGGAAGGCGAGACCGCCACCGAGCTGCGAGTTGATCGCCGCTTCCGAGCGCGACAGCGATCCATGCAGCCAGTCATGCGCTTCGACCGGATCGGTCAGGCGCGAATGCTGGTCCTGCGCCTGGATGCCGTCGTCGACGATCTGCTTGTAAGCCGAGTTCTTCTCGAGCTTGGCAGCGCCCTCACGCAGGCTGTTTGCCGACCAGAAGGAGGCGCGCACGCGCTTCGACTGGTTGATGATCTTCTGCTGCTCGAACATCTTGGTGAACAGGATGAACAGCGTGAAGAACAGGAACCCGCCGAGCACGATCGCCGTGCTCCACGAAATGAACCCGCCCTCGTTGAGTGCGTTCATGAAGCCGTAGTTCGCCGCAGCGTTCGCGCCGCCCGCGGCAAGGATGGTGGTGAACATGAGTTTTGCTTCCCTCTAGATTCAAATGGCTAAGTGACGGGGGCGGGCCGTTCGGCCCGCCCCCGCGTCAATTTCAGTCGCTTGGCAGGACCCAGCGCACCGGCAGCGTCGCCGAACCCGTGGTCGGGTTACCGGCATCGTCCTTCGCCGGCGTGTAGCGCACCTTGCTGCGTGCGATGCGGCAGGTCGCGTCGTCGAGGTCGCTGTTGCCGCTCGAAGCGGTGACGGTGCAGGCCGTGACGCGCCCATCGGTACCGATCGTCAGCGCCGCGACGACGCGACCCTGGGCTTCGGCGCGGATCGCCGCGGGCGGATAGGCATCGGGTCCGAAGAATCGGCCCGGGTTGCCGATCACACCGGCGCGTTGCGACACGACCGGCTTGGGCGGCGGCGCCGGCGGCGCGGGCGGCACCATCGGCGGTGCCGGCACGGCGACGGGCACCGAAACGATCTGCGGCATCGGCGACTGCACCGGCACGTTGACCGGCGGCGACACTACCGGCGGCGCCTTCATCGGCTGGTCCGGCGGCGGGGGCGGCGGCTTGTCAGGCGGAGGGGGTGGCGGTGGAGGCGCCACGTCGAAGGTATTGAGCTTTTCCTGCACCGCCTTGGTGAACTTCGACGTGAGCCCGGTTACGAAGGCCCATGTCAGCAAGAACACCAGGATGGAGACGATTACCGTCGCCACTATCCGGCTGCCAGCTACATCGCGATCAGCATACGCCATTAAGGTATGAAACTCCTCTATACCACATGGTGGTCCTGAACCGCTCGCCCCGCCTTGTGGGTCGGCGCGATCGGTCGGCCATGGGTTAATGTATCCTGGTCAGGAGGAACCTCTATCGCCGTCCAAACCGTGAGGCAAACGCTTTGTCTCGCGCAACAATCGTACATTTGGCGAACATGGGCATTATTTCTGTATAAAAGCGGCACGATCCCCTAATGGATGGGCATGATTAACGTTCCCAAAGCCGTTCTCGTCGTGCTGTGCGCCGGGATCGCCGCCGGGGCGCCGGCCCAGCAGCGCCCCTCGTCTCGCACCGATTCGGTGCTACCCGTTTACGCCCCGCTCCCCGCGCCACCTTATGCCGACTATGCCGATCTCGTGCTGGCGGCGCCGCTGGTGATCGATTCGACGATCCACGGCACGAGCCGACTCAAGCCGGCCGAGGCGCCCGACGTCGCCCCCGGCAAGGCACGCCTCTATGTCGAGGTCGACGTCACCGCGCTGATTCGCGGGACCGAGCCGTTGCCGCCACGAATCGGCTATCTGCTCGACGTGCCGGTCGATGCCAAAAGCCGGCTGCCGGCGTTGAAGAAGCTGCGGGTGCTGCTGTTCGCGCGACCCGCCGGACCGGGGCAGGTCCAGCTCGTCCGGCCCGACGCGCAGCGCAACTGGACGCCGGGCGGCGACGAGCTTGTGCGGCGCATCACACGCGAGGTGCTCGCCAGTGACGCGCCGCCGCGCATCACCGGCGTCGGTCATGCCTTTCACACCGCCGGCGCGCTGCCGGGCGAGGGCGAGACGCAGATCTTCCTCATCACCGAAGGCGGCCGCCCGGTGTCGCTGTCGATCGATCGTGCGGCGGACGGCACGCGCAGCTGGAAGGTCAGCCTGAGCGACATCGTCGATGCCGGCGCAGGTCCGCCGCCGCGCGACACGCTCTTATGGTATCGGCTCGCCTGCACCCTGCCCGCCGCGCTGCCCGCGACGAGCCTGGAGGGCGCCGAGCCCGCCGACGCGGCGATCGCGCGCGAGGATTATGGTTATGTCCGGCAGGCGCTGGGCCGCTGCGACCGGGGCGGCGCGCTTTAGGCGTCGAGCACGATCACCTGGCCGGTCGTCGAACACGCCGTGGCGAGGAAGCTGGCGGCGGCGATGACATTATCAGCGGCAGCGCCCGCCATGACGTCGAGGGCATTGATCCGGCTGCCCGGCGCAAGCTCGGTCGCGAGCGGACCGAGCGCACCGTGCAGCATGGCCCGGTCGATCGCGGCGACACCCGGTTCGATAATCAGCAAGATCGATTCGCTGGCGTCCGATGCGGCAGCGCGGACGCGGCACAGCACCGATTCGATCGGGTCTCCGCCGGCCGCCGTAACGAGCACGGCCGCCTCGCCGAGCGCCGCCGCAACGACGGACGCGCTCACCGCCGGTGCCGCACCAGCGTGATACCGATCGATTCGCCCTGTTCGGCGATCGCCAGCTTGACGATCTTGACCGCGACGCGGCGCACGCGCCTGTCCTGCAGCAGCAGCGTCTCGGCGATATGGTCGGCGACACCCTCGATCAGCGTGAAGTGCACGCCCTCGGGCAGCGCCCGCGTCGCGGCATGTTTCAGATCGAGATAGTTTTTCGAGGCGCCGAGCGGCGTATCGGGCGCGAAATGCGGCGGGCAATCGAGATCGACCGTCAGCGAGATGCGCAACGGCTGCGGCAGATGCGTCTCCTCGGAATAAATGCCGGTGAGCACCTGCACTTCGAGGTCATGCACTTCGAGTTGTAATGAATCGTCCAAGCCGGGCCCTTTCACGCGGTCGCGGCGCCTTAGCAGATGCGCGCCGCCACGAAAGGGGCGCGTGAATCAGGCTGCGGCGCTGGGCCGGGCCGAAGCGCGCTCATGCCAGCGCGCGATGGCGTGGCAGCGCTCCGGCAGCATCAGCTTGGCCGCCCTGGCGAAATCGATCGTGACCAGCGCCGAGATATCGGCAAAGCTATAGGCATCGGTCGCGATCCACTCCCGGGTCGCGAGATGCCTGTCGAGCGCCTCAGTGAACGCCTCCCACATGATCATGCCGCGCGCGGCGAGTTCGGGAATCTGTGGCATCGTCGGCCATTTGCCCGGCGCGCCGCGATCCTTGAAGTTCTCACGCGCGTTGCGCAACGCATAGACCGCGGCAGCATAACCGTCGCTTTCGATGCGGCGCGTCCACGATTCGATCCGGCCGATATCGAGCGGATTGTCGCCGAACAGCGTCGGCGCGGGTTGCAGAGCCTCGAAATAACGGCAGATCGCGGCCGATTCGCAAATCACCTCGCCGCTGTCGAGTTCCAGCGCCGGCACCGCGCCACGCGGGTTGATCGCCAGATACGGGTCGCTCAGCTGCTCGTCGGCACGCAGATCGACCATCACGCGCTCGACCGTAATGCCCTTTTCGGCGAGGAAGATCCGCACGCGGCGCGGACTCGGCGCCCAGGCGGCATCATAGAGCTTCATGGCACGATTCCCGTTCCGCTTGCGTTCAGCGCGACGAACGCTAAAGCGCGCGGCCCCGTGCGTCCATGCCCGGGCCTCTCAAAGGAAGCCGGAGTGATCAGTTTCGTGCCGCTCGCCACCATCGACCCGCCCGCGGTCGAGCAACTGCTCGACCGCGCGTTCGGCGCGGACCGGCACGGCCGAACCGCCTATCGCATCCGTGAGGGGATGCGACCGGTCGACGGGCTCAGCTTCGCTGCGCTGGAAGACGATGCGCTGGTCGGCACGATTCAGTGCTGGCCGGTGCGCTTCGCCGGCGCGGACGGGCGCGACGTCGCGCTGGCAATGGTCGGGCCGGTCGCGGTCGAGCCGGCGCGGCAGCGCGACGGGATCGGCCGGATGCTGATGGAGCGCGCGCTCGCCGCCGCCGAAAGCTCGGGCGCGGCGCGCGCGCTGATGCTGATCGGCGACCCGGAATATTATGGCCGCTTCTTCGGTTTCACCGCCGAGCGCACCGCCGGCTGGCACGTTCCTGGGCCGGTCGAGCGCCACCGCCTGCTGGCGCGCGGCGACGATGTGCCCGCGGGCGAAGGCACGATCGGCCCGCGCATCGCGGCGCTCGCCTGACCTCAGATCATCCGCTGGAGCGTCCGGTCGCGGAGCACCAGCGCATGATAGAGCGCGCCGGCGACATGCAGGCCGATCACCACGAGGAAGATAATCGCGGTGGTCCCGTGGATGTCGCCCATCGCGCGGCCCAGCGCCGAGCCCTTGGCGACTAGCCCGGGCAGCGGGATCACGCCGAACAGGGTGACCGGCCAGCCGCGCGCTGCGGCGTTTGCCCAGCCCATCAGCGGCAAGACGATGAGCAACGCATAGAGCAGGAAATGCACCGCGCGCGACAGCATCTGCAGCGCCGGCGACAACGTCATCGGCGGTGGCGCCGCCTTGTGGCTCAGCCGCCAGCCGAGCCGGAGCAGCGCGACCGCAAGGATCGCCGCGCCGATCGACAGGTGCCAGGCAATCAGCCCGAGCGGGGGCGTGCCACGTTCGATCTCGGGCATCGTCCAGGCGACGCCGAACTGCGCGACGACCAGCAGTACGACGATCCAGTGGAACAGCCGCGCCGGCAGGGTGTAGCGGCCATCGGCCAGTGGGTCGGGCATAGGGCAGTCCCTCTTCGATCGTGAGACAACGACGCGCCGTCGCATGGCAGACCGCATCGCGCCGTCCGGGCGGGTATGTCCATCCGTAAATCAACGCATGCTTTACGCCTTGGTTCACACCGCCTAACCGCAGCACATGCCGATGACCCCTCCCCCAGACCTCGCCGCCTTGTCGCTCGCCGAGGTGGCGCGGCTCGTCGCCGAGCAGAAGCTGCCGCCGGTCGAGCGCTGGAACCCGACGCACTGCGGCGACAGCGAGATGCGCATCGCGCGCGACGGGACCTGGTTCCACCAGGGATCGCCGATCGGGCGGATCGAGATGGTGCGGCTGTTCGCGACGATCCTGCGGCGCGAGCCCGATGGGGGCTATGTGCTGGTCACCCCGGTCGAGAAGCTCGACATCGCGGTCGAGGATGCGCCGTTCGTCGCGGTCGAGATGAAGGCCGAGGGCGAGGGCCGCGACGCGCGGCTCGCCTTCCGGCTCAACACCGGCGAGCTTATCAACGCCGATGCAACGCACCCGCTGCGTTTCGAGCAGACCGACGACGGCCCGCGGCCCTATCTGCATGTGCGTGGGACAATCGGTGCCGGGCTCGAGGCACTGGTCGCGCGGCCGGTCTATTACGAGCTGGCGCAGATTGCGCTGGCCGGCGACGAACAGCCGCCGGCGGTGTGGAGCAACGGCGTTCGCTTCGCGCTGGAGCAGGCGGCATGACGCTGGTCACGCGACTGCACGACGCGCTGCACAGCGTCACCGGCGACGAGGTCGTACTGCTCACCGGCGACCATCGCGAGCTCGACCCGACACCGCTCGCCGAGCCAGCCGCCGCCGCGGTGCTGATCGCGGTGACCGACCGCGCGGCGCCGGGCGTGATCCTCACCCGCCGCACCGATACGTTGTCGCGCCATGCCGGCCAGGTCGCCTTTCCCGGCGGGCGCGTCGATCCGGGCGATGCCGACGCCGTCGCCGCCGCGCTGCGCGAGGCCGAGGAAGAGATTGCGCTGCCACGGAGCGCGGTGACGATCATCGGCACGGCCGATCGTTATCGCACCATCACCGGCTTCGAGGTCACGCCCGTCATCGGCGTCATCGCGCCCGACCTCGTCTTCATGCCGTCGAGCGGCGAGGTTGCCGCGGTGTTCGAGGTCCCGCTCGATTTCGTGCTCGACAGCGCCAACCATATCGAGGCGAGCGTCGAGTTTCAGGGCCGCAACCGGCATTATTACGAGATCAGCTGGGGCGGCCACCGCATCTGGGGCGCGACCGCGGCAATGATCGTCAACCTGTCGCGGCGGCTGCGTTGGGCACCGTGACGCAGCCCCCTACCCTACCTGACGCTGCCTGGCGCCACCGCACCGGACTCGACGATCTGTGTGCGGTGCTCGGCGCCGGCGAGGGCCGCGTGCGCTTCGTCGGCGGCGCGGTGCGCGATACGCTGCTCGGCATCGACGTCGCCGATGTCGATCTCGCCACGACGCACGCGCCCGATCGCGTCATCGCGCTGCTGCGCGGCAACGACATCAAGGCGGTGCCGACCGGGCTCGCCCACGGCACGATCACCGCGGTGCTGCCCGACGGCCCGGTCGAGGTGACGACCTTGCGCTGCGACGTCGAGACCGACGGTCGCCACGCCACCGTCGCCTTCACCGGCGACTGGCGCGAGGATGCGGCACGGCGCGACTTCACGATGAACGCGCTTTATGCCGACCCCGTATCGGGCGAGATCTTCGATTATTTCGGCGGGCAGGCCGATCTCGACGCCGGCGTGGTGCGTTTCATCGGCGACCCGTTGCAGCGCATCGCCGAGGACCATCTGCGCATCCTGCGCTTCTTCCGCTTCCATGCCCGCTTCGGCGACGCGATCGACCCGGCCGGGCTGGAGGCGTGCGCGACGCGCGCCAACGACCTGATGGCGTTGTCGCGCGAGCGCATCGCCGCCGAGCTGCTCCGCCTGCTCGTCGCGCGCCACGCCGTCGCGGTGGTAGCGGTGATGCTCGACGAGGGCATCTTCACGCCCGTGCTGCCCGAAATCGCCGACCTGGCGCGCTTCACCCGCACTGCCGCACGCGAATCGGCGACGGGCACCGCACCCGATGCGATTCGCCGCCTCGCCGCGCTGCTGCCGGCGGCGGCAATCGACGATGTCGGCGCGCGGCTGAAACTGTCCAACGCCGATCGCAAGCGCATGGCGATCGCGGCGCAACCGCTGCTGACCGAGCGCGAACGCGCGCTGCGCTACCGCCTCGGCCTCGCCGGCGCGACCGACCAACTGTTGCTGTCCGACCTGCCCGACGACGCCATCGCCGAAAAACTCGCCGTCATCTCGACCTGGGACGCCCCCACCCTACCCCTCACAGGCGGCGCGCTGGTCGAGATGGGGGTGCGCAAGGGGCCGGACGTCGCGCGGCTGCTGCGCACGGTCGAGGATCAGTGGATCGCGGAAGAATTCCCCGACGCAGCGCACGTCGCTCAGCTCGCGGCGGCGGCGGTCGATGGCTGGCGGCGCTCGCAGAACAGCTGATACGCCGCCTCGGCCTCGAGCGGCCGCGAATAGATATAGCCCTGGCCATAGGTGCAGCCGAGCGCGGCGAGCGTCTGGCCGAGCTCGTTGGTCTCGATGCCCTCGGCGGTGGTCTTCATGCCCAGCGCCTGTGCCAGGCTGAGGATCGCCCGGACGATGGCGATCTTGTCGCGATCGGCGAGCATGCCCGTGACAAAGCTGCGGTCGATCTTGAGGATGTCGATCGGCAGGCGCTGCAGATAGGCGAGGTTGGAATAGCCGGTGCCGAAATCGTCCATCGCGATCGTCGCGCCGACATCCTTCAAGGCCTGCATGATCCCGGCGATGCGGTCGGGATCGGTGACCAGCGCGCTCTCGGTAAGCTCGAGCGTGAAGCGCGATCCCGCCAGGCCGTTTTCCGACATCGCGCGTTCGAGCAGCGGGGCGATGGCGTCGCGCTGCAGCTGGATCGCCGACAGGTTGACCGCCAGCTTGGCGACGCTCTGTTCGCCGAGCCGCGCGTCCCAGGCGGCAAGCGTGCGTGCCGCCTCGTCGATCGCCCAGCGCCCGAGCGGGACGATCAGCCCCGATTCCTCGGCCACCGGGATGAAGTCGTTGGGCATATATTCGTGGCCATGCTCGTCGCGCCAGCGCGCGAGCGATTCGAACGCGACGATCTGCCCGGTGGCGAGGTCGCAGATCGGTTGGTAGGTCAGCCGCATCTGGCCGCGCTCGATCGCGCGGCGCAGCGCCGTCTCCATGCCGAACTGCTCGCGCGCAATATCGAACGCCTGGATCTGATAGGCCTCGGCGCGACCGCTGGTCTTGGAGCGCTTGACCGCAAACTGCGCGTGGCGGATCAGCTCCTCGGCGTCGTCGACCTCGGCCGCACCAAAGGCGATGCCGATCGAGCACGATACGCGAATCTCGAAATCCGACAGGCGGAACGGCGTGGCGAGCGCACCCTGGATGCGTTTGGCGACATGCTCGGCGTCGCTCGGCCCGTCCTCGAGCTTGACGAGGATGCCGAACTCGTCACCCCCGGTGCGCGCCAGCACATCGCCGGCACGCAAGGCGCCCTTGATGCGGCGCGCGACGGTGATCAGCAATTCGTCGCCGGCCATCGAGCCGAGACAGGCATTGACCCGGCTGAAACGATCGAGATCGAGCACCAGCACGGCGTAACATGGGCGGTTGGCGGTGACCGCGAGCAACCCCTCGAGCCGGTCGCTGAACCCGGCACGGTTCGACAGGCCGGTCAGGCTGTCGGTCATCATCTCGCGGCGCAGATTGCGTTCGGTGCGGCGCTCCCCGGTCTCGTCGACCAGCGTGACGAAGCAGCGGCCGAACGGATTCTTGATCACCCGCGCCAGCGTCACGCGGTAATGCCGGCGGTCGACCGCGTCGCCGACCTCCCAGGTGAAGTCCTCGCGCAGCGATTCGCCCTCGATGAACGCCGCGATGCGCGGGCCGATATCGGCGATCAGCGTCGATTGCTCGGGCGTCGTGCCGAGCCCGGCGACGCGGAACGGCTTGTTGGTCGATTCGAAGGTGAAGCGGCGCTGGTGCCAGGTGATGAGCAGCGCCGGGATCGGCAGCAGGTCGATCGCGGTCATCGCCGCCTCGACCGACGGATAGCGCGGGGCAGCCGCCCCGGCGGGAGCCGGAGCACGGGGGGCGATCAACGCGCGGAGCTTGGTTGGCGCCATGCAATCCCCGCTCTAGCCCGATTTCGTTAAGGTCCGCTGAAAGGCGGTGGCAAAATCATGGAGTTAATCGCGTTCGTTGCGGCGCGCCAATGACCGCCGCGATCCAGACCCGAGGCAGTAGCGGAAACGCAAAGCGGACGATCGCGCACGCAAGGGCATTGTCACATGCCTGTCACCGTCGCTGCTATGTCGAACAGTTTCCGTGACTTTCCTGCGCCAAGCATAATGCCGCATGGCTAGCCACGGACCTGTATCGACACAACAGATGCCAAATAAATAGCGACGCGATATTGCAATCCGCAGCCGATGCGCCGCGATCCGCGTCTCATTCCACTTGGGCTTGTCGTGACGGGAGCGTGCATTATATTACGAGTCGTGCGCAGCCTGTGGCTGTACGACATAGCGATAATGTGATCGACCTGCTGCCGCGAGCGACCGGACCCCACCCAGGCCGCTCGGCAGGACGGGCGCGGCAGCCTCCCCCGCAACGCCGCGCCCGTCAGCTCTTTCGCCTGGAGCGGGGCAGCGCAATCTTACTGACTTCCCCGGCGAAGGCCGGGGTCCAGATGGGATAGCGGATATGATGCTCGGCAAGGCCCGTCGCAGCGTCCCCCGACTGGATCCCGGCCTTCGCCGGGAAAGTCGAAAAGAGATACGGCGATATCCAGATTTCCCGAACGCTCCCTCAGAAGCGATTGTCGCGCGGGAAGCCGTTGGGCGGCATCCGCCCCGCCGCACCGCGCGCCGCGCGCCATGCCGTCAGGTCGGTCTCGGTGCGCGTGCGGCCGCTGTCGCCACCCATCGCCCAGCTCAGCCCCTCGGTGAAGACGAAGCTCACCGCGTCGGACAGCCCGCCGTCGCGATAACGCTGCAACTGCACGCCCTGCCCGCGCGCCAGTTCGGCGACCTCGTCGAGCGGGAACACCAGCAGCCGGCGATTGTCGCCGATCACCGCGAGATAATCCGCGCCCGGCGCGATCGGCCGAACCAGCTTCAACTTCGCGCCGAGCCGCGGCGTCACCACGGTCTTGCCCTTGCGCGTCTCGGCGATGGTATCGGCGCTGCGCACGATGAAGCCGCGCCCGTCGCTCGCCGCGACGAGCAGCTTTTCCGCGCGGCTCGCCGGCATCAGCGCGACGATGCCGACATCGCCGTCGAGATCGATCATCAGCCGCACCGGCTCGCCAAAGCCGCGCCCGCCGGGCAATTTGTCGGCGCCAAGCGTGTAGAAACGGCCATTCTCGGCGGCGAGCAGGATCTTGTCGGTGGTCTGCGCCGGGAAGGCCAGGAAGGCGGCATCGCCATCCTTGAACTTCAGCTCGGCGGTCTGCGCCGCGTCGAGATGCCCCTTCATCGCGCGGATCCAGCCGCGCTGCGACAGGATGACGGTGATCGGCTCGCGCTCGATCATCGCGTCGATCGGGATGTCGCGCGCCGGCGCCGCTTCCTCGATCGTGGTGCGGCGCTTGCCGAGCTTGGTCTCGGCGCCGTAACGCTCGCGCAGCTTGGCGAAATCCTTCTTCAACCGGGTGCGCTGCCGCGCCTCGCTGCCGAGCAGCGCCTCGAGCCCCGAGCGCTCCTCCTCGAGCTTGTCGCGCTCCTTGCGCAGCTCCATCTCCTCGAGCTTGCGGAGCGAACGCAGCCGCATGTTGAGGATCGCCTCGGCCTGGCGATCATTGAGCGCGAACTCGGCGATCATCACCGGCTTGGGCTCGTCCTCGGTGCGGATGATCTCGATCACGCGGTCGAGGTTGAGATAGGCGATGATATAACCGGTGAGCAGCTCGAGCCGGTCGGCGATCTTGGCGAGGCGATGCGAGGTGCGGCGCTGCAGCACGACGAACTGGTGCTCGACCCACGCGCCGAGCGCCTCTTTCAGGCTCATCACGCGCGGCGTCCGCCTGGCGTCGAGCACGTTGAGGTTGAGGCTGACCCGGTTCTCCAGGTCGCTCATCTTGAACAGGCTCTCCATCAGCATCGTCGCATCGACGGTGCGCGCGCGCGGCTCGATGACGATGCGGATCTCGCTGTCGGATTCGTCGCGGATATCGGCGAGGATCGGCAGCTTCTTGTCGTTGATGATGCCGGCGATCTGCTCGATCAGCTTGCCCTTCTGCACGCCATAGGGGATCTCGGTGACGATCGCGTTCCACGTGCCGCGCCCGAGATCCTCGACATGCCAGCGCGCGCGAACGCGGAAACCGCCGCGCCCGGTGGCATAGGCCTCGGCAATGGCGGCGGCGCTGTCGACCACCAGCCCGCCGGTCGGGAAGTCGGGGCCGGTGACATGTTCGAGCACCTGCGCGATGCTCGCATCGGGCTGATCGACCAGCAGGATCGCCGCGCCGAACAGCTCGGCGGCATTGTGCGGCGGGATGCTCGTCGCCATGCCGACCGCGATGCCCGACGCGCCATTGGCGAGCAGATTGGGGAAGGCGCCGGGGAACAGCTCGGGCTCCTGCTCCTCGCCGTTATAGGTCGGCTTGAACTCGACCGCGTCCTCGTCGAGCCCGTCCATCAGGTCGATCGCGACCTGCGTCAGCCGTGCCTCGGTATAACGATAGGCGGCGGCATTATCGCCGTCGATATTGCCGAAATTGCCCTGCCCGTCGACCAGCGGATAGCGCAGCGCGAAATCCTGCGCGAGCCGCACCATCGCGTCATAGACCGACTGGTCGCCATGCGG
Source organism: Sphingomonas sp. AR_OL41 (assembly GCF_029911635.1). Taxonomy (GTDB): domain Bacteria; phylum Pseudomonadota; class Alphaproteobacteria; order Sphingomonadales; family Sphingomonadaceae; genus Sphingomonas. Next base: position 50,729 of record NZ_JARYTI010000031.1, read on the forward strand.
ATGATATTTGCCGATCACGTCGCCGACGACGCGGGCGCACTTCTTGTAGCCCATCGTCGGATCGAGCTTGAGCAGCCGCATCGCCCATAACAGCCGGCGATGCACCGGCTTCAACCCGTCGCGCACATCGGGCAGCGAACGCGCGGTGATCGTCGACAGCGCATAGACGAGATAGCGCTCGCTCAGCGCGCTGTCGAAGGGGGCGTCGAGGATGCCGATCGGCGGATTGTCGGGAAGGTCGGTGATGTCGGATGCCATGGGGTGCGGTTAGTCGGGTTTGGGGGGGATGGGAATATGGTTCGCGTGGCGCGAGTCAGCCACGCTCATAGGCCAGCTGAAACAGCGGCTGCGCACGGGCGAAATCCTCGGGGGTCTTCATCGACACCTCCAGGTCGCCCGTCCCGAAATGCCCGATCTTCCGCACGTCGCGCGTGAAGCCCGGCTCCATTGGCACGATACTGGGATCGAGCTTCAGATAGGCAAGGACCGTCCCGGCTTGCGGATAGACCTCGAGGCAAACAAAGTTTTTGATCCGCTTGAAGGCAATGTAATATTTTAGCTCTTTAGTCTGAACATCGTCACCGAGACTGGTCAGGTAGCTACCCACGGCGTCGAACAAATCGCGGATCGAAACGGAAGCGTTGGCAACACGGTAGGTAATCCGTTGCGATTGATACGGATCGGTTGCACTGTCGGCGCTCACGTTCGCAACGCCACGAATGGGCGCTGCGATTGACGCCGCACCGGTTCGTGAACCCTTCGGAACATGGACCAGTTCAACCATTAATAGCCCGTCGCCGAACTTCCGATAGCGCAACAGTTCGATGTTGCGGTTGATCTGCTTTACCGCGTGTTCGTCATACCGGGTGAAATCGCCCGCGATGCACAACAGCCGCGGCGCGGACCAATCCACATTCGCAGCCGCTTCCTGCCCGAGCTTCTCCAGCACAAGCCACTGGAAATCCTTCCGATGGTCCATCAGCCAGTCAAGATAGAACAAGCCTTGGTTGATGACATTCTCGTTCACCGCCCGTTTGTATTCGATGATCACCGGGCAGCCATCTTCATCCAGACCGAGTGTGTCGATGCGCCCGCCATGAACGGGTCCGGTGGAATGCTCCGAAGAAAGAAATCGAATGCCGAGGAGCGCTTCGAGATTAGCCTCGAACAGCGCTTGTAGCGACTTTTCCACTTGAACCGAGCTAGCTGGCAACTCAGCGACGCCATGTTCAGCCAGCGCAAACATCTTGATATCACCCACCGCAACCGCTCTCCCGCAAGAAGAAGCAACGGGTGAACGCATACAGGACCGTTGTCACGCCTCGGGTTGGAATATTTCGATGCACCTGGCATCCGAGCGGCGGTCGAAGGGGAGGTTCGCGCAGGTTGCCGCGCACCGCTCGCCGCGCTATATGTATCTACTAAAGTCGATACATAGGACACATCATGAAGGTCCAGGTGAAGAAATGGGGCAACAGCGCCTCGGTGCGCATCCCCTCCGCGATCATGGCCGCGGCGTCGCTGCATATCGATCAGCATGTGAATGTGCGTGAGGAGGGCGGACGCGTCGTGATCGAGCCCATCGCCGCGCCTGCTTTCGATCTCGATACACTGCTTGATCAGGTGACGTCCGAAAACCTGCACGACCCGGTCGATTTCGGTGCGCCGATGGGCAACGAGCTTTGGTAGCGGCCGGTTATGTGCCCGATGCGGGCGATGTCGTCTGGCTGGATTTCAGCCCGCAGACGGGCCGCGAGCAGGCCGGCCATCGACCCGCATTGGTCTTGTCGCCGGCGCGCTATAACGGGCTGACCGGCTTGATGGTCTGCTGCCCGATGACCTCGCGCATCAAGGGGTACCCGCTTGAGGTTGTCGACAGTGACGACCCGCCGAGCGCGATCCTCGCCGATCAGGTCAAGAGCCTCGACTGGCGCACGCGACGGGCAACGCGCAAGGGGACTGTGTCGGCGGCGACGCTCGCCGAGGTTAAGGCGAAGCTGGGCGCGCTGCTCGGCCTTTAGATCCGGGATTTTGCCCACTGATCGCACGTCGGCGCACGCCGAATCGGTGCCGCGATCCTCGTCGTTGCCGAGGGACCGAACGTGCTGACCGCGAAACCCCGCGACGATATCGCGCCCGGTTTACGCATCCTGCAAGCCGCACGCTTCGGCCGCCGCGCGCGCCACATGCTGCTTTATCGGGTCGGCTCGGACAGGGTTATCGATGTGCTGCGTATCCTGCATGATGCGACAGATCTGGAGAGAAATAATTTGGATGGGAATGGGTAATTTTGGAGGTGAGTCATCACGGTTTCAGCCAAATATTGCACCACGCGTAATTTTCCGCTGAAATATCCAAGATCAAGAATGGGAGACTGAATAGTGGCGGGAGGTGCATGGAGCGAGGCGGAAACCACGCGTGCGCTCTACCTCTATTTTCAGCTCCCCTTTGGCCAGTTGGATCGGCGCAATCCCGAAATCATAGCACTGGCGGGCGCACTCGGCCGGTCGTCGTCATCAATCGCGATGAAGCTGGCCAACTTTGCCAGCTTGGACCCAAAAATCCGAGAGAGCGGTCGCGCTGGACTGGCTGGTACCTCGGCGCGGGATCGGCAGATTTGGGCGCATTTCGAAAATGATTGGACGGGGCTGGTCATGGAAGCGGAGGCGCTCGCGGACGAGCCGCCAAACGGCAGCAGCACGCTGAAGGAGGCTGCCACACCGGACGCCTTCGATCATTTCACAGGACCAAGCACTACAACGGCGATGGTCGTGCAGCGCAAAGGACAAGACTTCTTCCGGCGAGCGGTACTGGCAAATTACGAAAGCCGCTGCTGCGTCACGGGCATCACCGAGATTCGCTTGCTCAACGCTAGCCACATCATGCCGTGGAAGACTGACGAGAAGAACCGGCACAACCCGCGCAACGGCCTTTGCCTTTCGGCAACGTTCGACCGTGCGTTCGATCGTGGCCTTATGGCCGTGGATGAGGTCGGCAGAGCCCGCTTCTCGAAATTGTTGTTGAACAGTCCAAGTTCTGAAACCAGGATGTATTTTGAGCCTTATGAGGGTCGTACTCTCTTACCCGCCACGCGGTTCGACCCGGACGTGGAATTTCTTCGGATTCATCGAACAACCCTATTTGATCGAGTTCACGCCAATGGCTGACGCATCCGCAACCCCGGTCACCGCGTTCGAATATCTCTATCGCGACGCTTCTAACTATAAGAGCCATAGCCAGGTCTATTTGAGCGGCCGGCTGTCGGGCGCGGACCGAGCGCTGATCGTCAGCAAGTTGCAAGACGGCGAATTCTTCGTCGCCGAGCAGGTCGGCATCCCCCCGCTTTATGAAGCGCTCTATGCGCTAAGCGATGGCCCGACCGATGATGATCATCGGTGGCACGAGTTTTCTGGGTTTGTCGATGAGCCATCGCTGGTTGACGGTCCAATTTGGGGTACGTCGGCAGAGTTCGTATTAGCTTTTAGCAAGCTGACGAAATGGGACTCGAAGATATCCGAGGTTTCGAGAGTCTAACTCTACCGACCGAGCCCTCCGCTTAAAACTCAACCCGGGCAACGCAGGCAATGGAGGCATTCGCCCGCCTAAACCCGGCAACGGATATCTCGCGGACTTCTCAGGCTGAGCATTCGCCAAAACAGGCATCACGCTGATTCAACATCGCGCGCTCTTGGGCGAAGTGCGGCACCATGCCGAAAGCCGCAGCTCTTACGCCGGACCGCTACGTTCCAGAGAACAGCCAAAGTCCGGCCAAGAATCCGTCTTGCTATTCTCTTGTTCCGGCCTTGTTATCGAATAACAAGAGAACCCGCCGCAACGCATTGCGAGTGTTGGCTTTTCCTCGCGCAAGCAGGGCGCTTACCGGGCCAGAAAAAGATAGCGACTTTCCGTTCACGGAAAGCGCAGAGATCGCCTTCGCAATATCGTCCCGGTCCCCAATAAAAATTGCAAAATTCCCTGCCAAATTCCCTGCCATGTTGGCCTTGGCAGGGAACCCCACCCCCTCACGCTGCCTGCAACACCCCGCGATACGCCGCCTCTTCCATCGCCCTGCCCGCGCCGAGCGCGACGCAGCTCAGCGGGTCCTCGGCGATTACCACCGGAAGGCCTGTCGCGTCGGACAGCACCCTGTCGATGTCGCCGAGCAGCGAGCCGCCGCCGGTCATCACGATGCCGCGGTCGTACAGGTCGGCGGCGAGTTCGGGCGCGATCTGCTCGAGCGATTGCAGCACCGTCTCGACGATCTGGCCGACCAGCTCGCCCAGCGCGGCGGCGACCTCGCCCTGCGTCACGGTGATCTCCTTGGGCATGCCGTCGACCAGGTCGCGGCCCTTGACCTGGATCGTCGTGCCGATGCCGTCCTGCGGCATGCGCGCCAGCCCGATCGCGAACTTGACGCGCTCGGCGGTGCCCTCGCCGATCATCAGATTGTGCTTGCGCCGTGTGGCGTTGGCGATCGCATCGTCCATCCGGTCGCCGCCGACGCGGGTCGAGCTGCTGAAGGCGAGGCCGCCGAGCGACAGCACCGCCACCTCGGTCGTGCCGCCGCCGATATCGACCACCATCGTCCCGCTCGGCGCGGTGATCGGCAGGCCGGCGCCGATCGCCGCCGCCATCGGCTCCTCGATCAGCTGCACCAGGCTCGCCCCGGCATTGCTCGCCGCCTGGCGGATCGCGCGGCGCTCGACCGCAGTCGCGCTCGACGGGATGCAGATCGCCACCTCGGGCCGGCGCGGCAGCCGGCTCGCGCCGCCATGCACCTTGTCGATGAAATGCTTGATCATCTGCTCGGCGACATCGATGTCGGCGATCACCCCGTCGCGCAACGGGCGGATGGTGCGGACATTGGCCGGGGTCTTGCCCATCATCAGCTTGGCCTCGGCGCCGATCGCGCGGACCTTCGGGATGCCGTTCACCGTCTCGATCGCCACCACCGAGGGTTCGTTGAGCACGATGCCCTGCCCGCGCAGATATACCACCGTGTTCACTGTCCCGAGGTCGATCGCCATGTCGTGCGACGCGCGGGTGAACAGACGGTTGAAAGACAGCATGGAAAATCAATCGATTATGCAGGGAAGCGCCAGCGCATGCGGGATGGGCGGGCGATGCGGGGGGCGCAGGTCCTGCGGCTGCGGCCTGGCGCGGCGCGGGTCAACCATGCTTGCGGCGGGACGATGCTGTGGCGCGGCAGCAGCCTTGCGGCGGTCGCCGCGCCACGCGCCTCCATCATCTCTCCACAATCTGCTGCGCGTGCTAGGCTGACGCGACGAGGGGGCGCGGCTGCGCAGATGAAGATCCGATTGTTTCACCTCACTTTCGTGCTCGTCGCGGCGACGGTGCTGGTCGGCGCGCTGGCGATGGGCGGGGTGATGGCGCTCAACCTGCGGCGCGGCTTCGCCGACTATCTCGTCGCGCGCGACCGCGAGCATATCACCGAGCTTGCCGCATCGATCGGCGCACGGGCTGAGCAGCGCGGCGGGCTCGCGGCGCTGCGCGACGGGCGGATCACGCTGCGCGGGTTGCTCGACGAGCTCGAGCCACCGCGCCCATTCGCCGC
>NZ_JARYTI010000032.1 GCF_029911635.1 Sphingomonas sp. AR_OL41
GGGCGTGGCGCCCGGCCCCGACAGCGGCGCGCCGGGCGCAACCGCAAGATAACCGTGCGACGCGATCTCCGACAGAAACAGTCGGGCGCTGGCGCCGTCGTCGGAGCAGCCGCCATTGCCCCACAGGAGCACGGGCAGCTTGCGCGCGCCGAGCTTGGCGAGATTGGCGGGGCGGTAGACGACATGGCCGGGGAAGTCGGCGTCGAGCGTCTTGATCGCAGGATAAGGACCCGTTCCCGGCGTGTCGGGCATTTTGGCATAGGCGATACGTTGCGCGGCGCCGTCGGCGCGCATCTGCGCCTCGAGATCCGGCTTGACCTGCGCAGCGGCGATCCCCGCCGCGAACAACGCCCCGATACCGACCGCTGCCGCCCACTTCGCCATCGCCGCTCTCCATATTGTTATGCAACAATACTAAAGTGCCGGTAGAGTTTTATGCAAGCCCTTTCATCCGTCACGCGCTCTCGCGTGCGATGATGCGGAATCCGACATCGATGCGCCGTTCGTGCAGTGCCGCGCCCGCCGACAGCGTGCGCAGCACGCGGATCATTTCGCGCGCCACGCGCGCGCCGTCGACATCGACCGAGGTGATGGTCGGGCGCATGTCGCCCGCCATGCGCAGATTGCCGAAGCCGGTGACGGCGATCTGATCGGGCACGCGCATCCCGGCCGCCTGCGCCTCGACGATGAACCCTTGCGCGATCCAGTCCGACCCGCACACCACCACATCGGGCAAGTGCGGCAGGTCGGCCAGCGCGCGATAGCTCAGCCGCCCCTGGCCGAAATGGCTCGGCACATTGACCTCCATCCGCGTCGGCTCGGAGCCACCCTCCTGCATCCAGCGCGTCGCGAAGCTGCTGGCGCGCCGCTCCGAGCGCGGCGAGCGCGGCACGACGAGATGCGGCCGGCGATAACCCCGCGCGCGCAGGAAATGCGCCATTTCTTCGCCCGCCGCGCGATGCGAGAAGCCGATCGCCACGTCGATCGGATCCTCGGGCAGGCCCCAGGTCTCGATCACCGTCACCGGATGCGCGCGGAGGCGGGCGCGCGTCGCCTCGTCGGTCACCACGCCGGTCAGGATGATCGCGTCGACCCGGCGCGACAGGGCGGCGTTGATTTGCGAAATCAACCTGGTGTTGTCGGCACCGGTCAAGGCGAGCATCACGCTGTTGCCCGCCGCCGACAGTTCCTCGATCATTGCCTCGACCGTGTCGTTGAAGATCGACTGGGCGATTTCGGGGACGAGCGCGGCGATCAGGCGCGAGCGATTGCCCGCGAGCGTGCCGGCGGTAAGATTGGGCAGATAGCCGGTTTCGACGATCGCTGCGCGAATGCGGTCGGCAGTCTTGGCAGCGACCACCTCCGGACTGTTGAGAAAGCGCGACACGGTTGCCGGCGACACCCCGGCGAGCGTTGCGACATCATCCAGCGTCGGTGCCTTGGCCACCCCGTTCATCGCCCCACTATGCGCAAAGCACCCGTCAATTGAAAGCGTCTTGCAAGCGCTTTCATTTCGCGCTAGCAAGATTGCTATGTTGCATGACTTTAACCCCCTTGCGCCCGAAACCTTCGACAGCGCGAACGCCGAATATGGCCGGTTGCGAGCGACCTGTCCGGTCGCGCACAGCGAGGCGTGGGGCGGTTTCTGGGCGTTGATGAAGCATGACGATGTCGCGGCGGCCGCTGCCGACTGGGAAACCTTCATCACCTCGCAGCAGAATGTCATTCCCAAGGTCGCCTTTACCGGGCGGCGCCCGCCGCTGCATCTCGATCCGCCCGAACACACGCCCTATCGCCGCGCGCTGGCGCCGCTGCTGTCGCCGAAGCGCATCGATCGCCTCGAACCCGTCATCCGGCAGATCTGCCGCGATCTGCTGACCAAGATGGTGGCGGCCGGGGGCGGCGACATCTGTGCCGATTATTCCGCGCACATGCCGATCGCGGTGTTCGCGCACTGGATGAACCTGCCGGCGGACGCGATCACCGCGCTGACCGAGGTAGGGCGGCGCTACAACATCGCGGTGCAGTCGAACGACGTCGAATCGACCAAGGAAACCAGCCTGCTGCTCTATGCGATGGCGCGCGATGTTGTGCGCGACCGACGCGAGAATCCGCTGCCGATCGACGAGGACGCGACGAGCGCGCTGCTCGCGGTGCGGGTCGACGGCGAGCCGTTGCCCGAAGAGATGATCATCGGCACGATCCGCCAGGTGCTGGTCGTCGGGCTGATCGCGCCGACGGTGATGATCGGCTCGATCGCGGTGCATCTGGCGCGCGACCGCGACCTGCAGCGCAGACTGCGCGCCGATCCGTCGCTGGTCCCCGCTGCGGTCGATGAATTCCTGCGGCTCTACACGCCGTATCGCGGCTTTGCGCGTACGGCAGTCCACGACGTGACGATTCGCGGGCGCACGATCCCGGCGGGCGAGCCGATCGCGCTGGTCTATGCCTCGGCCAATCGCGACGCCGATGTGTTCGAAGACCCCGACAGCTTCCGGATCGATCGGCCGAACATGAAGGATTCGCTCGCCTTCGGGCGCGGGCCGCATATGTGCGTCGGCGCGGCGCTGGGCCGGATCGAGCTGATCGTCGCGCTCGAGGAATTGCTCGCCGCGACGCAGGGCTTTGCACTGACCGCCGAGCCGACCCCGACACGCTTTCCCGAAATCGGCGCGCTGAGCGTACCGGTGGCGTTCGAGACCGCGGCATGACCGGGGTGATCCTCGCGACGGGCGATCTCGCGATGGATCGCGAGCATTATGACGAGAGTTTCGTCGCGACCGCCGAGACGCTGCGCGCCGCCGACATCGTGTTCGGCCAGTTGGAAACGAGTTTCGCCGAACGCGGCACACGCCTGCCGCAGGCGCGCCACGCCGTGCTCGCCCGCCCGGACGGCGCCGCCGCACTCGGTCGCGCCGGGTTCGACCTGATCTCGATGGCGGGCAACCATGTGCTCGACTGGGGCAATGAAGCGTTTTTCGAGACACGCGCCAACCTCGAAGCGGCGGGCATGAAGGTCGTCGGTGCGGGCGCCAATATCGCCGAGGCGCGGCGGCCGGTGTGCTTCACCATGGCCGACGGGACGACGGTCGCCTTTCTCGCTTATTCGAGCATCCTGCCGCACAGCTATTGGGCCGACGAGCGCCGCCCGGGCTGCGCGCCGATGCGTGCCTTCACCTTTTACGAGCAGATCGAGCACGACCAGCCTGGCACGCCGGCGCGGATCCACAGTTACCCGCATCGCGAGGATCTCGCGGCGATGGAAGCCGATATCCGTGCCGCCAAGGCGGGGAGCGACGTGGTGATCGTGTCGCATCACTGGGGCATCCACTTCGTCCGCGCGGCAATCGCCGATTATCAGCGCGACGTGGCGCGGGCGACGATCGCCGCGGGCGCCGACGCGATCCTCGGCGGCCATGCGCATATCCTGAAAGGCTGCGAGCTGATCGACGGCAAGCCGGTCTTCTATTCGCTGTGCAATTTCGCCACCGACCTGCGGATGGACGCGGCGCACGCCGCGTCGAAGAGCTTCAACGAGATCCGCGTCCTCGCCGAGGAATGGGAACCGGATTTCGACAGCCTGTATAATTTCCCCAAGACCGCGCGCCTGTCGATGGTCGCGCGACTGGAAGTGGCGGGCGGCAAGCTGGTCCGGGCGGGTTTCCTGCCGCTTTATATCGATCGCGACGCGGTGCCCCGTTTCGTGGCGCGCGGCAGCGAGCAGCATGCCGCGGTGGTCGACTATATGGCGGCGATCACCGAGGAGGCGGGGCTCAACGCGCGCTACCGCGTCGCCGACGACATGGTCGAACTGGCGGCGGCGGCATGAATGCCCGGCGCGCCTTGCCGCTGGAAGCCTATGTCTTCCTCTATTTCCTGTTCTACCTGCCCAATGTCATCATCACCAAGCTGGTGACGAGCCTGCCGCATGGCGCGCTGGGACGGCCGCTGACGGGCCTCGAGACGCTCCCGGCGACGCTGATCATCAATACGCTGCTGACCTATCTGTTCATCTGGTGGTCCGGCTGGCACCGCGATGCGCATGGGGTAAAGATCCTTGGCCTGCGCGTGCCGGTGCCGACGCGCTATACCCTGCTGTCGGGCATCGGCACGGCGCTGATCGTCTTCACCGTGCCGCTGTCCTTTACCTTCAAGGGCGTCAGCATCCCGTTCATCCAGCTGCTGATGCGCGGCGACATCCTGATCATCGCCCCGCTCGTCGACCTGATGTTCGGCCGGCGCGTGCGCTGGTGGAGCTGGGTCGCGCTGGCAATGGTCGCGGTCGCACTGCTCATCACGCTCAGCGCGCGCGGCGGGCTCGACCTGCCGCCGCTCGCGCTGCTGACGGTGGTGCTTTACACGCTGGGATATTTCCTGCGGCTGACGATCATGACGCGCGTCGCCAAGAATGGCGATCCGCTGTCGGTGCGGCGTTACTTCGTCGAGGAGAAAATGTTCGCGCTGCCGGCCTCGGTCGCGATCCTCGCGATCATCTCGGCCACCGGTTTCGGCAGCCAGGCCGGCGAGCTGTCATTCGGCTTTATCGGCATCTGGGGCGACCCTGCGATCCTGTGGCTCGGCGTGATTGCGCTGACGCTGACGGTCGTGTCGATCTTCTCGGTGATCATCCTGCTCGATGCCCGCGAGAACGCCTATTGCGTGCCGCTCGAGCGCGCATCGAGCCTGCTCGCCGGGGTCGCTGCCGCGCTGATCCTCGCCTGGCTGTGGGGCCTCAAGGCCCCGACGCCGGCCGAGCTCGTCGGTGCCGCCATTCTGATCGGCGCGATCGTGCTGCTGTCGCTCGCGCCGCGCTGGAAACCAACCGTCACTGCCGCACGCGCCGAGGCGCCCTGACGCAAACACATACGCGCTACGGCCCGGCAGAGGCACGCGCGACACCAATCAAGGAGAGGGGAAGACCATGACCACCATATTCGCCACATCGCCCGACCGTCGCATCGCCACGCTCGCCTCCAGGGCGGCGCTCGGCGCGCTCGCCATCGCACTTGCCTCACCGGCCTGGGCACAGACGACCAAGCCGGCCGACCAGCCCCCCGCCGATCCGGCCGCCGCATCGAGCGACGCGGCGCCCAACGAGGTGATCGTCACCGGCAGCCGCATCCGCGGCGTGCGGGCGGTCGGCTCCAACATCATCGCGGTCGACCAGGCGAAGATCGCCGAGGAGCCGGTGACCTCGACCGCCGATCTGCTGCGGCGCGTGCCGCAGGTCGTCTCGCTCGGCGCCAACCGCAATGGCGGATCAGCGCAGAACGGCGCGGCCAACGCCACGCGCGGCGCGGGCATCAACCTGCGCGGCATCAGCACCAACGCCACGCTGCTGCTCTATGACGGCAAGCGCCTGCCGCCGCAGGGCACGCAGGGCCAATATACCGACCCGTCGGTGCTGCCGTCGATCGCGCTCGGCCGGGTCGAAGTCGTCGCCGACGGCGCCTCGGCGATCTACGGTTCCGACGCCATTGCCGGTGTGGTCAACTTCATTCTGCGCAAGGATTTCAACGGCGCCGAGTTCCGCGCCCGCTCGGGCTTCACCACCAATGGCGGTTATGACGAGCAGCAGCTTTCGGGCATCGTCGGCCACAAATGGGATGGCGGATCGGCGATGCTTTCCGCCGAATATACCCGCAACTCGGCGCTGCGCGGCTATGACCTGCCCTGGTACCAGGACGACAATCGCTATCGCGGCGGGCGCGACCTGCGCACGACCAATTGCAACCCCGGCACGATCACCGCGGGCGGCAACAGCTATGCCATTCCGGCCGGCGGGGTGACCGCGGCCAATGTCGGCACGCTGGTCGCCGGCACGTCGAACAAATGCTTCTATAACGGGCAGGACTCGGTCGTCCCCGACCAGCAGCGGATCAGCGTGGTCGGTGCGCTGTCGCAGCATATCGGCGAGGGCATCCGCCTGTTCGCCGATGGCTTCTATTCGCACCGCAGCGGCATCATCCTCGGCACGTCCGACACCTTCACCGCGACGGTGCGCAACACCAACCCGTTCTTCGTCTCGCCGGTACCCGGCGCGACCTCGGAGACGGTGACCTATACCCTGCTCCCCGAGCTCGGCCCCGATCGCAACCCCTATCGCTCCAATTCGTGGAACCTGATGGGCGGGATCGACGCGCGGCTGTTCTCCGACTGGAACGCGACGCTCTATTACGCGCATGGCGAATCGGATGACGTGGCGGATCGTCGCAAGGGCGTGAACACCGCGGCGCTCAACGCCGCGCTGGCCGACACCAATGCGGCGACCGCCCTCAATGTGTTCGGCGGCGCCAACAATCCCGCGACGCTGGCGAAGATCAACGACAATTATTTCGTCATCGCCGGTGCCACGCGGCTCGACGTCGTCAATCTGCAGCTCAACGGCTCGCTGTTCGAAATGCCGGGCGGCAACGTCAAAGTCGCGGTCGGCGGCGAATATCGCAAGGAATATACCTTCACCGATCTCACCACCGGCAATTCGACGACGCAGGTCCATGTCGCCGATGGCGGCAGCCGCACCGTCAAGGCGGTGTTCGCCGAATTATATGTGCCGTTCTTCGGCGCGGGCAATGCGCAGCCCGGGCTCGAGGAATTGTCGCTGTCAGTCGCCGGCCGCTATGAGCGCTACAGCGATTTCGGCAGCACGACCAACCCCAAGATCGGCCTGACCTGGCGCCCGATCGACGGCTTCACGCTGCGCGGCAGCTATGGCACGTCGTTCCGCGCGCCGACCTTCACCGAGGTATCGACCATCGCCGGCGGCGCCGGGCTCTATTACGACACGCTGCCGGGGCCGAGCGGCAACCTGACCGGTATCGGCATTGCCGGCGGCAATCCCGGGCTGAAGCCCGAAACCGCCAAGACCTGGTCGGTCGGTGGCGAGATCAAGCCGGCCTTCATCCCCGGCCTCGTAGCCACCGCGACCTATTTCCACATCAACTATACCAACCAGATCCAGGCGCTGCGCGGCACGGCGGGCCTGCTGACCAACCCGCTCTATGCCTCGTTCGTCAATCTCAGCCCGACGGCGGCGCAGGTCACCGCGCTGGTCACTTCGGGGCTGCCGATCAACAACACGATCAACACCGCGGTGGTGCAGTTCATCGCCGACGGACGGCGGCAGAATCTCGGTAGCTCGCTGGTCGGCGGGATCGATTTCGGGCTGAACTACAACCACCAGTTCGGCAATGTCCGGCTCGACGGCGGCATCAACGGCAGCCTGTTCACCGAGTACAAGTTCCGCGCCGTGCCGGGGGCGGCGCTGACCAATGTGCTCAACACGATCGGCTTCACGCAGAAATTCCGCATGCAGGCCGATCTCGGCGTGGCATGGGGCGGCCTGCGCACGCGCGCGACGCTCAACCATCTGTCGGGCTACAGCAACAACACCGTGACGCCGGTGCAGCATGTCGCGGCGTACAACACGGTCGACCTGTTCGTGGGCTATGACATCAACCCGCACTTCACGATCTCGCTCGACACGCGCAACCTGTTCAACGTCCAGCCGCCCTTCGTCGACACGACGCGCGGTTACGATCCGCAGTCGGCCAATCCGGTGCCGCGCATCATCTCGGTGACCGCGGGTGTGAAGTTCTGATGCGGCGTTCGTCGCTCGCCCTGTTCGCCTCGGCAGCTTTTGCTGCCTGGGCGAGCCCGGCGGCGGCGCAGGACTGCGCCGCGCTGGCCGGCCGCCATGCCGGATCGGTGGTGGTGACCGCCGCCACCCCGGTCGCCGCCGCGTCGGGCTGGGCGCCGCAGACCGACAGTTTCTACAAGCCGCTACCGATCACCGCGCCGATCTGCCGCGTCGAGGGGACGATCGAAGGAACGATCGGTTTCGAGCTGTGGTTGCCCGCCGGCGACCGCTGGAACGGCCGGCTGCTCGGCGCGGGGGTCGGCGGCGATGCCGGCGTGTTCAACTATACCGATATGAGCCGCCGCATCGGCGAAGGCTTCGCCACCGTCACCACCGACAGCGGGCACAAGGCAAGCCAGGCGCACTGGATGATGCAGGCCAAGGCGCGGACCGATTACGAACATCGCGCGGTGCACCTCACCGCATTGGCGGCGAAGCGGCTCGTAACGCGCTATTACGGCAAGCCCAGCGCGCGGAGTTATTTCCTCGGCTGCTCGGGTGGGGGCCGTCAGGCGCTCAAGGAAATGCAGGTCTATCCGGGCGATTATGACGGCGTCGTCGCCGGCGCGCCGGGGCCGAACATGCCGCTCATCTCGGTGCGGATGATGTGGCTCTCGTTGCTGCAGAAGCACGATCCGCTGGGTGCGCTGGGCGATGCCGACTGGGCGCTGTACGAGCGCGCCACCGTCGCGGATTGCGACGGGCTGGACGGCGTGAAGGACGGCGTGATCGAAAATCCGCGCCGCTGCGGCTTCAAGACGGCGACCTTGCTGTGCCCGCCGGGCCAGACGAGCGATTGCCTGTCGGCGCCGAAGCTGGCGATGCTGCAACGCATCATCGGGTCGATGCCCGACGAGGCCGGCCGCGCGATGGACAAGGGCCTGCTCGCCGGGGTGCGCACGCGGCCCGGCCCGCCCTCACCGCTGCTGCGTGCGATGTGGGGCGATGCCGTGTTTCACGACGCGAACTGGAACGAGGACAGCTTCCAGCGCACGCGCGACCTGCTGCTGGTCAACCGCGCCATGCCGCAGTTGCGCGCCGATTCGGTCGCGGTTGCGCCGTTCATCCGGCGCGGCGGCAAGGCGATCATCTATCAGGGCTGGCAGGACCCCTCGGTCATCGCCGGGCCGACGATCGACTATTATCGCCACCTCGCCGCCGCCAATGGCGGGGAGGAGAAGCTCGCCGAGGCCGTGCGCCTGTTCATGGTGCCCGGCATGTACCATTGCCGCGGCGGACCGGGAGCCGACACTTTCGGCGGTTCCGGACAGGCAGCCGCGCCATCCGACCCGTCGCACGACATTTTGTGGGCGCTGATCGACTGGGTCGAGCACAAGCGCGCGCCGGATCGCATCGTCGCGACACGGCTGGTCGCGGATCGCCCGCGCTTCACCCGCGCGCTGTGCGCCTTTCCGCAGAGCGCCGTTTATGACGGTGCCGGCAACACCGACGATGCCGGCGCCTTTGCATGCCGGCGCGATGCGCTGTTGCAGCGCGAATAGGGCGAGACCACCGCGCACGCTTTGCAACGCCGGCGCGGCGGCGACGCGCACCCTGTCGACCCCGCAGTCCCCCGCGGATCGCGACCGCTCGCCGCCTCGCGCCGGCGCGCGCGCAATGCCCCGCGCCGGGCCACCGATACGGAATGTTGCCTAATATAATCGTTGCAATCATCCACTAATAATGTTCTTATCCTTTCCGTGCCCGACAGCCGCCCTTCTCTGAGGCGGAGCGGAAGCGGAGAGGAAGGCCGAATGGCGTCTGGGCGATTTCATCGGGCTGCGCGGATCGCCGGCGCTCTCGCCGGCATCAGCGTCGTCGCGAGCGCCGCGATCGCCGGCCCCGAAGTTTCCGATCCCGACACCGTGCGCAGTTCGAGCTACGTCGCCGTGCGCGACGGCACCCGGCTTGCCGTCAATGTCTATCGTCCCGCCAAAGACGGCGTGGCGCGTGACGGCCGCTTCCCGATCGTCTTTGCCTTCACCCCCTATCGCGCGCGCTATTTCGATAAGGATGGCCATCTCGTCGACATGATCGACCAACCCGTTTTCGGGCTGCGCGATCTCGTCCATGCCGGCTATGTCGTTGCCACCGCCGATGTGCGCGGCAAGGGTGCATCGTTCGGCGCGCGGCGTGGTTTCCTCGACCAGACCGAGGCGCATGACGGCTATGACCTGGTGCAGTGGCTCGCGGCCAAACCATGGTCGACGGGCAAGGTCGGGATCGTCGGTTGTTCCTATCTCGGCGGCTCGGCAATGTTGGTTGCCGGCACGTTGCCGCCGGCGTTGCGCGCGGTGTTCGCGGGCGCGACCGACATCGACAAATATAGCTTCGTTCGCCAGGGCGGCATCACCGCGCAGTTCAACACCCGACCCGACGAACCGCCCGAGGTCGACCTCGCCAGCGTGCCGGTCGATGGCGACAGCGGCGGCGCGCTGCTCAAGGCGGCGGTGGCGCAGCATGCCGGCAACACGCCAATGGCGAAATTGTGGGCGACGATGCCCTATCGCGACAGCGTCTCGCCGCTGACGCACAACCGTTTCTGGGCTGAGGTCGGCCCGTACACCCACCTCAAGGCGCTGCGCAGCAAGCAGCTCGCCTGGTATCTGTGGGGCAATTGGGAAGACGAGCCGACCGAGCAGATGATCCTGGCGGCGGGCAATCTCGACGCCAAGCTGAGCATCGGCGCGGGCAGCCACTGCGTTCCGCCCACCGTGTTCAGCATCACCGGCGAGGAGCGGCGCTTCTTCGATCATTATCTGAAGGGCGTGAACAACGGCATCGAGCGGGAGCTGCGCTACGCCTGGTATCGCGAGGCGCCCGGCGGCACCGGCACGATGGTGCGCTCGGCGACATTGCCGGGCGTTGGCGTGACGCGGACCGCTTTCTATCTTTCAGGCGCGCCGAACGACGCGCCCGCCAGCGTCGACAATGGCAGCCTGGCGACCGCCCTGCCCGCGGCAAAGCCCGCCACCTTCAAGGTCGACTATAATGTCGGCACCGGCGAATATTTCGCCTTCTGGCCGCCGGTGCTCGACGGCAAGGGCCTGACCTATAGCAGCGCGCCGCTGGTCCGCGAGGCGCGCATGACGGGCTATCCGGTCGCACGGATCACGGCCGCGCTCGACCGGACCGACGCCAACCTGTTCGTCTATCTCGAGGACGTCGCGCCGGACGGCACGGCGCATATGGTGTCGTTCGCGCGGCTCGCCGCGTCGCATCGCAAGCTCTCAACGGCGCCCTATGCGCGGCTCGGCCTGCCCTATCATTCGGGGCTCGCCGCCGATGTCGCGCCGATGATCCCGGGCAAGCCCGCCGATTTCACCATGTCGATGTCGCCGCGCGCCTACAGCTTCGCGGCCGGGCACCGGCTGCGCGTGACGCTGACCGGCGCCGACCCGCGCCAGCGCAACCTCGCGCAGATCAGGCAGGACCCGCCGCCCTTGTTCTCCATCGCGCAGGGCGGCGCGGCGGCATCGCGCATCGACATTCCGTTCAACACGAAACCGGCGTTCCGCTGATCACAAGCGGAAGCAACCAAGGGGAGGCTAGAATGACTTATTTGACGGCAAGGACGGCAATGCGCTGCGGCGTCGGGCTGACGGCATTGATCTTCGCATCGGCAGCGATGGCGCAGGACAAGCCCGCCCCGACGACCGATACCGCGGTTGCCGGGCCGACCACGGTGGATGCGCCGGCGAGCGGCGACGTCGTCGTCACGGGCAGCCGCATCCGCGGTGCGGCACCCGTCGGGTCTAGCGTCATCGCGATCGACCGGTCGGCGATCGAGGCATCCGGCGCGGTCACCACCGATCGGTTGATCAAGGAAATCCCGCAGGTCTTCGATCTCGGCACCTCGGAAAATTCGCGCGGCCAGTCGGGCGGCAGCAACAACATCACCTTCGGCAACGCGATCAACATTCGCGGTATCGGGCCCTATGCGACGCTGACGCTGATCGACGGTCACCGCGCGGTCGACAACAGCCGCTCGGTCGATCCGTCGGTCATCCCCTCGCTCGGCCTCGAACGCGTCGAGGTCATCGCAGACGGTGCCTCGGCGGTCTATGGTTCCGACGCCGTCGCCGGCGTGGTCAACCTCATCCCGCGGCGCAATCTCAACGGCGTCGAGATGCTGGCCCGCGCCGGCATCGCCAAGGATTTCTACGAGGAGCAGTTCGGCGTCGTCGCGGGCAAGAAGGGCGATTGGGGCCAGGTGATGCTGGCCTATGAACATGTCTATCGCAGCAACCTCAACGGCGACGATCGCGCCTTTTTCCGCTCGAACCAGACATCGTCCGGCGGCCACGACTATCGCACGACCCTGTGCGACCCGGGCACGATCACCGTCGGCGGCGTGACCTATCCGATCCCGGCGGGCGGCGTTACCGCTGCCAATATCGGCTCGCTCGTCGCCGGCCCGGCCAACAAGTGCGAAGGGTTCAACGGCCAGGACCTGATCCCGCAGACCAAATATGACAGCATCAACGGCACCGCGACCGTCCACATTGCCGACTGGCTCGATTTCGTCGGCGACGGTTACTGGTCGAAGCGCAGCTTCTCCCACCTCAACGGTTACAGCGGCACCACCGTCACCGTGCCGACCACCAACGCGTTCTTCGTGCGGCCGACCGGTACCGTCGGCACCGAAACCGTCGGCGTCCGGCTCGACGACCTGCCCAACGGCGTCTCCTATGGCTTTACGCGGACGTGGCAGGTGACCGGCGGACTGCGCGCCAAACTGGGCGATTGGCAGATCGGCACGCAGATCAGCTACGGCCGCGGTCGCGACGAATCCAATACCTTTACCGGCATCAATACACCTGCCCTGACGGCCGCGCTGGCCAGCAGCAACCCGGCGACCGCGTTCGACCCCTATGGCCTGCACCGCACCAGCGCGGCGACGCTGGCGGCGATCAACGACCAGATCTTCCTCGCGCCGACGCTGTCGCGGATGACCGATATCCAGACGACGATCAACGGCACGCTGTTCCACCTGCCCGGTGGCGGCGTGAAGCTCGCCGCGGGTTACGAGCATTTCTACGAGCGGGTCGATCTCGGCTCGGCGCGCGGCGGCCCGACCACGCCCTTGACCTATCGCACTTTCAATCGCGCGGTGGACTCGGCCTATGCCGAACTGCTCGTGCCGGTGTTCGGCGCGGCCAATGCCACCGCCGGGCTGCAACGGCTCGAGCTGAGCGCGGCGGTGCGCTACGACAAATATAGCGACGTCGGAAAGACCACCAATCCCAAGATCGGGGTGAACTGGTCGCCGGTGCAGCATCTGGTGCTGCGCGGCAGCTACGGCACGTCGTTCCGCGCGCCGCTCTTCTCGCAAATCTATGGCAACAGCTCGAACTTCTTCGTCCAGTCCTATTCCGATCCCACGCTGGGCGGCGCGATCGTCCAGGGCGTTGCCCTATCGGGCGGCAACCTCGCGCTGAAGCCGGAAACTGCCAAGACCTATTCGTTCGGCGCCGACTGGGACCCGCTGCCCGGGGCACGCTTCAGCGTGACCTACTGGCATGTCGACTATAAGGGGCAGGTCAACACCTACCTCGCCGACCTGGCGATCCTGAGCAAGGAATCGCAGCTTGCCGGCACCGGCGTGATCCTGCGCGTGGCTGACGCTGCGGCGCGCGTCGCGCAGCTCCAGGCGGCCGGCATCACGGTTGCGCGCGGCGTGATACCCAATCCGGTCACCTTGTTCGTCGACGGCCGCACGCAGAATCTCGACCGCTCGATCACCAGCGGCCTCGACTTCGTCGCGGCCTATGGCTTCGACACCGGCAAGCTCGGCCATATCGCGATCAACGCCAACGCGACCTACATCCTCAGCTACAAGACGGCGCTCAGCAGCGGCGCGACACCGACCAACCGGCTCAACACGATCTTCAACCCGCTGCGCTTCAAGGGCCGGGCGAGCATCTATTGGGATCCGTCGCGCGTCATTAACGGCCGCCTGACGGTCAATTATGTCAACGGCTATGACAACAACACGCTGCCCGCCGGTGCCGTGCAGAAGGTCGGCGCCTATACCACGGTCGATGCCGGCGTGACCTTCAACATCGGCAACCCGGAGCCAACCAACCTGATCGACGGTGGGCTCTCACTGAGCATCGACGTGCTCAACCTGCTCGACAAGGACCCACCCTATGTCGATTTCGCCCCGACGGTGAACGGCAGCGGCGGCTATGACGCGACCGCCGCCAACCCGGTCGGCCGCGAATTCGCAGTCACGCTGCGCAAGAAGTTCTGAGCGGGGCATAGGGCGGCGCCGGCACTTCCCAACGGGAAGGGTCGGCGCCGCTCTTTTTTTCAGAAGCCTTTGGTGGAGGGCCGACGACACTTCTGCGATAACCGACGCCATGTTCGTTATCTACGATGAGCTGCGAGCCGAACATGTCACCGAGTTCGCCACTATAGCGGGATGACCCGTTCGGGTGATTCCGACCGATGCCACGCCGCTCTAAGGACGAGCCGCGGCAATGCCTCGGCGGACGCTCAGCCGAAACCCGGCGCTGGACGTATCGCCGGCCGAGGGGAAATGGCTCTCAGGCCTGATGTCCGACTGAGTTTGCGGCGCCGCGACGTGCTGCCGCCTGGGTAACCGGCCCGTCGAGAAACGCGGCCGCGCGGCGTTCCAGTTCTTCGCCGGCGGACGGATCGGCGACATAATTGTCGATGCCGAGTTCGAGCACGGCAAAGCCCGCCTCGCGCAGCGCGCGCAGCACCAGCGGATCGGCGTCGGACAGCGCCATCACGCCATCGACCTGATGCAACTGCGCTTCCTTGACATACCAGGCGCCGGCCCAGGTCGGCATGCGCAGCTCGTCGCCCATCGTGACGAAGCGCGCGGCGAGCGCACGCATCGGATCGCGCCCGCGGTCATGGTGGCGGATATAACCGTCGGCGGCGAGCGCGAGATACATCGACCAGACGAACACCGCGCCGTGGCTTTCCTCCCAGCGCTGGTAGAAGCTCATGTCGCTCCACAAGCCGCGCCCGACGAACATCAGGCGCAGGCGCTCGCCCGGACAGGCCGCCTCGCGCGCCGCCACGCGTTCGACGACCTCGTCGTGGAACGCCTTGGCGGCGTCGCGCGCCCAGGGTGTGCCGCGATGCCATTGCGGCACCATCGTCGCGGGCATGGTGTCGACCACTCCGACCGGGACCGGCACGGTCGCCGCAATCAGGTCGCGCGTACGACGGTAATAATCTTCCTGCTCGTTGACGAGGTCCATGATCTGCTCGAACGCGGCGGCGTCGAAGCGGCGCCCGGTCTGGACTTCCAGCTCGGCGATCGAATGGCGCAGCTCGGCCTCCATCAGGTCGAGCCGTTCGGGCTCGATCACCTCGTCCCAGCGCGCGGCGAGGCCGTCCCACCAGTCGATCGGGATCTCCCAGCGGCTCTCGATGCTGCGCTCGAAGGTTTGCAGCGTGGCGCCGGCCGCCGACGCCCAGGCCTGGAACAGCGCCGGGGTGGCGTCGCTCGACAGCACGGCGGAGACCGCATCGGGCCGGGGTACGCCGCCCCATGGCGCCAGCGCATCGTCGTCATCGAACACCGCGGCGACGCCCTGCGCGCTGTACGCCTCCGTCGTGCTGGGCAGGCCATGCGCCTCGAGCAGCCCGGCATAACGCTCGCCCTGCTGCTTGGCGGCGACGATCGACGCCCACCATTGGTTGACCACGAACGGGATGCCCATCGCGCGCAGGCACTCCTGCGGGGTATTGGCATTGACCATCATGAACGGCGCGCCCCCGGCGACGGCGGCGCGGACGCCGGCGAACCATGCGCGCTGATAGGCGCCGAAATCGGCGACCGCCGTGAGCGACTTGCGGCTGCGGCGCGGCGCGGGCGGGCGCGGGGCTGCGTCCTCCTTCGGCGGCGGCATATCGAGCGTATGGCCCGGATCGACCAGCTCGACCGCCACGCCGGCTGCCGCAGCGGCGGCGCGCAAGGCCTGTGCCTGCCACGGTGCGCTCTCGTCACCCTCGCCGATGACATAGACGATACGCGCCTCACGCTCCTTCGCGCGGGCGACCAGCCGTGCGGCGCGCGCGGCGATGTCGGCAAAGGGCCCCGACCAGGGTGCGAGGGTCGAGCGGGCCAGCGCATCGACCGGATCGATCGTCGCATCGAGCGGGCGGGCGGCGCGATCCTCGCCCCAGCCATGGTCCTCGCCCACGACCAGCAGGCCGCGCGCTTCGAGCGCCGCGATCGAGTCGGACCGCTCGGGCAGGCTGCCGCCCAGCACGACCCGCTCCCCCGGCACTGGCTCGAACGTCGCAGCGCCCGCGCTTACGTTATCGAGCAGCCTTACGGCGTCCCGGGGATCGAGCATCGCCGTGGCCGCAATGATGCGATGCGCCGCGGCACCGCCGATCAGCCCGGCAGGCCGTAGCGCCATCACACGCGCAACCGCCGCGCGCAGCGCGAGACCCTCGGCGATCGCCTCGACAAGGCGCGGTTCGTGACCACCAAGCGTGGCGAGCCAGGCGAGCGCCTGGCGAATGCGCAGCGCGTTGTACCGCGCGGTCGCCGGCCGGTCGGTCGTCAGCAGGTCGACAAAGGCGACCGGCGGCAAGGCCATCGCGCCGCAGCGGCCCAGTTCGCGCAGCGTTGCGAAGAGCTGGGGCTGTTCGTTATCGGTATGCGAGATCAGCAGGGCATCTTCCGCCGGCAAGGCAGCGATCGCGCCGAGCAGACGCCGGCCGCGCGAGCCGAGGCTCTCGCGGCTGATCAGCGCATCGATTTCGGGGTGATCCTCGGACGCGCCCGGCACCAGCCTGATCGCCTGATAACCGAAGGCGCGGACCATTTCCTGCGGCAGATCGGCGCCGAGCGTCCACACCACGCGCTTGCCCTGGGGACGCGCCGCCGCCGCAATGCCGCGCGCGTTCTGCGCGGCGGCTTCGAGCGCGGCGAGCGCCTCGGTCGGCGTCACGCGATCACGCCGTCGCGCGTCAGCGCCGCGATCTGCGCTTCGTCATAACCGAGCAGGCCGCGATAGACGTCTTCATTATGCTCGCCGATCGTGACCGGGATGACGGGATCGAAGCCCGAGCGCGACGCCGAAAAGCTGATCGGAATCCCCGCCGTGCGCAGTTCCTCGACCGACGGATAGGACGGATGCGCGACGACATTGGTTTCCTCGCGCGCGACGACGCGCGGATCGACCAGTGCCTCTTCGGGATGGCGCACCGGCGCGACCGGCACGCCGCGCTCCTCCAGCGCCGCGACGACCTGCGCCACCGGCAGGGTGCGCGACCAGGCGTTGATCCGCGCCTCGAGCGCCACGGCATTGGCGACGCGGGTGTCGCGCGTGGCGAAGCGCGGATCGTCGATCAGCTCGGGCACGCCCATCGCCGCGAACAGCCCCAGCGCGAGCTTCTGGTGCACCGCGACCAGCGCGACATAACCATCGGCGCATTCGAACACGCCGAACGGCGACAGGCGCTGCACCGTCAGGCCGGTACGCGCCGGCATGTCGACCGCGCGCATCGCCGCCCAGTTCTCGATCGCGACGAACGAGGTGAGCGCGCCGAGCATCGAGATATCGACATGCTGACCGACCCCGGTGCGATGGCGCTGTTCGAGCGCCGACAGGATGCCGATCACCGCGAAGACCGGGGCGAGCATGTCGGCCATCGGCACGCCGATCCTGACTGGCGGATGATCGTGCTCGCCGCTGGTATACATCGCACCCGACAGCGCCTGGATGACGATGTCCATCGCCTTGCCGCCCTCGGGGAAGTCGGCGCCGAAACCCGACAGCGAGCAATAAATGACCGCCGGGTTGGCGGCACGCGCGGCCTCATAACCGACACCGAGCCGGTCGGCAGTGCCGGCGGTGAAATTCTCGACGACGATGTCGGCGCGGGCGACGAGATCGGCGAACACCTGCTTCGCGCCCGGGCTTTTGAGGTTGAGCGCCACGCCACGCTTGCCGCGCGCGCGCGTCAGGTGCGAAATCGAGATGTCGTCGTCATGCTGACGCTCGATCACCACGCCGTCGCGCCCGACATAGGGGCTGTTGTCGCGCGCGAGGTCGCCGCCGCGCGGGTCCTCGACCTTGATCACCTCGGCGCCGAGCCCGGCGAGCAGCAGCGTGGCATAAGGCCCCGCCAGCGCGCGCGTCAGGTCGACCACGCGCAATCCCTCAAGCGGCCGTGGCAGCGCGGCTGCGGTCTGTTCCCCCGTCATGATGTTTGTCCAAGCTCCGATAAAATGGTTTGGTTGTCGCTGCCGGCGACGCGTGCCGCGCGCGGCGCGACGGCCGGCGTGGCGGACAGCTTGATCGGCGATCCGATATGGCGAACGGGGCCGCCGGGGCTGTCGACCGTCAACACCATGCCGCGCGCCACGTTATGCGGATCGTCGAGCGCCTCCGCGACCGAATTGACCGCAGCGAATTGCGTGTCAGCTGCGCCGAGCAGCGCCAGCCAGTGCGCGAGGGGCTCGCGCCGGAAGGCCGCCTCCAGCGTGGCGATGATGTTAGCGCGGGCGCCGGCGTCGTTCTGCAACGGCGCGAAGTCAGGCACGCCCATCGCGGTGCAGA
Source organism: Sphingomonas sp. AR_OL41 (assembly GCF_029911635.1). Lineage (GTDB taxonomy): Bacteria > Pseudomonadota > Alphaproteobacteria > Sphingomonadales > Sphingomonadaceae > Sphingomonas. The sequence goes on from NZ_JARYTI010000032.1 coordinate 18,202, forward strand.
AACGCTGCCAGAAGCGCGGCTCCATGTCGGTGGTCGCGAGGAAGCGCCCGTCGGCGGTTTCGTAGATGCCGCAATCGGCGCGCAGCTTGCCGCGCGGCGGCGCGCGCGACAGATCGGGGTTGCGCGAGATGACCGGGGCGATCAGCGCCATCGCGCTGTCGGACATGGCGATGTCGACGCGCTGCCCGGTGCCCGTCGCGGCGCGGGCATGCAATGCGGCAAGGATGCCGATCACGGCATTCGACCCGGTCAGCAGGTCGGCGACCGGCACCCCGGCCGAGTGCGGCCGTGCGGGATCGTCGCCGATCCGCGACAAAGCGCCGGAAATCGCCAGCGCGATCGGATCATGGCCCGGCTTGTCGCGATGCGGGCCGGTCTGCCCGCACAAGGTGACCGAGCAATAGATCAGCCGCGAGTTGAGCGCGGCCATCGCGGCATAGCCATAACCCATCGCCTCGAGCACGCCCGGGCGGTAATCCTCGACCAGGATATCGGCGCCGGCGATCAGCGCCTCGATCGCGGCACGCGATTCATCGGCGCCGGGATCGAGCATCAGGCTGCGTTTGTTGCGCGCGAAGATATCGCCGGCGCGGATCCGCGCGCGTTCCTCTTCGCCGAGCTTGTCCCAGCCGAACACCGCGGCCTGCTTGGCCAGTTCGCGCGGATGCTCGATGCGCACGATATCGGCGCCGAGGTCGCCGAGCATCCAGGTGCAATAGGGCCCGGGGAGGAATTTCGAGAAATCGACGACGCGGATGCCGGCCAGCGCGCTCATGCCACGCTCCTCGCGAACAGTGCGCCGGGAACACGCACCGTCCGCCCGTCGATCTCGGCATCGCGCCACAGGCCGCGATCGGCGAGATGCGCACTGGCCAGCACATCGGCGGGCGCGTCGATCGCCGACAGGCCCATGCCGTGCCGGTTGGACAGCGCGGTCAATTCGGCGCGGGTCTTGGTGACCAGCCAGGCCGCGACGATCGTTTCCCACGCGACCAGTTGCTCGCGCGGGACATCGGCGACGAGGATCGCATCCCAGTCGACCTCGGCGAGTGCGCCGGCCATGCCGTCCTCGGCCATGCGCGCGACGGTCGAGCGCATCATCGGCTGGTTGTCGACCAGCGCCCAGGTGACGAAGCCGTCGGCGCAGCGCCACACCTGCTGCACGCCCGACTTGCCGCGCACCAGCAGATTGCCGGTGCGGACGCCGACGCGGCCGGTCCAGCCCCAGGTCAGCGGCTCGCGATAGTTGGCGAGCACCGCCGAGCGATAGGCCGAGACGACGACCTGCTGTCCAAGTCCGTCCGCCGCGCGCGCGTTCAGCGCGACAAGCGCGGCGATCGCGCCCTGGATGCCCGCCAGCGCCCAGGCCTGGCGCCCGGGCATGTTGAGCGGCGGACGATCGGGATCGCCGCAGATCGCCACCAGCCCGGACCGCGCCATCAACGTCAGATCGGTCGCCGGCCGCGCCGCATGGGGACCGTCGGGCTCGAAGGGCAGGATCGCCACGTCGATCAGGCGCGGATTGCGCGCCGAAAGTGCATCCGGCGCCAACGTGGCGGGCAAGGGTTCGGGTCCGCGCAGCACGATATCGGCCTGGTCGATCAGGTCGAGCAAAGCGGGGTCATCGATCGCGCAGCCCGCGTCGTGCTTGCCGCGCCGCGCCATGACCAGCTCCGCCGGATCGACCGGGCCGCCCTGCTCGAGCTGCGCGACATCGGCGCCGAGTTCGGCGAGCAGCACCCCGGCATAGGCGCCGAGGTCGCGCGTCAGGTCGATCACCCTGATATGGCCGAGCATCGTCATGCCAGCGCTCCCGTCGCGACTAGGTCGTCGATCTCGGCGGCGTCCATGCCGAGCATCTCGACGAACACCGTGCGATTATGCTCGCCGAGCCGCGGCGGCGGGCCGACCACGATCTCGGAGCGCGAGAAATGCGCCGGGGGCGCCGGCATGTCGCAGTGGCCGAGCACTTCGTGGTCGATCGCCACGAAATGGCCGCTGGCGATCAGCTCGGCATCGGTAAACACGTCGCGGCCATCATTGACCGCCTCGGCCGCGACCCCCGCCGCGGCGAGCCGGTCAGCCAGCACATGCTTGTCCTGCCCCGCAGTCCAGGCGCCAAGCGCGGCGTCGATTTCGCCGGCTGCCGCCATGCGTCGTTCGAGTGTCGGATGATGTTCCGCATCGAGGCCGGCGAGTGCGGCGAGCGCGCGCCACGCTTCATCATCGGGCACGGAGATCGCGATCCACTGGTCAATACCGCGCGCCGGATAGACGCCGTGCGGCGCCATCGACACGCTGCCATTGGCGAGCCGCGTGAAGTCGCCCGTCAGCTGGCCGCGCGCGAGCACGTCGCCGAGCACATGCACCAGCGGTTCGACCTGCGACACGTCGAGATGCTGCCCCTCGCCGGTGACGCGGCGCTGTTCGAGCGCGGCGAGCACGGCAAGCGTCGCGAACATCGGCGCCACGACATCGCCATAAGCGAAGGGCGGCATATGCGGTGGCCGGTCCTCCCAGCCCGACAGCGAGGCGAGCCCAGACAGCGCGGCGGCGGAATTGCCGTAGCCGCGCAGATCCGACATCGCCCCGCTCCGCCCGGCAACGCTGACCGACAGCATGATGATGTCGGGGCGGATCGCGCGGCAATCGGCATAACCGAGCCCGATGCGCTCCATGAAACCCTTGCCGAAATTCTCGACCACCACATCGGCCCAGGCGACCAGCTTGCGCGCGACCGCCTGCCCACGCGGATCGGACAGGTTGATCGTCACGCCGAGCTTGCCGGTGTTGGTGATGCCGAAGAAAGCCGAGCCGTCGACGTCGCGCTTGCCGTCCTTGAACGGCGGGCTGACCCGGCCGAGATCGAGCCGCTTGATGCTCTCGACCTTGACCACGGTCGCGCCGTGATCGGCGAGGTCCTTTGTCGCGCGCGGCCCGGCCCCGACCCAGCTGAAATCGGCGATCTTCACGCCGGCAAGGGCCTGGCTCATTTGGTCGCTCCACAGGAAAGGGGTTGGCCGGCATTGCGCGCGGCGATCAGCGCGACGGCATGATCGGCAAGCTTGACCCCATCGATGCCGTAGTCATTGAGCGAGCGCGCCAGCTTCATCGTGTTGGCGCGGTACAGCGCGTCGAAGCGCGCCTGTTCGGCCGCCGGCATCGGCACGAAGACGATGCCTTCCTTGCGCGAATAATCGTTGCCGGCGATCAGCGCGGCGGCGAGCTGCTCGACCATCGCCTGTTCCCACACCAGCTCGGCCTGGTCGAACAGCGCGCGGTCGGCCGGGCTGAGCGAATTCCACAAAGCCGACGACATGGCGCGTCCCGGATAGCCGCCGCGCGCGATCCTGAGCGTCGAATAATATTTGCCGACATCGGCGAGATGCACTGCCCTGAGCGCATCAAGCGGCGCGACGACGCCGTCGATCACCCCCTTGGCCATCGCCGGATAGACCTCGGCCATCGACATGTTGACCGGATCGGCGCCGAGCTGGCGCAGCACCGCCGCAGTGTCTTCCTGCGCGCGCAGCCGCAGCCCCTTGATGTCGGCGAGCGAGCGGATCGGCCGGTTGCGCGTCAGGATGCCGGGGAAATTGCCACCCTGCACGGCGAGGATGTGCAGGCCGTGCGTATCGGCATCCATTTCCGGGAAACGCGCCGCCATGCATTTGTAGATGTCGATCTGGTCGCGGATCGTGCCGATGCCGCTGTAGAAGCTCGGCTGGATGCGCTGGAGATGCGAACTGCGCGCATACATTGGCGTGACCATGCCGATATCTGCGACGCGGTGGCGGATCTCGAGCATGTTCTCGTTCGACGAGAGCAGCGCACCGCCCCAATAGGGCTTGATCAGGATGCGCCCGTTGGAATGCTGCTTGAGCCACGCCATCCAGCTGATGTCGGCGCGGCTGAACGGATGCGTCGCGGGATAGGGGCTGGCGTAGGTGAAGGTCACCGTGCCGGGCTTCGCGTCCGGCGCGCAGCCGCCGGCGAACAGCAGCATCATCGCGGCGAGCAGGGTCAGCAACCGCATTTCAATGCCCCTGCAATTGCGGCAGCCACAGCGCCAGCGCCGGAAAGGCGATCAGCACCGCGAGGTGGAAGAAATCGGCGACGAGAAACGGCACGATGCCGCGAAAGATCCGCCCGACCGGAATGTCGCGCGCGCCAGCATGGATGACATAGACGTTGAAGCCGAGCGGCGGATGCACGAAGCCGATCTCCATCGTCCGCACCAGGAAGATGCCGAACCATACCGGGCTCAGCCCGAGCGTGCCGACGATCGGCAGCAGGATCGGCGTCATCAGCAGCATCAGCGCGAGGCCGTCGAGGAACGAGCCCAGCACGAGCAGCACAGCCGCCATGATCACCACCGCCAGCACCGGCGCCGCGCCGGCCGCGCGGACCAGCGCGCTGAGATGCTCGGTGATGCCCGTGACGCTGACGAAGGTGCTGAACAGCAGCGCGCCGATCACGATCGTATAGATCATGCCGGTCGTCTTGAGCGTTTCGAGCAGCGCGCCGGCAACACGCTCGCGCGTCATGCGCCGCCGCCAGGCCAAAATCCCGAACGCGCCGACGCTACCGACCGACGCGGCCTCGGTCGGGGTGAACCAGCCGACCACCAGCCCGCCGATCACGAACAGGATGAGCAAAGCGAGATCGGCGACATGGCGCAGCGAGCGGATGCGCTCGCCCCAACCGACCCGCGGGCCGGCCGGGCCGAGTTCGGGGCGCCAGCGGCACATCGCCCAGATGACGAAGATATAGAGCAGCGCCTGGGTAACGACGGGCACGATCGCCGCGCCGAACAACTTGCCGATCGATTGCTCGGCGATGATCCCGTAGACGATCAGCGCCCCGCTCGGCGGGGTGAGCGAACCGAGCGTGCCGCCGGCGGCGAGCGCGCCCGCCGCGAAGCCGGAATGATAACCCTGGCGGCGCATCTCGGGCAGCGCGACAGCGCTGACCGTCGCGACCGTGGCGAGGCTCGACCCGCTGATCGCGCCGAAGCCCGCGCAGCCGCCGATCGACGCCATTGCCAGCCCGCCGCGGCGATGGCCGACGAAGCGCGCCGCCATGTCGAAGAAATCGCTGCTCGCGCCGGCGGCGAAGCATAATTGCGCCATCAGCATGAACAGCGGCAGCACGCCGAGTTCGTAGCGCGACAGCGTGTCGAAGGCGATCACGCCGGATTTGATCAGTGCCGCCTCGGGCGACAGCACGATCGCCAGCCCGCCAATGCCGACCAGCGCCAGCGCCGCACCGATCGGAATTCCGCCGAGCAGCATCGCGAGCAAAAGCACGAAGCCAATGATACCGGTGATTTCCGCGGGACTCATGCGCGCTTCCCGCGGAGCGCCGCGCGCAGGAAGAACAATGTCACCACGACGCAGCACGCGATCCAGTATAGCCGGAAGCCGCGCAGCGGAATGCCGAGCTGCTCGGTCATCTCATGCGTCGACCACAGGTCGAGCGCGACCCAGATCGAACCGAGCGCCACCAGCCCGAACGCCAACGCGCTCGCGACCGCCGCGAGGCGGTCGAGCCAGACCCTGGCGTGGGGCGCCGTCCGCAAGAGCAACAGGTCGACGGCGGCATGGCGGTGATCGAGCGTCGCGATGAGAATGGCGGATGACAAAGCGACGACAGCACACACCTGGAAGATTTCGATCGCGCCGTTGACCGCAAAGCCGACATGGCGCCCGAGCACCGCCAGCGCGTCCGCCGCCATGGCGAGCAACAGCGCGGCCGATCCCGTCGCCAGCAACAGTCGGCGCATCGCTGTCGGTCGCCGATCTTCCTGCGCTACGTCGTCCAAGCGATCCTCCCGCCCACGCCGTTGCACGGGCATAATCAGTTTGCAGATATAATGATGTGTGTCATCAACTATTTTGTTGCCGGAGCGAATTGCCGTCCCGGCGCTTCTCTTGTAGCCCCTCCTTGCGAACGGACATCAAACGGATTGGCCTTGGACGACACAACTTCCGACGACGTCACCGGCATTTCGCTCGGCCGGCTGGGCAGCTTTCTCGGCTTTCGGCTGCGCCGCGTGCAGAACCAGCTGTCGCGCGATTTCAGCGCCAAGACGCGTGACTGGGGCATGCGCGCCGGCATGTTCAGCGCGCTGGAGATCATCGCCAGCAACCCCGGCGTGTCGCAGGCGGTGCTGAGCGAGGAAGTCGGGCTCGACAAATCGGCCGTCGTGCCGCTGGTCGACGATCTCGAACGACGCGGCTGGGTGACGCGCACCCGCTCGACCACCGACCGGCGCCGCAATCATCTCGACATTACCGACGCCGGCAAAATCGAACTCGACCGGTTGTTCGAGCATCTTTCGGTGACCGAGAAAGCCGGCCTTGCCATGCTCGACGACGAGGAGCGCGCGATCGTCAGCCGCGCGCTCGACAAGGTTTATCACGCCTATGTCCGGCCGGGATCGCGCTGAGCGAGCGCACGTGTCTCCCGGTCAGCCATCGGCTGGCGGCTGCATGAAAGGCGGGCGGCGAAAGCGGCCCGCTGGCGGGGACGGAGTCGCCCACGACATTTCCACGCGAAGTCATTGAGCATGCATTGGCGCGCCAACTCGCGGACAAGGCGGAGGCGGCATACCAACGCGGCGATCTGCTGGCGAAGCGCGTGCATTTAATGGAGGCATGGGCGGCATGTAGTTGCTCCCCGTGATCAGATCTTGGTGCGAGCGAAGGTGCCGGGACCGCCGTCCGCGCAACACATCCCCAACAACTTGGTCTTGTTGATATTTCAATGCGGTGGTTCGCGATTCGGCCGGTCTCCCGGCAAGGAATACTAACGTATTTGCTGGGGCGCCGGGTGTTGCATCGTAGCGGTCGTAAAATTCTGTACCGATCAAGACCTCGACCAGCGCGCTCGTTTGGGGTTAAGGCGGCGGCTATCGCCGTCAAGCGCACGATGTTCTCGCGCGCGCGTCGGTACGGGCGGTTGGCGAGATCGACCGTTTATAGCTACGAACGGACTCGGGGGGATCATGAGTGCTACTGCAATCCCGGCTGGTTGAGAGGTTTCTTTCCCTTGTCGGCAGTTCGAAGGGTCTGGCAGCCGAGCAGCGCATCGCCATATGCGGCACGCACCGAAGCGGTACGACGCTGCTTGGTTCGCTGCTCGCCGCCGATCCCGGCAGTCGACAGATCTTCGAGCCCTTCAATCCCGTCTTTGGCATCGCGGATGCGACACGCAGTTTTGTCGCCGGTGATTGGCCAGGTAACGACTGGCAGGGCGTGATCGATCGATTTCTCGCGGCCGACGGCGTGCAATTCCGGACGCCGTCGGACGACCCGCGGCGGTTCATGCGCTGGCTCAAGGGCACGCGCCTGGCGCGCGAATATGCCGCAGCCAGGCTGCTGCATCCAACCCGGCTGGTGATCAAGACGCCGTTCCTGTCTCTGTCCAGCCAGTATCTGATCGAGTGCCACGGCATATCGGTGGTGTTTACCGTCAAGCATCCGGCATCATTCTTCGTATCGCTGCGTCGCGTCGGATGGCACGACGCGTTGCCGCTCGACGATCTGGTTGCGCAAGGCGTTATCGACGCGACCGCGCGTCGCGCCGCGCAAACGCCGGCGGCGCGCGCCGCCTTGTTCTGGCAGACGATCAACGGCCATGCGCTCGCGACACATCGTCGGTTTCCCGACGCGGCGACTATCTGGTCGCACGAGCGTTTCTGCCGTACCGCCGATGACGAAATGCTGCGGCTGACCGACGCGCTACATATCCCCTACACGCCGAAGATGCGCCTGGCCGTCTCCCAGGCAACCCACGGAACGATCGTCAGACCGGCTGCCGGTACGATCCACGCATTGGTGCGCGATTCTGCAGCAATGATCGATGACTGGCGCGATCAGATCTCGCGCGAGGACGAGGATGAGCTGCGTAGCCGGTGCGGCAGCCTGTACGGCGAACTGGTCGGTGAAGACTGGTAGCATATTCGCCGCGATAGCGCGGCCGGCGCCCGGCGCCTGCCGCCGACCGGCATAGTAGGCTCAGCCGCAAGACGGCTATTTCGCAGCCGCTACCGCCGCCGCGAACTGCGCCGCTGTCATGCCGATGATGATCTCACCGCCCGCACCGATGCCGAACGCGGCAATGGGAAGACGAGCGCTCCCGGTGGGTGTCATGACGACGACGAACTGGTCCTCGACCGTCTTGACGTTGCCGACCACGGCGCTGCCGCCTACCCCGTGAACCGGCGCCCCGGCTATCAGCTTGAGCTTGAGCGCTGCCGCGGCATCGGTCGCGGCCTGAACCGCGGCGGCATCGAGCTGTGCCCTGGTCATCGCGATCATCGCGCCCTTGGGGCCGCTTCCGAACGCCTTTGCCGGGAGCGACACCTTGTGCGTACCGGTCGACACCACGATCACATCGCCGGCGACCGTGTCCACCGTGCCGACATCGCCGCCCGCTGAGTCGTAAATCATCATGCCGGGCGCGATGGCCGGCACCCCCGTCGCGGTCGCGGGGGCGCCCGCCACCTGGGCAAGTAACGCGCCCGGGGTCGAGAGCGCGGCGAGAAGTAGAGCAGAGGCTGCAAGTCGCATGTTTATCTCTCCGTTGGTTATCGCAGCCGAGGTGGTCGCTGCGTTTCCATCAAGTCGAATTGTGCGATGAATCATCCGATTCAAGAGGGTTGGCGTTCAGTTGCGTGCCAAAAGCGATAATCGGCGCGCACCCTCAACAACGCACGGAACGGCACTTCGGGCCAACCAGGCGGCCGCAATGCGCGGCGCGGCTTCGAAGCACCAGCCGTCACATCTCGGCGCTCAGCGGTGTCCTGGCCCGCTCGAACCGATAATCGGGAAGCGGCAGGTCATCGCGAAACTCGCCGCTCACCATGCGTTCTGCCACTGCCGGTATCGCGAGCAAGCGGGTCGCATGGTTGCGGAACCAGACACCCAGGCTTGTCCGGGGCGCGAAGAACCTTGCGAACCTGTTTGCGGCCTGCTGCTTCGCACTGACGAATCCGCGCAGGCGTGCCTCGTATTGCGCGAAGGCCAGCCGGTGCGCGCCCTCGCTGGCAGCCAGTTCGCCAGCCAGTACATAAGCCTCGAGCATGCCAAGGCCCGCACCTTCCCCCGCGAGCAACGATACCGCGGCTGCAGCATCGCCGATCAAGGCGACCCGGCCGGTCGACCATGCAGGCATCCGAATCTGGCGGACGCGGTCGAAATAGATGTCGTCGATGGCCGCGAGACACTCGGCGATGCCGGGCCATTCCCAACCCATTCCCCAAAAGGCCTGCATGAGCGCTCGCTTGCGCTCCTCGGCGGTCTGCGGCTCGGCGCCGACCATCCAGCGGTCCGCGAACACGAAGAGGAACATCGTGCGGTTGCCGCGCTCGGTAAAGCGCGAGATCTGCCGGCCGGGTTCCGCATGGCTGACATAGACGAGGTCGTCGCGCGGCGCGTAGCCAAACACGTCGAACGCGGCGACATGATAGCCCAGGTCGTGGGCAAACTGCTGCTCTTCACCGAAAGCGAGCGCGCGAACGTTCGAGTGCAGGCCATCGGCGCCGACCACCAGGTCAAAGTCACTTTCCTCGCCATTTGAAAGGCCGACGCGCACCCCGGTGCGATGTTCATCGAGCGACACGATGGTCGTGCCGAAGAGCGCTTCGACCTCACCATCAAGGGCCTGATAAAGCGCCGCGGCGAGGTCGCCGCGTGGCAGGCTGGTGAAGCGCCCATCGCTCACGCGACGAAAGACGTCGACGCCAAACCCGCCAACCTCTTCGCTGCGGCCGTTTACAAACCGGACCTCTTCCACCGCATATCCGGCATCACGAATGGCCGGGAGGATGCGCATGCGCTGCGCGATCGTGTAGCCATGACCCCAGAAGTCGATCACATATCCACGGGTGCGCAACTGCGCCGCCTGCTCGATCAGGGTCGGGCGATGACCGGCCTGCCTCAGCCAATAGGCCAGTGTCGGTCCGGCGACGCCGACGCCGCTGATCGCGATTTTCATCGAAACATCTGTCATTTGCGCTGTGAGGCTAGAACCTAACGACCCGGCCATCCGAGCCGAAATCCAGCCCAAGGGAACATTTGTACCATAAAGGCGCGTTGGGTTATGCGGGTGCCATGCCTGTCCTTGCCCCGCCCGACTGGATTGCCTGCGCGCAATGCCGCCACCGTGACGGCGTCGGGTTCGTCGGCCATGACGATGATGACGCGGCCTTCATGACCGCATTCAAGCTCGGCCGCGGAACGCTGCAGGCTGGCGCCAATATCGAAGGCGATGCCGGTCAGCCCATCCTGCTGACGCTCTACTCGGGGTGGGCGCTTCGGCTGCGGCAAGGCGCTGCGACGGGAGCCGCAATCCTCGGCATTGCGCTGCCAGGTGATCTCATCGGCCTCGAGACCGTGTTCATCGGGCGTGGCGCGCTGCGCTTGCAGGCGCTGACCGACATCACCTATTGCCAGTTCGACCCGGCGCGATGGCGCGAACTGCTCGACCGGCCGGCGCTCGCGGAGCGCGTCTTGCGTGCCCAGGCACTGGCGCGTCGTGAAGCCGAAGAGCGCCAGGTCGCGGCGACGACGCTCAGCGCGACAGGAAATCTATGCCACTTCGTTCTGACGCTCCATGATGCGCTGCGCCGACGCAAGCTCGCTCGAGACGATTCCTTTCATCTCCCGCTCAACCGCAAGCAGCTTGCCGGCGCGCTCGGTCTCACTGCGCTCCACTTGCGCCGGGTCCTTGCAAACCTGCGCGAAACCGGTGTGCTCGAATTGAGCGACGGACGCGCGACGCTGCATGATCTGTCCCGCTTGCGGCGGCTCGCCGGCAATCCGCAATTTGAGCAGGACGCACTACCGCTGATCTGACGGTCGGGATGTCCGGACGTGTCAATATAACTGAAGGCCGGCCAGGCGCGGCCGGGGGAGACCGCGCCCGGTACGCCTCGCCGTCAGCGGCGATGCCAGCGCGTCTGGCGATCATGCCGTTGAACCACGATCGCGTTGCTCAAGGCGTTAAAGCGTCGGTCGAGGTCCTGCCGCTCCCAATTGGTCAGGCCGTTGCGGCGATAGCGCCACTCCAGGCGCTGGACATTGGCCAAACGCGTCCGCAGTCGCGAGGCCTCGGCGTTTGTCAGCGATCCGTTCCGGACGCCCATTGCGATGCGATCGTGCAGGTTGCGCTCGCGCTGGTTGACGGACTGTGCGACCGCGCCCGTCGCCCAGGGGCCGGCCAGGGCTATCATCGCGGCCGCCACGAGGGTGGTGGTGATCGATTTCATCATTTCTGCTCCAACAGCGACGCCGGATTTGGCGACCCCTTTGGTATGTCCGGTCGGCCATGATCGTTCCCGGCTCATCAGTCGCACGCTGATCCAAAGGAACTTTTGTTCCTAATTGCGGATTTTTCCCGAAAGTCGTCGAGCGCGAACCAATTTCGCTGTCCCCGCCGATCGCGGGCGACATCCTCACAGCCGACTCTATCCGCCCCAAATGCCTGAACCAGCGCGGTCGATCGCCCGGCGAGTGTCAGCCGTGCGATTCGAACGCAGCGAGGATCGGGCATGGACCAACTCCGGGTGCGTCGCACGCACGGGCAAGGCGCTGAAGCGCGGTGCGCGCCTTCTGCAGATCTGCAATCTTTCGGTCGAGTGCCGCCAGTCGCTCATACGCAAGTCGCTTGGCGCGGGCACGATCCTGGGTTGCATCGTGCGAGAGCAGCTGGCCGATCTCGTCGAGCGTGAAGCCGGCGGCCTGAGCGGCGCGAATGAAGAGCAGGCGCCTGATATCTTCCGTGCCGTAGCGACCGATCCCGCCCGCCCGGCTGGGCGTGGCGAGCAGGCCCCGACACTGGTATAAGCGCACGGTCTCGACACCGACGCCGCCGTGCCGCGCCAGGCCGGCGATCGAAATCCTGATCATGATAGGGTTTGATCCTGTACCATGGTCCGCAGATTAGATGGGCTAATCCGTTGATTCACCAAGAACGCTCCGTTTCCGACACGATGCCCACCCGCGTCGCGCCTTCGCGGATCGGCCTCGCTTTGACCGACGTGCCGATCGGTCCGCTGAGGTGCGAGCGGTGACGATCGACATGCGGCAGCGCCCTCAGGCGATGAACGATCAACCTTCCGCGGGCGCGCCGACGGCAGTGGCAACCAGGCAGACGATTCCTATTACCGATGCCCCGGTCCGCATCATCCAGCCGCCCTCGCCGGTGCGCCATGAGACGAGCAGCGCCAGCCCGCATTGCATCGCATAGAAGAGCGCGAAGGCGCGCGAGGATACCGCAACGACCTGGAACGGATCGGTAAGCCAGACGACAGCGATTGCCAGAGCGCTGGCGATCGCGAACGCCGCCGGCACGCTCAACCGGCGCCGCGAAACCTCATTCATCAGTCCGCCCGATCCGATCGAGTCGGCGACTGCAGCACTCAGCTGGCTTGATACCGCTCCGATCAGCACGAAAATGCCAAGCGGTGCCGCCACCGACCGCATGATGTCGAGAATGCCCGCAACCCCCTCCGCCCTGGCTGCGGCGCCGAGAAAGGGCGTCAGTAACGCAAGAAACGCAAGGTAGATCACGGTTGCGATCCATTGCGCATGCCGCATGGTGCGCACGCGAACCATCTGGCCATAGGCGTGGCCCAGATAGCGCGAGGTCTCGAAGCCCTGCACCGTGATCAGCAGGCCGAGCAGCATCGGCACGCTCTGCCATGAGACGCGGGCGGGCGGGACCGTCGCCGTCGTCCCGAGATGCATCAACCACCAGCACCCCAGGCCCGCAAGCAGGCCCGCGATGATCCCGATCTTGATCGATACGGTGCCGTGCGCGACATGCTCGACCCGTCTCAGACCGCCCCCGAAGGCGAGCGCCACCAGGATGGCGATGATCGCCGTGACGCCGATGTTGGACACGATCCGATGCCATTCCTGCGGCACCGCGAGCGGCTGCATCACGAACTCGGCCAGCAGCTTGAGATAATAGGCGACCGACACGGCATAGGCGCCTGCGAGCACCACTTGGGTGACCCGCGCTGCCCATACGACCGGATCATTGAAAGGCTTGTCCAGGAGGTGGTTCTCGACGTGAACGATGTTCCAGCGGATCACCGCGCCGACCGCATAGGCCAGCGCCAGCAACGCCGTCATTGCCCAGATCGCGGCGCCGCCGAACTCGCGCGCGAGCAACGGACCCGAGATCAGAAAGCCGCTGCCGATGATCGAGGCCAGCGGCGTGACGGTCGCGGCCCAGCTTTCCGAGCGGGCGAAGCGCCCGAAGCTCAAACCGCCGGCGACAAGAAGCGCGGCAAGCGCAGCGACGATCGTGATCAGCAACTCGATTCCTTCCCGGACGCCGACGCGTCACTGGCCCTTGGGTCGTTCGGCCCCGGCGTTACACGGACCCGGGGTCGCGATCGGTTACACCGTGCCGATCGAGCCAGCCGAGCAGCCGGGCGATCGTGCCGCCCTGGACGATCACCGAAAACAGCACGACGACATAGGTCGCCGCGAGCGCGATCGACCGGGCGTTGCCATCAGGCAGGCCCAGCGCGAGCGCCACGGAGATGCCCCCGCGAAGCCCGCCCCAGATCAGCGTCGGCACGGCCAGGGGGCCGAGCGTCAGCAATGGGCGCATCGCCAGTAACGGACCAGTCACCGAAAAGGTTCGCGCCAACAGCACAAGCGGGATCGCGCACAGGCCAAGCGCAAGCAGGCGCAGATCGGACGGGATAGTCACGACCTCGAGTCCGATGAGGAGGAACAGCACCGCATTGAGGATGTCGTCGATCAGCGACCAGAAGCCGAGCAGATAGGTTCTGGTCGTCTCGCTCATCGCGGTGCGCACGCCTTCATTGCCGATCAGCAGTCCGGCCACGGCCATCGCCACCGGGCCGCTGACATGGAGCCAGCTCGCCAGCGTGTAGCCGCCCATCACCATCGCGAGACTGATCAGGACCTCGAGCTTGTAGTCGTCGATAGAGCGCATCGCACGATAGCCGACCCAGCCGATCGCCAGGCCGAGCAACACGCCGCCACCGGCCTCGACCAGAAACAAATGCGCGGCGTGTCCGACCGAAAATGGCTCAGTGCCGAGGGCGGTGGCGAGGATGATCGTGAACACGACCACGCCGACACCGTCGTTGAACAGGCTCTCGCCCGCGACGGTCGCCTCGAGCGTCGGTGAGACCTTGGCGCGTTGCAGCACGCCCATTACCGCGACGGGATCGGTTGGGCTGATCAGCGCGCCGAACACGAGGCACCAGGTCAGTGGCATGTGGAGGCCGATTGCCTGCGCGAGCAGGTAGAAACCGCCACCGATCAAGCCGGTCGAGAGCAACACGCCAATCGTACTGAGCACGATGATCGGCCAGCCGCCGCGCTTCATGTCATGCCAGTCAACATGCAGCGCACCGGCGAACAGCAGGAATGACAGCATGCCGTTCATCAGCGTTTCGTGGAAATCGATGCCGGCGATGAACCGTACGATCTCCGCGCCGAGGCCGCTGCCCGGCAACAAGAGGTCGAGTCCGACGACGATCAGCGACGCCACGGCGCCCATCACCGTCAGCCCTATCGACTGCGGCAATTTGACGAACCGATAGTTCACATAGCCGAGCGCCGCCGCCAGCACGATCAGCATGGCCGCCGCATCGAATGGCGTGATTACGACGCCCGCGATCATGGCGTCACCCGGCGCTGCCAGGTTTTGAACGCCGTATCTCTGGCGCGCCAACCCGGCGCGACAGACATGCGCCGTTCATATCGCGGCACGCGCTGCCCCGCTCCACAACGGCTTGTTCCGGGCGGTCGCGCCGGCATGGATCGTGATACCGTCGTGCTCACCCCGTATCTCCCGTCGTTACCGGCCGCAGTTCCAAGCTGTCACCGTTACCCGGTGCCGGCACCGTTGCCAGCCCCTGAGTCTTGAGCAGAGTCGCCACGGCGAGCGCACGGCGTTGCGCCAGTGTCGGGCGCGCGACCTCTTTTGTCGGCAATCCGGGGACGGCAAGCGCCCGGATGTTCCAGCGTTGCGCCTGCCACGCCGATAGCAGCACGGCGTCCTTGGCGCTGGCATCGAGCGTGTCGGCACCGGTGGCGAAGGATATGCGCGGAAATGGTCCGAGCGGCGGGATTATCTTGATGTCCCAATCGTCGAGCGCTGCTGCGATGCGTTGTTCCAGCGTGCGATAGGTCGTCATCGCGGCGCCAGGCAGGACCGCGGCGGTCGCCGTGACACGGTGGTGGTCGCGGTCGATCGTCACGGCATCGGGCGACACTCCGGCCGCGAGCGCGACCAGTCGGGATACCTCGGCGATCTCGGCGTTTTCGCTGGCTGCCGCGGCGCTCGTTTGCTGCAACTCCGCCCGTTGCGCGTCGATTGCACCCGCCCCGGCACCGAGCAATACCTGATCCACCTGGAGCTTCACCGGCCGTTTCAGCTGTGCAGCGAGCGAGCGTTCTAGCGCCGCATTGCTCCGCGCCGCCGATCGCGGGGCGATGACGACGGCGCGCACCGCGATCGGAGCAAGGTCGAAATCAATGTCGAGTTGGGTCACGCGGGACGTTGCGCCGAAGCGGTCCGACAGGAACGAGCGCACCTGTGTCGCGGTAACCGTCTCCGCCGCGATCCGGCGAAGCGAGAAGCCGAGCGGAATCGACATCGTGACGAACACCATCAGCAACACGACGGTCTGCGTCCAGCTTTGCTGTGTGGAGAGATAATGCCCAAACCCGTAGAAGCGCGCGACAACCGTCGCCGCCAGCGCGATGGTCATCAGATTGGTGATGAACAGCGCGAGGGCCCCGGCCAGGACCGGCAGGTTCCACGTCGCCAGCCCAAAACCGATCACCGCAAGCGGCGGCATCAGGGCGGTCGCGATGGCGACGCCGACGATCGTTTCGCCGCGCCCGCGGATGATCGCAAAGGTGCCGGCAAGCGCCGCAAATAATGCAACGAGCAGGTCGAACAGATTGGGACGCGTGCGCGCAAGAATTTCGGCGGTCGGTGCCTTGAGCGGCGATGCCAGCACGATCAGTGCGGTGAACGCCACTGCGACGATCATGCCGACCAGGAGCGCCGTCAGCGATCGCCGTGTCTCCACAAAGTCGAACAACGCCAGGCTGAACCCCAGCCCCAGAATTGGACCCATCAGTGGCGAAATGAGCATGGCGCCGATCACTACCGCGGGTGATGACAGCAACAGGCCGAGGACGGCGATACCGGCCGACATCATCGTCATGAACGCGAAGCGTGGCGACCAACCGCTTTCTTCGGTGATACGTGCGACGATGCACTCGTGATCGAGCGGCGCGACGACGGCGCTTCGCCACCAGCGGTACAGGGACGTGCGCTGCCAGCGATACTGGCGCGAGGGATCTGCAGCTTCGGTCGACATCGGTACTCCCTTGCTGCCTGAACTGATCATCGTTCTTAAATGTCCCGGGAATGGATAGGCAAATCTCGATCCTGTCGGGCAAGCGAAACCTCGATGGGCCGCGTGAGATCCGTGCGTTCTTGAGCAATCGCGGTCTTCATAGTGGCATCCGGGCGGCAGGCCGGTTAGGTCGCTGCGCATGAGTCCCACAATGCGCAGACGCTGGCGTGTCCTCAGTCGCCGTCACGGTCCGACCTCGCCGGTCTGGCGGCGGCGCCTTGCCATGGGGTCGGGCGCAATCTCGATCGGCCTCGCGGCACTGCTGTTCGCGCGCGTTGCCGATGCGGCGAACGCATTCTTCGTCGGTGCCGTCCATCGTCAATGGTGGCTGCCGCTGCTGATAACGCCGCTCGGCTTCGCCGGAATCGCATGGGCGACCGGACGCTATGCGCCCGAGGCAGCGGGCTCGGGCATCCCGCAGGTGATCGCCGCGACCGATGATCCGGTCCGCGCGCGCCATGTCCTGATTTCGCTCCGGGCTGCCCTGTTCAAGTTCGTCTTCACGGTCGCGGCGCTGTGCTGCGGCGCGTCGGTCGGGCGCGAAGGCCCTACGGTGCAGATTTCCGCCGCCATCCTCAGCTGGCATCACCGCATCTTCCGTGCACCGATGCGCGCCTCCCTCATCATTGCGGGTGGCGCGGCGGGCGTGGCAGCCGCCTTCAACACGCCGCTCGCGGGCGTGACCTTCGCCATCGAGGAGCTCGCGGACGCTTACGAGCAGCGCGTCGCCTTGCTGGTCATGACGACGATATTGATCGCGGGGATCGTCAGCCTCGGGCTGGCGGGCGACTATGTCTATTTCGGCGCGGTGGGCGAGCACCTCAAGGCCGGAGCGGTACTGCGCATCGCACCCGTGGCCGGCGTGCTGGGCGGGCTGAGCGGTGGCTTGTTCGCACGGCTGCTGCTGAATATGGGCGCGATGCGCGACCGCTGGCTGCCCGCTTTAAGAGAGCATCCGGTGATATGGTCACTGGGCTGCGGCATTGTCGTGGCGGCGCTCGGCGTCGTCACGCACCTTACCTGGGGCACCGGCTATTCGGCGGCGCGACAGATCATCGACGGCACCAATGCGCCCTATTGGTTCGGACCGGCCAAGTTCGCCACAACGCTCGCGACAGCTGCGTCGGGCGTGCCGGGTGGCATCTTCGCCCCGTCACTGGCGACGGGCGCAGGCCTCGGCGCCCTGCTGCGCCCGCTGTTTCCGGGCGACCCGGGCGGCGCCGTCGTGCTGTTGGGGATGGTCGCCTATTTTACCGGCGTCGTCCGCGCGCCGCTGACGGCGGTGATCATCATCGTCGAAGCGACGGCCAGTCGGGGGCTGATCCTGCCCCTGTTCCTCGCCGCACTCATCGCCCATGCCGTCTCGTCGCTGGTGTGCAAGGAGCGGCTCTATCATGGTCTGTCCAGGCCATGGCGCGAGGCGCTGCGCCAGGGTGCGGGTGAAGCGCGGCTGCCAGCAGCCGCAAAGGACTGAATGCTGGCAGGATCGCCAGAGCCAGGCCGATCAAGACACCTATGGCGTAGAACCCGTGCCGTGCGCGTTGAGCAGTTGTGAAACTGCTGTAACCACCTGGTTGATGGCAAATGGCTTCGCGACCAGGATGCTGTTCGGCACACCCTGCGACGTCCATTCAGCGGCGCTATCGCCGGTCATGTAGATGACCGGCAAATCGGCAGTGCGCTCGCGCCCCTTCCCCAGAAGATCGCGGCGGACAATCTGCTGAACAGGACGCACATTTGAAGACAGGCGCTGCCCGCAATACGGGGCGATACGCCTCGCCCGGCTGGAATGAGCGCGCTTCTGTTCATTACGGCCCGGCTGCGAATCTGCAACGAGGTTGCAGAATTCAGGATTTCGACAGGGCAAGCAGCCGGATGTTCTCGCGCCGGTTGAGGCGGTGGCCCGCCACCATCACGCCCATCACCGAACTGAAGATCAGCAAGACAAATCCGATCATGCCGATCGCGAGCCGGCGATTCTTGCCGCGGGTCATTTCGCGCAGCGCGCGGGCCGTCTCGGGATAGAGCAGGATCGCCGAATTGGACGGCGACCAGCGCCTGCGCTTTTCGTCCATGCGCGTCTCGTGACGCCCCCACATGTCGACGACGAGGATCAGCGCAGCCAGTGACAACAGCCCGCTCGGGATCCAGATGAAGAAGCCGCCGCGCCCTTCATCGACGATCGGCGCCGTCATCCACAACCGCGTCATCGTACCGTAAGCGGGATAGGTTATGGTCGTCTTGACCGTCAGATAGGCGCCGAGCAGAATCTGGCCCAGCATCGCGATCCAGATCATCATCAGCCGCGATCCATGCCCGGCGCCATGCGGCCTCGGGCGGCGCTCGAAGATGCGCGACCAGAACAGCAACCCGCTGAGCAAGAGGCTGAGGTGCATCGCATAGCCGACCGCCGGGTGCGCCACCGCGCGATCCTGCACGGCGGGCACGACCCAGAAAAACAGCGTGGCGAGATACAGCGACAGGGCCGCGACAGGATGCGCAAGGCCGCGCCAGATGCGCCGCACCGCAGGTGTCGAGAGTACGGGCGCCAGCGTACTCGTCCTGATCGATCGCGGCAGGCCGGCGATCAGCAGCCCAAGCGGACGTGACAGGATGATCAGCATCGGCGCGATGATGCGGGCAACCATGAAGCCGATCTGGTGGATGTAGAAAAGCTGATGCGCCCACGCCTCGAAGGGCCATTCGAGCGAGATCAGCAGCACGGCGAGGCCGGCACCGAATCCGGCATGACGACGTATAGACACAGGCCGTCCGGCATCGAGGCGTCGCCGCGCGCCGGCGGCATAAGCGAGGGCAACAAGCAGCACGGGCAAGGCGGCTGCGACGAAGAATCCTGTATCCGGACTGCTCATGTGCGCCGGTTAGCGCGATTGATCGCGCCAGACCAGCAGCTTGGCCAAATTTGCGGCTGCCGGTTTGACGTCTCGCAGCGATCGGCCCAAGGGGTCGCGCGAAGGACAGGGCAATCCCCCGATGACGATATCCCGACCGATCGACGACCAAGACGCGGTGTCGTCTTCGACCAGGGCGCGGGATGCGGGGATCGGATTGGCGGTAGTAGCGGCCAGTCTCATTCTGTGGTGGCTGTGCCAGTTTCACGCTGCCGCGCTCCCCTTCTGGGCACCGTTTGAATTCTCCTTCAGCTGGTTCTTCGCGACGGTCCTTGCGGGCTGGTGGTACGCGCGGGGCCTGGCGCGTGCGGGGGACGAGCGTCCGGCCTGGTGGCGCGCCGCGTCGTTCGTGCTGGGCGTCGCTGCGATCTACACCGTGTTGCAGACGCGCTTCGAATATCTCGCGGAACACATGTTCTTCCTCAATCGCGCCCAGCATGTCGTCATGCACCATCTCGGGCCGCTGCTGATCGCCCTGGCCTGGCCCTGGCCGACATTGCTCCGCGGCATGCCGAAAAGTGCGCGCCGAATCGTCGCGTCACGATGGGTCGGCCGCTTCCTGCACGTGATGCGCCAGCCGTTCATCGCGGCCTTCTTCTTCGTAGGGCTGATCGCCTTCTGGCTGGTGCCGTCGATCCATTTCCGTGCGATGCTCGATCCGACGCTCTACCTCGCGATGAACTGGTCGATGGTGGCGGACGGGATTCTGTTCTGGAGTCTCGTCCTCGATCCGCGCGACAAGGCGGCGGCGGGTATTTCGTTCGGATTGCGTGCCGCGCTCGCCATCGGCGTCATGTTTCCGCAGATCCTGATCGGCGCGATCATCGCCTTCTCGCACGCCGATCTCTACCGCTTCTATGCCTGGTGCGGGCGGATCTATCCGTCGATCGGACCGCTCGACGACCAGAATTATGGCGGGCTTATCATCTGGATTCCGCCCGCGATGATGAGTGTCGTCTCGCTGCTGCTGGTGCTCAACGCGTTGCGGCTGAGCGAAGAAATTACGCCGTCGAGCGGGACTGGAGAAGGACGCGTTTCCGCATCGTCCTGGACCGGTCGCTGAACGGTATCAGCGCAGCAGCGCGCGAAGATCGTCACCGGTCCCGGCAACGTCCGGCTTGTCCGTGCTGAGCGAACTGATCAGGAGGCGCGGCGCGCCGCGACGATCGAACGCGTAGATGCCCGAACTGTGCGTCACCTCATAGGGTTGGGTGGTCGATGCAGGCGTGACGGAATAGGCCACGCGATAGCGCCGCGCCAGCGCGGCCAGCTCGTTGGGGTCGCCGCCCAACGTGTCGATCTGTTCGCCGAAAGCGTCGCCATAGCGCTTCAGGACCGGCAACGTGTCGCGGTCCGGATCGACCGTGACGAAAAGCACCCGAACATCCGACGCGGCAGGCCCGAGCTGTCGCAACGCCTGGCTGACGTTCGACAGTGTCGTGGGACAGGCATCGGGACAAAAGGTGTAGCCAAAATACAGCAGCGTGACCTTGCCGCGATAGTCGGCCTCGGTCACGAGCTTGTGGTCGCGCGCGCGCGTCATGGTGAAGCGCAGGGTGGGCACGCTGCCGGAGATGTCGGTGCCATGCCAACGGGTTGCTGGAGCGCAGCTTGTAGCCAGGCAAACGATCGCCAGCACGCTTGCGCGCCAGGCGCTGCGGTATGTGTGGCGTCCGCCCGCGGTCGGCCTGACCGGTGCGCAACCGCCTCGCGCGATCGTCGTCCATGCGCGAACCGCCGTCGCGTGGAAGGTGCCGGGCGCTGGCGCGGTAGATTTGCACCTCATTATGGCCGCGCGCTTTACGCGCCAATGCCACCCAGTCACCTGATCATCGACGGAACGACGCGTGTCAGCGGTCGGCCGTGCCGACGCACGTTGACGTGGTCCTGATGCGGGTTGAATTTGGCAAGCAGAGGAAAACTTGATGAAAAATATCGCTCTCATCGCACTTCTGTTAGCCGCACCGGCGGCAATGGGTGCAACACAGACCCGGTCGGGTGTGCCATCGACAACCTTCACGGGTGGCCAGCTGCACGACTACGCGCGCGCCCTGGCCGAGATCCAGCGCGTGCGCTCTACCCTTGCAGCCAGGACAGGAAAGCTTGCGCCTGCTGACCAGAAGCTGTTGGCGGAGCAGGCCAATGCGGCCGTAATCTTGATCCTTCAGCACAATCGACTTGATCCTGCGACTTTCAATGCGATCTCGAAGGCTGTCGAGGATCGACCGGACATCCGCCTCGAGGTCAAGCAAGCCATGATGGCGGATGCGATCGGCTTCGGAAGCACCTGACCGCGCGCACTGCCGCCGCCTAGCAGGGAGGACAAATCTGCGAAAGGTTGCCGGCGGGGCAACCGGATATTTCGTACCGACCCATCAGACGCGGGTGGCTTTGCGACAAGATACATTCCCTGTTCGCCCCGCGAGCACTCTTCAGGCCGCCCGTTCTACCGGGACTGCCGGCCCCCCGATCCGTCGCTGCGCGATCGTGACGGCTGTATCCCCGATTGCGCTCCGGGACCGATCCGCTCTCCCACTCGTTGCTGATACATATGACAAAGGTAACAACCCGCTACGCCTGCCACCTGGCGCTCGCCTCACTCATGCTTTCCGGCTGCAATGCCGCACCTCCGGCCAAGGCCGCGACGGCGGACCAGATCAGCGACGGTCGGGCGCTGGAGACCCGTCCGCCGGCGATTGACGCCGCGGCCCTGCGATCTACCGCGTCGGATCAGGAAACGCGTCACTTCTATGAGCTGAACGGGTGGCGGCCCGTCTGGTCAGAAGCCAACGGACACGCGCTCCGACAGGCACTGGACGGTCGGTCGGCCCACGGCCTCGATCATGTCGCGTTCCTCGGCGAGGCAGATTCTTCGGCCAGCCCGGCACGGCAGGAAGTTGCGCTGACGCGGAGTGCCCTTCGCTATGCCGCGGCACTCGCGGCCGGCGCGGTCGACCCCTCGAAACTGCATGAAATTTACACCATCCCCCGCCCCCAGGCGAACCTTGCAATGGCGCTCGCCCAAGCGCTCGATCGGCGCGACGTCGGGCAGTGGCTGGCCAGCCTCGCCCCCCAGGATGCGGAATATGCCGCGCTGTCGAAAGCCTATCGCTTCTATCGCGGTGAAGCGCAGCAGGAGGCTCGACCGGCGATTGCGATGGCGGGCATCATCCACCCCGGCGATCGCGACGAGCGCGTTCCCGCGATCGCGCGACAACTGGTCGACGACGAATATCTCACCGACCAGCAATCCCGTTCGGCAGGTTCGCCTGCCGGCACCGACCCCGCTACGCAGACCGGCGAGACGCGAACCGTGCCGGACACGCTCTACACGCCACAAATGGTATCAGCGATAAAACAGCTGCAGCGCGATTTCGGCATTGCCGCCGATGGCGTGATCGGTCCGCATACGCTCGAGATACTGAACCTGAGGCCCGGCGACCGGGCGCGGGCGCTGGCAGGGGCAATGGAGCGGAGACGATGGTTGTCGCGCACCCCGCCGGCAACCCGGATTGATGTCAACATCGCGGCTTCCCGGCTCCGCTATTACCGGGAGGGCAACGTCGTGGACAGCCGCAAGGTGATCGTCGGCAAGCCCGGACGAGAGACACCACAGTTGCTGGCGCCGATCTAC
The DNA here is from genome assembly GCF_029911635.1 of Sphingomonas sp. AR_OL41. GTDB lineage: Bacteria > Pseudomonadota > Alphaproteobacteria > Sphingomonadales > Sphingomonadaceae > Sphingomonas. The sequence goes on from NZ_JARYTI010000032.1 coordinate 41,180, forward strand.
CGCCTTGTCGCCAACCCAACCTGGACCATTCCGAAATCCATCGAGCGCCGCGAGATGGCGGGTGTCAGCGACGCCTATCTAAGGCGGCACAACATGGTTCGCCGCAACGGGTGGATCGTACAGCAATCCGGGCCGCACAACGCGCTCGGGCTCGTCAAGTTCGACATGAAGGACGATCAGGCGATCTACCTCCATGATACGTCGGCACCGTCGCTATTTGATCGCAGCCAGCGGCATCTCAGCCATGGCTGTGTCCGTGTCGACGACGCGCTGGGGTTCGCGCAGCGCATCGCGCGCGACGAGGGGGTCGCGGCAGAATGGGAGCAAGCCCGCGCGTCGGGCCGACAGCGTTTCGTCGCTCTGCCGCACGATATTCCCGTGCGCCTGTTGTATCACAATGTCTTCGTCGATGATTCGGGCAACCTCAACTTCCGGACCGACCCTTATGGCTGGAATATGGCTGTCGCGCAGGCGCTGGGATTTGGCAGCACCGCGACGGCACAAGCCCGGCCCGGCGCGATCGATATCGGCCCATAAGGCAGGTCAGGGACCTGCCGCCCCGAAAATCCGGCTGGTCGCACCACCGCCCTTGCGCTGCGCCGGATCCCCTCGATTCGTCGCCGCAATTCATAAACACGCTTCCGCACCCGCCCCGCCATTTTCCGGTCCGAGCTCGCAGATGCGCGGGACGCGCAACGGATCGCGCGGGGCGTGGCGAACCAGGCGTGCGATCGCAATCACCGTGGCAGCCAGATATATCAGCCCCGCCGGTACCCACATCAACAGGCCGGCGATCTGCTGGTCGAGCAGGGGCTGCGACGCATAGCTCGCATAAAGCGGCTCCGGCGCGAGCGTGATCAGCGCCGCGAGCAGATTACCTTGAAGGCCGACAAGCGTTACGAGGACGATGGAGGTTCCCGCATCGAGCCGACGGTCGCCGCTCGTCGCGATCATTCGCCAGAAGACGGCGGCGGTCACCAGAAAGGTAAGATGCTCGAGCGTATGAAGCTGCTCGTTTGCGAGCGCGTCCTCATAGAGTCGCGGCGCGTGCCAGAGCCACAGGCCGAGCGCGAACAGCAGGGCGGCGACCATGGGCGCCAGGCGGCTTGATCCTCCCGCTCGCACGCCGGGCGTGCGGCTGACGAACCGGCCGGCCTGGCGGCGCTGCCCGATCGGCAGGTTGAACAGCGCGACGAGATGGGTGTTGGAAAGCGCCAGCAGCGGCGCAGCACCGAGCATCAGCATGAGATGCTGCGCCATATGCCAGGCAAAGCTGTCGTCGGCGCGCGCGTCGATCGGCGAGAAAAGCGCGGCGACCAGCACCAGCACGGCGCCGGCATAAGCCAGCACCCGGGACGCCGGGGCGATCGCCGCGCGCTGGCTCCGGCTCATCCGGAGCCGCCCGCAGGTATATGTCAGGACCGAAACGAGCAGCAGTGCGAGCGCAACCGGCTCGATGCTCCACCGCTCGGGCATCTCGCCGCCATGCGCGGACGCCGCGACCGGCATAGCCGCGAGGACCGTCGCGATCAGATATGGGAAGCGATGCCGAGACATGTCGAGAGCGTCAGGATCGAGGTGAACTGCACCATCACGGCTAGCCCGAAAATCGCGCTCGCGCAAAGACCGCAATAAGCCAAGAAGCGCGTTCGACCCTCGCCGATTTCCTGTACCGCCTGATGGCCGCCCGGCTTCTCGCTGCGCGTCGCGCGGAAATTGACGACCGCGACGGCGAGTCCCGCGACCACCGCGGCAAGCGCGACGAGGTTGATCGCGACCAGCCAGATATCGGGATTGCTGCCCGCGCCGCAGCGCTCGGCCGCAACGACATAGCTGGCGATCACCTGCAGTGAAAATGCGACGGGGGCGAGCGTCACGCCCGTGATCACACGCCACTGCGGCAGGCCGCCTTTGGCCGGCGAGGGGTGGCTGACCGCGCGGGCGAGCGGATGGAGCTCCGTCATGCCAGCCGCGGCGAAAGATAGACGGTGGCGAACACGAACAGCCAGACCGCATCGACGAAATGCCAGTAGAGCGTGGCGAGCGTGCGATGCTGTTCGTGTCCGGGCCCGACCCGCCCGGTCAGGCTCCAGACAAGCAGGACGATGAGAGCAATCAGACCGATTGCCACATGCGCGAGATGGGTGCCGGTGAGCACGAAATAGATCGAGCTGTAGCTGTCGGCCGACAGCGCGAACGGCTTGCCATGCCATTCCGCGAGACTGAGGGCGACGAAGCCGATGCCCATCAGGATCGCCAGGCCAAGCGCCCGGCGCGCGACGGCCAGATGCCCTGCCCTCGCCCGGTTCTTCGCCCATTCGAGGACGAAGCTCGATCCGACCAGCAGCAAGGTTGCCGGCAGCGCCAGTCCCAGTCCCGGCAGGCCGCCCGTCGGGGGCCAGGACTGATAGCCCTGGCTGCCGAGATAGGCGTAGGAGAAGATGAGATAGGCGAACAGGATCCCCTCGGTCGCGATGAGGCACAGCATGCCCCACCAAGGCGTGCCGACCCTCCCCATGCCGTGGACCGGCAGGTGTTCGTCGAGGGTCCGTGCTTCAGCCATAGACCCGCACCGCCTCGTCTTCGGCCGTCGCCGTATGCGGCGCGAACCACAGGATCAGGATGAGCAGCGCCGTCACCGCACCGATCGCGGCGAGCGCCACCGAATGGGTGAGCAGCCCGCCGAACAACGGCATCAGCGAGACCGACAAGGCGAAGGGCAACCAGCTGTCGCCGGGCATTTTGAGGATGACATCGGGCACGCCGTCGAGCGGCGTCACCGCCAGTGTTTCCTTGCCCTGGTCGAGCAAAAATCCCTCGGCGAAGACGCTACGCTCGGTGGTGTCGCCGAGCCGGTCCTCCCATAGTGGGTGGCGTGAGGCGACCAGCGGGATCACCGCGAAATTGTATACGGGCGGGGGCGAGGCGATCGCCCATTCGAGCGTCGGGCCGTCCCAGGGATTTGGTCCGGCTAGCCGTCCGCTGCGCGCGCTCTGCCAGATGTTGATGAAGAACAGCAGGAGACCGAAGGCGAACAGAAACGCCCCCAGCGTGATGATCATGTTGGTCGTCGAAAAGCCCATGTCGGCGCCGTAGGTCCACACGCGTCGCGGCATCCCGACGAGGCCAAGCCAGTGCATCGGCAGGAAGGCGAAATTGAAACCGATGAACATCAGACCGAACACCCACCGACCGAGCCTCTCGTCCATCATCCGGCCGCGCATCTTGGGAAACCAGTGATAGACCGCGCCGACGACCGCGAACAGGTTGATGCCGATCAGCACATAATGGAGATGGGCTACGATGAAATAGGTGTCGGTCAACTGCCAGTCGAGCACCAGGCTGGCGGTCATCACGCCCGAGACTCCGCCGATCACGAACAGCAAGATGACGCTGGTAAAGAACAGGAACGGGACCGTGATACGCGCCCGGCCGGTCCAGATCGTCGCAATCCACGCGAACACCGATACAGCTGACGGGATCGCGATGACGAAGCTCGCGGCGGAGAAGAAGCTGAGCGCGAGCGTCGGCACCCCGGTCGCGAACATATGATGCAGCCACACGCCGAAGCCGACCACCATCGTCGCAACGGTCGCCATCGCGACCAGCGTGTAGCCGACCAGCGGACGGCGGCAGTGCACCGGCAAGGCATCGGACACCATGCCCATCGCCGGCAGCACGATCGCATAGACCCAGGGATGGCCGAAAATCCAGAACAGGTGCTGCCACAGCAAGGGCTGGCCACCGCCCGACACTTCGAAGAAATGCGTTCCGAGATTGCGGTCGAACCACAGGAACAGGCAGGCAAGGCTGACCGCCGGCACAGCGAACAGGTTGGCGACGCTCGCGGTCAGCGTACCCCAGACAATGATGGGCAGCCGGTTGATCGACATGCCTGGCGCTCGCATCCTGAGCAGGGTCACGACGAAATTGGCCGACCCGACCGTGGTCGAGATGCCGAGGAAGATCAGCCCAAGGCAATAGACGTCAATATTGGGTCCCGGCGAGAATTCGGCTGCCGTATTGGGGACATAGGCAAACCAGCCGCCATCCGGTGCCGCACCGAACGGGAAGCTCAGATAGAGGAAAATGCCGGCCACGAGGAAAAGCCAGTAGCTGAGCGCATTGAGGCGCGGGAAAGCCATGTCACGGCTCCCGAGCATGAGCGGCCAGAGAAAATTGGAAAAGCCCGACAGGATCGGCAGCGCGTATAGGAAGATCATCGTCACGCCGTGCATCGAGAAGAGTTGGTTATATTGCTCGGGCGTGAGCACGGTCGCGTCAGGGCGGGCGAGCTGGATGCGCATCACCAGCGCCTCGCACCCCCCGACCACGAGGAAGACAAATGCGGTAAACAGGTAACGGATGCCGATCACCTTGTGGTCGACGCTCCCGAACCAGCCTTTCAGACCCGGCGACTCGCCCCACGCCGCCTCCAGGCGCTCCGCAATCTCCGGCGGGTTGGGCGACAAGGGTGGTTTCGGATCGACCGGACCGCTCGACCCATCGCCTCTGGCCAGCGCCGCCTCGTTGAAACTGGTGCTCATCGCAGCGACCCCAGATAGCGCACAACGGCATGCCGGTCGGCATCGCCGAGCTCGACCTGGGGCATGAGTGCCCCGGGCTTCACCGTCTGGGTTTCGGCGAGCCAGCGCTCACGCGCGGCGACGCTGTTGGGCAACAGACCGGCAGCGATCGTCGGACGGCTGGCGAAATGCGTGAGGTCGGGGCCATAGATGCCCGCCGCGCCGGTGCCGCGCACCGTGTGGCACGCCCCGCAACTGGCCATGAAGAGCTGCTGGCCGCGCGTGTCCGGCAGCGAGGCCGGCGCGCGCTCGGCCGCCATCCAGCGGGCGAACGCGGGCGGAGCAAGCGCTGTCACCGCGAATGCCATCCGCGCATGCTCGAGGCCGCAATATTCGGCGCATTGCCCGCGATAGGTGCCGGCGTCGCGTGCTTCCAGCCATGTCACATTGGTCCGCCCCGGGATCATGTCCATCTTTGGCCCGAGCTTCGGCACCCAGAAATCATGGATCACGTCGCCGCTGGTCAGGTCGATCCGCACCGGAACACCGGTCGGGATGACGAGCTGGTTCGCCGTGGTGACGACATAGTCCGGCTCGCCCGGGTCACGATAGCGGATTTCCCACCACCAGCGGTGCCCGGTCACCTCGACTATAAGGCCGGGCGCCGCAGGGGCCTTGGCCACCGCGCGCGTCGCGATGAAATTCCAGACCGCCATCGCGATCAGAACCGGCATCGAGAGCCCGACCCCCCAATAGATGAAGTTGAGCCCGCCGGTTTCTCGCGCGACCGAAGAGTCGGGCTCGCGGCGCGCGCGGCGGACCGACACGGCGATCGCAGCCCCAATCAGGATGACGATGACCAGCGTGACGCCAACCGCGATCGTCGAAAATCCCCAGGCGATCTGCTGGAGGATGTCGCCGCTGGCGCTCCCGCTCCCCGTCATATAGCCGAGCGGCGCGCCTGAACAGCCGCCGAGCGCCAGGAGGCCCGCGACGCCGAGACGGCACCCGCGCATCATTGCCCCTCGATAGCGCTGCCGCCCTCGGCCGCGTTCGGCTGCGATTTGACGTCGGTCGATGGCGGACGGTCACCGCGCAGCGCCGCCACAGCATCCTTGGGCGCGACGCCGCCGCCGAGCGAGCTGACATAGGCGGTGATCTTCCACAGCTGATCGGCCGGCAAGGCATGGCCCCATGCAGGCATGCCCTGCGGCCTGCCCTCGTAGATGGTCTTGTAGATCTGCGCCGGCGCACCGCCATAGCGCCAATAGGAGTCGTTGAGCGCCGGCCCCATATTGCCGCCGCCATCATAGCCGTGACAGCCAGCGCAGTTCATCGCCTGGTACAGGCGCTTGCCGTCGGCGATTGCCTGCGGCGATGTGCCATAGGGATTGGGCATGTCGATCGCGCCACCGGGAGCCGCGGCGCCGGCGATATCGCCGAGCGCGACCGATGCCGGTCCCTGATAGCCGATATTGGTCGGCACAACGCCGTTGCGTTGCCCATCCACGCCATGCGCGACGATCCAGCCCGACGCACTCGCCCCCAATGCTGCCGCGGCGAGGGCGATCGCTGCAATGCTGGCGGTCTTCATGTCACTTGCCTCCCGCCGCCGGCGAGGTCGTCTCCGCGACGTCCTTGCCGTCGATCGAGAAGATGTACAGCGTGGAGCCCCGCGCCGGCAGGCCCGGCCGGCCCGACTGCACCATCGCCGCGCCGCCGATCCCGCTCGCGACCGCGACATATTGCCGCCCGTCGGGCCCGAGATAGGTGATCGGCTGTCCGATCACGCCCGAGGACAGCTTCTGCTTCCACAACAGCTTGCCCGAGCGCGCGTCGATCGCCTTGAACCAGCCATCGGTCGTTCCATAGAAAGCAAGATCGCCGGCGGTCGCGATCGTGCCGGACATGACCATGAACTTCTCGGGGATGCGCCAGGCCACCTTGCCGGCGACCGGGTCCCAGGCGATCAGCGCGCCCCAGTCGCCATCCTTGCCGTCGACCGAATGACGGGTCATTTCCATGCCGTCATAAGGCGTGCCAGCGATATAGCTGACCTTGTGGTTGGTCAGGTCCATGCAGATGTTGAAGATGCCGACATAGATGAGGCCGGTCCGCGGGCTGAACGACGGCGGCTCCCAGTCCTTCTGGCCGATATCGGGCGGGCAGATATGCTCGACCTTCTCGCCGACCTTGGGGGTCTTGGCCGGATTGACGATTGGCCGCTTGGTCTTCCAGTCGAAACCGAGCGACCAGTTTTGCGGCGCGAAATTATCGGCCTTGAGTACCTCGCCAGTCGCGCGATCGAGCACATAGGCATAAGTGTTGCGATCGAAATGAACGAGGGTGTGGCGAAGCCTGCCGCCGATGGTCAGGTCGAGCAACATCATCTCGTTGACGCCGTCATAATCCCACTGGTCATGCGGGGTGAACTGATAGGCCCAGACCGCCTCGCCGGTGGTCGCGTCGCGGGCGAATACCGCGCTCGTCCACAAATTGTCGCCAGGACGCTGCGCTGGAACTCGCGGGCCGGGGTTCGAGGTGCCGTAATAGATCAAGTTAAGCGTCGGGTCGTAACTGATGAACCCCCACACCGCCCCCGTTCCATGGATCGCCATGCCGGCCGGCCAGGTCTTCAAACCGAGATCGGTACCGCGATACTGCGGATAGAGCGGCTTGAAGCGCGGACCAATCTTCACGCCGTGATCTGAACCGGTTGAATAAGCGCGCCACAATTCCTTGCCGCTTTGGAGATCGAGCGCGGCAATCCAGCCGGACACGCCCAGCTCGCCGCCCGAATTACCGACGAAAACCTTACCGCCGGCGACGAACGCCGACATCGTCATGGTCACGCCGTGCGAGACATCGGCCATCGTCGTGCGCCACAATTCCTTGCCAGTCTTGAGATCGACCGCGACGACGTGATCGTCGAGCAGGTTGTAGATGAGCTTGGCATCGCCGATCGCCCAGCCGCGCAGAACAGGATCGCAGCATGCCTTGCCGATCGCCATGGGAGAGGGCTTGGGATCGTAGACCCATTTGATTGGGCCGCCGGGCTTTGTGAGATCGAGGGCAAACGCGCGATTCGGGAAGGGCGACACGGTATACATCGTGCCCGCGGTGACCAGCGGTGCGCCCTCATGACCGTAAAGTGCCCCGTCGGAAAACGTCCATGCGATCCGCAGCCGGCCGACATTGCTGGTGTTGATCTGGTCGAGCGCAGAGTAGCGGCTGTTGGCGTAGTCGCGCGCTTGGCTGGTCCAGTCGCCGGTGGCACCGTCCGGCGCAGTGCTGAACGAACCGGGGTCCGTCCGGGCTGCTCCCGCCTGAGCGCCAGCGTTCGCGCCCGATGAGGAGGATGTGCCGGAACAGCCGGACAGCAGCGCCGCCGACAGAAAGACGATTGCGGCGGCGAAATAGCTGCTTCTCACGGCACTCACGAGGTCGCCTGGCTGAGCGAGAACATCTGGCACCCCTGCCGCGACGCAACGACGCACCAATGGCTGGCGATGCCCGTGCCACGCTTCCCAGAGGACCGTCCCCGGCAAGTCGGATCTGGGATGCCGGTCGTCGACATTATTTCCTCGCTCGCCAGAGCCGTTGTCCCGTCGCTGTACGCCGACGCTTTTTTTGCGCAGAAATAGGGGCCGCCGTCAGCGGCAACAGCAGCGAAAGAGAACAAAAGTTCCTCGCATCGTGACCCCGCTGGCGCGACGGCGAAGGTCGCGTTGGCGAACTGGGGGACGATCCGCAGTAACCTTCCCTATGCCGCACCATTCGCGGCAATCGAATCACGGGGTGCACGACCCGGGGTGGGTCAGCGTCAGCACCGCATGCTCCTGGGGCTCGTGCTATTACTCGGTTGTTCGAAAGAGGACCGGTGACGACCGCGCCGAGCTACAAATTCCCCCTTCCGCTGTCGTCCGTTACGGGACACAGGCGCCTACCCAATGAAAAATTTTGGTGGGTCAGGAAGTGGGGCAGCGGATTGAGCTGCGGTATTTTTCTTTATAAATCAATGCTTTATACGGAAAAATGGCGGAGACGGAGGGATTCGAACCCTCGGTAGGAGTAATCCCCCTACGGCGGTTTAGCAAACCGCTGGTTTCAGCCACTCACCCACGTCTCCGGCTGCAGCGAGGTGCGGCTATAGCCGGGGCTGTCGCGGCGATCAACCGCGCTGTTGCGATGGTTTCGCCGCGCAATCGACTCGCCTCGTCGCGCCGTTCATTGCGCGGCAAGCCGGCACGGCGCTAGGATGGCCGATCGACGCAGGCGGGGAAGGTTATCATGCGCAAGGCATTGACGTTGTTGGCCGCCGCACTGGCGCTCGGTCTGGCCGCTCCGGGCGTGGCGCAGGTCCGCACGATCGACCCCAACCAGGCGATCGACAACGACATCAATCGCCCGCAGACGGCGCCGGCCACCCCGGCACCGTCCTATCCCGTGCAGCCCGAGCAGAGCAGTGCGCCGCAGCCCGACCCCGGCCAGCCGCTATCGTCCCAGCCGCCGGCCGATCAGGTCGCGCCCGGTACACCGGGCGATGCTCCCACCGCACGCAGCGAGGCCAATCGCGAGGCCGCGACGGCGACGACCTTCAAGCGGGAGGAAATTCTCTCCGCCGCCGAAGGCACTTTCGGCAAGGGCGCAGCCGGCCTCGCCGGCATCCTCGAGCGCACGCTGAAGGACCAGGGCGAGCCCAACGCCTATATCGCCGGGCGCGAGGCGGGCGGCGCGATCGTGCTGGGGCTGCGCTACGGATCGGGCACGATGTATCACAAGGTCGAAGGCCCGATGCCGGTGCACTGGACCGGCCCGTCGGTCGGCTTCGACCTGGGCGGCGACGCCAGCAAGGTGTTCGTGCTGGTCTATAATCTCTACGACAGCGAGGAGCTGTTCCGGCGTTTCCCGGCCGGTGAGGGTCGGCTCTACGTCGTCGGTGGTTTTGCGGCGACCTATTTGCGGCGCGGCAATATCGTGCTGATCCCGATCCGGCTTGGCGTGGGTTGGCGCCAGGGGGTCAATCTCGGTTATATGAAGTTCAGCCACAAGGGTAAGGTACTGCCGTTCTAGGGCGCCGCGCGCAGCCGGCCGCGACCGCCTGATTCGCGCAAGCCCGGCCGGCGCGGCACCGCCGCGACCGACGACGCAGGCTTTGCCTGCGGCGCCCGCGCTTTAATGATGGCCGGCCGAGGAGCCCCCAGACCCATGTCCGATTCGACCGACGACCTGATGATCGACACCCCCGACGGCCCGATGACCTTCGCCGCATGGAAGAAGAAGCATCCGGTGCAGATCCCGTCGCGCCGCACCAAGGGCAAGGATTTGCCCTTCAAGGTCAAGCGCTTCACCGACAAGGATTGAGCCGTCGCTACCCCGCGATGCGCCAGGCGAGCTGCTCGCCGGCGTGGAACGGCACCAGCGTGTCGTCGCCCGCCGCAATATGCTCGGGCACCGCGACCGGCACCCGTTCGAGCGTCACCGTGCCTTCATTGAGCGGCAACCCGTAGAAGCGCGGGCCATGTTCCGACGCAAAACCTTCGAGCCGGTCGAGCACGCCATCCTCGGCGAACACCGCGGCATAGCTCTCGAGCGCGTACGGCGCGTTGAAGATGCCGGCGCAGCCGCACGCCGCCTCCTTGCGTGCGGCACTATGCGGCGCGCTGTCGGTGCCGAGAAAGAAGCGCGGCGACCCCGAGGTGGCGGCGGCACGCACAGCCCGGCGGTGCACCTCGCGCTTGGCAACGGGCAGGCAATAGGCATGCGGCCGCAGCCCACCGTCGAACATCGCGTTGCGGTTGATCTGGAGATGCTGCGGCGTGATCGTCGCGGCGATGTTCGGTCCGCCCTCGCCGACGAACGCCGCCGCCTCGGCGGTGGTGATATGTTCGAACACCACCTTTAGCGCGGGGAAATCGCGCATCAGCGGCGCCAGCACGCGCTCGATGAACACTGCCTCGCGATCGAAGATGTCGACGGTGCGGTCCGTCACCTCGCCATGGATGAGGAGCGGCATGCCAATCCGCTGCATCGCCTCAAGTACGGCTGCGATGCGGGCAATGTCGGTGACGCCATGCGCGGCATTGGTCGTGGCATGCGCCGGGTAGAGCTTGCACGCCGTCACCACGCCCTCGCCCGCACCGCGCACGATCTCGTCGGCCGCGATGTCGTCGGTGAGGTAGAGCGTCATCAGCGGCGTGAAGTCGGTGCCGGGCGGCAGGGCGGCGATGATCCGGTCGCGATAGGCCGCCGCCGCCGCGCTGGTCGTTACCGGCGGTGCGAGGTTGGGCATCACGATCGCCCGCGCGAACTGGCGCGCGGTGTAGGTCGCGACATGCTCCAGCATCGCGCCATCACGGAGGTGGACGTGCCAATCATCGGGGCGGCGGATCACGAGGCGTTCGGTCATAGGTGCCGCCTTAATTGCCGTTGCGGCCGCGCGCCACTACCTAGGGACAATGGGTACATGGCTTTCCGACCGCACACTGCTCCGCATCGCCGGCGACGATCCGCGCGGCTTCCTTCAGGGGCTGGTGACCAGCGACATGCAGGGCCCGTTCCCGGTCTGGGCCGGGCTGCTCAGCCCGCAGGGCAAGGCGCTGTTCGATTTCATCGTCTGGCCCGATGGCGACGCCCTGCTGATCGACTGCGCGACCGAAGCAGCCGAGGCGCTGGCGCGGCGCCTGACGATGTACCGCCTGCGCCGGCCGATCACCATCGAAGCCGTGCCGGGCGGCGTGCATTGGGCGCTCGACGGTGCTGAGGGGCTGCCCGACCCGCGCCTGCCGGCGCTGGGTCGGCGCTGGCTCGGTGAAGCCGGCGAGGCGGCCACGGGGTGGCGCGAACATCGCCTTTCGCTCGGCGTGACCGAGGGCCGCGCCGAACTGGGCGATGGCGAGACCTTGTGGCTCGAAGCCAATGCCGGCGAACTGGGTGGCGTCAGCTTCACCAAGGGCTGTTATGTCGGGCAGGAGAACACCGCCCGGATGCATCACCGCGCCAAGGTCAACCGGCGGCTGGTGGTGGCCCCACTGGGCGAAGCAGGCGATCGCACGCGCATCACCTATCCCGATCTCGGCCTCATGGTTGAGCTACGCCGCGTCGAGAATCTCGGCGATGCCCTGCGCCCGGCCTGGCTCGAGGCCGCGCTAGGCTGAGAGAAAGCTGGATTCACGCGAAGGCGCCAAGGCGCGAAGAGCGCGATTTTGGAAACGTCACCGAATTTGTAGCGCCCCGTCGATTTGCCGGCAGCCGTCTCTTCGCGTCTTTGCGCCTTCGCGTGAACAAATAGCTTTGCGTAAGCGGGACGTTGGGCGGCGGATCGGATTCAGCGCCCGATCGACGAATAGGCAAAGCCGGCGCGCGCCGCGTCGGCCGGGGGATAGACGTTGCGCAGATCGATCATCGCGTTGCCGGTCATCACACCCGCCAGCCGCTTGAGGTCGAGCGCGCGATAGATATCCCATTCGGTGACGATCGCCACCGCATCGGCACCCTCCGCCGCATCATAGGCGTCGCGGCAATAGGTGACCTCGGGCATCATGCCGCGCGCGATCTCCATGCCCTCGGGATCATGCGCGCGTACCGTGACCCCCGCGTCGAGCAAGCTCTGGACGATCGCGAGACTGGGCGCGTCGCGCATATCGTCGGTATTGGGCTTGAAGGTCAGGCCAAGTATCGCGACGGTCTTGCCCTTCACGCCGTTCGCGCCGTCCCCGCCCAGCGCCTTGATCACCTTGCGCCCCATCGCGCGCTTCCGGTTGTCGTTGACCTGCACCACCGCCTCGACGATCCGCACCGGCGTCTCATAATCCTCAGCGGTCTTGAGCAGCGCGAGCGTGTCCTTGGGGAAGCACGACCCGCCATAGCCGGGGCCGGCATGAAGAAATTTGGATCCGATACGGTTGTCGAGGCCGATGCCGCGCGACACGTCCTGCACGTTTGCGCCGACCGCCTCGCACAGATCGGCGATCTCGTTGATGAAGGTGATCTTGGTCGCGAGGAAGGCGTTGGCGGCGTATTTGATCAGTTCGGACGTGCGCCGCCCGGTGAACAGGATCGGGCTCTCGTTGAGATAGAGCGGGCGGTAGATGTCGCGCATCACCTGCTGGGCGCGCGCATCTTCGGTGCCGATGACGATCCGGTCGGGGCGTTTGAAGTCGCCGATCGCCGCGCCCTCGCGCAGGAATTCGGGATTGGAGACGACGGCGATCGGGAAATCCCCGGCCAGCTCGCTGAGGATTTCCTCAACCTTGTCGCCGGTGCCGACCGGAACGGTCGATTTGGTCACGACCACCACAGGCCCGTCAATCGCCTCGGCGATTTCGCGCGTTGCGGCGAAGACATAACTCAGATCGGCATGGCCGTCGCCACGCCGCGACGGCGTACCGACGGCGATGAACACCGCATCGGCGCCGGCGACCGCCGCCTTCAGGTCGGTGGTAAATGTCAGGCGACCGGCCGCGACGTTGGTCGCGACCAGCGTATCGAGCCCGGGCTCGTAGATCGGCATGCGCCCTACCTCGAGTGCGGCGATCTTGCCCTGGTCCTTGTCGACGCAGATCACGTCATGGCCGAAATCGGAGAAGCACGCGCCTGATACCAGGCCGACATAGCCCGAGCCGATCATCGTGATGCGCATAACGGTGTTTCACCCTCGAAGATGGCGGCGCGGAGCGAGGTGCCGCGCCGGAGATGCCGCGCTCTACCGAACACGCCGCCGTTTGTCAGCCCTTCGACGGACCGATTCGCGCGTCTGCAGCAGGCAAGGAAAAGGGGGACCGGCGAACCGGCCCCCCTGATCTTTTCGTCCCGAAGGATCGAACTTAGTTGCCCGAACCCGGGCCGTACATCAGTTCGACGCGACGGTTCTGCACTTCGCGAACGCCATCGGCGGTCTGGACGCGCAGGTGAGCGGGGTCCTCGCCGAAAGCCTGGGTGGTCATCACGGTCTCGGGGATCGAGTGAGCGCCAAGGTAGCCCTTCACCGCGTCAGCGCGACGCTGCGAGAGACCGACATTGTACTTCGGCGTACCCGAACGATCGGTGAAGCCGGCGATCATGACCTGCGCATTGCCGCAATTGGCGTACTGCGCGACGGCGTTGTCGAGGATCGACGCTGCCTCTGGCGTGACGTCCGACTTGTCCCATTCGAAGAACACGATGAACGGTCCCGGCGTGCACTGCACCACCGGCGGCGGCGGCGGAGGCGGAGGCGGGGGCGGCGGGGGAGGCGGCGGCGGCGGCGGCGGCGGTGC
>NZ_JARYTI010000033.1 GCF_029911635.1 Sphingomonas sp. AR_OL41
GCGCGACTGCCGGCGGATGGTGACGCGGCGCGCGCTGGCGGCGGCGGGGGCGTCGGTGGTGCCGATCCCCGGCGCCGACCTGGTCGCCGATATCGGCCTGCTGGCGAACATGCTGCCGCGCATCAGCCAGGCGTTCGAACTCGACCATGACAGCGTCGAGAAGCTCGACCCCGAAATTGCCGAGAAGGTGTTCGTGTTCGCGGCGAGCCTGGGCAATAATGTGATCGGGCGGTTCGTGACGCGCAAGGTCGCGATCGGGCTGTTGCGGAGGATCGGCGTGCGCGTCGTGTCGGCGTCGGCGGCGCGTTATATTCCGTTGATCGGATCGGCCTTTGCTGCCTCGGTGAGCTTCGGGGCGATGAAGCTGGCGGGCAATGCGCATATCGAGGATTGTTATCGCACGGCGCGGTCGATGCTGCCGGCGGACGGGCGCGACTGAGGTGCCCGTGATGCGATCGATGTTCCGCTGGCTGGCGATCGGCGCGGCGTGTCTCGCCGCCGCCGGGTGCCATCGCGTGCCGCGCGTCGCGCCGCCGCGCGCGACTGACGTGATCGCGGTGCCGCCGCAGACCTCGATCATCACCGTGCCGGTGACCGCCGATCTCGACCAGCTGCGCGTGGCGTTGGAGCGCGCGGTGCCGCGCCGGTTGTGGGCCATCGACCAGCCCGGCGAGACCTGCGTCGCGTCGAAGCAGGTCAAGATCCTGTTTGCGAAGATCAAGACGCCGAAGATCACATGCCGCATCGTCGGGGTGGTGACGCGCGGGCCGCTTGCCCTGTCGGGGGCGGGGCGGAACATCTTCGTGACGATGCCGCTGCATGCGGTGGTGAGCGCCGAGGATATCGGCGGCATTTTGAAGCGCGAAACCGCCACCGCCGACGCGCATGTCCGCGCGGTGGTGAAGCTCGACGTCGCGCCCGACTGGTCGCCGCGCGGTAGCATCGCGATCGCCTATGACTGGACGGACGCGCCGCATATCGACTTTCTCGGCCAGCGGATCGAACTCACCAGCAAGGCCGATGCAAAACTGAAGGGCGTGATCGCCGGGCTCGAGCGAACGCTGCCGCGCGAACTCGCCAAGCTGCATTTTCGCGAGCAGGTGGCGCATGCCTGGTCCTCGGCCTTCACCTCGATCGAACTCAACAAGGCCAATCCGCCGGTGTGGATGCGCATCACGCCGCAGACGCTCAACTATGGCGGCTATAGCGTCAGCGGGCGAACGCTGACGCTGCGGCTGGGGATGAAGGCCGGGACCGAGACCTTCGTCGGGCCGCAGCCGGCCGATCCGGCACCGACGCCCCTGCCCGCCGTTTCTCGAACCGCGACGGCGCCGGGCGAGATCCTGTTCGCGATTCCGGTGATCGCCGATTATCGCGAGCTGGAGCCGGTGCTGGCGAAGGCGCTGGCCAAGCGCTCGGCGCGGCCGTTCGCGGTGCCGGGGATCGGGCCGGTCAATGCGCAGTTCGGCAAGGTTACGATCTATGGCACCGAGGGCGGCAAGATCGCGGTGGGGCTGGAATTCAGCGCGGCGATACCGGGTGGCACGCCGTCGCGCGGCACGGTGTGGCTGACGGCAAAACCGATCAACGCGGTCGACAGCCGGCGCGTCTCGTTCACCGAACTGTCGGTTGCGGGCGTGACGGATTCGGTGCGCACCGGCCTGTTGATCAAGCTGGCCAACACGCCCGGCCTGTCCGACACGATCGCCGATGCGCTGACGCAGAATTTCAGCAAGGATTATGACGGGCTGCTCGGCAAGGTCGCGCAGGCGATCGCGGAGAAGCGGCTCGGCGACCTGCTGATCCGCGCGCATATCACGCATGTGCGGACCGGGCAGCTCAAGGCCGCGGGCCAGGGACTGTATCTGCCGGTCTGGGGCCAGGGCACGGCATCGATCGTGCTGGCGGGGCGGCCCTAGCCACGGAAGCGACAACTTTGGTCAGGCGCGATTAAGGTCGCGGCCCGCTTTCATGCCCGCGTCATCGCCGCGACACGGGCGGCATGACAGGGGCCGTGACAATGAAATCTGCGCACATGTCTTGTCTTTCGTACTGCAGCATTGCGGGCTAGGCGGTTCGACGATGCGGGCTGCGCTAACTTCCCTGCGAGAGCGGCTGCCCGATCGGTTGCGTGGCCGCGCCGTGGCGATGGTGCTGGCGATCGGAATCGAGCTGCTGGTGGTGGCGGCGTTGCTGACGCTGGGCCATTATCAGCGCGAGGCGCAGAAGCGCGACGAAAAGCTCGCCACCTTCCAGGTACTGCCCGAGGCCAAGCTGGCGCCGCGCCCGGCATCGCGCGCGACGAAGGTGACCAAGGTCAAGCATGACAGTGGCGGCGCCGCGCCCAAATCCCCGACGCAGGACAAACCCGCGACGCCCGAGCCGAAGCCGGAAACGCCGCTGTTCATTCCGCTGAGCAAGGACGAGATGGCCGCCGCCGATATCGGCCGCATGGCGTCGGCCAGCGGCAATGACGCCGGCGATGGCCGCTCGACCGGGCGCGACAGCGGCGCGGCCTACGGCCCCGGCGAAGGCCCGGGCGGCGAGCGGCTGTTCAATGCCGAATGGGAGCGCGAGCCGACGCGCGCCGAGATGGTCACCTATATGCCGGCGGGCGTCGAGACCGGATGGGGGATGGTCGCGTGCAAGACGATCCCGGGCAACCGCGTCGAGAATTGCCGCTCGATCGGCGAATCGCCGGGCTCCGGCCTGTCGCGGATGCTGCGCCAGGCGGCGTGGCAGTTCCATGTGCGGCCGCCCCGGATCGGCGGCAAGCCGCAGATCGGCGCCTGGGTTCGGATCAAGTTCGACCTGATCCGGGGGGTGGTGAAGTAGCGGCGGCGGGACGAGCGGCGTTCAATCCTGCAGCGTGGCCTCAAGCAACACCAGCGACGGATCGCCCTCATAGCCGCGGGCGGTAAAGCCCATTTCGCGCTCCAGTTCGATCGCGGCGTGGTTCTCATGGCTTTCGATCGAGCAGAGCTTGCGGATGCCCTTGGCCTTGGCCTGGCGTGCAACATGGTCGAGCAGCGCCCACCCGATGCCGCGCCCGCGCACGTCATGGCGGATCGAGATCGCAACCTCGGCGGTGTCGAGCTTGTCATCGGCGGCGAGCAGCGCGTTGGCGACGATCGTCTCGCCATCGGCTTCGAAGACGATGAAGTCCTCGGTCTTGGCGTGGTCGACATGCGTCATCTCGGCGATGCGTGCGTCGGGCACCTTGCTCATCCCGCTGAGGAAGCGGAAGCGCAGATCGTCCGACGAGACGCCGGCGAAAAAGGTCGCGAGCGCCGCCTCGTCACCAACCCTGACCGGGCGGACATGGCAGACATAGCCGCTGCGCGTGGTGAGTTCGGTCGTCCCGGTCGCCGCGTCGGGGCGGGAAATCTCATCGAGCTTCATGTCGGTCGCCTTTTCGCTTGTGCCGCGTCGCGGCAGGAGCACGCCGTGCACCGCGCACGGCCGCGGCGGTATCGGTATTGTTACGCGGTTCGCCGGGCCCGCCACTCCCCGGCCAGGCCGGGCTGTGCTAGCGGCCCCAGGTCATGAGCGCCGACGTCATCGCGAAGGATCGGGCAGCCTTTGTGCGGCCGCGCCACCTGCCGGGGGTAGAACTGGTATCGGTCGCCTATCGCCGCCGCACCTTTCCGACGCATCTGCACCCGGAATATGTCGTCGGCACGGTCGAGGCGGGCGCGGAGGAACTGAGCGTCGGCGGCATCGGCCATGTCGTCGCGCCCGGCGACGTGTTGCGGCTGCACCCGGGCGAGCCGCATGCCAATCGCTGCATCGGCGACGCGACGCTACGCTACCGCGTCTTCTACCTGCCGGCGGAGAGCATCGCCCCCTATCTGCGCGACGGCCGGCCGCTCGCCTTTGCCAGCCCGGTGGCGCGCGACGCGCAGCTCGCGGCGCTGGTGACGGCGACGCATGAAATGCTGAGCGCGGACGGCACCGGCCCGCTGGAGCAGCAGAGCGCGCTGCTCGCGCTGATCGACGCGCTGGCCAGCGATGGCGCCGTCGCACCGCCGGCGGCGGACAGCGCTGCGGCGATCGCGCGGGCGCGCGACCATATCGACCAGCATTTTGCCGAGGGTTTCAGCCTCGCCGCCCTGGCGGCGGTGGCCGGGCTGAGCGTGTTTCATCTCGCGCACAGCTTTCGCGCAGCGACGGGGTTCAGCCCCCTCGCCTATCGCAACCAGCGCCGGGTAATCGCGGCACGTAGGTTGCTGCGTGAGGGTGGCGAGATCGCCGATGTTGCGGCGGCGGTCGGCTATGCCGACCAGAGCCATCTGACGCGGCAGTTCCAGCGCATCGTCGGCGCCTCGCCCGGGCGTTACGCACAGCAATAGCGTTCAATCCTCGCCGCTGCGGCGCGGCTAGACGCGCCGGCAGCGATGACGGGAGTGCGGCATGCGATATTTTGGGGCGATGATGATGGCGGCGCTGGCAAGCAGCGCGGGCGGTGCGGTGGCACCGGATAGCTTATCGGCGGCGGATTATCGCGCCGACGCGGGCGAGATAGCGGCGCTGATCGCGGCCAACTATGCCTATCTCGACGACCTGCCGGGGGGCGTGGTGCCGACATCGCCGATGCTGACCGCCGAGCGCGACGCGGTGCACGACCGCGATTCGCTGCTGCGCTACGCCGAGGACATGATCACCGCGCTGGCCGATCATCACGCGCTGACCGGCAGCTCGTTCAAGGACGATTGGGCGATCGTGCCGAGCTATGCCGATCTGTGGATCGTCCGGCGCGGCGACGCTTACATCATCGACGCGGTGAAGCCGGACACGCCGGCGGCGCGTGCCGGCATCGTCGCCAGCGAACGGGTGGTGGCGGTGGACGGCGTGGTCATCGACCGCGCGGTGGCGGCGTTCTGGGTCCGGCTCGGGCTAGCGCCGATCGGCGAGCGCGCGCCCTTTGCCGCGCGCGTGCTGGCGGCAGGGCGGCGCGACCGCGGCAGAACGCTGACGCTGGCGACGCGCGACGGGCACGCGCGCGTGGTCACACTCGCCAGCCTCTACGCCGGACGGGCGGATCGGCCGCCGTTGCGCGTGATGCCGGGGAAGAACGGCGCGGTGACGATCATGTTCAACAATGCGCTGGGCGACGACGCGACGATCACCGCGTTCGACGCGGCGATGGCGAAAATCGCGCCGCGTGCGGCGGTGACGCTCGACCTGACCGACACGCCGAGCGGCGGCACGACGAGCATCGCGCGCGCGGTGATGGGCTGGTTCGTGACGCGGCCGATGGCGTATCAGGTGCACAATTTACCGGCCGAGGAACGCGAAAGCGGGATTGCGCGGCAGTGGATCGAGCAGGTGCTGCCGCGCGCGGGCAAATATCATCCCGGCCCGGTCAGCGTACGCGTCGGGCGATGGACCGGGAGCCTGGGCGAAGGGCTGGCGATCGGCTTCGCCGCGCTGGGCAAGCCGGTGTGCGGCACGGCGATGGCCCGGCTGAAGGGCGCGGTGTATGATTTCGACCTGACCCACAGCCGGCTGCGCATGAAGTTTCCCGCCGAGCGGCTCTACACGGTGTCGGGGCAGCCGCGCGAGACGGTGGTGCCGCGGCGCTGTGTCGGATAGCTGCTACCCGGCCCGATCAGCTTGGCTTCGGCAATTTCGACCGGTCGGCCCAGGTGCCGTGCAGGCCGTTGCGGGTGCGGAACGGGAGATGGATCCGCGCGATCGGTCCCTCTTCGATGTGCAGCGCCGGAAGGATCACGAGATCGGTATAGTTGGTCGTCTGATTGTCGACCAGCGCCAGCAGCCAGCCATCGCCTTCGGCGGCATCGGGGGAGGCCGGAATGAACTGAGGCTCCTGGATCAATGATTGCGGCCCGCAGAACCAGGTCTTTTCCTCGCCGGTCTGGCGGTTGAAATGACCGATCTTGTTCATCCGGAAGCCGGACGCACGCACGCCTTCGCCCTCATATGGCATGTCGGGATCCATCACCAGCATCCAGCCATGGGTGTAGGGCTGGCCGATATAGCGATCATCGATGCGGGGAAATTCCGCGATCAGGTCGGACACCCGCTCGACCGAGGTGAAATCGTCGGTCGGCGACGCCATGTCGACGATCCAGCGATGCAGATAGGGGCGCGCCGCGACGGGATCGAATGGGGCGTCGTTGATGTCGGGGAAGAAGGGGAAGGCGTTGCCCTCGGCCTGGGGGATGTCGAAGATGATGCGCGTGCCCTCGTTATACGCGTTCATCACATGGCTGGCGAAAACGGTCTTGGGCGCCTTGAACAGCCGTATGTCCTCCGCCCGCCCATGGCGCGGCAGCACGGCGAGGTAGGTCGGCAGTGACGGGTCGAAGCCAAAATGGGGCTTGTTGGCCTTCAGCCGATCCCAGTTCGAGGTGATCGGACACAGGTGAAAGAGCGCATAATCCTGCGTGATCGAGAAATCATGCATCATGCAGTAATAAGGGACCTCGAAGAAGGTCTCGAACAGCAGGTCGCCCTCGGGGCTGATTTCCATGTAGGACACGTCGCGGGTCAGCAGGCCGGTCGCCGCATAGCCGAAATTGCAGAGGTTGCCACTGACGGGATCGATCTTGGGATGCGCCGAGAAGGTCTGGTTGCGCATCTTGCCGTTGAAATCCGAAAAACCTTCCGTCGCCAGCGTGAGCGGATCCATCACCAGCGGCGGACTGTCTTCCTTGAGCGCCAGCAGCTTGCCGGCATGGACGATGGGGGTGGTGTTGGCGGTCGAGCGGATCATGCCTTTCACCGATTCATCGTCGGTGAGAGGATTGCGATAGGCCCCGAACAGCGCCTTCCCCGCCGCGCGTTCGACCTTGAGCTTGTCGGTCAGGGCATAGCGTTGCCTCAGGTCGACGCGGCCGTTGCGAAAATCGAACTGCGTGATCAGCCCGTCGCCGTTGAAGAACTGGTCGTCATCGAAGCGCGGCGCGAACTGCGCGTCGGGCTGGACGCGCTGATAGGTCCCGTCAATCTCCGCAGGCACCGTGCCTTCGATATCGAGATCGAGAACGTCGCATTCCAGCCGAAGCGGCCGGAGCGCATGCATGAAGCTGCGGGTTTGCGGAAAATGCGCCATGTCCCTGTTTCCTCTCCTTGCGACCGACCTTTCCCGATCGACCAGGCGCAGAGCATAAAGGTGAGGCAGCACGACAAAAATTCACAAAACCGGCTAATTCATGGTACTTTTCGTCATGATAATCGAACGCAAAGCTGCCGCCGACACCATGCCGCTGCGCACATCGCGGGTCCGGGCCGTGCCCGGAGAGCAGGCATTCGTGCTGGCGCGCCATGCGCCGGACGGGTTGGCTGACCCGGCGGCTTTTCCCGCGGTCCCCCATGTCCATCCCGACATGCTGCAGATCATTCTCGCAATGTCGGGGGACTGCCATTTCACGATCGATGGCGAGCGCCACCAGATCGAGGCTCCCTGCCTGATCACCGTTCCCGGCGGGGGCGTCCATGGCTTCGAGGTCGGGCCGTCGGTCAGAGGCTGGGCAGCGACGATCGCGCATCATCGCGTGCTCGACCTCGTGGTCAATCGCGGGCTGGACATCGGCTTCCTGCTGCGCCGCGCGCACATTGCGCGCTTTGGTGCGGAGCGGACATGCCTGCACGATCTGGCACTATTGCTGCGCAACCTCTGCCGGGAAGCGGGTGGCGGGCGTGAGGGCGAGGCGGTCTGCGTCGAGGCGTTGCAGCGCATGGTGCTGGTTCAGGTCTTGCGGGTGATCCGGCAAGGGCATGAACCGGGCAGCGCGAAGGACGACCGGGACAGGGAGCTGTTCCTCGCCTTCCGGGCAATGGTCGAACGCCAGTTCCTGAGCGAGCGCCGCATGGCGGTTTACGTGGACGCACTCAAATGCAGCCATGTCCGGCTGAACCGCGCCTGCCTGCGGTTTGCCGGCCTTTCCGCCAAGGGCGTCATCCTCGATCGCCTTGCCGACGAGGCACGCCGCCAACTGGTCTTCACAACGGCCTCGGCTACCCAGATCGGCTATTCGCTCGGCTTTGCCGAACCATCATATTTCGTGCGTTTCTTCCGGCGCCACGCCGGCGCGACGCCGGGCGCGTTCCGGAAAAGCAGCCCGGCGGGCATGTGATGTGGGTGCAACCACCAGGGCCGTATTACCGCGCAATGTCGAATGAAGCACCGCGGGGCAGATGCAGACCCATTTGCCGAGCGTCGAGCGCGTGCAGGAAATCCTGAAAGCGAACGCCTAGGAGCGGGCAGAATGCTCCATGTCCACATGCGGGTCGCTGATCTGGACGCCCTGTTTCGCCCATGCCGCGCGAGAGCGACAAGTAACCCCGGGACGGCCCGGACGTGGGTCCGCGGCCTCGGCGTCGGCGAAGAACCTGATGCAGTAGACATCACGGTCGCCCTCATAGGTGACGCGGTAGGTGGTCGTGGTCGCGCTTCGCCGCTGAGACGCCATCGTGGGCGATGCGACGGTGGCGATCGTGGTGGCGGCGATCAGGCAGGCAGTCAGGCGGGCGATGATGGTCACAGCGTATCTCCGGGCAATCCGGGCCCGGATCGGCGCCGCGACTGCCCGCCACGCCATGCGAAAAGTGTGCCATATACATAACACACGCAGTTGCACTGCAGAGATCAGTGCAGACGCTCAACAGCCCCGCCATTTCCCGCCAATCTTCGGCGGATGACGCCGATGTCTGGCACGGGCCGTCCGACCTTCGGCACTGTTTGAAGCGGTACCCGCACAGCAAGCCGGGCGATCGGAATGGCGCGCGGCGACATCGCACGCTGCCGGGATCGTTATGCCTGGCGCGCAACAGTCGCTCGCGGCGGCGACCCCGGCTAACGGGCGCTGGACCTTCCCCGCACGGGAAGGGTCAGATGCTATTTCGTCGCGATGTCGCCCGGCTCGGCGCGATATTCGGCCTTTACGAAGGCCTTGGCAGCGGTTTGGGTGCGGAATGCGTCGGTGAGAAGCTCTGCCGACACCAGCGGATAACCTTGCGAGTTATACCGCGTGGTGCGGACGGTGACGCGGAACACGCCCTCCTCATCCTTGGTTACGAGGAAGGGGCGGACGGGAACTCGCGACATTATATTCTCCTGAGACAGGTCGGGCAGATGATGGACAGGCGGCGTAATTACGCCGGCTGGTCCTCGGATGCGTCGGCGATCGCCGCTTCGGTGGTGAGCAGCAGGCCGGCAACCGAGGCGGCATCCTGCAGCCCCGAGCGCACGACCAGGGTCGGATCGATCACGCCGGCCTCGACGAGATTTTCGAACTTCTCGGTCTGCGCGTTGAAGCCCATCGTCGGATCGTTGCCGTCGAGCAGGCGCCCGGCGACGACGCCGCCGTCATGCCCGGCATTTTCGGCAATCTGGCGCAAGGGTGCCTGGAGCGCCTTGCGCACGATGTCGATGCCGCGCGTCTGGTCGTCATTGGCGCCCTTCATGTCGGCGAGAGACAGCGAGGCGTAGAGCAACGCGGTGCCGCCGCCGGGAAGGATGCCTTCCTCGACTGCTGCGCGCGTGGCGTGGAGCGCATCGTCGACGCGATCCTTGCGCTCGCGCATCTCGACCTCGGTCGAGGCACCGACGCGGATGATCGCGACGCCGCCGGCAAGCTTGGCGAGGCGCTCCTGGAGCTTCTCCTTGTCATAGTCGCTGGTGGTGATCTCGATCTGCGCCTTGATCGCGGCGATGCGCGCCTTGATCGCCTCGGACGAACCGGCACCGTCGACGATGGTGGTGTCGCCTTTCTCGATCAGCACGCGCTTGGCGGTGCCGAGCATCTCGATCGTGACGCTGTCGAGCTTGATGCCGAGATCCTCGGAAATCAGCTCGGCCTTGGTGACGATCGCAATGTCCTCGAGCATTGCCTTGCGGCGATCGCCGAAGCCGGGCGCCTTGACGGCCGCGACCTTGAGGCCGCCACGCATCTTGTTGACGACGAGCGTGGCGAGAGTGTCGCCCTCCACGTCCTCGGCGATGATCAGCAGCGGACGGCCCGACTTCATCACCGCCTCGAGCACCGGCAGGAGTGCCTGGAGATCGGACAGCTTCTTCTCATGGATCAGGATGTACGGATCGAGCAGTTCGACCGTCATTTTCTCGGCATTGGTGACGAAATAGGGCGACAGATAACCGCGATCGAACTGCATGCCGTCGACGACTTCGAGCTCGAACTCCATGCCCTGCGCGTCCTCGATCGAGATCACGCCTTCCTTGCCGACCTTCTCCATCGCCTCGGCGATCATGTTGCCGATTTCCTCGTCGCCATTGGCCGAGATGATCCCGACCTGGGCGATTTCGGCATTGTTCGAGACCGGGCGCGAGCGCGCGACGAGCGCCTCGACGACCTTGGTCACGGCGAGATCGATGCCGCGCTTGAGGTCCATCGGGCTGACGCCGGCGGAGACCGACTTCATGCCCTCGCGGACGATCGCCTGGGCGAGCACGGTGGCGGTGGTGGTGCCGTCGCCGGCATGATCCTGGGTGCGCGAGGCGACCGCGCGGAGCATCTGCGCGCCCATATTCTCGAACTTGTCCTTGAGCTCGATTTCCTTGGCGACTGTGACGCCGTCCTTGGTGATGCGCGGGGCACCATAGCCCTTGTCGAGCACGACGTTGCGACCCTTGGGGCCGAGCGTGACCTTCACCGCGTCGGCGATGATGTCGACGCCGCTCATGATGCGCTCACGCGCGTCGCGGCCGAATTTTACGTCTTTGGCTGCCATCTTGGCGGTTCCTTCTGGAATTTTGTGCGTCGTCCCGGCGAAAGCCGGGATCTCAGGTCGCGCGGGCGACCCTGGAGGCAGGAGATCCTGACGTTCGTCAGGATTGGAATCGTCGGTTAGCCGACGATTCCAAGGATGTCGGATTCCTTCATGATCAGCAGGTCCTCGCCGCCGATCTTGACCTCGCTGCCCGACCATTTACCGAACAGGATCTTGTCGCCAGCCTTGACGTCGAGCGCGACGATCGTGCCGTCCTCGCTGCGCACGCCGGAACCGGTCGAGACGACCTCGCCTTCCTGCGGCTTTTCCTGGGCGGTGTCGGGGATGATGATGCCGCCGGCGCTCTTGGTGGCGGCTTCGATACGACGGACGAGCACGCGATCGTGCAGGGGGCGGAATGACATGGAGGGGGGCCGTTCGCTTGCTGGACCGCGACGGGAAACGTCGCTCTCACAACCGGCGCCAGCGCTGCCATTTGCGAATTGGCACTCACGGAGCGCGAGTGCCAGCATGTCCCATGTGGGCGCTAATGACGCGCGGGGCAAGGGCGGAGGCGTCAACGCGGCCTAATATGGGTCGGTGGCATCCGACGCGCGTCGGCTTTCACCAACTGACGCCTTGCGCGGCAGTATTGCCATTCGCTAGCATTTGGTCATGACAGGCACCACCGAGATCTTCCTGATCGCAATGCTGCTGATCTTCGCGCTGCCCTATCTGGTGTGGCGCCTAGGCCGGACCGACTATTATGCCCCGCTGGTCGTAGTGCAGATCATCGGCGGGATCTTGCTGGGCCCGGGGGTGCTCGGCGCGATATTTCCCGGCTATTATGCCTTCATCTTCAGCCCGCCGGTGATCGGCGCGCTGAACGGCATCGCATGGTGGGCGGTGATGCTGTTCGTGTTCGTCGCGGGGATCGAACTCGACCTGGGCGAGGCGTGGTCGCAGCGGCGCGAGACCGGGGTCACCGCCGGACTGGCGCTGCTCGTCCCGCTGCTGTTCGGCATGGCGGCGGCCGGGGCGATGTTGCGCTGGCCGGGCTGGATCGGCGCAAAGGGCAGCTATTGGCAGGTCGTGCTCGGCATCGGCATGTCGTGCGCCGTCACTGCCCTGCCAATCCTGGTCCTGCTCCTCGACAAGCTCGGCATTCTGCGGCGGCCGCTGGGCCAGCGCATCCTGCGTTATGCCAGCCTCGACGACATCGCGATCTGGGGTGTGCTGGCGTTGATCCTGCTTGACTGGCAACGCGTCGGGCGACAGCTGGCCTTCCTCATTCTGTTCGCGGTTGCGGCATGGGCGATCCGCCGCACGATGCTGACGATCCCGGTGGTGACGCCTTGCTGCGGCACCATGCCCACTGGCGCGCGGCGCTATCCGGCGCGACGCCGGTCCCGCCAGGCGTGCGCGGTCAGGCCGGCGGCGATCAGCGCGGGCACGGTGACGCCGGGAAAGTCGATCCACAAGGCCGCGCTGCCGCAGATGCCGGCCGCCACTTCCCAGACATGGAACAGCGCATGGCCCGCCAGCCACAGTGTCGCGGTGGCCCAGAGCAGCGCGCGCTCGCGCGGCTGACGGATGCCGGCGAGAATGCCAATACCTATCATGACGTAGACCAGCCCGATATCGCGCAGGAAATGCTGGTTGAACGGACCCGTCCTGGTCACGCCCGGCACTGCGGCATACCAGCGTTGCGGATCGACCAGCATGACGAGGCCGTTGCCGAGCAGGAACAGGCCGAGCAGCAAGGCGGCGAGGTAGACGGCGCGCATCACCCTGCCCCACCCGGCAGCAGGCCTTCATCGGCCATGACGCCGGCGATATGGCGGAGCTTGTCGGGATTGCGCACGATGTAGAGCGCCACGATCTTGTCGTCGGCGATGTCCAGCGCGGTGGTCTGGAACACGCCGCCGCGGTCGACGCTGGCGTAACCGGGCAAACCGTCGATATGCAGCGCGCGCAGCATCACCGGGCGATAGATCGGTTTGCGTTGCAGCCCGGCGAACAGGCGCAGCACGCGATCCACGCCGCGGATCGGGTTGCGGAAGGCGATGACGCGGCCGCCGCCATCGGAATGGATCACGACATCTTCCGCGAGCATCGCGCGGAGCGCCTCGGCATCGCCATCGCGCGAGGCGACGAAGAAGGCCTGGGCGATGCGATCGGCCTCGGCCTGTGCGACCGGGAAACGCGGACGGGCATCGCGGACATGCCGCCGCGCGCGGACCGCGAGCTGGCGCACCGCTGTGGCATCGCGGCCGAGCGTGGTCGCGACATCGTCCATCGCCACGCCGAAGATATCGTGGAGCAGGAAGGCGGCGCGCTCGAGCGGCGAAAGGCGTTCGAGCGCGATCATCAGCGTCAGGGTGAGGTCGTCGGCCGACGCGTCGTCGCTATCGTCGAGCAGCGGTTCGGGCAGCCACGCGCCGACATAGCTCTCGCGCCGGTGCCGCGCCGATTTCATCCGGTCGAGGCACAGCCGGCTGACGACGCGCGTCAGATAGGCGGCGGGCACGTCGACCTGCGTGCCGACCGCCGACCAGCGCAGCCATGCGTCCTGCACGACATCCTCGGCCTCGGACAGCGAGCCGAGCATGCGGTAGCCGAGCCGCAACAGCCGCGGCCGCTGCGTCTCGAACAGCTGCGTTGCGGGGTCAGGCGGCAACATCGCGCGCTTCTACCGGATGTTCGGCGCGAAAGCCCAGCTGCAGGCGATTCCAGCTGTTGATCGCGCCGATCAGCAAGGTCAGCTGGACCTGTTCCGCCGGGTCGAAGCAGGCGGCGAGCGCATCGTATTCGGCGTCGGGCGCGCCGGTCTGCGCGACCAGCGTCAACGCCTCGGTCCAGCCGAGCGCGGCGCGTTCGCGCACGGTGTAGAGCGACGATTCGCGCCACGCCTCGAGCAGATAGAGCCGCATCTCGCTCTCGCCGGCCGCGCGCGCGTCGGTGGCGTGCATGTGCAGGCAGAAGGCGCAGTGGTTGATCTGCGAGGCGCGCATCCGCACCAATTCCATCAGCGCCGGCTCGAGCGTGCCGTGCTTGAAGCTGGCTTCGAGCGCCATCATCGCCTGCAGGCCACGCGGTGCGAGCATGGCGGCGTTGGGCAAACGGGGGATCATGTCGGGTCTCCTGCGCGCACCATGCACGCTCGGAGACATGACGAGGCAGCAACGGCGATCGTGACATCGGTCGGCAAATTTATCGGCTAACGTTTCGTCACGTTGCCAAGCCGCGCGGGCAGGCCCAGCCAGTACCGTGCCTGCGGCGCCCGGCGGAGCAGGCTCGTCTCGACAAGCAGCACGGCCAACAGCGAAGCCCCGAACATCGGCATATAGAGCGCGAGCGCGACGATCAGCGCGACGAGCGCCGGACCGAAACGCGGATGCGACAGCGGCACCGGCGCGCCGAGCCGGCCGAGCGGGCGACGGCGCCACCACATGATCGCGCCTGATATCGCGAGCACGGCGAGAAACAGCGCCGTAAGCGTGCCGACGATCTGGTTGGCGATGCCGACCAGCGCGCCCTCGTGCGCGGCGATACCGTAACCGATCACCCGGTCGATCCAGTGGCGCTGGGCAAAACCGGTACGGCTGACGACCCGCCCGGTCGCGCCATCGACCTTGAGTTCCGAACGCAGCGGGCGGTTCGCCGCGTCGGAGGTAACCGACCATGCCCAGCCCGCAACCTTGGGCGGCGAGATCAGCACCGGCGGGGCGACCGCGAAGGGGCGCGTCGTCGCGATGACGCGCGCCAGTTCGCCGGGCGCGATGGCGGCGGGTGCCATCGCCATGCCGCGATGGCCGGCATGCTCGTCCGCCGCGGCGACCGGCGGCTTGCCGCCGATCGTCCAATCGACCGGTCCGCGTGTCGTGCCGGTCAGCGTCCTGATCTCGACCAGATAGCTGCCCCAGCCCTTTGCCCAGGGCAGGCCGGTGAGGATCAGGCCCAACGCCAGCAACGACACCCAGATGCCGGTGACGGCATGAAGATCGCGCCAGAACAGGCGACCCCCGCCGCGCAGCCGGGGATAGGCGACACCCGCCCAGCCGCGCCGACCGCGCGGCCACCACAGATAAAGCCCGGTGAGGAGCATGACGATCGCCCAGCAGGCGGCGGCCTCGACGATATAGCTGCCGACCGTGCCGATCAGCAGCTCACCATGGAGGCGCGAGATCAGCGGGAAGAGCCGCCTGTTCTCGCGCTCCACCGCCAGCACGCGCAATCGCTGTGGATCGAGATAGACGCGGCTGTCCTGCCCGCCACGCGTGACGATGATCCGCACCGCCGCGTTCGGCGCCTGGGGCAGGATATATTTGCGCAACGTACTGCCCGGCACCGCCGCGCGCGCGGCGGCGACCTGCGCGTCGGGCGATGCCGCCTGACCGGCCGGCACGATCTGGTCGTAGCGTCGGTCGAGCCAGCCCTCGAGCTGCGGGCGCCACAGATAGATCGTGCCGGTCAGCGCGAGCCAGATCACGAACGGGATGCAGCACAGCCCGGCATAGAAATGCCATCGCCACACCGCATTGTACCAGCGCGTGCCGGGGGGATGGACGCTCACAGCTTGACCGTCAGATCGGCATGGAAGCTGCGCTGCGGGAAGGGATGGAACAGGAAATATTTGTCGTTGTTCACATTGTCGACGCCGATCGCGAAGCGGTAGTGATCGGTGACCTTGAACGCGGCGCGCAGGTCGACGACGAAATATTTGTAGAAGCCCTGATAGGTGTTGCCGACGACATCGCTGTTGTCGAGCGAGGCATAATTGCGGCTGGCGTAGCGCGCCGCGGTGGTGAGCGCGATAGCCTCGGTCGGGCGCCAGGTGACGACGGCGCTTGCCTTCCAGTGCGGCACCGACGGGAGCAACTTGCCGACCGCCGCCGGAAAGGCCGCGTCCTTGCGGGTGGTCGCATCGGCATAGGTAACGCTGCCCGCGACATCGATATGCGAGTCTGCGATATTGTTGCGGTTGAACGCCAGTTCGATGCCGCGCGCGCGGGTGCGATCGACATTCTGGACGAAGGTCGCGACGGTCGCGGTGCCGTTGAGCGGGCCGCTCTGCGAGATCAGCGCGTCTTCGATCGACTCGTTGAACAGCGACAGGCGGATATTGCCATGCGCGTCGCGCCGCTCGATCGCCAGTTCTTCCGACAAGGCGCGTTCGGGTTTGAGATCGGGATTGGCGATCTGCTGGATCGCGCCGGTCGTAACCGCCTGGTAGAGCTCGCCAGCGGTCGGGAAGCGATAGGCCTTGCCGAACGACAGACGCGCGGTCCAGCCCGGCGCCGGCGTAAAGGCGAGCGAGGCCTTGGGCGAGAAACCCGTCGCGCTGCGGGCGGGCTGATAGACCGGGTTGACCGGCGACAGCAGCGGCGACGTGGAGAAGTTGAACCCGTCGAACGCGCGCCACCATTCGTAGCGACCGCCAAGGGTCAGCGTGAGCGGCTCGGCGAGGCGGATCTCATCCTGCACCCACAAGGCGACCGTCTGCGTCTTGCCGCGCGACGCCTGGTTGAGGGCACCCTCGCTCCCGCGGATCCAGTCGCTCGTGGCGTAGCGGTTGCTGTTCACGACATAGCGATCCCAATGCGCCCCGGCGCTGATCGTGTTGGCGTCGTCGGGGCGCCAGGCACCCTTGGCATCGAGGGTTTTCCAGCCGGTGCCGTCGAGCCGGGTAATCGTCCCCGCGCCGCCGGCAAAGGCGGTGGGCAGCGGATCGCCCGCGGTGCGCTGGCTATCCTTGTCGAAGGTGTAGATCGTGCCGACGACCTGCCAGTCGAAGCGCCCGCCATGTCCGGTCGCCGACAGCGCGTGCGACCAGTGGCGCTCGTCGAAACGATAGACGTTGCCGCTGAAAGCGCTTGCCGCAATGGTATAGCCATAGCCGGCGCTGTTGATCTGCCGTGCGGTCGGGCTGGTCGGCGAAACGTAGACCGGCAGCCCCGTCGTCGCATCCGTCACATAGCTCTCGACGGTTGAATCGACCGCGTTGAGGAACAGTCCGCCGATATAGGTCAGCCGCAGCGACGAGGTGAGGTCGAGCGCCGCCTTGACCTTGATATTGTCCTGCACGGCATGCTGCAGCGAGGTGGCGCCGAAGATGCGGATCGCCTGGTTGGCGCGGTTGACATCGTCATAGCCGCCGGTCGTTGGAATGGCCGTCGCGCCGGCGAGCGCGCCACGCGTGCCGGTGGCATAGCCGATCGGCTGGCTGTCGCTGATCGTGTGCGTGACGCTGGCGAACAGCGCGAGCGGGCCGAAGCGATCGCCCAACGTGGCACCCAGCTGATAGGCCGGCAGTGTGCGGTGGGTGCCATATTGATCATAGGGCTGGACGCTGGTGCCGGCGCTGAGCGTACCCTCGAGCTTGTCGGGCAGGCGCGTGGTGATGTTGACCACCGCCCCGATCGAATTGCCGGCATAGGCCGCCGAGAAGGGGCCGTAGAGTATATCGATCCGCGCGATTTCCTCCGGGCTGACCATGCCCCAGCGCGGGCTGGCCGAGGTATTGTTGTTGCCGATCAGCGACGAGAGCAACGCACCATCGGCATAGATCAGGCTGCGCGCACTGGCGCCTAGCCCCGACGTACGCGTCGCGAGCGGCGCCTGGGTGTCGCCGAGATTGCGCTTTCGCACTGCCAGGCTGGGGAGATATTTGAGCGTGTCTTCGACGGTGACCGCGTTGACGGTGTCGGCGATGTGATCAGCCGTCACGGTGGCGCGGCTCGTCGGTGCGTTCTCGATCGACTGGGTCTGTTTTTGTGCGACGACAAGGACGTCCTGCGCAGGTGGCGGCGTGTCCTCGGCCAGGGCGGCGACGGGTGCGAGGGCGGCAAACAGGGCGAAAGCCGACGCGGAGGCGCGCAGGCAGGCGATATCGGTCATGAAAGCTACTCGTTCAGGGCGGCATGGGGCCGCGCGTCAGCTGGTCGGCCGGCGAAGCGGCCGCACGAAGGCGGGAACGAGGTGGCCGGTGACGGGCAATCACGAACGGCGGGAGGCGGGCGACATGCTCGTCACCCGATTGGATTCCGCTGCTTGGATCATGGCGGCGCGTGATGACGCGACACCCCACCTCGTCAGCGCAGTGCGGGTGGTCCGCGCAAGGGAGGGCGCAAAAAGGCCCAGATCGGCCGCCGCGCGATCGGTGTGAAAAGTACGCCGAGCGCGACGATCGCCGCCAGCGCGATCGCCAGCTGAATGACATCGGCACCGCCGAGACCTGGCGCGGCGAGGCCGGCAAAGGCGCAGGGCGCTTCATGCTTGCCGGGCGCGTCGTGATCGCCGCCCGGCATGGCCATGCCGGGCATCGCCACGGTGGCGGTCATCGGGCCGCTGCCCGAGCAGATTACGATGGTCACACCCGTGGCGCCGAACACCGGCATGAAGCCGGCCGGGACAAGCACCTTCATGGCCAGGGCAAGCGTCACCATCAACCAGGCCAGGCGCGCGTGCCGGCGGAAGAGATGTCGCATACCCCGCATCAGCGCGCCGTAGCGGCTGCGATCCACCATGTCATTACCGGCGCGCGCGACCGACGAAAAAAGCCCCGGCCGTCTCCGACCGGGGCCTTGTATTTCGTGAACCTTGCCGGCTTACCGGCGTCGCCGCGTCGTTACTTGTTCGGAATCAGCGACGTAAATGCGCCATCGGTGCCGTTGCCGTCGAGCTGGTTGTTGCCGTAGCTGAACAGGCTGCCGCTCTGGAGCGCCGCGACGCCCGTGAGGTTGTTGCTGATCAGGCTGTTGCCGACACGCGCCGTCGATCCGGTGCCGTTGACGATCAAGCCAAAGCTGCTGCTGTTCGAGACCACCGAATGGTCGAGGATCAGCTTGATCGTACCGGTCGATGGCGGCGACTTGAGCAAAATGCCGTTGGTGTTGCCCGCGATGGTCGTGTTGTCGACCGTGGCATTGATCACCGACCCGATGATGTTCACCGTATCGAGCCGCAGGCCGATATTCTGGTTGTTGAGCAAGCGGCTGTTGACGATCGTTACATCGGCGGTGATGCCCGCCGCGGGCTGGACCAGAACGCCCCCGGTCAGCGTATCGCTGACGATACCGCCCTCGATGACCGAGACGTTATCCATGATCAGCTTGCCGGCCTGGGTGTTGACGAAGTTGACGCCATAACCGTTGCGGAAACCGCCAATCGTCATGTTGCGCAGCGTGACGTTGCCGCCCTGCAGAACGTAGATACCGTTGACGCCGGCGACACCGGTGCTGCCGAGACCATCGACATAGAGGCCGCTGATCGTCACATAGGTGCCGGCCGGCACGTTGATGATGATCGCATTGGTCGCCGCCACCAGGACGCCCGCCTGCGGGTTGTTCTCGCAGATGATCGCGATCGATTTGGTGATGGTCAGGCTGCCAAAGCCGCCCGGATCGAGGCAGTTGATCTCGCCGCCCCCTGCCGTCTTGGCGATCGCGCCACCAAAGGTCTTGCACGGTGCGGTGCGGCTGCAGGGATTGGCGTCGTCGCCGACCCCCGAGATCCAGGTCCGAGTCGCCTGCGCCGAAGCCGGTGCGGCAAAGCATAATCCAGCCGCGAAAAAGGTACTAAAAATCAGCGCGATACGCTTGAATGCCGTCATTAAACCCTCCCGTTTTATTGGGAGTTAGCATAATCTAAACCATAGTGGTTAGGAAGGCAGCGAGGCGCCCCGCGCTGCATCACTCCGTGCCCGAACGGCACGAGCTTGACGGGCCGCCCCGGCGGCTCGCCCGAGATGAAAGAACCCCGACCGCTTCCGGCCGGGGTTCTTGTTTTGCCGCGTCGCGCGAGCGCTTATTTGGTCGGTATCGCCGTGGTGGTGAAGGTGCCGTCGGTCACGTTACCATCGATCAGATTGTTGCCATAGCTTGAGAGCACAGCATTCTGGATCGCCTGGACGCCGATGAGGTTGTTGGTGACGAGGCTGTTGCCGACACGCATGGTCGATCCGGCGCCGTTCGTGAACAGTCCCGTATTGCTGTTGTTGGTGACAACCGCATGGTCGACGATCAACTTGACGGTCCCGGTCGATGGCGGCGACTTTATCAGGACGCCGTTGGTGTTGCCGGCTAAGGTGCTACCATTGACCGTCGCATTGATGACCGAGCCCACGGTACCGACGGTGTCGAGGCGCAGACCGACATTTTCGTTGTTGAGCATGCGACTGTTGGTGATCGTGACATTGGCGACGATGCCCGCCCCCGGCTTGACCTGAACCCCTCCGGTCAGAAGGTTGCTGGAAATGCCGCTCTCGATGATCGACACATTGTCCATGATCAGCTTGCCGGTTTGCTGGTTGACGAAATTCACGCCGAAGCCGTTGCGAAAGCCGCTGATCGTCATGTTGCGCAGCGTGATGTTGCCGCCCTGCAGAACCTTGACGCCGTTGGTACCCGGGCTGCCCGTGCTGCCGAGCCCGTCGATGTACAGGCCGCTCAGCGTGACATAGGTGCCGGCGGAAACGTTGATGACGATCGCGTCGCTCCCCGAAACCAGCACGCCGGCCTGATGGATATTGTCGCAGATCAGTGCGATCGACTTGGTGATCGTGACGGCGCCGTAGCCGGCCGGATCGAGACAGTCGATTTCACCGCCCGCATCGGTCTTGGCGATGGCACCGGCGAAGGTGAGGCAGGGCGTGGCACGGCTGCAGTCGTTGCTGTCATCGCCGCTGCCCGACACCCATGTCCGCGTGGTCTGGGCCGACGCTGCGGGGCTGCACACCATGCCGCAAACGAAAAGCGCCGGCAGAAATTTCGCTATATGGTTGATTTTTTGCATGGAACCTTCTCTTTTGAACCCAACCACCTCATTATAGGGCGGCGGAAATCGAGAAGGTCGCGATAGGTACGGCTACGTATCGATCCGGATGGTCAGCCGATTCCGAACGGCACGACCTTGTTGCCGGCGTCATGCGCGATGTCAGCCGGACCGAGATAGGGCACGCCCATCTCGCCGCACCAGCGCACGATCATCTCGGCGGGCGTGCCCGACCAGGCCGGCGTGTTGGGCTTGATGTCGACGACCCGACCCAGCCGGATGCCGGCGACACCCTTCAACTGCGTCGCGTGCGCCATGGTGAAAAGCATGCGGTCGACGCGGTAGAGCGGCTCCGAAACTTCCTCGATCATCAGCACATGGTCGGTCAGGTCGGGCATGTAGGGCGTACCGATCAGCGACGCGAGAATGGCAAGGTTGAACGCCGCGGTCGGTCGGCCATCGAGGCTCGGCTCGAGCCCGGCGCGATCCTTGCGCACCAGCCAGTCGAGCGAGCGTGTCACCGTGACGTCGCCACCTTTTC
Organism: Sphingomonas sp. AR_OL41; assembly: GCF_029911635.1. Classification (GTDB taxonomy): domain Bacteria; phylum Pseudomonadota; class Alphaproteobacteria; order Sphingomonadales; family Sphingomonadaceae; genus Sphingomonas. The sequence goes on from NZ_JARYTI010000033.1 coordinate 21,011, forward strand.
GGTTGAGGTCGATCAGCATCGGACCGTGGACGGGGTGGCCGATCCGCGCGGCGTAAAGCGCGCCGAGCAGGAAGCCCATGTCGGAATAGCCGACATAGCTCTTGCCGCGCGCCGCGGCGTTGAGCTGTGGGAGCACGGTGTGGAGGATGCGGTTCGACCCGTAACCGCCGCGCGCGAACCAGATCGCGTCGATCGAGGGATCGTTGGCCAGCTCGACAAAGGCGGCGGCGCGGGCGTCGTCGGGGCCGGCGAAATGGCTGCCGTCATCGAGAAAACATTGCGGGTGGACGACGAGCTCGACCATCGGCAGGGTCAGCGCGACGAATGCCTCGGCCTTGGCTGCTGTGCCCGTATCGAGCCGATTGGCCGGCGCGCATACCCCGATCTTCACCCGTTCCGTCCTTCGCATCGTTGCCGGAGCGCTTGCCCCTCACCGGCCCAAGCGATAGCGCGAGCGAATGGTGGACGGCAAACCCTACTTCTTCGTCGGTATCGGCGGCTCCGGCATGATGCCGCTGGCAATGATCCTCGCCGGGCGCGGCGCCGAGGTTGCGGGATCGGACCGCACGCTCGACCAGGGGCGGCTGCCGCGCAAGTTCGACGATCTGCGCGCCAAGGGCGTCGCGCTGTTCGCGCAGGACGGCAGCGGGATCGTTTCCGCCGACCAGATCGTGGTGGCGTCGGCGGCGGTCGAGGCCAGCGTGCCCGATATCGTCGCGGCCGAGCGGGTCGGTGCGGCGCGCATGACGCGGGCGGCGCTGCTCGCCTCGTTGTTCAACGCCGGCGCGCTGCCGATCGGCGTCGCTGGAACCTCGGGCAAATCGACCGTGACCGGGATGATCGGCTGGATCCTCCACATCCTCGGCCAGGACCCGACGGTGATGAACGGCGCGGTGATGAAGAATTTCGTCGGCGACGACACGCCCTATGCCAGCGCCTTGGTCGGGCGCGGGCTGCCCTTTGTCAGCGAGGTCGATGAGAGCGACGGATCGATCGCCGGCTACACGCCGAAGATCGCGGTGCTCAACAATGTCAGCCTCGACCACAAGTCATTGGAGGAATTACGGGCGCTGTTCGGCGCCTTCATCGCCAAGGCGGATACGGCGGTGATCAACATCGACAATGCCGATGGCGCGGCGCTGGCGATGACGCTGCCGGGTGACCGGGTGACCAGCGTCTCGATCGAAGGCGAAGCGGATCTGGTCGCGAGCAATCTCGCCGAGCGACCTTTCGGCGTCGATTTCGCGCTGACCGAGCGCGGCGGCGGTACCGCGCACGTCAAGCTGCAGGTGCCCGGGCGGCACAATGTCGCCAACGCGCTGGCCGCGATTGGCGCGGCGCGCGCGGCGGGGATCGCGCTCGACGATGCGGCGAAGGCGATCGGTGGTTTCGTCGGCCTGCGGCGGCGCATGGAACTGGTCGGCGAGGCCGCGGGCGTGTCGGTGATCGACGATTTCGGGCACAATCCCGACAAGATCGGCGCGACGCTCGATACGCTCCACGCCTTTCCCGGCCGTTTGCTGCTGCTGTTTCAGCCGCATGGCTATGGCCCGCTCAAGATGATGCGGCGCGAGCTGGTTTCGACCCTCGCGACGAGGATGAGCGCCGACGACGTGCTGGTACTGCCCGATCCGGTCTATCAGGGAGGCACGGTCGCGCGCGAAGTGACCAGCGCCGACATCGTCGGCGACGTCGCGGCGACGGGTGCCGCGGCGCATCACATTGCCGATCGCGCCGCCGCCGCCGCGCATCTCGCCACGATCGCGCAGCGCGGCGATCGCATCGTCGTGATGGGCGCGCGCGATGACACGCTCAGCCAGCTCGCCGCCGACATGCTGGCGATGATCGCCGCGAAGGATGGCAAAATCGCCGACGCGTGATAGGATAGCGGTGACGCCCGACGGCGCCGCCTAAGTGAAGATCTCGAAGGGATTCACCGCCATGTTCCGCCGCCTGTTCCTCGACCACCCCGCATCGGTCGGCGAAAGCTATACCGAGCATTTCGGCGTGGCATCGCGCTTCGGGTTGAAGATGGTCTCGGGCGGGATGCGTTGCGCGCTCCACGCTGTGCTGCCGTTCCTGTTCAAGACCGCCGGCAGCGACACCGTCGCGGCGCTACACGCCGAACTGGTGCTCAAGCGCAGTGCCGCCCGCGCCGCGCAGACGCAGATGAACACCGTGGAATATGTAATCTGACAGTTATAGTTCCCCGTTTGGGGAGGAAATCAGGCGTTATTCAGCCGACGCATTCGGCGCATTTGCCGCGTACCTCGATCACCGGCCGCTCCGGCGTGAAGCCCGCCGCGATCGCCGCCGCGCGCACCGCCTTGGTGATATGGTCGTCGTCGAGATGGGTTGTCTGGCCGCATTCGTCGCACACCAGGAAGATGCAGTCGTGCTCGCAGTCGGGATGCGCATTGGCGACATAGGCGTTCGCGCTCTCCACCTTGCGCGCGAGGTTCGCACCAACGAACAGGTCGAGAATGCGGTAGACGCTGTTGGCGGCGACGCGCCGCCCTTCCGATTTCGACACGGCCTCGGCAATGTCATAGGCCGAGGCCGGCTTGTCGAAACCGGTCAAAGTCTCGAAGATGCGCGCGCGCATCGCCGTCCATTGCTCGCCGGCGCGCTCGAGCGTCGCCTGCGCGGCGCGGGCGAGGTCGGCGCCCTGCGGTTCGTAATGCTTGTGCTGATGCGAGGCCATGCGACGGAATCTAGGCGCGCTCGGGCCCGATCACAAGAGAACGATCGGCAGGCAGAGCGATCAGTAGGTCGCGCGGCGATTGAGATCGTGACCAAGCGCGAGGATCGCGACGCCGAGCAGGGTCCACACCGTCTCATAGCCGCCGTCATGCGGCATGGTGATCGCCCCCGCCATCATGCCAAGGCCGGCCGAACCGACCACGGCGGGCAGCATATAGCCATGGCTCATCACGCCGCGGCCCAGCGCGACGATACCGAACAGCATCGCAAAGCTCAGCCCGACTTCGTGAATGCGCGGATCGAGCAGACCGCCGGCCGAGGCGGCGAGCGCCAGCAGCAGCGAACTGGCGACGCAATGGATTGCGCACAGCCCCGACAGCCCGATCGCGAATCGATCGAAGCGCGCTTCCAGCCAGTGGAAAGCGGGGGAATGATTATGGACATGCGCCGTCATTGCGGGCGCTATGTGGCATAGATGGCGGCGGGTTACAATATAACATCGACGAATGTGCTAGATGAATCGCGCATTATTGCGCCTGACGGATCGCCTCCTTGACGCTCTCGTCGCGCACCGCGGCGGCGGCCGGCCGGATGAAGCCGCGCTGGAAGGCCGAGTCGTTGCTCTGCGGTTGCGCATAGCTGTTCGCGACGATCGCCGCGACGACCGGGACCGCGACCCGCATGAACTTGTCGAACCCGCTGCTGCCATCATCGGACGCGATGACGGTGAAATCATTGGGATCGGTGTTGGCGAACCGGTACCCTTGGGCGGGAACCCATCGACCCTCATCGGCTCCCGCGACGAGGTTGGCATAGCTCGGGCTCGGGCGCCCGGGTGTCCAGATGGCACTCGCCAGACTATCGGTGATCGAAAAGGTGTAGCCGGGGTCGGCGTCCCAATAGCCCTCGGTCTGCGCCGCGGTGACATGGCTATAGAGCGGGTGTCGAACGCCGGGCGTCCAGACCCCCGCCGACAACTGGCCGGGGGTCGACCAGGCATAACCCGGCTGGGGCAGCCACGAACCTTCGGTCGGGCTGGCAGCGATATGCGCGTAGGTCTGGCTTGCCTGACCGGGATTCCAGTCGACGCGCATCTCGGTCGGCGAATCCGAGCGCCAACGATAACCATCGCCGGGTACCCAGTGATCGGCATCCGCGGCGGCAAAGACATTGGGAAAGCCGCTGCTCTTGATGCCCGGCTGCCAGTGCACGCCTTTCGACATGTCACCATCGCTGTTCCAGACATAGCCGTCGGCCGGCACCCAATTGCCCTCGACTGCGGCCGCGACGATATGCGGATCGTCACGATGCGTCGTGCCCTCCGTCCAACTGACGCCCTTTGCGGGGTCCTTCGGATCGATCCAGCTATAGCCCGGTTCAGGCAGCCACTTATTGTCCTCCACCTGAAGAACATGCGCCGGTCGCTGCGAACAGCCATCAAGCGTAGCAACGACGACGACCGACAAAAGCAAAACGGCCCAGCGCTTCATCGAATTCCCCCTCACGAATCGATTCACCGAACAAATAAACCATCGCCCGCGCACTTTCATGTGGTGAATTCATTCGGCTGTTCGGCTTGGCTAGGCTCGGCGGCCGACTTCACGAAAGGGCGCCCGCTGCCGAGTCGACGCGCCCGCCGCCAGCGGCTAGAGGCGCGGCATGCTCCAGGCCTCATCACTCGCCACCCCCGCCCGACCGCGTGTCGTCGCCAACTGGCTGTTCTTCGTCGCCGCGCTGATCCTCGCGATCGTCGTCGTCGGCGGCATTACCCGGCTCACCGAATCGGGCCTGTCGATCACGCAGTGGAAACCGATCACCGGCATCATCCCGCCGTTGACCGACGCGCAGTGGCAGGCCGAATTCGCGCATTATCGCGAAATTCCTCAATATGCCGCGCTCAACCAGGGCATGACGCTGAGCGGGTTCAAAGCGATCTTCTTCTGGGAATATCTCCACCGCTTCCTCGGCCGGATCATTGGCCTGGCCTTTGCCTTGCCGCTAATATGGTTCGCGGTCCGGCGCCGGGTGCCCAAGGGTTATCTCGTGCGTCTGGTCACGCTGCTCGCGCTGATCGGCCTGCAGGGTGCGCTGGGCTGGCTGATGGTGCGCTCGGGCCTGTCGGCGCGCACCGAGGTCGCCCCGCTGTGGCTCGCGGCGCATCTGCTCACCGCCTTGTTCACGCTGGGCGGGATGATCTGGACAGCGCTCGACCTGCGCGCGCTCGACCGTGACCCGACCGCCCGCCCCGCCCGCCTGACGCTGGTCGGTGCGGTGGCGCTGGTCGTGCTGTTCGTGCAGCTATTCTACGGTGCGCTGATGGCGGGTCTGCGCGCGGGACGGGTCAGCGACAGCTGGCCGCTGATGAATGGCACCTTCTTCCCCGGCGAGACCGAACCGCGGCCGCTGCTCGCCGCGCTGGTCGACGATCCCGCGATCGTCCATTTCATCCACCGCTGGTGGGCCTGGGCAGCGGTCGCGGCGCTGGTCGTGCTGGCGCGCGTCGCGAAGCGCAGCGACCGCGCCGCATCGCGCGCGATCCACATCGCCTTCGGCACGCAGATCCTGCTCGGCATCGCCACGGTGATGACCGATGTCAGCATCACGCTGGCCGCGCTCCACCAGCTGACCGGCGCTCTGCTCGTCGCGGCGACCGTGTGGGGCGCCCATGCGACCGGGCGGTTGGCCCGATGAGCGAGATCGCTTTGGTTCGCACCACCTTCGGCGACACCGCCCGTGCCGAACTGGTGGCGCGCACCGTCATTGGCGAGCGTCTCGCCGCCTGTGCCACGCTCGACCAGGTGCGCTCGATCTATCGCTGGGACGGCGCGATCGAGCAGGCCGACGAGGTCGCGGTGCTGTTCAAGACGAGCGCCGAGAGCGCCCCTGCCCTGCGCGCGCGGATTGCGGCGCTGCACGATTACGACGTGCCGGTGATCGAGCATTGGACGGTCGAAACCGACGCATCGGCGGCCGATTGGGCGCGGAATTCCACCAGCGAATAGCCTTTGGTATCCTGATACCCGTCGTGAAACCCGCCGATATGCTTGACTTTCACGAGGCCCGGCGACATTAGCCCGCCAACAGCGCCGTCCCGCCCGGGGCGGCGCGTGTCGTTTGAAAGCAGGCGCGCGAGCGTCTCGAGCAAAAAAGGTCTAGCCCCATGAAGGCGCTGATGAAGACCACCAAGTCGGTCAAGCCGCACGAGGTGGAGAAGAAATGGCTTATCGTCGATGCCGAGGGCCTGGTGGTCGGTCGCGCCGCGTCGATCATCGCCAACGTGCTGCGCGGCAAGCACAAGACGAGCTTCACCCCGCATGTCGATTGCGGTGACAATGTCATCGTCATCAATGCCGAGAAGGTCGCGTTCACGGGCAACAAGCTCAAGGACAAGATCTACTACAAGCACACCGGCTATGCCGGCGGCATCAAGGAAATCACCGCGGGCAAGGTGCTCGATGGTCGTTTCCCCGAGCGCGTCCTTGAAAAGGCCGTCGAGCGTATGATCCCGCGTGGCCCGCTGGGCCGCCAGCAGATGCGCAACCTGCGCATCTTCGCCGGTACCGAGCATCCGCACGAAGCACAGAACCCCGAGGTTCTCGACATCGGTGCAATGAATCGCAAGAACAAGGTGGGCGCATAATGTCCGACAATCGTCAGTCCCTTTCCGACCTGGCCAATCTGGCCAACCAGGCAGCGGCCGCTCCGGTCGCCGCCGCCGATGCCGGCAGCGAGGCCCCTGCGGCACCGTTGGCGCCGGCGCGTGAGCCTCACCCGCTGCGTGCGCAGATCCTCGACAAGTTCGGTCGCGCTTATGCCACCGGCCGCCGCAAGGACGCCGTCGCCCGTGTCTGGATCAAGCCGGGTACGGGCAAGATCACGATCAACGGTCGCGACCAGGAAGTCTATTTCGCGCGTCCGACGCTGCGTCTCGTCATCAACCAGCCGTTCGGCGTTGCCGAGCGCACCGGCCAGTATGACGTGATCTGCACCGTCAAGGGCGGCGGGCTTTCGGGCCAGGCCGGCGCGGTCAAGCATGGCATCAGCCAGGCGCTGACCCGTTTCGAGCCGATCCTGCGCGCACCGGTCAAGGCCGCTGGCTTCCTGACCCGCGACAGCCGCACCGTCGAGCGCAAGAAGTATGGCCGCGCCAAGGCGCGTCGCAGCTTCCAGTTCTCGAAGCGCTAAGCTTTTTCGCTTTCACGCGAAAACGTCCAAACGAATTGGGGCGGTCCGGCAACGGGCCGCCCTTTTTCGTTGCGTGCGGCGCGAGCGTGGCTTTGATGGCAAGCGACGGGAAGCCGCCGCGCGCTGGTTGGGCCAAAAGACCGGCATGATGAAGGGAGACGAGCAATGACCTTGCGCTTCACGACGATGCCCTCCCCGGTCGGCGAGCTCACGCTGGTGGCAAGCGACACCGGGCTGACGGCGATCCTGTGGCACGATGACGATCCGGACCGCGTGCGGCTCGGCACGATGGTCGAGGATGGTGACGATCCGATCCTCCGCCACGCCGCCCACGAACTCACCGCCTATTTTGCCGGCACGCTGACGGCATTCAGCGTCCCGCTCGATTTTCGCGGTACCGACTTCCAGAAGAGCGTGTGGGCGGCGTTGCTGACCATCCCGTTCGGCGAGACGCGAAGCTATGGCGAGATTGCGCGGCAGATCGGTCGCCCCTCGGCGAGCCGCGCCGTCGGCGCGGCGAACGGGCGCAACCCGATCTCGATCATTGCGCCGTGTCACCGCGTCATCGGTTCGAGCGGCGCGCTCACCGGCTTTGCCGGCGGGTTGGACGCCAAGGCTTTGCTGCTCGGCATCGAGGGTCATGCGCCAAGCGCCGGGGCGCATCACAGCCTGTTTTAGCGGTGGAGGGGCTTGCGGTCCGCCGCGCCGCCGAGGCAGGAGGCCTCATGCCCTTCGACAGCCCCGACACCCGCGCTATCCTTGCCTTTCTCGATCGCATCGGAGTCCCGGTCGTGATCGCGCCAGTCGCAGGGGAGACCGCGCTGCCGGCGATGACTGTGACCGAAGGGGCACTGGTGATCGATCCGGCGCGGCTGGAATGGCCGGGCGACATGTTGCACGAGGCTGGGCATATTGCGGTGACCGACCCGGCGCTCCGCCCGACGCTCAGCGATGTCAGCAGCGACCCGGCGGAGGAAATGGCGACGATCGCCTGGTCCTATGCCGCGGCGCTCGCCGCCGGCATCGACCCGAAGCTCGTCTTCCATGATCATGGCTATCGCGGTGGCGGCGGCTACCTTGCCGACAATTTCGCGCATGGCGGTTATGTCGGAACGCCGATGCTCGAATATTGGGGCATGGCGGCACCGAAGCGCGAGGCTGAAGCGCGCGGCGTGGCCCCCTTCCCGCATATGTTGCGCTGGCTGCGTTGATCAGGCCATCGCGCGCGGGGTGACCGTCAGCGCGCCGCGATCGACCCTGATCTCGTTGAACGACGGCCGCGTATCGCGAACACGTTCCGACAGCGTCCCGGCGCCGATCATGCGGATGCAGCGGCCGGCGATGTCGCGCACGAGATCGAACGGATCATGGACATGCCCGCTGAGGATCGCCGAGACGCCGGCCTCGGCCAGCGCGTGCAGCGCGTCACCAGAGCCGCGCGTCCGACCCGACGAACGCGTCCCCGATTCGATCAGCGGATGATGGCAGGCGACGAGGATGGTCGTCCCGGCCGGCACCGCCGCGATGCGCGCGAGTGTTTCGGCGAGTGCGCTCTTCGCGACATGGCCCTTCGACCAGTCGAACCGCCAGTGGACGCGCGCGGTGGTCTTGAGCGGCACGATAGCGACCCCGTCGAGCGCGAGCGGCCGCTCGGCATCGCGCTCGACCGCGGCATAGCGATGATAAGGCCGGACGAAACGCTTCCACGGATTGAAATAGGGCAGGTCGTGATTGCCGACCTCGACCGTGACGGGCACGCCGAGCTGTTGCAGCCAGGCGGCGGCGGCGGCGAATTGCGCCGAGCGCGCGCGCATCGTCAGGTCGCCGGTCATGACCACCGCGTCGGGGCGCTCGGCTTTCACCAGCGCATCGAACCAGGCGATGGCGAGCGGATCCTCGGCACCGAAATGCACGTCACTGACATGGAAAAGTCGGGTCATTCCCACGCCAACGCACGAAAGCCGCAATCGGTCTCGTTCAGCTGAACGCCCAGCGCAGCGTCTTCGCAACGCCGTAAGTGCCGGCGCGCACCAGCGGCCGCGTCAGCACGGGGCCATGCAGGCCGTGCATCTCACGCGCCCATGCCGGCAGCAGGTCGACCGCGGCCTGGAAGGTCATCGCCTGTACCGGCGCCGAAGCGGCGCTGCGCGGCTTCTGGTCGAGCACCAGCCGGGCGACCTCGCGCGTGCGATCGGTGACCGACAGCGCGGGACGGAAGTCGGCGATCAGCGCCATCGCCTCGGCGCGGCTGCGCGGCACCGGCGCGGCGCCGAGCATCTCGCCGAGCATCGCCATCTCGGCGAAATAGCGGTCCTGGTCGCGCATCGGCATCGCCGGCTCGGCATAGCGGATCCACGCGTCGAGGAAACTTACCGCCTCGCTGACATGCACCCAGGCGAGCAGTGCGGGGTCATTGGCGGTATAGGGTGTGCCGTCCGGCAGGTTGCCACGGACATGATCATGGACCTCGCGCACTCGGGCGATGACGGCGAGCGCATCGTCGCGACAACCATAGCTGGTCAGCGCAATGAAGCGCGCGGTGCGACGCAGGCGGCCGATCATGTCGGTGCGGAAATTGCTGTGGTCCCACACCCCGGCGAGCACCGCCGGATGCAGCATCTGGAGAAGCAGCGCGGTGACGCCACCAACCATCATCGAGGTGACGTCGCCATGCACACGCCACACCACCGATTGCGGACCGAACAGGCCGTCCTCGCGGCGCATGACGGGCTTCTCGCCACGGTCCTGATCGTTGAACAGCGCGCGGACTTCGCCGACCAGGCGCTGCTTGGCCTTGCGGCCGATGAAATCAAAGGGCGGGATCATGATGCTCCTGTCGCCAGCGTGGCCGTCACCGGCCGGGCCGCTCTCGGCATGAAACGCCGGTTACCGACGATCGCTCCCAGCGCGGCGTCGATCGTGGGATAGACGAAGCTGAACCCACTGGCGAGCGCCACCGCGGGCAAAACGCGTTGACCGCCGAGCAGCAGCTCATCGGCAAAGGCGCCGAGCAGGCGATGCAGCGGCGCGGCCGGCACCGGCAGGATCGCCGGTCGATGCAGGGCGTGACCGAGTGCCGCGGTGAAGCGCGCATTGGTGACTGGCGTGGGCGCGGTGGCATTGACTAGACCGGCGATATCGGGGCGCGCAATCGCATGGACGATCAGCCGGACGAGGTCGTCGCGGTGGATCCAGCTCATCCATTGCCGCCCGCTGCCGAGCCGCCCGCCCAGGCCGAATTCGAACGGCGCCAGCAACCGCGCGAGCATCCCGCCCTCACCGTCGAGCACCAGTCCAGTCCGCAGCAGCACGGTGCGGATATCGTGATCGCCAGCGACCGACGCCGCCCGTTCCCAGGCGAGGCACAGGCGACGGCTGAAGCAGTCGCGCCCGGCGCTGCGTTCATCGAGCGGAGAGTCGTCGTGCAGGCCGTACCAGCCGATCGCCGAGCCGCTGATCAGCACGTCAGGCCGGTGATCCAGCCGCGCGGCGAAAACGATGAGCGCACGCGTCATCGCGACGCGCGAGCGGATAAGGTGCAGCCGCCGCGCCAACGTCCACGGGCGCGCCGCGATCGGCGCGCCGGCGAGATTGACGATGGCGTTGATCCGCGTCTCCGGCGCGATCTGGTCGAGCGCGGTGACGATGCGGATCGGTGCCGGCAACTGTGCCGCCGTCGCGCGGTCGCGCGTCAGCACCGTCACCTCATGCCCGGCGGCGACCAGCGCGGCGATGAGCCGGCGCCCGACAAAGCCCGTGCCGCCGGTGACGAGCACCGACCAACGGCCGAACATGCCGGCGGCGAGCAACGCCGGGTCGGAGGCGACCAGTCGTACCGCGCGTCGCGCCGCCGCCAGATCGCGCACACCCGACAGCGCCACCGCCGCCGCGGCGAGGCTGGCGAGCCAGCGCCACACACCCTGATCGACCGCGACAAGCGCACCCGGCAGCGTCGCCCAGCTGAGCAGCAGCGGCACGAGCATCGCCAGCACCACGCCATAGTTCAGCGTCAGCAAGGTGTGCGTGACGCGCTCGCTCGCGGGGAGATGGCGCGTGCGATCCTCCTCGACGAAATCCCACAGCGTGATCAACAGCTCGATCGTCAGCAGCGCGAGCAGGCCGCAGGCGGCGAGGCCATGCGGCTCGCTCCAGCCGATCACGGCGAAGAGCGCCGCGTAGATCAGATTGCGCACACCATGCAGCCGCAGCTCGCGCGCCTGGGCGGGCCGCCAGGCGAGCCGCTCGCTTCCCTCATGGTGCCAGATCGTATCGAACGCCCCCATCAGGGTTTGCGCCGCGAGCGCGATCCATAACAAAGTGGTCATGCCAGCCTCCCCGCTGCGGGACCGGCAGGACAATCGTTGAAGCGGCAATGTTGCTCGATCAGCTCGCCGAACCAGCGATGGCGCAGCACCAGTACGAAATCGAACGCGCCGCCGCCGCGATCGATATGGCTGATGGTCAGTGCGCCGGGGGCGACCCAGCGCGGCAGGTGCAGGCGGTGCGCGCCAAGCGCGAGAAAGTAATGATCGCTGTCGAAGTGCAGCGCCGTCGCGTCGGCGCGGACGCGCAGCGCGATACCAAAGCCGGCGCCGAGATATTCCTCCAGCCCGGTCACGCCGGCGAAGCGCTTGGTGCTGCGGATCACCTGGGGAAAGCCGCGTGGCCGTCCGTACAGCCGCGTCCAGTGCTGGCCGCCGCTGGCAACATCCTCGGTCACCACAACCGCGGCGGGCATCCCCAAGTCGCGACCCAGCGGCAGCGGCGCACCGATCAGCCGACATACCTGGGCGAGCAGCCAGCCGGCACGGTTCATGCGGCACGCGACGACGGCGCCGGTATAGCTCGTCACCGCATCGTCGCCGGCACGATGTGCGAAGCGCGCGCGGACCGCTGCGGGCAGTTCCGCCCACGCCGCGGCGCCGAGCAAAGCGCGGAAGCGGCCATCGAGGCGGGCGACCTGGCCTCCCTGCCCCTGAGCGGGCCTATCATGCTTGGTCGGTATGCTGCGAACGATGCTGGTCGCGATCATGTCCCGTCCCTTCGAAGTTCATTCAGATATTTCTGTTGAAAGAGAAATTGCTGGGCAAATGTTTAGCCGGGCGGTGCCTTCGTCGCCTTGCCCCGACCGAAGCTGAGCAGGTTCACGACGCGCGCACCGAGCTTGATCAGCGCCATGATCTTGGCCGGCGGGACGGTCAGCATCTGATCATACCAGCCGTCGATTGTCGTCACGAAGCCCTGCAATTCGTGGAGCCGCGCGCGCGCGACATTGCCGACGCGCGTATCGCCCTCGGCGGCGTCGAGCACATGGCGCAGCGCCGCGACGGCCGGGTCGATCTCGCGCTCCTTGCGTCCTTGCGCGATGCGGCTGACCATCTGCCACAGGTCGGTCTCGGCCTCATAATGGTCACGCCGGTCGCCCAGCATGGGCACGCGACGGATGAGCTTCCAGGCGAGCAATTCGCGGATGCTGTTGGAAACGTTCGACCGCGCCATGCCGAGCGTGTCGGCAATATCCTCGGCGGTCAGCGGGCGCTCCGCGACATAGAGCAGCGCATGGATCTGTGCGACCGAGCGGTTGACGCCCCACTGCCCACCCATGTCGCCCCAGCGCAGCACGAACTGCTCGATCGCGGGAGGGAGGCTGGACGACTCGACTGTAACTTCTGTCATGACAGAAATATATGTCGTGATAGAATTGCCGTCAACCGTTGTTCCAGCTCCGCACCTCACGGCGGTCGCGCCGACCAACCGTCATTCAAAAAAAAGCAGGCGCGCCAAACCGTTTATATTTCCACGCTGGCACGCTCCCATGCGCCGCCGCGCTATAATTAACCAAGATCAACAAGAGCGCGTCACCCCGGGAGCAAGCTTCCGGGCCCTGGAGGAACCGGGATCCCATGTCGAACCCTGAAATCAGCACGCGGCTCTCCTTCATGGCGTTCGGGGACGCGCAACGCGCCCAGCTCGCCGGCCTCCAGCCATACGTTCGCAAGATCATCGGCGGTGCGCTCGCCCGCTTTTATGCGCAGGCGCGTATAACCCCTGCCACCAGCGCTTTCTTCAAGGACGATGCGCACATGGCCCGGGCCAGCGCGGCGCAACAGGCACACTGGTTGCGGATCGCGGGAGGGCGTTTCGACGACGAGTTCCATGCGAGCGTTCGTCGCATCGGATCGGTCCATGCACGGATCGGGCTCGAGCCGCGCTGGTATATCGGTGCCTACGCCCTCGTGTTGGAGGAGCTGCTCAAGGGCATCGCGCGGGAGCATTCGCCGCTGCGCCGCCTGATGAAGCTGTTCCGCACCGCCAGCGCGCGCGATGCGAGCATCGCGATCGTCAAGGCGGCGCTGCTCGACATGGACCTGTCGGTTTCGATCTATTTCGAACAGGCCCAGGTCGAACGAAATGCGGCAATCGAGACGCTGGCAGGCGCGCTTGCCATGCTTGCGTCGGGCGACGTGTCGCGCGATCTGAACGGATTGCCGACCGCCTTTTCCGCGCTTGAAGACAGCTACAATGAAGCAGTCGGCAATCTCCGCACGCTGATCGGCTCGGTTACCGAGAGCACGACGACGATCCACAGCGGCGCCGGCGAGATCGCGACGGCGTCGGAGGATCTCGCGCGACGCACGGAGAGCAATGCCGCAAGCCTTGAACAGACCTCCGCCGCGATTGCGCAGATGAGCGAGCGGCTCAAGGCAACCACGATTGCCGCCGGGCGCACGGTCGATCGCGCCGACGACGCGATCACGACCGTCTCGAGCGGCCGCGCGATTGCCGACGAGGCGGTCCAGGCGATGGGTCGCGTGGCGGAGAGCGCCAAGGGCATCGATGGCGTGATCGAAGGGCTCGACAAGATCGCCTTTCAGACCCGAGTGCTGGCAATGAACGCTGCGGTCGAAGCAGGCCGGGCCGGCGAGGCCGGCCGCGGCTTTGCGGTCGTTGCGGATCTGGTCTCGGCACTGGCGATGCGTGCCGAGGAAGAAGCCGGCCGTGCGCGGGAGCAGCTTACCGCGACGCAGACCGACATCGTGGCGGCGGTCGACCTGGTCCAGAAGGTCGATGGTGCGCTGGCGAACATCTCCGGCGATGTCGGCGAGGTCCACAAGCTACTCGCCGGCATGGCGACCGACAACGGAGCGCAATCGGCCGCAGTCGGCGAGATCAGCAGCGCCGTCGGCGCGATGGACCATGCGACCCAGCAGAATGCGGCGATGGTCGAAGAAACCTCGGCCGCCGCGCGCAATCTCTCCAACGAAGTGACGCTCCTGGCCGAACAGGCCGGCAAATTCACGATCGGCGGTAACCAGCGCGGTGTCCGGTCGCGGCTTGCCAAAGCCGTACCGCCTTCGTCAATGAGCCGAAGCAGAACCCAACGCGCCGAGGCCCGCCCCTAGGTCAGCCGGCGATCTCCCAATGCGGCTCGTAGCGCACATTGACATGGGCCCGCCCCCAAAAAGGCCGGTTGGCGAGGGTTCAGCCTCACACCGCCGGGACGCATCCTGCAGCCCGGAACAGCGCGATTGCCACCACCTTCGCCAACCCGGAGGAGGGACTCAGTCGATGCTTCAGAACGTCACGCGCACGCCGACGCGATAGATGCGGCCGAGCGTATCGTAGAGCGCCGGGTTCACGTCGAGACCGGTATTGGTCTGCGGCGACGGCGCGGGATCGTGATCGAACACATTGTCGACCTTGAAGTAGGCGCCGATGCCCCTGGTGATTTTCAGCGTGCCGCCGATGTCGAAGTAGAACGCACCCTTCATCTTGTTGAAGTCGATCGTCGGGTGGTTCGCGGTGGATGCCGGGCAGGCGGTGGTGCACACCACATATTGGTTGCCGAACACGCCGTCGGAGAACCAACGCTGCTGCAGCGTGATGCTGAACCGCTCGGTGTCATAGGTCTGCGTCGCAAGCCACTTCCAATGCGGCGTGTTGCCGGTATTGGCGCCGGCCTGATCGACCGTGTCGACGCCGGCGATCCCCGCCGCGACGAGGAATTCGCGGACATTGGTGCCCAGCGCGCGGATCGTGAAGTTGCCCGGCAGGCCGAGCGGCCGGCGCCACTGGTAGCTCGCCTCAATGTCGAACCCGCTGGTCTTCCATGAGGCGAGGTTGAACGGTTGTACGTTGATGAAGTTCCCGCCCTGCACCGGGCTGTCGAGCACAAAGCCGCCGCAGAAGGTCTGCAGCCCGTCCTTGCAGAACTGAACGATCTGCGCCGCCGAGAGCGTGGAAATCACGCCGCTCAGCTTGATGCTGTAATAATCGACCGAAAGGCTGAGCCCCGGCAGGAACGACGGACGCGACAGCGCGATGCCGACTTCGGTGTTGCGCGCGGTCTCGGGCTTCAGATTGGGGTTGCCGACCGTGTTCTGGAACGCCTGCACCGCGACATTGTGGAACGGGTCGTTGAAACTCGGCAGCGTGGTGACGGTCGGTGCGGCGTAAAGCTCCGACAGATTAGGCGCGCGCACGTCGCGCGAGGTCACCGCGCGCAGGCGGAGCCCGGTGAGCGGGGTCTCCCAGGTGCCGCCGAGCTTCCACGCCCAGATCGTGCCGGACGTACTGTAATGCGTGACGCGCGCGGCGCCGTTCAGGTTCGCCCGGCCGATCGAGTCACCCTTGAACAGCGGCACGTCGAGTTCGAGGAACCCTTCATAAACGTCATATTTGCCGCCGCCATTCTTGTAGTTGCCCGCCGCCCAGTTGCTCCCCAGGCTCGAATTGAGCAGCGGATCGACGGGATAGGCGGCACTGTTCGGGCTGATCGTGGAGACGCCCGCGCCGTAGGGATCGGCGTTTACGGTATAGAACTCGCGGCGATACTCGCCGCCAAAGGCGACCGAGAGCGGCCCCGCCCACAGGTTGAGCGGCTGACCCGAGAAGTTCAGGCTGGCGACGTCCTGCGTCAGTTTGGTGTGCTGGAACGGGCCGTTGGCGGGCGTGACATAGGCCAGCGCCGCTGCCGATGGCGTGGCATTGCCGAAGATGTTGATGGGCTGGCAACCCGCCGCGCGCGCACCCGCATCGGCGCAGACGATCGCGCCGTTCAGCGTGATCGCGTTGGTCGCGGCGACGTAACGGTTCTGCAGGACGATGTCGTCCACGTCGATATCCGAGATGGTCGTGCCATGCTCGTAATAGGCGTCGTAATGCCAGTCGGTCCCACCGAGATCGAACTTGCCCTTCAGGCCGCCGACGAAGCGATATTGCCGGCGATTGGTCGAGACCTGGGGATCGGGGAAATTGCCGTTGCTCGTGCCGAAGTTGAACTGGGTGATGCCGGCGGTAGCGCAGCGGTCACGCACCAGCTGCGGCAGGAACGGGTTCGCACACTGGACGGTCAGGTTGGGCCGGTTGTAGCCGGGGCTCGGCTGGTTGCTGGTCTTCACCTGCGCCACATTGACGGTCAGGTAGATCTCGTTGTTTTCGGCGAAATCGAAGCCGATCCGGCCGAAGCCGTTGATTCGTTCCAGCGAAGATTTCAGCGATGCGCCCGAGCCCGGCGCGCCGCTAAGGTCGCCGCCGACGCAAAAGGCGTTGCCGGGGAAGCACCCCGTCACGCCGCCGGTGCCGGTCGGCGTGCCATTCGACCCGTAATTAAAATTGTAGGGCGCACCGTTCTGGTCGAACGCGATGCCTTGCAGCGGGCCGTTGTTGATCAGGCCGTACCGCGCATATTGGTAAGGCTGGGCATAGTCGCGATAGTTGAACTGCGGCAGGCCGTTATTGGCCTGGCCGGTATTGACCAGCGTCGAGGCGCGATACCAGTTGCGGCTCCCCGCAAGGTCGGTGCCGAAATCGCCCGGTCCGACACCGTCCTCATGGTCATATTCGCCGCTGGCGATCAGGTGCAGCCGGTCATCGAAGAGTGCCGTGCCCCAGGCCGCCTGGGCAAGCGCCTGCTTGTCGTCGCCGTAGCGGGTGATGCCGCCCTGGACATTGGCCTTGAAGCCGACAAAGCGCGTGTTGGTGATGAAATTGACCACGCCGCCGACCGCGTCGGAGCCGTAGGACGCCGACGCGCCGCCATTGACCACATCGACCCGCTTGATCAGCAGCTGCGGGAACATGCTGATGTCGGGCACGCCTGTAACGTTGGCGCCGACGACACGCTGGCCGTCGAGCAGCGTCAGCGTACGGATCGGTTGCAGGCCGCGCAACGAGAAGGAGCTGAGGCCCTGCTGGCCGCTCGAGGTGCTGAAGGTGCCCGTGGCTGCGCCGGTCGAACCCTGCAACGACGGCAGCTGCGCGATCGTGTTGAAGATGTTCGGCTGCGCGTTGTTGGCAATCTGCTCCTCACCGATGATCGTCGTCGGTGTCGGCGCGGTGAAGCCGCTCGCCGTGATGCGCGAGCCCGTGACGACGATGTCGCCGCCCTTGTCCGGCTCCGGCTCCGATGCCGGCGCGAGAGCGGCGGGCGGGTTGGCGGACTGCGCCGGCCCCGCCTGCGCCATGGCGGGTGCGGCGCTCAGCGCGGTGGCGAGCGCGGCAATACTGGTAGCGGTAACACGCAGGTTCGTCAGACCGCCGCGATTATGTGAAGTCATCCCCATCATCCATCCCCTGTTTGTCTTTTGGCGCATCGATCTTTGTAAGACAGTGCGCCATTCTCTTCCTGTCTGTACCGGAACATCGCCCTGCCTTCATCTACGACCATGGTCGCAAAGGGGGCGGCAGGCCGCGTGCTATGGCCGCGCCGAATAGAGCGTATGATGCGTGATGATGAACAGCGTCCGTCCGTCCGGGCCGCCAAACAGCAGCTGCAACGGTCGCTCGGGCACGTCGATCCGGCCGACTTCACTGCCGTGGGCGCGATACACGAACACCTGGCCGTTCGCGACATAGACGCGCCCGTCGGGGCCCGCCGCGACGCTCTCGCCGCCGCGCGCAGCGAAGGGCTTGAGCTCGGTCACCGCGCCTCCGGCGCCCAATAGCCCGGAATAGGTCCGGTCCTCCGAGCCGTTGGCGACATAGACGCGCTCGCCCGGCTTGCCGGTAACCCAGCCATGGGTGTCGAGCGTGTCGGAGAAGCGCCAACCGAGATGATTGGGGGGGCCCTGCTGCCAAACGCGATAGGCGGGCAAAGCGAGGCTGCCGTCGGGTGAGACATAGTTGCTGCCCGTCGGCACCGCCACATCGCGTGCAAACATCTCGGCGAGCGTGGTGAAATGGTCGGTCGCCGGATCATATTGGTCGCGGAACTCGCCATTGTTCCAGAAGCTGCCGGGCAGCACGATGCGCGCGTCCGGTCGGTCGGCAACGGGCGTCGGCGCGATCACCCGCACCAGGTGCGGCGTGCTCGGCGCAATGCTGTAGACGGTCGCCTCGGGCCCCTCCGAAGACAGGACCAGCAGGTTGCCCGATCGGTCGACCGCGAGGTTCACGGGATCGAGCGGGGCATCGGCAATGACGGTCAGCCCTTCCTGCGCCGACCAGCCATGGATGCGATGAACCTGGCGGTCGATGAAATAGAGCTTGCCCGCGGCATCCACGGCGCCCCCGCCGAGCGAATGGAAATCGCCGGCGAGCCGTTCGACCGGCGCAAGCGTGGGCGGGGCGGCGGGCGCGGCCGCATCGGTCACATCGAGCACCGCGAACTCGCGCTCGCGCACTTCCGCGCCACGCGTCACGCCCTGGATCGCGTTTTCGAACGGATATTTGCTCGCGCGCAGATACGTCCCGCAGCTATTGGCGTCGCAGGTGGAAAAGCCGCTCTCCGCGTTGACGTGGAGGTTGCGGAACCGGATGTCGGTCGCGCCATAGAGTTTGATGGCTGTCGGCGCCGGCTGGAGCGAACGCGTGACGCGGTAGCCGTGATAGTTGGCAAACAGGATATTGCGCGAATTGCGCACTTCCAGCGCCACCGTGTTGCGGCTCTCGCCGGCTTCTTCCTCGGTCTGGGGCGCGAGGAATTCCCAGTTGCGCACCCGATCGAGCACGATCTCGGCGCGCACGTGATGCTCGGCCGACAGTTCGTAGACATGGCCCGGCGTCGTCGTGTCGGAAACGTACATCCCCGCCTGCGCATAGGTATCGGGCGTCCAGACACCATTGAAGGTGCCGCCGCCGCCGCCCGTCACCCACAGGCTGGGATATTGCCCGTCCCAGCGCTTGCGTGGGTCGGCATCGGCGCTGTGGTTGGCGTTATAGGGATCGAAGCGGCTGCCATCGGCAAGGTCGGTGCCGTGCCCGCCCTGAAACTTGACGTCGTCGACCAGCGATTGCTCGCCCGCCCGCCACAACAGCCCGGTCGCGCGCGGATTGACCCCGCCCGTAAAGACACCCAGCCCCGAGATGATCGCATCGCCGCCGGTGGCGCTCTCAATCATCGCCCTGGCTGCACCGACGCCGCGATAGGCCGGAGTGTCGTCGGTCAGCACGATTTGCGTCATGCCGGGGTGCAGGCCGATCAGCACGCTATCCGCGCGCAACTTCAGCGTATCGGTGACGCGGTAGAAGCCGGCCGGGAAATAGAGCACGCGGTGCGTGTCGATCGCGCGCTGGAGCGCGGCGGTATCGTCGGCGATATTGTCGCCCTTGGCGCCGAGATCGCGGACATTGCTCCACGAGGCCGTCTCCGGGAAGCGGCGGATTGCCGCCGCACGCCGGGGCGGCAGCGCGGCGAGCTGGGAGGCGTCGGTCCGCGTTGCGAACTGGCCGGTTTGGCCCAGCGCCGGCAAGGTCAGCCCATAAGTGAAGCTCTTGACGCGGTAGCGCGGTGCCGGTCCTGCCACGGTCTCGCCGCTGTCGCGAAAGCGCGCGAAGACCGGTGTGCCGCTGGCCAGCGCGTTGTCGAAACCGATCTGGGTGAAGGCGCTGCCTTCGTTGCTGATGATCACGCCGGCGCGCGAGACATTCTCGAACCGGACATCCTTGCCCCACAGCGAATCCGAATAACCCCGGTCGATCTCGATCCCGACCGGCGCGTTGCGAATCGCAACATTGACGAGCGTCAGGCCGACCTCATGCTCGCGGATCGCGGCATCGCGCTGACCCTCGAATGACGAATCGAGCAGCGTATATTGCCAGGCCGGCGAGGTCTTCTCGGCCAGAATGCCGTAGCGCCCGCCAAAGAAACGCAGGTCCATGCCGAGATTGCCGACCTGGTAGATGCCGGCCAGACCGGAGCCGAGGTGGAAATCGACATGGCTGAGATAGCTGTGCTGCGCCGTGTGCATGCGCACCGCGGTCGCCGCGAGATTGCCCGCGCCGATCTCGAAGTCGACATTCGACAGCGCTGAATAGAAGGTGCCCGAATTGGCATCGGCAATCGCCGGATCGAAGGGCACGCTGGTCGGCGGCGGAACCGCCACTTTGTTCGCGACGACACCGCCAGGTCCCGGCGTTCCGGGGCGGTTGCCCGTGAAAAACACCATGCTGCCGACGCCGCGCTGGAAGCCCGGGGTGGCGGGCGCGAGCAACAGCACCGGCCGCGTCTTGCCGACGCCAAACAGACGCACCCCCGGCCAAATGTATATGGTGCGGGTAAGACGATGGCGGCCCGCGGGCAGGAACACGATGCCGCCGCCGGGCCGGGCCGCGGCCGCGTCGATCGCCGCCTGGATCGCGGGGGTGTCGTCGGTCACGCCATCGCCGCGCGCCTTGACCAGTACCGCGCGGGGGTCGTTCGGGGCCGTCGCGAAGACCGAAACCGATGGCGTCGGTCGAGCGGCGGCGATCGCGCCGGTCGGCAGCGTCGCGGCGATCAGACACCCCGCGATTCTGCTCGTTGCCCTGGCCGCCATCGCTCCCCACCTTTCCCGTGATCTCGGCATCGCGGTGCCGGATATCACCGCGGATAGGCGCAAGCACGCGTGGCGGCGACTGCGACAAAGGTCGCAATGGTCAAAGGCCGCTGCGCATCCAATAGCACCGCTTCCGGATGCGTGGCCGAAGCCGCGCGCGAACGCCAACGAAAGCCGAGGACGCGCGGTGCCACTTCAGCGGGACATGACCGGCCTGCCGCCCTGCGCGATCGTCGTGATGGGGGTCAGCGGATGCGGAAAATCGACGCTGGCCGCTCACCTCGCGGCACACCTCGCATGCCCGGCCCTTGACGGGGATGATTTTCACGCCGCGACGAGCATCGCCAAAATGCGCGCCGGCCAGCCGCTCGGCGACGCCGACCGCTGGCCGTGGCTCGACCGGCTCGGCAGCGCGGTGGGCGCCGCGGTCGTGCGCGAAGGCATTGCGGTTGCGGCCTGTTCGGCGCTCAAGCGATCCTATCGCGAGCGGCTCGAAGCGACGGCGAAGGTGCCGCTCCTGTTCGTGTTGCTCGACGGCGATCGCGACGACATTGCGGCGCACCTCGCCGAACGCGGCTGCCATTATATGCCGCCAAGCCTGCTCGACAGCCAGTTCGCGGCGCTGGAGCGACCGGCTGCGGACGAGTGTGCGATCACGCTGGCCGCCTATCGCCCGGCCGACGAGCTGTGCGCCGATGCGCTTGCCTGGGCACGGAGCGCCGTCAGCCTCGACGCGCGCTGATTAGGGCATCAATCGCTTTCGGCCCTGCGACAGATGCCAGCGCATCGCCAGGGCCGCGCCGTCGGCATCCTGCGCCCGGATCGCGTCGACGATCGCATCATGCTCGTCCATCATTGCGCCAATCACCTCGGGAGGACGCGAGCGTGAAATATCGACCCCGGCGCGCAGGATGCGGATGACTTCCTCCTGCAGGTGGTCGAAAATGGCGACGAAGGCGCCGTTGCCGGTCGCCTCGGCAATCGCGCGGTGCAGCACCCAATCCTCATCATGCGCGGGCGCGCTGGACAGCAGCGCCTTGCGCAGGGCGGCGAGCGCGGCCTCGATCGCCTCCATCTGTTCATGTGAGCGACGCTGCGCTGCCAGCCGCGCGGACTCGGCCTCGAGCACGAAACGCACTTCATAGGTGCCGAGCGTCGCCGCCAGCCCCTGCAACGGCATGTGCGAGCCGAGCCGCTCCGACGGCCGACGCTTGACATAGGAGCCCGCGCCGCGCCGCGCCTCGGTGATGCCGTCGGCGGCGAGGCGGACCAGCGCCTCACGCACGATGGTGCGCGACATGCCGAAGGTTTCCGCCAGCCGCGCCTCGGATGGCAACCGGTCGCCAACGGCGAGGTCGTCGTCATTGATGATCTGGACGATCGCGGTGTACGCGCGGTCCGCCAGCCTTCCCTCTTGCACGAAAGACCTCTCGACGCCGGTGCGCGGACGTTGCCGCGGATCAGACAATGTAACTGAGCCCCGCCACCATGGCGAGTCCGGCCACCGAGATTACGGTCTCGAGCATCGACCAGGTCCGGAACGTATCGGGCGTGCTCGTACCGACATAGCCCTTGACGAGCCAGAAGCCGGGATCGTTGACATGGCTGAAAAAGACCGAGCCGGCACCGATCGCCAGCACCACCAACTCGGGCGACGCGCCCGATGCCGCGACCACGCCGGGCATGATCCCGACCGCGGTAATCGTCGCGACCGTCGCGGATCCGGCGGCGAGCCGGATCGCCACCGCGACGAGCCAGCCGAGCAGCAGCGGCGAAATGGCGTACATCATCACCACGCGCGCCAGCAGGTCGGACAGTCCCGCGCTGACCAACACCTGTTTGAGGGCGCCGCCCGCGCCGATCGCGAGCAGGATCGCCCCGGCCGCGCCCATCGTTTCGTGCCACACCGCGTCCTGGATCGTCGCCTCGCTCAGCCTGCGACCGAACAACAGCGGCAAAGCGAGGAGGTTGGTAACGAGCAGCGCAAGGACCGGATTGGCGGCGGCGGCAAGCCACGTCGAATCCTTGAGCCCAGGCACCAGCTTGCCCATTTCGCCCGTCGCGATCAGCACGACCGGCAGGAGCACGATGAACAGCGACACCCTGCGCAGCGGCGGCGCCAGGTCGAGCACGGGATCATCGAGGACCGGTTCGACCAGCGTGACGCCGCGGGTCGTGAAGCGCGCCAGCACCGGTCCGGCCAGGATCGCGATCGGGATCGCAATGATGATGCCGTACAGCATCGTCAGGCCGAGATTGGCGTGCAGCGCCTCGACCGCCAGCAGCGGCCCCGGATGGGGCGGGACGAGCGCATGGACCACGCCCAGGCCGGCGAGCGCCGGCATGATCAGCCGGAGCTTGGCGCCGTCGCGGTCGCCATCATCGGGCAGTGCCTTTGCCGCCGCGACCACGATCGGCAACAGCAGCACCAGCCCGGTTTCGAAGAACAGCGGCAGGCCGATGATGATCGCGACCACCAGCGTCACCCATGGCGCAGCCTTGCGCCCGGTCAGCCGCAAGGCGCCGGTGGCGAGCGAGGCCGCCGCGCCCGACAGGTGCAGCATGGCGCCCAGCGACAGGCCCAGCGTGACGACAAGACCGGTGCCGCCGATAATGTCGCCGACACCCTTCTGCACTGCCTTGGCCGTATCGGCGAGTGGCAGACCGGCGAGCAGCCCCACCGCGAAGGCGCCGCACAACAGGCCGATAAAGGGGTGAAGGCGCCCCCGCACGATCATCAGGATCGCCAGCGCGATGCCGGCGACGGCGGCCATCACCAGGCGGAGATCGGCACCGTTCATCGACGCCATCCAGGCTGCAGTGCACGACGTTCAAACGCTCCCGGCATCGCCGTCCTCCCCTGTTCCGGCGGTCGATTCACCTCCCGGTCCCGCGCAACCTGTAGGACAGATATTTACGCCGCACTACAAAAAAGGCTTGATCCGGGGTATATTTCACGAACATACTGAAACCTGTCCAACTGATTCTGGAAAAACCGGAACGGGACCAGATCAGCTTAGGCGAGCGATCCGCGACACGACAGGCGGAAGAGCCAAGGGAGCGAGGATGACATGACGGCGAACGCCCAGAATTCTCATCGGGACATGACCGCGCCGGTCGCGCTGCCCTATGTCATGGCGGCGGCCGATGCGCCGGTGCGGCTGACGCCGACCCAGCTCAAGGTGATGCGCGGTGTCCGCTTGGGCCAGCTCAACAAGCAGATCGCGTTCGACCTCGGCATCGCCGAGGCGACGGTCAAGGCGCATATGACGGCGCTGATGCGCAAGCTCAACGTGCGCAATCGCACGCAGGTCGCGATCGCGGCTCAGTCGCTCACGCTGCTCGCATCCTGATCACGATCCGGCGCGCGGTGCTCAGTGCGTGAAGGACGCAAGGCGACCTTTTCGCATGGTTGCATCGGGAGAATGAAGATGAAGGCGTTTCGCCTCTCATGCGCGGCATTGCTGCTTGCGCCCGTCCCGGCGCTCGCCGGATCGACCTCGGTCTATCGCAGCCTGCCCAACGACCCGAAAGCGGTCATCGTCAAGGGCGTCGGCGACGGGCGCGCCGACGACAGCGTCGCGCTGCAACGCGCGATCGACTTGGCGGCAGCGGGCGGGAACGGCGGCGTGGTCTTCCTGCCATCGGGTCGCTACCGGATCAGCCGGACGATCTTCGTGCGAGCGGCTGTGCGCGTGTTCGGCGTCGGTGCGACGCGGCCCGTCATCATTCTCGGCGACAACGCGACGGGCTTCGCCACGGGCGTTGCGGCGATGGTCAGCTTCACCGGCGAGGACCAGTACCGCGTCGGTACGGTGCCCGTGCCACCGCCGACCAGCGTGCCGTTCGACAAGGGGATCGCCGACGCCAATTCCGGCACCTTCTACTCGGCGCTGTCGAATGTCGATTTCGAGATCGGCGCGGGCAATACCGGCGCGGTCGCGGTGCGCTTTCGCGTCGCGCAACATGGCTTCCTGCGCCACATCGATTTCCGCCTCGGTTCGGGATTGGCCGGGATCTATCAGGCCGGCAACGAAGCCGAGGATCTGCACTTCCATGGCGGCCGCTATGGAATTCTCACCGAGAAGACCTCGCCCGCATGGCAGTTCACGCTGCTCGATTCCGATTTCGAGGGGCAGCGCGACGCCGCGATCCGCGAGCATGAGGTCGATTTAACGCTGGTCAACGTGGCGATCCGCGACGTGCCGATCGGGGTCGAGATCGATCGCGGCTATTCGGACTCGCTGTGGGGCAAGGATGTCCGGTTCGAGAATGTATCGCGCGCGGGCGTACTGATCTCCGAGGAGAACAGTGTCTTCACCCAGATCGGCTTCGAGAACGCGCTCGCGCTGAACACGCCGGTCTTCGCGCGCTTTCGCGACAGCGGCAAAACGGTGGCGAGCGATGGCCAGCAATATCGCGTTAGCGACTTCTCCCATGGCCTGAAACTGCCCGGGCTGGGCACGATCGGTGCGTTCGCCACCGACGTGACGATGGTGCCGCTCGCGCGCATGCCGGCACGGCGCCGACCGGCGATCGCCGCGCTGCCGCCGGTCAGCGACTGGATCAACGTCCACGATCTCGGCGTGGCGGGCGACGACGCGACCGACGACACCGCGGCACTCCAGCGCGCGGTCGACACGCACCGCGTGCTTTATTTACCGATCGGGCGCTACCGCGTGACCGACACGATAAGATTGCGCCCCGACAGCGTCCTCATCGCGCTGCATCCGAGCCTCACGCACTTGTACCTGCCCGACGAGACGCCCGCCTATATGGGCGTCGGCGGCGCCAGGGCGCTGCTCGAAAGCGCGCGCGGCGGCGACGCGATCGTCTCGGGGCTCGGCCTGTGGACCGGCGGCGTCAATCCGCGCGCCACCGCCTTGCTGTGGAAGGCCGGCGCGGCGTCGATGGTCAACGACGTCAAGATCCAGGGCCGCGGCGGCACCCTGCTGACCAAGGGCAGCCCGATCGGCTTCGGCGACGCGCGCGCGCGCTTCGACGGCCAGCATGCCAGCATCTGGGTCACCGATGGCGGCGGCGGCACCTTCGCAGCGATCTGGTCGCCCAACACCTTGGCCCAGGCAGGCTTCTACGTCTCGGACACCAAGACACCGGGGCATGTCTACGAACTATCCGCCGAGCATCACTACCGCTCCGAGATCGTGCTCGACCATGTCGAGAATTGGGAGTTTCTCGCGCCACAAACCGAGCAGGAAGTCGTCGATGGCGTCGATGCGACCTCGACCGAGTTCCGCAACTCGCGCAACATCCTGTTCGCCAACTACCACGGCTACCGCGTCACCCGCTCGATCAAGCCGATGGATGCCGCGGTAAGGCTGACCAATTCCGCCGACATCCGTTTCCGCAACGTGCATGTGAACGGTGAGAGCGGCTTTGCGAGCTGCGACGACAAGGGGTGCGGCACCTATCTGCGTGCGGGAAAATTTCCGTTCGAAAACGCCATCAAGGACATGACCAGCGGTCTGGAGGTGCGCGAGCGCGAGTTCGCGCGGCTTGACTTACCGTCTGCCCCCGTTGCAGCAATGCCGGGCGTGCCTGGTTCGCCCGGCGTCGAGAAACTCGCCGACGGCTTCTATTCGATCGCGGGCGGCGCGGTCGATGCCAATGGCAAACTCTATTTCATCGACCGACACTTTCAACGCATCCATGGCTGGTCGCGGCGCGAAGGGCTGTCGATCGTCGCCGATGCGCCGCTCGATCCGGTCAGCCTGGCGGTGGATCGCTCCGGTCACCTGCTCGTGCTGTCCTCGGCGGGCCATGAAGCCACCGTCTACAGCCTCGATCCGGCCAAGCCCGCCGACGTGAAGCTGATCGCCCCCACCCCGGCCGTGCCGCACGACGCATCAGCGACACTGCTGCCCGGCAATGTCTGGGCCAATGGCGAGTTCGCCGACCGCATCGATCCCGCAACCTACCAATTCCCGTCGCTGGCGGATTTCTTCGTGCAAAAGATGACCGCCCCGAAGGCGCGGGAATATGTGTCGCCCGACGGATCGCTCATACTTCCCGCCTTCCGCGTGTGGAATCAGGGGCCCGACGATTATCGCAACTGGCGCTGGTCGGATTCGCTCGATGCCTATGGGCTCGTGGCCGCCCGTCCCGGCGAGCGCGTATTCCTGACCAACGGTTCGGAGAACCGCACCTATAGTGGCCTGGTCGGTCCGGGCGGCAGCGTTACGGCACTGCGCATCGCCGCCGATCGCGGCGGGGAAAGCGTCGCGCGCGACGCAGCCGGCAACCTCTATGTCGCAAACGGGCAGGTGTTCGTCTACGCCGCCGACGGCAAGTTGGTGCGTCGCATCGACGTGCCGGCGCGGCCGTTGCAATTGCTCATCGGAGGCGAGAAGGGCCGCACGCTCTTCATCCTTACGCACCATGCCCTGTATGGCGTCGAGCTCTCGCCAGCAGATTGATGGCAACATTCGGTGCCCGCGCCGCAACAGTTCCCGCCGGGTTTCCACGACATGGGATTTCGCAGCGATTCCACGCACAGCTAAAACCGAAAAACCAGTAATTTCAGTGGTTTCGCTGGAGCGGGTGAGGGGAATCGAACCCCCGTCGTAAGCTTGGGAAGCTTCTGCTCTACCATTGAGCTACACCCGCGCGCAGCGCCGCAAATCCTAGCTCTGCCGGCACTTGTCAAGCGCGCGGCACCGGTATCGTGTCAGATCCCGTCGATCGTCACCGCCCTGCCCTGCGCCTCGAGCTGCGCGGCGAGATCGGCAATCGTCACGTCGACCATCGCGGCATCGGGGCTGCGGACGACGAAATTCGCGCCGACGCGGCCCTCGCGGAAGAACGGGTAGCTGCCGATCTGCACGCCCTCATGCGCCTTTTCGACCGCACCGAGCAGTTCGGCGACCTCGCTTTCGGCAACCCAGCAACCGAGCGTGCGACTTATCACCGGGCGCCCCCCTTCAAGCGTGCCGGTCAGCGCGTCGAGCATGCCGGCGGTGATGTACGGCACGCCGGCCATGATGAAGATGTTGCCGATGCGGATGCCCGGCGCGCCCGACTGACGATTCTCGATCAGATCGGCGCCCTCGGGCACGCGCGCCATGCGCTTGCGTGCCTCGTTGAGGCCGCCGCGCTCCTCATAATATTTCTCCAGCACCGCCAGCGCCCGGGGGTGGTACACCACCGGCACGCGCAGCGCGTCGGCGATCGCATCGACGGTGATGTCGTCATGCGTCGGGCCGATGCCGCCGGTGGTGAATAGATAATCGTAGCGCGTGCGCAACGCATCGACCGCCTCGACGATTGCCCCCGTGACGTCGGGCACGATCCGCACCTCGGCAAGGCGGATGCCCTGGACGTTGAGCCACGCCGCAATCTGCGCGACATTCTTGTCCTGGGTGCGGCCCGACAGGATCTCGTCGCCGATCACCGCGAGGCCGGCGGTCCAGATGCGTTCATTGGCTGTGGCGGTCATGCACGCCGCCATAGCGAAAGCCGCGCCAAGCCGCTATATGCGCGACGATGACCGATTATGTGACCGTAACCGCCGACGCGCCGCTGGGCCGGACCGGCGCGATCAAGCTCCATGGCCGCGACGCGTTCGATGGCATGCACAAGGCCGGCCGCCTCGCCGCCGAGACACTCGACATGATCACCCCGCACATGGTGCCGGGCGTGACGACGGGCGAGATCGACGACATGGTGCGGCGCTTCATCCTCGCCGGCGGCGGCGTGCCCGCGACGGTCGGCTATCGCGGCTATACCCATAGCTGCTGCATCTCGATCAACCATGTCGTGTGCCACGGTATCCCGGGCGACAAGGCGCTCAAATCGGGCGACATCGTCAATGTCGACGTGACGCCGATCGTCGATGGCTGGCACGGCGACACCAGCCGGATGTACCTGATCGGCGACGTGCCGCTCAAGGCGCGCAAGCTTGTCGACATCACCTATGACTGCCTGATGCTCGGCATCGAGATGGCGAGACCTGGCAACCATCTCGGCGATGTGGGGCATGCGATCCAGCAGCTTGCCGAAAAGCATCGCTACGGCGTGGTGCGCGATTTCTGCGGGCACGGCGTCGGCCGGCTGTTCCACGACGCGCCCGAGGTGGTGCATATCGGTCGCCCCGGCACCGGCCCCGAACTCCGGCCGGGCATGATCTTCACGATCGAGCCGATGATCAATATCGGCCGTCCCGACGTCAAGCTGCTCGACGATGGCTGGACGGCAGTGACGCGCGACCGCTCGCTGTCGGCGCAGTTCGAACATTCGATCGGCATCACCGAGGATGGCTGCGAGATCTTCACCGCCAGCCCCAAGGGTCTCGACCGGCCGCCCTACGCCTGAGACGCGAGATTGGCGGACAAGTGAACCGCAAGTAAAGCGGCGGGCGGCGGTCAAGTATAAGGGCCATTTTGCGAGGATACGGGGGTCCGGTTTCGGGGGCGGCTCGTTGCCGCGTGTCCGGCTATACGCCAAGACATGGGGGGCAAGTCCAACGCCGCACCGCGCCGCCTGTTCGGTGGCGCCGGCACGGCCTTGGTGCGGATGGATTGGCGTTCCATTGCACCCATTATGCGAATAGCCTCGCGCTATATTGTCGTTCATCTTCATTCTCTGCCGGGCGCTGCGCCGCGAATCCAACGTCAGCGGCTGTGCGTTGCCGATGTCGTACCCGACCATGCACGCTGGTTGCCGACGGGTGAATCACGGCGTTGATCACCCATCAGCGACGCGACGGGGCGTTTCCGGCTGAGCTTCGTCGTCGTCGCGGCATTCGTCGGTCGGGACGGAAGAAGACGGAAAAAGAATGGTTCACGCGAAGGCGCGGAGGCGCGAAGATGTCTCGCCTGCGGCTCCGGTAAGCGTCAGCAATATCCTGTCGATTACGGTAGCGCGCGCGTTCGACGCGCGGCGCAGAACCTTCGCGCCTTCGCGCCTTCGCGTGAAAATCACTTCTCCTTCGTGACGCTGGTCGGCGCCCCGGATCTGCGTACGCGACATCTCCGGGCTAACGCTGCACGGCGTGATTCAACTGTGGATTGCAGTGCCTAGTCCCTTGTTCGCCCGCAGCTTGCGCGGGTGAGCAAGTGGAGTGGACGATGCCGATCGTACCGGTGGAAGAGAATAAGGTCGGCGTTGCCGGCCTGACCGATGCAAAACTGCGCCCGGCCGATTACAGCGGCAGCGGGCTGGAAGCGCTGGGCGCGGGGCTGGCCGGGGTCGGCAAGGCCGGTTCGGAGCTGGCCGACAGCCTGCCGGGACAGGAGGAAGCCAAGCGCCGGCACGCGGCACTACTGCGCACCGACCTCGCCGCAAAACGGGCGTGGAACGAGGGCCATGAGGCCAATGCCGCGCTGCTCGACGGCTTCCGCCAGTTCAAGGGCAAGGACGCGCGCGACGCGCTCGCCCCGGTGGCCGAGGCGATGGCGCAAAATCTCCACGCCGTGCGCCAAGGGCACGAAGATGCGCATGTGCGCGCGATCATCGACGGCCCGCTGGCACACCGCACCGCGCAGGACATCATGGATCTCCACGCTCATGCCGATGCGCAGGACGCCATCGCACAGGCGCAGGAGAGCGAGCGGGTGATCGCCAACAGCGCGACCGAGGCCCTGCGCCACGCCGACGACCCGACACGCTTCGACCACGCCATCGCTACCGGTGAGAACACGCTGCGCCGCCAGGGCGAGCTGGCCGGCAAGCCCGAAGCGGCGATCGACGGCGATATCGCCACCTGGCGCTCAGCGCGTTACGTCGAGGCAGTGCATGCGCTGGCGCCGCGCGACGGGCTCGGCGCCACCGCACTGTTCGAACGCTATCGCGACCAGCTGACCCCCGCCGACCGCTCGGGACTCGAACCGCTGTTGCACGAACCGATGGCGCAGACGCAGGCGATCGCCGACATCGACACCGCCGCACTGGCGGCCGCGCCGTTCGCACCGCTGACGCCACAGGGCGACCCGCTGCTGGCCGACCGGATGCGGACGATCACATCGCATTTCGACCGCGTGCTGCTGCCCGAACTGATGCAGCGCTACGGCGGCGACGCCGCACGCGCCTGGGCCGCAACGCAGATCGGCACCGACGCGGTCGATGATCTGGTCAAGCAGCATGGCGATGGCTGGTATCAGGCGCTGCCGGAGGCGGCGCGGAACGGGGTCGCGCATAACTTCGCGCTGCTCAAGGCCGGCAGCTCGGCCCGCACCGCACCACAGGACCGCGCCGCCGTCGCAGCATCGCTCGCCGGGCTCGACGATACGCGCCGGGGTTACGCACAACGCGAACTGACGCTGCGCAGCAACCGCGCCGACCAGGCCCGCCGCGCCGCGCAAGGCGTCGCCGCTGATCAAGCCTATGCGGTGGCCGACCAGCTCGGCCACGACTTCACCTCGCTCGCGCAGCTTCCCGCCAAGGTGCGTGCCGACCTGTCCGACCAGACCAGCACCGCGCTCCAGCGCCAGGCCGATGCCAATATCGATCCGCAGCCGGTCGCCCCCGAAGGCGCGGTGTCGCTCGCACTGCGCAACATGGCCACCACCGCGCCCGAGGCGTTCCGCGATCTCGACATGCGCGAATATCGGCCGCTCGTCTCGGCGGACGAATATGCGATGTTCGAGCGGCTGCAGCGGCGGGTGGGCTTGAACGACGGCGTCGCCTTTACGCCGCCAGGGCCAGGGGTTGAGAGTGAGGACACACGCCAACAACCCAATGAGGATCTCGCTCCGCCACCCGAGGAGCTATACGAATCGCATGGGACTGAGCCCAACCCGGTGCCCGACGGCGGGGGAATGCGGTTTGCCGCGATGACCACGGGTTCGCCAGGCACCCCATCACCGAAGCCGCGCCAAGACCTCGCGCAGCGATGGCGGCAGCATCCGGAACTCAGGCAGCAAGACCCTGAACTCATAAACGCTGCAAGATCTTTGGACGCTGCGGAGAAGTTGCTGAAGAGCAATTATATCCCAATGCTGAAAAATATGGGATTCAGCGACCAGACGCCGGGTGACATCGTCAAGGAACAGACATTGGCGAAGCTAAGAAACGTCATCATCCCGATGGCGCTGCAGCGTGGGGTCGTGTTTGGCAAATACTCCGATCAAGATCTGGGCGCGGGTGGCTACAAGGCTGGCCTTCTCTTCAACGCGCTCCGCAATGCCTATGCACTTGCGCTGAACGACCGGCAAAGGGAGGCGCTACGATATTTCACGAGCAAGGAAGGTGGCCATTGGACACCGGCTCAAGCCGCCGGCATCGTCGCAAACCTGACTAAGGAGTCGCGGTTGGACTCGCAGTTGGGACAAGAAAAAGGTGGCCCCGGTTATGGGATCGCGCAATGGGAACGCGGCAAAGAGCGCGCTTTAGCATTTAAAGCACTGTTCGGAATCGACATTTCACGATCATCATTCCGTCAACAGCTCGCATTCGTAAATTATGAACTTACAGTAAAGCCAAAGCTATACCGAGAAGCCGGTGACGATTTGCGAAAGCAGTCAACGCCTGCTGGAGCAGGAAACTCATTTTCGCTTAACTTTGAAGCAATGAAAAACAAAACAACTCAGCCCGTCGAGAGAGCGAATTATGCGATAGAGGTTTTCGAAGAATTTTACGGCAAAAAATAGCAGGTAATTATATTGATATGCAAAAACATAATATTATTGTATAATACCGTATAAGTGTAATTTCACTTTATGATGCACAATCTAGCTTTGCTGTTAAACCAGCACTGACCTCTTTTTTTTACATGTCCCAAATCTTCCTCAGCATGCATCGCTTTTATATTTGGACCATTCCATAACATCCCGGTTCCACGATCCCAATATGTAAGGTCAACTACAACGAAATATGAAAAGTAATTTTTCGGTCTCTTCTGCTCAAGTTGAAACCCTCTTATTGTGGGAGTTTCATAATAGGTATATTTACAAGGTCCTGAAATATATGTTTTTTTACCGACCGAAAATGTACAATTAACATTCTTGACAATGGTCTTGTAACCGGAAGGTTCTCTAGCGAATGCAGCACCAAATCCGATTGACAGGATGAAAAAAAAGAGAATGAATTTCATCGATCACGCCTTCAACAGCAGTCGGCCTCGACTGAAACTGGCAATACCGGCTGGGGCTTCTCGTAGCGCGAACATATCGAGAACGCAAGATGTGCCGCATTGCGATCGCGACCAGGAAAAATTTTGACGACAAGGCTCGGGAAGCGCGACCATCGGCCAGTTTAGCTACGTCGTTCAGTCTTCCGGGTCAGGCTGGGATCACCGCCGCATCGACAAATGGCTGAACGGCTCCCTCTGCCTGCGTCGGTGACCGTGCAGGAGTTGCTCGAAATCCAAAACGATGCAATATTCACGATATGTTCCACACCAGTCGCGCAACGCTTTGGGGGCTGTAAGCACGGCGCGGGTGCGGGGGTGCGCTCGACTGATCGCCAAGAGCGCGGCCGATGCGCCGCGCGACGGGCCCGCCGCCGTTCAGCTGCTGCACCCGCCGCATCCCCCGCCCCCGCCCC
>NZ_JARYTI010000034.1 GCF_029911635.1 Sphingomonas sp. AR_OL41
CGACGAGGCCGCCGACGCGCGGCGCGACCGCGCTCGAATCCGCATGGATATAGGCGTTGTCGGTGGTTTCGCTGCTGCGCGGCGCGGTCAGCCACAACAGGCCGGCGACCGCGATCGCCACCGCCAGCGCACCCATGACCAGAGCATTGCGCGGCACGGCGAAGCGCCGGCGCAGCGGTGCGGCGACCGTCAGGCTGTCGGCGACGAGCGGCGCGTTCACTGGCTCAGCACCAGCAAGGTCGAGGTCGCCGAGGCGAGCAGCCGGCCCGACGCATCGGTCAGCTTGCCTTCCGCATAGGCGATGCGCCGGCCGAACACGGTGACGATCCCCTCGGCGCGGACCTTGCCGGTGTCGGCGGTCATCGCGCGGTGATAGGCGACCTTGAGCTCGAGCGTGGTGAAGCCCTGCCCAGCTGCGAGCTTCGCATAGGTCGCGATGCCACAGGCCGAATCGAGCAAGGTCGCGGCATAGCCGCCATGCACCTGCCCCATCGGATTATAGGCATGTTCGCCGGGCACGCCCTCGAACACCGCGCGCCCCTCCTCGACCTCGACCAGCGCGAAGTCGAGCGTGCGCCCGATCGGCGGCTGCCCGCCGCCGGCGAGCATCGCGCGGACCTGTTCCAGCCCGTTCGGCGCGTCGCGACCGTCGCTCATGCCGCGTCCTCCAGCCCGTAATGCGCGACGATCGCCGCGCGCGTCCGGGCGAGGATCGCATCCGACTGCGCGCCCGCGCCGACGCTGCGCGCCAGCGCCACCGCGCCGACCAGCTGCGCCATCAACGCGGTCGCCTCGCTTTCCGGTTCGGCCACGCCGATCGCGTCGAGCACCGTCGCAATGCGTCCGTTCAGCGACGCGATGCCGAGGCCGAAACGCTCGCGCATCGGCGCCTCGGCGCGCGCGAAATCACCCGAGAGCGCCGGCAACGGGCAACCCCGTTCGCGCGCATCGCGGTGCGCCGCCGACAAATAGAAGTCGACATAGGCACGCAGCGCGCCGCGCGGATCGTCGCTTGCCGCGAGCGGCGCCGCCCGCCTGCGCGCGCTGTCGAACATCTCGCCGATCGCCTCGACGACGAGCGCGTCCTTCGACGGAAAATGGGCATAGAAGCCGCCATGCGTCAGCCCCGCGCGCGCCATCACGCCCGCCACGCCGACCCCGTCCGGCCCCTTGGCGCGGATCTCGCGCGCCGCTTCCTTCAGCACCCGCGCCCGGGTCTCCGCCTTGTGGTCGTTCGTATAGCGCACTTGCCGACTCCCTTTATATGACACATATAATATAATCGCGGACGGAGACAAGAGCGGTGGCGACGAGTGCGATTTTCCTGAGCCCGCGCGCGCCCTTCGACCCGGCGGCGCTGGGCAATGCGCAGAAATATGCCATCTTCGCGGTGATGGCGTTCGGCCAGTTCATGGCGCTGATCGACATTCAGATCGTCGCCGCGTCGTTGAACGAGGTGCAGGCCGGGCTGTCGGCCGGGCCGGACGAGATCAGCTGGGTGCAGACCGCCTATCTGATGGCCGAGCTGGTGATGATCCCCTTCTCGGCCTTCCTCACCCAGGCGCTGTCGACGCGCTGGCTGTTCGCGCTGTCGGCCGGGCTGTTCACGCTGTCGAGCATCTTGTGCGGCGCGGCGTGGAGCATCGAATCGATGATCCTGTTCCGCGCCGTGCAGGGTTTCGTCGGCGGGGCGATGGTGCCGACGGTGTTCTCGACCGGCTTCGTGCTGTTCACCGGCAAGCAGCGCGCGATGATCCCGGCGATCCTCGGCATGGTCTCGGTGCTGGCGCCGACGCTCGGCCCGACGGTCGGCGGCTGGATCACCGATGCGCTGGGCTGGCGCTGGATCTTCTACATCAACGTCGTGCCGGGCGCGATCGTCACGTTGCTGTCGCTGGCGCTGATCCGCGTCGACGCGCCCAACCTGGCGATGCTCAGGCGGATCGACTGGGTCCATCTCGCCTCGATGGCGACCGCGCTCGCCGGCCTCGAATATGTTCTCGAGGAAGGGCCGAAGAATGACTGGTTCGGCGACACGACCATCCTGTGCGCGGCATGGGTGTCGGCGGTCGCCTTTCTGCTGTTCCTCGAACGCTCGTTCCGCTCGTCGGGGCCGATCGTGAAGCTGACGCCGTTCCGCAAGCCGACCTTCGCCTTTGCCTGCCTGTTCAACCTGGTGATCGGTTTCGGCATCTATTCGGGTACCTATCTCGTGCCGGTGTTTCTCGGCCGGGTGCGTGGCTACAACGCGTCGGAGATCGGCACGACGGTGTTCATCTCCGGCATCGCCCAGCTGCTCGGCGTGCCGATCGCCGCCGGCCTGTCGCAGCGCGTCGACCAGCGCATCGTCATCACCGCCGGGCTGACCTTGTTCGCCTTCGGGCTATGGCTGTTCAGCGCGATGACCCCCGATTGGGGTTTCGCCGCTCTATTCTGGCCGCAGGTCGTGCGCAGCTTTGCGATCATGTTGTGCATCGTGCCTTCGGTCGGGCTGGCGCTGGGCCATTTCGAGGGGCCCGAACTGCGTTATGCCTCGGGGCTGTTCAACCTGATGCGCAATCTTGGCGGCGCGATCGGCATCGCGGTGGTCAACACCTGGCTCGGCGACATGACGCGCTGGCACGCGCTGCGGCTGAACGAGGCGCTCGGCGCCTTGCCGCGCGCCGCCGGCGAGGCGTTCGCCGCGCTCACCCGCTATATGCGCCAGGTCACGCCAGACCCGGTCCGTGCCGCGACGATGGCCGATGCGGTAATGACGCGCATCGTCGGCCGCGAGGCGCTGACGCTGGCGTTCGACGACGTGTTCCGGCTGATGGCCTATCTGTTCCTCGCCGCGCTGGTGCTGGTGCCGTTCTGCACACCGCCCAAAGCGGGCGCGAGCGCGCCGCCGGCGGAGGCGCATTGAGGGCGGGCGACCTTACCTAACCCCGGGGAATGACCCGGCGGGTCGATCAGCCCGTCGGCGCCCCCGCCCCATCTGATGGCGGATCGCACAGCCCCGAGCGGTTGAGCAATTCGGTCAGCTCCTGCACCGCCTTGCTGAGCGCGAGCACCTCGTTCTCGCGCAGCAGGTCGAGCTTCTGGTGCAGCGACTCGATCTCGAGCTCGGCCTTGATGTTGATCTGATAGTCATGCTCCGCCGCCAGCCGGTCAATGTCCTGCTGGCGGTTCTGGCTCATCATGATGAACGGCGCGGCGTACGCCGCCTGGAACGACAAAGCGAGATTGAGCAGGATGAAGGGATAGGGATCCCAATGCTCGATCCAGGCGGTAATGTTGAGCGCGATCCAGAAGACCAGGATCGTCGTCTGGATGATGATGAATTTCCACGAACCCATCGTCGCCGCGACCGTGTCGGCGATGCGCTGCCCGGCGGTCAGCGGGATCGCCGGCGGCGCGCCGGCACCCTGATCGGTGCGCGCGATACGGCGCAGGCGGCGCAGTTCGGCGAGCAGCTTCGCCTCGCCCTCGTGGATTTCGCTGCGTACGGTTTCGAGCGTCATGCCGGCCCTGCCCTTCTGTTAGCCGCGCACGCTATCGCGGGAATGGCGGCAACCCAATGGCCTGCCGGTGAATTGTCCGTCATGCGCGGCAAGCGCCGCCCTGAGCCTCGCTCCCGGCGTCCCGGCCTTGTAATATCCCGCCACGATGTCGGCCCTGCCGATAAACGGTCGCCTGCCGCCCACAATGCCGCCGCCGCGAGCCTGTCATTAGCTTCGGCTGTCGGCAGAACACCGTGAATGAAAAGTGACAGACGCTAGCCGGCGAGCCAATCGACACCCTAGTATCGAACGCTTGATAGCTTGAATGTCGATGGATTCGCAATCCAAGTCGTATCTCACATGAGGTCGTTTGCAGTGGCGACCAACAGCGCTGCCACTCGTGGGATATCGGACTGATTATCGCAATGGCCAAACATACAGGTCGTGACGAGATGGTCAGTACCCAACCCAATTTTTCAAGACGCGCTTATCAGAAAACCACTGAAAATGGACCATTTTTACGGGAACGGATCCAAAACAAGCGCAAAAATCTCGATTCATAGCAAAGCGCTTGGTTCGCACAGACAAGAGCGCTTGCCCAATAGCGCGGTTTAGTCTAGATACGACAATGCCCGGGTGGTGAGACCCGGGCATTGTGTCCCACATCGCCTGCTTAGAGGGCAAAAAACGAGCGGAGGTTGCGAAGAAGATGACGGCGAGGAGATAGCCTGAGGGGTCGCTAGACCCTTATGTCAGGGCGATGACGACACCGCCGTCCGCAGGAGGTTCGCGCCCTGTGGACGGCTCCCTCAATACCCGGAAGGGTAGGAGCTGTCAAGAAAATGAATGCAGAATCCAGTGGGATAGACCCGTACGACGCGGTCTTAGCCGATCTCCGCGCGAAGCGTGAGCAGATCGATCAAGCGATTTCCGTCATCGAAAATTTGCGGAGCGGGGTCCGCGCCGCGCACCCGTTCGCGCGCGTTGCCAGTGAATCGCACGCCAACGATCAGGGCATTATCGAAACAGCGGGGATGTTTCTCGGAATGTCGATTGTCGATGCCTCGAAGAAACTCCTTGCCTTGCGAAAGA
The DNA here is from genome assembly GCF_029911635.1 of Sphingomonas sp. AR_OL41. Taxonomy (GTDB): domain Bacteria; phylum Pseudomonadota; class Alphaproteobacteria; order Sphingomonadales; family Sphingomonadaceae; genus Sphingomonas. Next base: position 4,575 of record NZ_JARYTI010000034.1, read on the forward strand.
AGACCTTAGGCAATGTAGAAATCGCGCGCGAGCTGCAGGCGGGAGGGCTGGCATTTTCGGGTAGCGATCCAGTGAACGTAGTTGGATCGGTCTTGACTCGTCGATTCAATAACGTCGGCGATGTGGTAAAAATCGGCCGAGGCATTTGGGGTCTGAAGGAATGGTACCCAGGACGGACGTTTAAGCCGTCCGGGAAGGGTAGTGGCGGAAGCGCATCTAAGGAAAGCACAGATGAAGGTCAGCATTTGCTAATCGAGGATGTAGCTGGTGTAACGGTAAGCCCACCTACTTCACCTCCCATACCCGTTGCGTGATCTAATTAATGTCAGGAAATCCACTATATCCGGAGCGCTTGCGATCTGAGCGATTCTCGCAATGCGCTAAGCGTAGTATCGATTATTCCCCGGGGTTTATCGATCGAGGCCAGCGCATCGCACCTGGATCACAAGCAGAAAGTGATCTTAAAGAAGTAATCCGATTGCTCGGCGGCGGGAGCCTTTTGCCTGAAAAATTTTACCGCAACGGAGTCGGCCGCGACTACGATCAGCTTTTAGGCGATTATGGGATTAAGCATCTCCATCTCGGAGGCTCTACCGAAGATATTATTCTATTCCTTGTTGAATATGAAGATTCTGTTTTGCTTCTAGAAGTGAACGGCCACGAAGCATTTGCCACGAAACCTGTGGGCTCGGCTCTTCGAGCCTTGCATCGCAGCGCGCTTCAAAATTTCGACTCTGCTTCGACACAAAATCGGGCTGCACGTTTGGCAGTCAAAGTGGGGCAAGTGGCTAAAGGACTGCTACCCCGGAGGCCGCGTTAACGCTTTAGGAGGCGTCGGATTATCTCGTCATCTGACATAACGGACAAATCGACACCATTACCGCCCGCATGCGCGAGAGCCTTTAGGCGTTCCAAATCGGCATCCACGCCAGAAACGTCAGCTTGGGTTGTCCCAAAGGTAACGTGGACCGTGGTGCGCGGGCGCACGAGAGTTTCTGCATGCTGCATCATCATTCTCACAAGCGTCATATGCGCCGACTCACCTTAACAATCAAGAAACAGAGTTGATCCATTTTTGAAAGCTGTTGAATCAGCTCCGACCGAGAGTGGATATGCGATATAAAATAACGCCTCGCTGAGTCATCGCGAGATGGCCGCAGGAACCGGCCTGTCGAAGCACGCTAGAGAATGCGCTGCGCCATCTCGCCTATCGCAGTCATGCGACATCGTAGCCCTAAGGCACCGACCCTAATGACACTCGTACAGTAGCGATGCAAAGTCGTCCCCCTCACCCCACCATCTCCCCCATCGTCACATAATCCAACTTCCCCGTGCCCAGCACCGGCAGCGCCTCGACCGCGCGGATGTCGCGCGGGATGGCGATTTCGGCGACGCCATTGGCCTTGGCCCAGCTCGACAGCGCAGCGAACTTCGCGTCGGGCGCGGTGGTGAACAGCACGAGCTGTTCGCCCTTGCGCGGATCGGGGCGGGTGACGACGGCATGGTCGAAGCCGGGCCACAAGGCGGCGGCATAGCTTTCGACCGCGGGCAGCGAGATCATCTCGCCGCCGATCTTGGCGAAGCGCTTGGCGCGGCCCCTGATCGCGACATAGCCGTCCGCGTCGATCGCGACGATGTCGCCGGTGTCGTGCCACCCGCCTTCGGGCGGTTGCAGCAGGCCGGGCGCGTCGGCCTTGTAATAACCCGCCATGATGTTGGGCCCGCTGATCGACAGCCGCCCGCCTTCGTCGATGCCGGGCACTTGCTCCAGCCGCGCGGTGATGCCGGGGAGCAGCCGCCCGACCGTGCCGGCGCGGAAATGCATCGGCGTGTTGACCGCGATCACCGGCCCGGCCTCGGTCGCGCCATAGCCTTCGAGGATGCGCAGCCCGAACTTCTCGGCATAGACCTTGCGCGTCTCGTCGCGCACGCGCTCCGCCCCGGCGAAAATGTAGCGCAGCGCGTAGAAATCGTAACTGTGCGCCATCCGCGCATAGCCGGCGAGGAAGGTGTCGGTGCCGAACATGATCGTCGCGTTGCTGTCATAGGCCAGCGCCGGCACGATGCGGTAATGCAGCGGGCTCGGATAAAGCAGCGTCTTGATGCCGCTCAGCACCGGCAGCAGCGTGCCCCCGGTCAGCCCGAAGCTGTGGAACACCGGCAGCGCGTTGAGCACGACGTCGGCACTGCTGAAGTCGATCCGCGCGGCGAGCTGCTGGCAATTGGCGAGCAGGTTGCGGTGGCTCAGCGCGACGCCCTTGGGCAGCCCTTCCGAGCCGCTGGTGAACAGGATCACCGCCGGCGCATTGGGGTCGATCGCCAGGCGGCGATGGTTGCGCTCGGCAAAGCGGGCGGCGATGAGCGCGCGCAGCTTCGCCGCCGCGCCGATGCCTGCGGCGATGTCTTCCAGGTAAAGGACGCGCCGGCCATCGGCGACCAGCCCCGCCAGCACGTCGCCGAGCTTGGCCTGTTCGACGAATGCGCGCGCGGTGACGATCGTGCGCACCTCGGCGGCGGTGCATGCCGCCTTCAGATTGGCGAGGCCGGCGGTATAGTTGAGCATCGCCGGCACGCGGCCGATCGCCTGCAGCGCGAAGAAGGTCACCACCACGCCCGCGACATTGGGCAGCAGCACGCCGACCGCCTCGCCCGGCACACTCGCCGCGCCGAGCGGCCGCGCCAGCGCGAGGCTGCCGGTGATCAGCTTGTTGTAGCTCAGCGGCACGCGCTTGATGTCCTCGACCACCCTGGCCTTGCCGCCATGGATGGTGCGCGCGTCGATCAGCGCACCGAACAGGCTGCGGTCGATGTCCGACGTGGCGAAGATCATCTCGCTCATCTCGTCATAGAGCCGCCGCCCGGCGATCGCGCGGCGCGCGCGCGCCGACATCTCGCCCTCGATGACGAAGCGGCGCGGCGGCAGGATCGTCAGGTGGATCTTGGGGAAGGTGCGCAGCCGCACCTTGCCGCGCAGATAGGAGAAGGGCGTGTATTGCGCGCCATCGATGCGCACCGGGATGATCGGCGCATCGGCCTTGTCGGCGACCATGCCGGGGCCGTCGAACACCTTCATCAGCGCGCCGGTCACGGTGATGCGGCCTTCAGGGAAGATCACCAAGGTACGCCCCTCGCGCACCGCCTTGACCATGCGCTTGGCCGACATCGGGTTGGCCGGGTCGACCGGAAAGGCATGGAACAGCTTGAGCAGCGGCTTGATCCACCAGCGCTGGCAGATCGCGGTGTGCACCGCGAAGGTCGGCTTGCCCGGCAGGAAGGCGGCGAGCAGCAGCCCGTCGATGAACGAGACATGGTTGACCACCACCACCGCGCGCGCGCCGGGCGCCGGCATGTTCTCCGCGCCGGTCAGCTCGATACGGTAGACCAGTTTCAGCGCGGTGCGGATCAGCGCCTTGAACACCGTCTCGGGCAGCAGCCAGCAGGCGATCAGCGCGACCGCCAGCGTCGAGAAACCCATCGCGCCGATCACGCCCTGCACCGACACGCCCGACGCCATCATGAAGGTGACGATCGCCACGACCACCACCGTCACGGCCGAGTTGACGATGTTGTTGGCGGCGATGATGCGCGAGCGCTCGTTCGGCGGCGTCGCGGTCTGCAGGATCGCGTACAAGGGCACGATGAACATGCCGCCCGACAGCGAGATGGCGATGAGGTCGATCAGGATGCGCCAGTTGCCGCTGTCGGCGACAAAGGCGAACGGGCCGACATTCCTGACGGCGGGCACATAATGGTGCGTCGACAGCCACAGGTCGATCATGCCGGCGGCCATCACCAGCGCCGAGACGGGGACATAGCGCGCCGACACCTTGCCGCCGAGCAGCCGGTTGACCAGCAGCGAGCCAAGCGCGATCGCCACCGAGAACACCACGAGGAACAGGATCACCACGTCGCGCGTGCCGCCCAGCACGGTCGCCACCAGCGGCACGAAATAACCGAGCAGGATCGCGCCGACCGCGAAGAACCAGCTGATCCCGAGAATCGACAGCCACACGCCCTCGCCGTCATGCGCGGTCTTGAGCACGTGCCAGGTGCTGCGGAACGGGTTGCGGTCGATCCGCATGCCCGGCGCGGCCGGCGGCGCGGCGGGGATCGCCCAGCTGACCGCGAAACCGAGCACTGCCAGCGCGCACGCCGTCACCCCCGCTTCCCACGGCGCGAGCTTGCTGCCGAGCAGCTGCCCGCCGAGAATGGCGAGGAAGGTGCCGGCCTCGATCAGCCCGGTGCCGCCCATGATCTCGTTGGCATGGAGGTGCTGCGGCATCAGCGAATATTTGACGGGCCCGAAAAAGGTCGAGTGCATGCCCATCATGAACAGCGCGCCGAGCAGCAGCGGGATCGATTCCGCCCAGAAGCCGAGCAGGCCGAGGCCCATGATGCCGATCTCGGCCGCCTTGACGATGCGCACCAGCTTCGCCTTGTCCCACGCATCGGCGATCTGCCCGGCCATCGCCGAGAACAGGAAATAGGGCAGGATGAACAGGCCCGTCGCGATCGTCGTTAGCTGTTCGGCGCTGTGCGGCGCATCCTTGTAGATGGTGTAGGTCGCGAGCAGCAGCATCGCGAACTTCAGCACATTGTCGTTGAACGCCCCGAGGAACTGGACGACGAACAAGGGCGCGAAACGACGTTTGCCGAGCAGCGACAGATCCGGCGCAGACATTGGCTCTTCTCCCGTTCAAGCCCGGCGCGGCCATGCCGCAGCGCCGGTTAAGAAATGCCGCACGCACGGAGGTTTAGTTCCTTGCCTTTGGCGAGTCGCAGGATTATTATACGCTGTCTAATTAAAAGTAAACGGTGTTCAATTAATGGCGAGACGCTCCGACCACACCCGCGAGGAACTCCGCGCGATGATCGTCAGCGAGGGGCATCGCCAGATGTCCGAGGTCGGCTTCGCGCGCTTCTCGGCACGCGAGGTGGCCAAGCGGATCGGCTATTCGATCGGCACGCTGTACAATGTGTTCGGCTCGCACGATCAGCTCGTGCTGGCGATCAACGAGCAGACGCTGGCATTGTGGCAGGCGCATCTCGCGCACCGCCTCGCCGGCGCGGAGGGTGACCGGCTGCGCGTGCTGATCGAGGCCTATTTCGAATTCGCCATCATCCACCGCCACGCCTGGACCGCGCTGTACGACCACCGCATGCCCGCCGATGTCGGCGTGCCGGACTATTACCGCGACCGCATCCGCGCGCTGACCGGCATCGTCCGCGACGAGATCGCCGCCGTGCTGCCCGAGGAGAGCGATGCCGACACCGACGCGCTGACCCGCTCGCTGCTCGCCACGGTGCACGGCCATTGCTTCTTCACCTTGAACGGCACCTTCGGCCTGCTCGGCGAAACCGCGCCGCTCGAAACCGTCCACGCCCGGGTGCGCGAGACGATCGACGCGGCGCGGATGCGCGCGGCCGGAACTGGCTGACCGAGGCTTGCCGGCCGGCACCGCCCGGATCACGATGGCCGGCTTGTCAAACCGCGCCGCCCGCCGCAGACCGCCGCACGACACAGGCAGGAGAGCGCGGGCGACATGCAACCACTGAGCGGGATCCGCGTGCTCGACTTCGGGCGCTACATCGCCGGGCCGTACTGCGCCGCGCTGCTCGGCGACTACGGCGCCGAGGTGATCCGGGTCGAGCGGATCGGCGGCAATGAGGACCGGTTCATCGTGCCAGTCGCCGAGGACGGATCGGGCGCGGGCTTCCTCCAGCTCAACCGCAACAAGCAGTCGCTCGCACTGGCGCTGGGCAGCCCGGGCGGGCGCGAGATCGTGCGGCGGCTGGTGGCGACCGCCGACATCGTCGTCGCCAACATGCCCGCCGACGCGCTGGCCAGGGCCGGGCTCGACCTCGCCGCGCTCGCCGCAATCAGGCCGGAGATCATTCTCGTCACCGCCTCGGCGTTCGGCGACGCGGGGCCGATGGCGCACAGCGTCGGCTTCGACGCGGTGGCGCAGGCGATGTCGGGGGTGGTCGCGCTGACCGGCACCGAGGAGCAACCGTACCGCGCGCAGGTCAACTATGTCGACTTCGCCACCGCGCTGCACGGTGCGTTCGGCGCGATGGTCGCGCTGCGCGAGCGTGATCGCACCGGGCGCGGGCAGCAGGTGTCGGGCTCGCTGCTCGGCAGCGCGACGGCGATGGCGAACGTGCTGAGCATCGACCATGCGCTGACCGGGATCGAGCGCCGCCCGCTCGGCAACCGCAGCTATGGCTCGTCGCCGACCGACCTGTTCCGCACCCGTAACGGCTGGATCATGACGCAGGTCGTCGGCGACGCGATCTTCGCACGCTGGGCGCGGCTGGTCGGCGCGCCCGAGCTGATCGACGACCCGCGCTTCGCCGACGACATCAAGCGCGGCGACCATGGCGATGCGCTGAGCGCGGTGATGGCGGCTTGGTGCGCCGACCGCACCACTGCCGAAGCGATGGCGGCGCTGGCCGAGGCACGCGTGCCGGCGGGCGAGATGCTCGCGCCCGGCGAGGTGATGGCGCACCCGCAGGTCCAGGCGATGGGCTATGTCGAGCAGGTCGACTATCCCGGCACACCCGCCCCCGCCCCGATCGTCGGCGCGCCGATATCGCTGAGCGCGACCCCGCGCGAGCCGATGCGCCGCGCGCCGCTGGTGGGGGAGCATAGCGCGGCGATCCTGGCCGGGCTGGGCTATGGCGCCGAGGAGATCGCGGCGTTCGTCGCGGCGGGGGCGGTGCAGGTGGCGGGCTGATCCTTCCAAGCGGAAGGCGGAGCCTCGGCGGGGAAGACATTTGACGGCAGCGGGAGCCGGTTGCGCACCATCGCACGCGAGCGTGCGACGGCAAGACCCTCGCCGTTCAGTGAATATCGGTGTCGACGCTGGCGACGGCTTTCGCCGGTCGCGCCTTGTCGATATCGCCCGCGATATCGAGTTCCGCTTTCTTATACTCCGACTTTGTGATGACGGTTTCCCGCAAGGCCGGATAGGTACGCGACAGCACCTGCTTCGCGCCATGCGAAACGGTCAGCGTGATCGATATGGCGACGAAGCCGGTGCCTTCCAGGTCCGCCTCACCCTCGATCGTCACCGGACTGTCTGCGGTCGGCTGGAAATCGCCGCCATATTTGACGGCGCCCCACAGGGCGACGCGGTGTTCCAGCGCGATCATCTCGGTATTGGCATCATAGGTGCCACAGACGAGATTGCCGATGATATTGGGACCGCCCAGGCTGCTACCGATGATGTGCAGCCATTCGAAGCGCCCGCCGATGTCGTCCAAATCCTTCTGCTTCTCGGCGCGGCTCACCTCGCTCCCCCGGCCCTCATACATAAAGGTGTCGAGAAAATAATTCTTCGCGTTCTGCCCGCCCATCACGCCCATCTGGCTCGGTGCGCGCACGCCCTTCGCCCACGGCCCGTAATGGACGATCCTGTTGCGGATCGTGCCCGCGCCCATTTGGCTGGTGAACTCCGATTTTTCGACCCGGCCGCGATAATCCTCATAATCTACCGGCGACCCGATGGCGGCGATCGGCCCGGCATAGGGCGCTTCCGGGTCACGCACCCCGCGCTCGGTGCCGGCTTCGATGTCGGCGGCGGCACGTGCGGCGCCGGAGCGCGGTTCGGGCTCTTCGTAACGAATGGCGTGGATCGCGGCGAGTTCCTCGCCGAGCAGCTCGGCATTCTCCGTGTCGAACACCAGGTGCCGCCCGCGTTCTAGGGTGATCGCGAGCTCGTTGCTTGCCGTGCGGAAGAACTTGTCCGGATTGGCAAAGCAGAAATCGAATTCAGTCTTGGGCAGGCTGCCGAGCGCCTTGAGCCTGTCTTCCGGTGCATATTCCTCGGTATCGCCGACGCGCCGCATGATCTGGAAACGCACCGGCGAGGCGACTTCGCGGCGTTCGATCTTCTTGCTGCGCACCGGCTTTTCCGAGACGTCGAGCGGCGTCGCGGTCGATCCCACGTGAAAGGGACTCTGGCTGCCATCTTCGACGACGGCGCGATAATCCGCCGGCACGGCAATCAGCCGCTCGCCCTTGCGCTCGAGGATCTCGTTCATCCGCGCGAATGCGCCTGGCGCCAGCCCGAGCCTGGTGCCTTCTGTCCGCACTTCCTCGGCGGTCATTGCCTGGAACCACCGGGCCCAGGCTTCATTGCCGTTAAAGGCATCGCCCGGCGGATCGCCGACGACGCGCTGAAGCGGCAACGTCGCGGACGCGAGCGGGGCGAGCGGGGCGGCGACCTCGTGGCGTGGCGCGGCGCCCAGCGCCCGCGCGCCCATCACATCGGCTTCATGCTCCAGCCCGGCATCGTCGTTGATGGCCACGGCGGCGCGCAGCTGTCTCGTCGGCGCGACACGACCCTGCGCCTGCTGGACGACATGCCATGCCTCATGCGGCAGATGGCGTTCCTGGCCTGGCGCCAGATGGATATCGGTGCCCTGCGCATAAGCATGGGCGTTGAGTTGCGCCGGTTTCGGCGAGTTGCGATGGACCCTGACATTGTCGAGCGACACGCCCGACAGCGCTTCGACCCCGGCCTTGAGCTGGTTGGGCAGGCCGGTGCGATTGGCCGGCCGCATCAGCGCGACACGCTGGACCGTTGGCGCGGCGTTCAGCGTCGCCGACAGCGCCTCGAGTTCGCGGACGCGCGGCCCCGCGCCGGCAACGCCCGCAGCCACGGGCGCCAGAGGCGCCCCGGGACGCGCCAATGGTCTTTCGCGATCCATGGCCGATGCTAGTCCGGTGCGGTGCCGGTTACAATCGGCCGTGCAGCACGGCATGAAGCCAGCTCTACCGAAACGCGCCGCGCTTCGGTAGAGCGCGGGGATGTTGCGCCTGACCGAACTAACCCTGCCGCTCCACCATCCGCCCGAGGCGTTGCCGGCGGCGATCTGCAAGCGGTTGCGCATCACCCCGCGCGAGCTGGTGAAACATGTCGTCGCGCGGCGGGCGCATGATGCGCGCGACAAGGCCGATATCCAGCTGGTCTATTCGGTCGACGTCAATGTGAAGGACGAGGCCGCCGTGCTGGCGCGGTGCCGCAAGGACCAGCGCGTGCAGCGCACCCCCGACACGCGGTACCGCTTCGTTGGCAAGGCGCCTGAGGGGCGCTCCGGTCTGCGCCCCGTGGTGGTCGGCACCGGGCCGTGCGGCCTGTTCGCCGGGTTGATCCTCGCGCAGATGGGTTATCGCCCGATCATCCTCGATCGCGGCAAGCTGGTACGCGAGCGGACCAAGGACACCTGGGGGCTGTGGCGGCGCAGCGTGCTCAACCCCGAGAGCAATGCGCAGTTCGGCGAGGGCGGTGCGGGGACCTTTTCCGACGGCAAGCTCTACAGCCGGATCAAGGACCTGCGCCATCTCGACCGCAAGGTGCTGACCGAGTTCGTCAAGGCCGGCGCGCCCGAGGAGATCCTGACCGAGGCGCATCCGCATATCGGCACCTTCCGGCTGGTGACGATGGTCGAGAGCATCCGCGCGACGATCGAGGGGCTGGGTGGCGAGTATCGCTTCGGCACGCGTGTCGACGGGGTCGACATCGCGACCGACGCCGGCGGCGCGCGGCGGATGCGCGGGCTGCACCTGAGCGGCGGCGGTTATCTCGAGGCCGACCGTGTCGTGCTGGCGATCGGCCATAGCGCGCGCGACACCTTCGCGATGCTCCACGCGGCCGGGGTGTATGTCGAGGCCAAGCCCTTCTCGATCGGCGTCAGGATCGAGCATCCGCAGAGCTGGATCGACCAGGCGCGGTTCGGCGCCGATGCCGGCAACGATATCCTCGGCGCGGCCGAGTACCACATCTCGCATCACTGCTCGAACGGGCGGACGGTCTACAGCTTCTGCATGTGCCCCGGCGGCACGGTGGTCGCGGCGACATCGGAGGAAGGCCGCGTCGCGACCAACGGGATGAGCCAATATTCGCGCAACGAGCGCAACGCCAATTCGGGGCTGGTCGTGGCGATCGACCCGGCGCGCGATTATCCCGGCGACCCGCTCGCCGGCATCGCCTTCCAGCGCCACTGGGAATCGCAGGCCTATGTCGCGGGCGGATCGAACTACCGCGCGCCGGCGCAGCGGCTGGGCGACTTCCTCGCCGGGCAGCCGTCGGCGGCGCTCGGGAGTGTCATCCCCTCCTATCGCCCCGGCGTGCAGCCGACCGACCTCGCCACCTGCCTGCCCGAGTTCGCGGTGACGGCGATGCGCGAGGCGTTGCCGGTGTTCGGGCGGCAGATCCCCGGTTACGACCATCCCGACGTGGTGATGACGGGCGTCGAGACGCGCACCTCCTCGCCGGTGCGCTTCACGCGCGGCGAGGATTTCCAGAGCCTCAACACGACCGGGCTGTTCCCCGCCGGCGAGGGCGCGGGTTATGCCGGCGGCATCCTGTCGGCGGCGGTCGACGGCATCAAGGTGGCAGAAGCCGTGGCGCTGAGCCTGGGCGACGCGGTGCGCCCGGCGGCGTGACGGGGGTGGGGGGCGGCGTGAGTTCCCCCACCTGCTCGACCTGTTTTTCCTGCTCGGCATTTTTTCGCGGCCATCCGGTTGGAGATGGCGCGCGGCATTTCCGTTCGATCCCAACGACGTAACGCGGCGGGGTGTTGGCGACGCATCTCCAACTTAACAGGTGTGGAGCAGGTGGCGCAGCAGGCGCGAACAGGCCCTGTTCCGGGGCGATAGCAGGCGCGAGCAGGTGCGGCGTCGCCACGATGTTCGGGCGGCGATTTTCGCATGACGGACGATGAGAAGGAGCGGCGCGCCGGGGCGCGGGTGGCGGCTGGTAGCAGGGGGTGGCGTGGGGGTGAATCACGGCGCGCGGTGCCGGGCGATGACCCAGGTCACAACAGGTCGGAAAGTAAACCCGATACGCTCGGAATCCGATCAGCCGATCAGGAAAAGATGCGTCGAAGCCAGACTGCATTGGGTGAGCGCGGATCCGGGCCATAAGCGTTTCCGCCACGCTGGCCCGGCAATGACAGGTATATCAGGACAAGGGCGATACCGACGATCGGAACAAGGATGGCCATCAGCCAGCCGGCTGTCCTGCCCGTGTCGTGCAATCGACGGGATGCGGTCGCGAGGCACGCACCGACCGGGATCAGGTCGAGCAGAATGATGGACCGGGCGAGAAGTGCCTCGGTCAGGTCGTCCGAGAAAGCCGCGTCACCGATCCAGATGTCCCACCCAATAAGGAACAACGCCGCCGACACGGCCAGCACGACGAGCGTGGCGAGGGCCACCACGCCGAGTTCGCGCCGCGTCGCACGGCCGGCATAGCCGAAAACGCCTTCCAATGACGGATCGTTGAGCACGGCCACCTCCCGCTGCGGACCGTCCCAAAAGCCGTTCAGATGGTCAAGGATGACCGCGCACCAAGCGGGATTGCGGTCAAGGGAGGGCGTGGCCGTGTTAAGATGGCGACCAAGTCATCTGCCAAATGGCCGCGTGTCACCGCCAACTTGACGGTGCCGTCGGTGCCCGCCAACATCTTATCGTGCGACGAGAATTTTCCCCATCCCCTGCCCGGGCGCGCCGGTGACAGCCGCAGCACGAAGAGTTGGCCGGTCTTACATCCAGGCGGGCTCGCTGATCCTGCTGCTATACGCGTTGCTGCCGTATTGCATCGCCCTTGGCCCCTTGGCGGGGGTGCCGATATGGTATGCCGGCAATTGGCTCGCGACGATATTTCATGAAGCCGGCCATGCGCTCGCGGCGCGGGCCTGTAGCTGGCGCACCATCGTGTTCGTCGCCCGCCCGTTCGGTCTGCACCTCCCACATCGCGACATCGTGATCGTGCGACGAACGATGGTTACCGCGTCTCGCGGATGGTTGGTTAGCGTGCCGGGGCGCCCGTCAGTTGCGACGCGGGGCAGAGAAGCGCTGTACATCGCCGGCGGACCGGTAGCCAGCCTGTTGCTCGCCGCAGTGGCGACCTGGGTGTCGATTCACTGGCGCGATCAGCATGGCGGCGGCGAATCTACCGTCAGCCTAATCGCCGTCGCGTTTGCGCTTCAGTCGCTTCGTGGCGGCATCTTCACGCTGCTGCCGAGCGGCGTGGAAGGTGGATCGAGCGATGGCCAAAAGCTCTGGCGCCTGCGCCGGGACGACGGAACGGCGTTGGGCGACCGGGCACTGCGATGGATCAGCGTGATGCTCTATTTTCGTATCCGGTTGCGCGACCTGCCCCCGTGGATGCTCGACGCCGCGCGCAGCTGTGTGCCGCCGGGCGACGACGCGATGGACGAGACGGCGAGAGCGCTGGCGTCGATCGAGATTGGCATCGAACTCGATGCCGCGTCGGACGATGTGGCGCAGGCGCGACGCATGATCGACGCCTATCGCGCGCGCTACGGCGCTTCCGAGTGGCTGAACTCGGTCGATGCCTTTTGCGCCGCCACATGGGAAGCCGACGCGAAGCGCGCGCGCGCCACCTTGTGGTGCGGACCGCACACCGAGGCATTGCGCGCGATGGTGATGGCGGCGGAAGCGGCCGTGGCCGCGCGCGAAGGCGATGCCGAAACGGCGCGCTCGCGGTTGAGCGCGATGCGGCAAGCGGTGAAGGCAGATTCGCCGTTCCATAACGCGACCTTTCGGGACATCGGCCAACGTATCGAGGCGATGTTGACCTGAGCGGTGGTGAAGCGATGAAGTTGGCGACGGTCGGCGTTGACGACCGTCCACCGAGCGAGGGGAGCGCGTGCGGATGAAGCGATTTGTGATCTTGTCGTCACTGGGGCTGGTGGCACTGGCCGGGCAGTCAGCCTGTGCCGCGCCCGACCGGACCCTGGCTGAGGCGCGGACGGGCGTGGTTGCCCATGCCGCCGAGACGGACACGCGCGACGGCCCGGCGGAAAAGCCGCCGGCGGGAGTGCTCAACCTCGTTAAATATACAGCGCCGCTGGGCGCCATGGCGGCCTATGTGACGCCCGACCCCGGCGATGGACGGCGGCATCCGGCGATCATCTGGATCACCGGTGGCGACAGCGCGAGCATCGGCGATGTGTGGCGACCCAGACCGGCGGACAATGATCAGTCGGCACGGGCATTCCGCGCGGCGGGCATCGTGACGATGTATCCGTCGCTGCGCGGCGGCAACGACAATCCCGGCCACCGCGAAGGTTTCTACGGCGAGGTCAACGACATATTGGCGGCGGCCGACTATCTGGCGCAGCTGCCCTGGGTCGACCCCAAACGCATCTATCTGGGCGGCCACAGCACTGGCGGTACGCTGACTCTGCTCGTCGCGGAATATGCGCCGCGCTTTCGGGCGGTGTTCAGCTTCGGCCCGGTGGCCGATGCGCGCCAATATGGCGGTGACTTCCTGCCCGAGGGCCTGAAAGACCCGACCGAATTGCGGTTGCGCTCGCCGGCCTATTGGCTGTCGTCGATCGGCACGCCGGTATTCGTGCTGGAAGGCACGGTGTCACCCTCCAATGCCGATGTGGTCGACCAGCTGCGCCGATTATCGTCCAATCCGCTGGCGCACTTCCAGCTGATCCCCGGCGCGAGCCATTTCAGCGTGCTGGCACCGGGGACGGCGCTGATCGCGCGCAAGATCCTCGCCGACACCGAAGCCGCGCCGAACATCGCGTTCAGCGACGCGGAACTGGCGGCGCTGATACGCGGGCAATGACGTTGGAGTGTCGGTGGCGATAGCGATGCGCGAAACAAGCAATCTCTAGCGGTTCCGTGGCGGACCCGAGATGAGCGCAATGCGACCGGAATCCCGATCTTCCTGAACGGCCGAGTGCTCGCCCCGAGAATGCCGGGAACCAATTTTCGCGGTTGAGGTTATGGCGAGCGGTCCCTTTTGCAAAGGGCGATCACTCGACGACATCAACCGTGCATCGTTCGGTTCCCGCATCTTCTTCAGCCGGCGCCGCTTCACCGTGGCGGTCAGCGAAGAGCATCCCGACCGCCCGCGCGCGCCGTCGCCTTGACGTCACCACCGCGCACGGCGCGAGAAACGGAAAAAGCCGCCATGAAGATCCTGATGGTTCTTACCTCCCACGACCAGCTGGGCGACACCGGCCGGGCGACCGGCTTCTGGCTCGAGGAACTCGCCGCGCCTTATTATGTGTTCAAGGATGCGGGCGCGGAGATCATCCTGGCGTCGCCCAAGGGTGGGCAGCCGCCGCTCGACCCGAAGAGCAACGAACCCGCCAGCCAGACCGACGCGACGCATCGCTTCGAGGCTGATGCGGCGGCGATGGCGCAGTTGGCCAACACGCTGCGGCTCGATGCCGTGAGCCAGGCCGATTATGACACGGTATTCTATCCGGGCGGCCACGGGCCATTATGGGATCTTGCCGAAGACCCCGATTCGATCAAGCTGATCGAGGCGTTCATCGCGGCGGACAAGCCGGTCGCGCTGGTGTGCCACGCGCCGGGCGCGTTGCGCCATGTGCGCAAGGCCGATGGCTCACCGCTGGTGCGGGGCAAGCGCGTCACCGGCTTTACCGATGGCGAAGAAGAAGCCGTCGGACTGAGCGATATCGTGCCCTTTCTGGTCGAGGACGAACTCGAGGCGTTGGGCGCGACCTTCGAAAAGACCGCGGACTGGGGCGTGCATGTCGTCCAGGACGGGCTGCTCATCACCGGCCAGAACCCGGCCTCGTCGGGCCCCGCCGCGACCAGGCTGCTGGCGGCGCTGGCGGGATGAGCATGGGGTTGGCGGCGTATGGGAGTGCGCCCCCGCGCCGCGCCGGATATGGGATCGCGCTACCCTTCATGTCGTAACGATGTCGGCCTTCTGCCGCATGATTCACGCAACCGTCGCGACGGCAAAGCGCCCGCCTAATTAGTATTGCGTCCCCGAATTACCGCGTCCCTAATTAGTATTGCGTCCCCGAATTACCACAACAGTTGGCCGATCCGCCAGGCCGCCCGATATACGGCACCAGCGCGGTTACTTCGAAGCGTCAGGCCATGGCCGAACAGGCTTGGTCTCACCCGGTTGAATTGGCCCGACATGGGCAAGCACTTGCGCATAATGCGGATCGGAGGGCGCGTATCGCTTGATCCCGCGCGCGAAACGACCGCCGTCGCGGCTCTCCAGCACGAGGGTAAGCACGCCAGCCGCGTCGATCGTCGCGCTGCCGATATAGCGATCGGCACGCGCGACGGTGGGTGAATGGGCGATGCTCTGACATGCCCCAAGGGGGTATAGCAGCAGAAGCGACGCCGACATGCTCGCGTGCCTGCCTGCCTTGGCCGGACTGAGCGATCTTTTCCCCGTAACGCCGGACCGGTAACGAAAACAGGTCATCTGCAATGATCCTTGTCGAGGACTTTTACAGCCATGGTCGAAAATTGCGTGGCGGATCATCATCCAGGGTTCGCGCTGCGTCCTGCGGCCAGAGAACCGAAAATGCCTTCCCATGACAGATCGTTGAGCACGGACCCTCTCGCCCGGGCCATGCCAAAAGCCGATCGGATGATCGAAAATAACCGCACCGCTTCGGTGATACTACGTAATTGCGGCTAACCACGAATTTTTGCACCACGCGCTCAATTAGGGGGGGAGGATGTTCCATGACGCGAGTAGCGAAAAAAGAAAATGAGGTCACCGAATCCTGCGTTTCAACATCGCATGTCGATTTAACCGATCCGATTCCAAGTCACGTCATTGGTTATACGGTAATAAATCAGGTTCTTAACGAAGTTGTACAAGGCATTCTTACCATAACACAGCTAAGGATCTGGGCCATGGAATTGGAACGCGAATGTTTCACTGAATTGGCCAACGAAATACGTTCCAGGATAAAGGACCACTGACCCTATGTCACGGGTTTCCGACCACCTTCGGCGTCGCGCGCAAGACGAGGCGCTTCTGGCGGAGTTTGAAACATCGGTCCATATGAGCGCGCTGCGGCGCACGCTGTCTCACCTCTATGGTGAATATGCCGGGCTTCACGACGCGCAGAATTTGGCAACGAGAAGCGAGCGCGTTGCGTTGCCGTACGGGCCGATGCCCAACGGTCCTGCGATGGGCGAGCGCCCCCTCGAAGCTGCGGTCGGGCCAGCGCCGATCGGCTCAAGCGCCCTGGCCGCCTCGACTATCTGAACACGCCCGCCGCTCCTTTCAGCTACTGGAACCAGTAGGTACGCTGTGCCTTGGGGCTGCCCTTGCTCTTCGGCGATAATCGCGGCGGCGATCTCCTCTGGCGGCAGTGCGCATCGGCTTCCGCCGCGCGAGGCCGACGCAAGCACGCCAGGCCGAAGCATCCGCCTTGACTCATATCGATAAACGATACATATCGTTTATCGATAAATGAGGGTCGCATGCAGGATCGGGTACTGGGATTCGCCAATGGATTGGTGCGCGCCGCCAATGCGTTGAACTGGCTGGCGCTGGTCGGCTTCGTCGTCGCGATCCCCTTGTCGTTCGTGTTCGGCGATGCGCTCGCGGCGCAGCTGTCGTTCAAATATCATGGGCGCAACGTGGCCGAGACGATGCTGGTGATGCGCATCATGGCGGTGCTGGGCATCGTCGCGGCGATCGCGCTGCGTCAGCTGTTTACGCGGCTGCTGGCGATCGTCGCCACGGTGCAGGCCGGCGACCCGTTCGTCGCGGCCAATGCCGACCGGCTGCGGCGGATCGGCTGGGCCTTGCTCGCGCTGCAACTGATCGATCTCGTGCTGGGCGTGGTCGGACTGGTGCTCGACCGGCTGGGCGCCGACCATGCGACATGGACGCCGTCGCTGGCCGGGTGGATCGCGGTGGTGATGATGTTCGTGCTGGCGCGCGTGTTCCGCGTCGGCGCGGCGATGCGCGACGATCTGGCGATGACCGTCTGATGCCCGTCACCGTGACGCTCGACGGCGTGCTGGCGGCGCGCGGCATGACCTTGACCGAATTGTCGCAGGCGGTCGACATCACCATGGCCAATCTCTCGATCCTCAAAACCGGCAAGGCGCGGGCGATCCGCTTTTCCACGCTCGAGGCGCTGTGCCGCGTGCTCGACTGCCAGCCGGGCGATATCCTGACCTTTACCGATGAAGGGGAAAGCGCGTGATCAAGGCGTTCTTCAGCAACTGGGCCGGGGCGTTTCGCGATAGCTGGGGCGCGGCGCGGGCGCTGCCGATCCTGCTGGTGCTGATGATCGGCATCGAGGGCGCGCAGCATGTCATCGAGCTCCAGCTCGGCTTCTTCTCGCCCGATGCGGCGGTGCGCAAGGCGGCGTCGTTGCAGCCGGTGCGGATGGCGTTCGGCTGGCCCAAGATGCTCATCCTCTACGCGGTCGGCTTAGTCGCGATGCGCTGGTTCGTCACGCGCGATGCGCATGCGGCGCTGCGCCCGTCGGCGATGGCGCTGCGCCGCTACCTCGGGGTCGTGCTGTTCCAGCTGATCCCGGCGGTGGGGACGATCTATGCCGGGCCGATCGCCGCATGGCTGGGGCGTGGGCCTGACGCGGTAGCGACGATCCGCGCGGTGTGCGGGCTGAGCCAGTTGCTGATCGAGCCGCTGTTGCTGCTGTGGTTCGTCAACGCCGCGATGGGCACGACAGGCTATGGCCCGATCGCGTCGGCGAGGACGGTGCGCTGGTACTACCCTTTCGCGTTGCTGCTGATCTTCGTGACGCGCATGCCGGTCGCGTTGCTGCACAATGGCTTCAACCGCTGGGCGGCGGGGCAGCCGCTGGCGCTGCAGGGGGCGATGCTGGCGTGCGATGCGCTGGTCGTCGGGGTGCTTGCGCTGGTCGTGCCCGCGATTCAGGTGCGCATCGCGAGGTACATCGCCGCGCGTCGCGGAGTGACGTTGCTCGGCGATGCGGTGGCGGCGCGAACCGCTGCCGTACCTCAGCCGGCCTGAGGAAAGCCGAGCCGCGCCGCCGCTGCGACCAGCGCCGCCTCGCGCTGCGGCATGATGCCCGACACGGCGGCGCGATAGGCCGCGACGATCTCGGCACCGGCCTTGTCGGGCGTGCCGCCGACAAAGGGCGGCTGGGGATCATATTCGAGGCCGAGCTGGAGCGTGCGGGCAACGCCCTCACCGCTGGCGGCGGCGATTAGCGTCAGCGCGAAATCGATTCCGGCGGTGACGCCGCCGCCGGTGACGCGGTTGCGATCGACCACGGTGCGCGCCTGGACCGGCTCGGCGCCGAACAAAGCGAGATGATGGTGCCACGCCCAGTGCGTCGTCGCGCGATAACCCTGGAGCAGGCCGGCGGCACCGAGAATCAGCGAGCCAGTGCACACGCTCGTCACCCAGGCCGCGTCGGCGCCGATGCGCCGCACCCAGGCCATGGCGGCATCGTCCTCCATCACGTCCGATACGCCGATGCCGCCAGGGACGCACAGGATGTCGGCCGCGGCGACCTCATCGAAGGTGGCGGTGGGGACGATCGCGAAGCCGGCGTCGGTCGGGACCGGCTCGCGGTCCTTCCACACCAGATCCATCTGCGCGCCGGGCATGCGCGACAGGAACTGGGCGGGGCCGGTGAGATCGAGCTGGGTGAGGCCGGGGAAGAGCAGGAAGGCGATCCGGGTCATGGCAGGTCCTTGAAGAAGCGATGAGCCACCGATAGGGCATCGCGCGCTTGGCATAAATGTAAAACTAGTGCATATTTCTGCCATGACACACCGTGTTGCCTTTGCCCTGTTCGACGGGTTCCAGCTGCTCGACGCGACCGGGCCGGCCAGCGTCTATGGCAGCGCCAACGATGCGCTCACCGGCGTCTACGATACCGGCACCGCCGTACGCCACGATGCTGCCTATGAGGTGGTGATGGTCGCGACGCGCGGCGGGCCGGTCACGAGCAGTTGCGGCGTCGCGGTGATGGCGACGGCGATCGGCGAGCTCGACCCGGCCAGCCTCGACAGCCTGTTCGTCGTCGGCGGCGAGGCCGGGGGCCTGCGCCGCGCCGGCGAGGATATAGCGCTGCGCGACTGGACGGGGGCGGTGCACGGCACCGCGCGGCGGATGGGATCGATCTGTTCGGGCAGCCTGTTGCTGGCGGAATGGGGATTGATCGGCACGCGCCGCGTCGCGACGCATTGGGGCGCGGTGCCGCATCTGCGCCGGCACTGGCCCGAGCTCGCGCTCGATAGCGAGGCGATCTTCGTCGAGGACGGGGCGCTGTGGACCTCGGCCGGGGTGACGACCGGGATCGACATGACGCTCGCGATGGTCGAGCGCGACCATGGCACGGGCGTCGCGCGCGCGGTGGCGCAGCGGCTCGTGCTCAGCGTCCGCCGGCCCGGCTGGCAATCGCAGTTCAGCCCGATGCTGGCGGCGCAGGCCAGCCGCGACGATCGTTACGCCGATTTGATCGCATGGATCGCCGCGCGGCTCGACCAACCGCTGCCGGTCGAGAGCCTGGCCGCGCGCGCCGGGGAGACGTTGCGCAGCTTCCACCGCTATTTCACCGCCGCGACGGGCGACACGCCGGCGCGCTTCATCAATCGCGCGCGGATCGACCGGGCGCGGGCGCTGCTCGAGGAAGGGCGCTCGCTCAAGCAGGTCGCCGGGCTGACCGGCTTCGCCAATGCCGCGCGCCTGTCAGCCGCGTTCGCGCGCGAACTCGGGCTGAGCGCGAGCAGCTATCGGACGGTGCATGGGCGGCATGGTGGTGGCAGCTCACCGCGGCCCTAGCCCCCCTGCCCGCTCACTTCACCCGGCAGCGCGCATTGCCCAGGCGCCGATAGGCGGCGTGGAATTTGGGCATGCTTTCCGATCGCCCGCCGAAATCATGCCCGTCACCAAGCCATAATTCGAAGCTGGGTGCGGCGTCGTCAGTCAGCAAATCATTGTAGATTTCGATGTTCTTCTGCGCATCACCCCATTTGCCATGGCCGCGCAGCGTATCGTCACCACCGGCATGGCGGGCGAGGAAGCGGAACAGCACGCTGCCGCAATTGCCGCGATCGTCCACGCTGACCCCACAGAAATCGCGCCCGCACGATGCGATATCGATCGTCTTGTAGAGGCGGCCGCGCGCGGTGAAGACGGGGCGGTCTTCGGCGACGGTCCAGCGCCCGAAATAAGGCGATGCCGCTGCGGGTGCCGCGGCGCCGCGCGCCGGGCCGAACAGCGCCGCCGCGCCCAGCGCGACCAGCAGGAACATCGACAAGCGGACGCAGGCGTGGGAAAGGGCCGGCATGTTATTCTCCTCGCGGGAAACGGTTGGCGCCAACGACCCGGTCAGGCTTGTTATCGTTGCGCTGGCCTTAACAGCCGTTCTGGCATTTGTAACCTACACCGCCGCCCGGGGCATGGCGGCAGCCTTTGCCCATGACGATTTTCCCGAAGGTCTTGCGGTCAAGGTCGAGCTGCTGCCGCTGGTCTTTCCGCTCCACATGATCACCGGCGCGCTCGCGCTGCTGATGCTGCCGCTGGTCATCGCGCTGCGGCGGTGGCCGCGCTGGCATCGCCGCGTCGGGCGGATCGCGGCGCTCGATGTGCTGGTCGCCGGGGTGACGGCGTTTCCGGTGGCGTGGGTGGCGCCGGTCACCTTGTGGTCGGCGGCAGGCTTCACCGCGCAGGCGGCGACGTGGCTCGCGCTGCTGGCGCTGGGCATCCACAACATCCGCCATGGCCGGGTCGCGGCGCACCGCGCCTGCATGGTGCTGATGGTTGCCACCACATCCGGCGCGGTGTTCTTCCGCATCTTTCTGGCGCTGTGGGCGATGTTCGGCACGGCGCGCCGGTTCGAGCGTTTTTATGCCGCCGACGCCTGGGTCGCATGGTTGTTGCCGTTGGTGGCGACCGCGCTGCTGCTGCGGGGTACGGCGCGCACGCACTCGGGCTGAGCGCGGGCTTGTCGAACGGTGTCGGCGGTGGCGCAAGCGGTAGAGCAGCGACGCCGCTGCCTCAATGATCCGGCACGGCGGGTGGCGACGCGGTGACCTTTCCAAGCCAGAAGAAGCCGTCATAGTCGATGTCCGGCTTCTCGTGCGGAAAGGCTTGCAGCGAGACGAACGGCGTCCTGTGCAGATCGGGCAGATCCCGCGTCGGGTGACTGCCACACTCGACGGCATCGCCCGGAATCGGCTTGCCGGCTTCCGGCACCACACCCTGCTTCAGCCGGCAATTCCACAGCGCGCCCCCGGCGATCCGCATGTCGAGCGAAACCACCGCCTCGGGCGGCGCAAGCTGCATGACCATCGGGCTGAAGGTGAAGCCCCCGCGCTCGACCGGTCGCTTGCCGGCGTGGAGGTTGCCGACCAGAACGAGCACATGATCATAGGGTTGGGCGCCCGCGGCATCGCGAATGTTCTCGGCTTGCGCCGCCTCATGCGGCCCCTGCCCCGGCAGCGCGCCAAATCGCGCACGTTGCGCATCGTCGCGCGCGCCGTTGAAGGCGACGATACCGATCGCGGCGCCCTGTTCCTTCAGTGCGTGCAGGCGCACCAGCAGCGCGAGCATCGCCGTGCTGGCGACGCCGTCGGTGCGCCCCGCCCAGCCCGCCTTTTGCAGCGCGACGGCAAACTGTTCGTGCGGCAAACGCCACGCGGCCTGAAAGGCGGCGTCGTTGGTCGAACCATGCTCGACCGCAACGAGGATCCTTTCGCCCCGCGCCGCAAGGGCACAGGCAACCGTACCGACAAAGGCGGGCGATTCCGTCGATCCGTGCATTTCCCCGAAGACCACATAGCGCGGCCTACGGCGCTCGACCTGCGCCCAACCCGTCGGCAGGACGCAGTCGGGCCCCGTTGCTTGCGGACGATAGGCTTTGGCGGCCCCGACACTGTGAGCCTGTGTGGCGGGCGCATTCTGTGCCCGGGTTGTCGTCACGGCGACGACCATGCCGATCGACAGGACGGCGATGAAAAGAGCTTTCAGCACGCGCGGCCCCCTTGTCGTGCGGCGTGATGGCTCAGGAACGCTCAACCGGCCGCAGACGCCACATACATCAATTGCCATGGAAAATCAGGCTGCTATTCCCAGCCCGCCGTCGCGCCCGTGATCTCCGCGAGCAGCACCGCCAGATCGACCGGTTTTTCGAGCACCGACAAGGCGCCGGCAGCGATCGCCTCGGCCTTGAGTGCCTGATTGGCATGGCCCGTGATCAGGATGATCGGCATCGCCGCCGCCTCCTGGGTGAGCAGGCGGGTCAGTTCGATTCCGTCCATGCCAGGCATACGGACGTCGCAGATCAGGACGCCGCGTTGCCCGCGCCCGCGCGCCAGGAAATCGGCCGCATCGACATAGTCCGCGACGCGAAAGCCCTTCACCTCCAGCGCGAAGAGCAGCGCGGTCCGCACCGCCGCGTCATCGTCAACCACATGAACCGTCCACGCCATCGTCATGCCGTGGCCTGCGGCGCAGACGCCGTGGCCTGCGGCGCAGACGCCGTGGCCTGCGGCGCAGACAGGGGCAAGGTGAAGCGGAAGGTCGCGCCAAACCCGGCGTCATCATCGACCCAGATCTTGCCGCCATGGCCTTCGACGATGGTGCGGCAGATCGACAGGCCGACGCCCATGCCCTTCAGCCCCTTGGTGCTGATGAAGGGCTCGAACAGGCGCCCCGCCACCGCTGCGGCGATCCCCGGGCCGTTGTCGGCGACGGACACCATCACCATGCCGTCCGCGGCCCGGCCCGTCCTGACGTGCAGCGTCGCGTCCGTCGTCTCGGCCATCGCGTCCATCGCGTTGCGCACGAGGTTGACGATGACCTGTTCGATCTGCACCGCATCGACCAGCACCGGCAGATCGTGCGCGTCGTGCACGATCGACGTCGCGATACCGGCTTCGCGCGCGCCAACCAACGCCAGGTCGCACGCCTCGTCGACCAGCCGGGGCAGGTTTTCGGACCGCCTTACCGCATCGCCGCCCGAGACGAAGGAGCGTAGCCGACGGATGATATCGCCGGCACGCAGGCACTGGTCCTTGGCGAGCCCGAGCGAGCGCGTCACCGGCCCGTCGTAACGACCCCGCGCGAGCAGCGCCGTGCTGCCGTCGAGATACAATGCGATCGCGGCGAGCGGCTGGTTGATCTCATGCGCGATCGCGGTCGCCATTTCGCCCATCGCCGAGCGCCGCGAGACATGGAGCAGTTCCTTGGAGAGCTGTTTGCGCTCGGTGATGTCGATCGACACGCCGACCATGCCGGCAATCCCGTCATCGACATCGCGGAACGGGACCTTTGTCGACAGATAGACGCGCGCGCCCCGGTCGGGGTGATGGACCACCTCCTCGAGCTCGCGCGCCGCGCCCGATTCCATCACAAGACGATCGTTCGCCATCACCAGCTCGGCCTGGCGCGGATCGGCGAGAAAGTCGTCGTCGCGCCTGCCTTCGACGGCGGGCCACTCCTTGCCGATCAGATCGAGCGTGGCCTTGTTGGCGAGCAGCAGACGGCCGGAGCGATCCTTGGCGTAGATCGGCCCCGGCATGGTCTCGACCAGCGTATTGAGCAGCGCGAGCGAGCGATGGCGGTGCTGCTCCGCCACGCGCAGTTCGCCCTCGGTGCGATCGACCCGGGCGGACAGCGCCGCTCGCGCCGCATCGAGCGCGGCCATGGTCTGGCGGTGCGCCGCAATCTCGCGCTGCAGCGATTCGAGCGAGGGAAGCTTCAGCGCCTGCGGGATGAGCGCGATCAGGAAGCCGGCCGTGGCCATCGAGACGATCGCCGTGGCCGCCTTGAGCCAGCCTTCGGCGACGTACATCGGCAGCCACAGCACGACGATACTGGCGACGTGCGTCAGGCCGCAAAAGGCGATGAAGGCGGCGAACAGCAGCGCCAGCGCCCTGTGCTTCTGTTCAAGATCGTTGCGGTTGCGGACGAAGCGCCACAGCGCGAAGGGGATGGTGAAATAGGCAAGCGCGATCAGCCCGTCCGAAACGACGTGGAGCGACATGAGCCCGGGGCGCCACATCAGGCACATGCCGTGGGGCATGAACATCTCGAACTGAGCGTTCCAATCCATCTTCCGCGCCGCCTTAATCGGTCAGTGTCGGGGCAGTTGCTGGACCGTCGCTGCCTTGGGCGGCGGACCCAGCAAGACCGGCCAAACGAAAGGGATAGAAGCGCAACACGGGGATTGAAACAGTATTTGCGGTTGCCAGGCGATGACGAACGAAATGGCGGAACTGCCAAAGTAGCGACGGCTTCGTAACAGCGGGCGGGCGCGGAGAACTACGCCAGCATTATCGGCACGTCGCCAGGACGCCATGCCGCGACCCTGAGCATCGCACGGTCGAACAAGGGCGAGGCGACGTGGCGCGCCAGCCACGCCCGGACCCGCGGCACGGCCTGCGCGTCGAACCAGTCGCGATCGACGGCGGCGAATTGGCGCACGAAGGGCATGATCGCGATATCGCTGAGCGCACGCGCGTCGCGGCTCAGATTGACGTGCACCGCGAGCCGCCGTTCCAGCGTGTCGAGCAACGCCAGCCCGGCATCGCGGTGCGCGATCGGCTCGGCGGCGTGGCGCTCGGGATATTTATAGCGGTCGAGATCCTGTTTGAAGGCGCCGTCGAAGCCGGCGATCAGCGCTGCGTCATCGCCGGCGCGCCAGCCTTCGGGGTCGTTCCGTGCCAGCGCCCAGCGCATGATGGCAAGGCTCTCGTCAATCACGCTGCCGTCGGCAAGCACCAGCACGGGCACGGTCGCCTTGGGCGAGGCGGCGAGCATTGCTGCAGGTTTGCTGCGCAACATCACCTCGCGCAGTTCGACCGGCACGGCGGCGGCGATGAGCGCCATCCGCGCGCGCATCGCATAGGGGCAACGCCGGAAACTGTAGAGAATGGGTACCGCGTCAGCGGTCATGCAGCCGCGCCAGCGCGATGCCGGCGAGATTCTGCGCGCGCTTGATGTAACGCACGCGCGGGCGGGGACCCGGCGGCAACAGCGCGAGCAACGCCTCGCGATAGGCCAGCGCCGCACCGCGACACGGCGCCGAACCATTGGCCTGCGCCACCACCGAGGCGGCATCGCCGAGCAGCACGAAATCGATGAGCCCGAGCGATTGCGCGACCTCGGCGGCATGGATCAGCGCGCGCCATTCGGCATCAAAGCTCGAGCCCTGGCCGATCGCCGGCAGCACATGCGCCGCGCCGCGCACCACCGCGGCGACCTCCATCGCGCCGGGATTGGGGCGGCAGCCGCCGTCGAAATAGACCTTCACGCTGCGTGACGGCGCTGCGGGTCGCGGATCGGGCAAGGAGGCGGTGCTCATCGCCCCCCGCCTAGCGCGTCTTGCGGCGAAGGGAAGCGGCGATTGGCCGCCCCCTTGCCGAGCAAGTTACTCCGCCGGCTGCGGCGCCTCGCCGTGATGCCCGATCACGCCGGCCGGCCCGCCGATCCGGCCTGCCGCCGGATCATGCCCGATCACCGTGCTGCCATCGTCGCCGGGGCGATAGGTCAGCAGGCGACGGCCGAGCTTCGGCCCGATCCAGCGCTCGACCCCGACCGCGAGGCTGAAGCTCGCCGGCACGATCACCAGCGTCAGCAGCGTCGAGAGCGACAGGCCGCCGATCACGGTGATGCCCATCGGAACGCGCGACGAGCCGTCGCCGTTGAGCGCCAGCGCGGTCGGCATCATGCCGGCGACCATCGCCACCGTGGTCATGACGATCGGCTGGGCGCGCTTGTGCCCGGCATCGAGGATCGCCTCGAACACCGCCACGCCCTTGTTCATCTCCTCGAGCGCGAAATCGATCAGCAGGATCGAGTTCTTGGCGACGATGCCGAACAGCATGATGATGCCGATATAGACCGGCATCGAGATCGGCGTGCCGGTGAGGAGCAGGCCGATCAATCCACCCAGCGGCGCGAGCAGCAGCGAGCCCATATTGACCAGCGGCGGCAGCACGCGGCGATAGAGCAGCACCAGCACCGCGAACACCAGGAAGCAGCCCGCCAGCAGCGCGATGATGAAATTCGTCAGCATCTCCGCCATCCACTTGTCCTGGCCGACGACGAGTTCGCCAACGCCCATCGGCAGGTTCTGCATGATCGGCAGCTTGTGGATTTCGGCCTGGGCGGTGCCGCTGACGACGCCGCGTGCAAGGTCTGCGCCGATTGTCAGCTGGCGCTTCTGCGCGACGCGCTGGATTTGCGTCGGACCGGCGCCGAGGCTGACCTCGGCGACGAGGCTGAGCGGGACAGAGGCGCCGGTCGATGTCGCCACCGGCAGGTTGCTGATCGTCGACAGGCGCTGGCGCGCATTCTGGTCTAGCGCTACGCGGATCGGCACCTGGCGATCGGTGAGCGAGAATTTCGCGCTGTTCTGGTCGATGTCGCCGAGCGTCGCGATGCGGATCGCCGAGGACAGCGCCTGCGTCGTCACGCCGAGATTGGCGGCGAGATCGAGCCGCGGGGTGATGACGATTTCGGGGCGCAGCAGATTGCCCTCGATGCGGGGTGCGACGATATCGGGCAGCTTCGCCATCTGGTCGACCAGCTGGATCGCAGTGGCAGTCAGTTGCTTGGGATCATCGCCACCGAGCACGATCGACAGCTGGCGTGCGCTGCCGCCCCAGCCGCCCTGCGAGCGGAAGGCGACGCGGGCATCGGCGATCGTCGCCAGTTGCGGCGAGAGCTGCTGCTCGAACTGCGCGCTCGTCAGCTTCTTGCCCGGGCGGTAGAGCGCGGTCACCTTGCCGCTGCCGACCGAGGCGCGGGCATAGACATGGCCGACATCGGGCTGCGCCTGGAACAAAGCGGCCACCTCGTTCACCACTACCTGGGTCTGCGCCAGCGTCGTGCCGGGGACCATGGTGATCTGCGCGGTCGATGAGTCGAGGTCGCGATCGGGCTGGAAGGTCTTGGGCATGTAGACGAACAGCCCGATGGTCAGCGCGAGCGACAAGGTGCCCGCGACCACCGCCGACCAACGGTGCCGGAGCGTCCAGCGCAGCACGCTCATATAGACGTCCATCATCCGGCCTTCGCCGTGCGACTGGTGGCCCTTGGCCTTGAGGAAATAGGCCGCGAGCATCGGCGTGATGAGCCGCGCGACGGCGAGGCTGATCAGCACCGAGACGACGACGGTGAGGCCGAAATTCTTGAAGAACTGCCCCGACACGCCGGGCATCAGGCCAACCGGCAGGAACACCGCGACGATCGACATGGTGGTGGCGAGCACCGCAAGGCCGATCTCGTCGGCGGCGTCGATCGATGCCTGATAGGCGGATTTGCCCATCCGCATGTGCCGCACGATATTCTCGATCTCGACGATCGCATCATCGACCAGCACGCCGGCAACGAGGCTCAGCGCCATCAGCGTCATGTTGTTGAGCGTGAAGCCGAGCAGGTCCATGAACCAGAAGCTCGGGATCGCCGAGAGCGGGATGGCGAGCGCCGAGATGATCGTCGAACGCCAATCGCGCAGGAACAGGAACACCACGATCACGGCGAGGATCGCGCCCTCGACCATCGCCTCCATCGCGGCGTCATATTGCGCCTTGGTATATTTGACGCTGTTCGAGATCATCTGGAAATGGACTTGCGGGTTGCGCTTCTCGAGCCCGGCGAGCTTCTTCTGCGCTTCCTGGAACACCGTGACGTCGGAACCACCCTTGGCACGCTGGAAGTCGAAGCTCAGCACCTGGCGGCCGTCGAGCGCCGAGGCGCTGCGCTGCTCGGCATAGAGATCGCGCACCTGGCCGAGATCGGCGATGCGCACGGTGCGCCCGCTGCCCATGCTGATCTGCACCTGGCCGAGCGTATAGGCGGTGCTGGCATTGCCGAGCACGCGCACCGACTGTTCCGACCCGGCGATTTCGGCGCGGCCGCCGGCGGCGTTGAGATTGACCTGGCGCAGCTGCTGATTGACCTGGCTGGCGGTGACGCCCTGCGCCTGGAGCTTGAGCGGATCGAGGATGACGCGGATCTCGCGGCTGACGCCGCCGTTGCGATCGACCTGCGCCATGCCCGGGACCGACAGCAGCTCCTTGGCCACGGTATTGTCGATATACCAGCTGAGCTGCTCGATCGTCATGTCGGTCGAGATCGCGGCGTAGCTCGCCAGATCCTGACCCGTCGTATTGGCGCGGCTGACCTGCGGCTCGAGGATGCCATCGGGCAGGTCGCTGCGGATCTGCTGCACGGCCGAGCGCACATCCTCGACCGCGCGGTCGATCGGCGTGCCGAGCGCGAGCTGCACGACCGTGGTCGAGCTGCCTTCCTGGACGGTCGAATCGATCTCGTCGATGCCCTGCAGGCTGCGCACCGCCGCCTCGACCTTGGTCGTGACCTGGTTCTCGAGCTCGGTCGGTGCGGCGCCGGGCTGGCTGATCGACACGATCACCACCGGAAAGTCGATATCGGGCTGGTTGTTGACGTCCATGCGCATGAAGCTGACGATCCCGGCGACCGTCAGCATGAAGAACAGCACGATGCTGGGGACCGGATTGCGGATCGACCAGGCGGAAATATTGCGGAAGCTCATTGCATCAGCCCGAAGTCATGCGCCGCATCGCATGTCACTCAGCCCGGAACCTGGAAAATTCCTTGCCCGATGAGCGACGCACGACCAGCGTTCCATGGAACAGGCGACGTTGCCCGAAAAGCAGCGACACCTTTCGTGCACAACATCACGAGGGCGCCGCGCAAGTCAATCCATCATGTCTTTCGGGGTGTTGCCGACGCTATTTCCCGTCCGCGAAGGTCCCCGCCTTGACCGCGATGGGTTTGGCGGTCGGGTAGAATTGCACGAAAGTCGTATCGACCGCGCCATGTTGACCGTGACAGGAATAGCAGCTGGCACTGGCGGGAATCGCCTTGGCGGGCTTGTCGCCGACATTGACGAAGAACGCCCAGCCACCCTTGAACCGGCGGGAATCGCGGACATGCACCTCGAGGTCGAAGCGCTGTTCGGTCTGGAAGATGCCCGATTTGTTGATCGAGCCCTTGCTGGAGCCGATGCGCGGTTCCTTGACCATGACGGTGCCATCGGGCCAGCGCCCGGTCGCCTTGAACGCCTTCCATGCGACGGGATCGACAAAGACATTGTCGACCATTTCATGGTCCATGCCGAGCGGGCCGTCGCTGTAGTTCATGTTGAGGCCGGAGGTCAGAAACACCCATTCGCGATAATCGGCGGGCAGGATCAACTCCCCGGTCGCGGTATATTGCGCGGCGGCCGCCGGCTCTGGCGCGGTCGAACCCTGCGCCGCGCCGAACAGCAGCAAGGCCGGGACGATCAACAGGCCGGCCCTGGCCAGCAAGGCGGTTTTGGCGATTTTCATGGTCGGTCCTCAAGTGCGGGTTCGGGAAGGGGCGTGAAACGGCGGCGATAGTCGCTGGGCGGCAGGCCGAAGCGGCGATCGAACGCACGGCAGAAGCTGTCATCGCTGGCATAGCCGCTGGCGGCGGCGACCTGCTTGATGGCGGCATTGGTCGCGACGAGGCGCTGACGCGCCGCATCGAGGCGCAGCATCTCGACATAGGCAGCCGGTGTCACGCCGAAACTTGCCTGAAACGCGCGGCCGAACTGGCGCGGGCTTAGCGCCACGCGGTCAGCCAACGCCTCGACCGACAGGTCGCCGTCGAGATGGGCGAGCATCCAGCCGGCGAGATCGGCAAAGCGATCGCCGGCGCCGGCCTGAAACCGCAGCGGCTCGGAATATTGCTGCTGTCCGCCCGATCGCCGGAGATAGACGACCAGTTCGCGCGCCACCGCCACGGCGAGCCCGGCGCCATGATCTTCCTCGATCAGGGCAAGCGAAAGATCGATCGCCGCGGTGATGCCGGCCGAGGTGTAGAAGCGCCCGTCCTTGATGAAGATCGCGTCGGGATCGAGCCGAATGGCAGGAAAGCGCGCGGCGACGTCGCGCGCGTGGTACCAGTGCGTCGTGGCACGGCGACCGTCGAGCAGCCCGGTCGGCGCGAGGCCGTAGATGCCGGTGCAGACCGAGACGATGCGGCGCAGGGTGTCGGCGCGGTCGACGATTGCCGTCGCGACGCGATCCGCCAGGTCGCCGCGCCGCAGCCCCTCGCCGCCCGCGACGATCAGCGTATCGAGCGGCGGCGCCGCTTCGAGCGCGGCATCGGGAACGATGCGCAGCCCGGCTTCGCTGGTGAAGGGGGCGCCATCCGGGCTGAGCACCAGCATCGCATAGGCGTGCGGCTGCGCCTGGTTGGCCGCGCCGAACGCGTCGAGCGGGCCGGTCAGATCGAGCGTCTGGACGCCGTCATAGCCGAGCAGGCCGATCCTTATGGGCAATCCGGTCATCTATCGTCCTCGTCCGCGGTCCTAGGCCGTGACGATCATGCCGCAAAAGACGTTGATCCGACAATTTCGGACATAGTCCGGCGACGAGCCGCCTCAGTGCGCCCAGGGCGCCGCCGCCAGCGCGCGGGCGAAATGGTCGATCACGACCTGCACGCGCAGCGGCCGCAGCGGCGACGGCGGCATGATCAGATGCAGCGCGAGCGGCTGGACGGTCCAGTCGGGCATGGCGATTTCGAGCGCGCCGCTGCGCAGTTCGCGCCAGACGAGGAATTCCGGCTGCAAGGCCAGCCCCTGCCCGGCGAGCAACGCGGGGTTCATCATGTCGGCATTGTCGCACCACAAGCGCACCGGCGGCGTCACCGTCTCCTCGCCGAACAGCGCATGGCTGAAGCGCCACACGCCGCGCGGGCCGCCGCCGGTATAGGCCATGGCGGCGTGGTCCTTGAGCTGCGCGGGATGCGTCGGCCGGCCGTGCGCGTCGAGATAGCCGGGCGAGGCGACGAGCAGGATACGCACCGCGCACAGCCGCCGCGCGAGCAGCGAGGAATCCTCCAGCGTGGCGATGCGCAGCGCGAGGTCGAAGCCGTCGGCGACGAGATCGACATGACGGTCGCTCAATGCGAAATCGAGCACGATGTCGGGCCAGGCGGCGAGGAAAGCCGGCAGCGTCTCCCCGACATGGGCGATGCCGAAAGACAGCGGCGCGCTGATCCGCACCAGCCCGCGCGGCAGCTGCGACTGTTCGACCGCTTCGTCCTCGACCGCCTCGCCCTCGCTCAGAATGCGCGTGGCGCGTTCGAGCGCGCCGCGTCCGCCGTCGGTCAACGACAGGCGGCGCGAGGTGCGCGCGAGCAGCGCGACGCCGAGCCGCGCCTCGAGCCGCGCGATCGCCTTGGAGACGGTCGGGTTGGACAGGCCCAGTTCGCGCGCGGCGCGCGCGAACGAGCCGCATTGGGCGACCTTGGCGAAGATCGCCCAGGCTTCGAGATCGGGGAGTCTACGTGTCATTTTCGGCAATGATGTGATGCCAACGTTTCTATTTCGTCAAGTCCGAACATCGCCCATCTTCCGGTCATCGAAAGCACGGACGCTTTCCCAAGGAGATTTTGCGATGATCGAACGCCGCCCCTTCGCCTCGCTCGGTGGTGCCAACCATGGTTGGCTCGACGCCAAGCATCACTTCTCGTTCGCCGGCTATTACGACCCGGCGCGGATGGGCTGGGGCCCGATCCGCGTGTGGAACGACGACACGATCGAAGCCGGCACCGGCTTCCCGCCGCACGGCCATGCCGACATGGAAATCATCACCTATGTCCGCGAAGGCGCGATCACGCATCAGGACAGCCTGGGTAACATCGGTCGCACCGAGGCGGGCGACGTGCAGGTGATGAGCGCCGGATCGGGCGTGCGCCATTCCGAATATAATCGCGAACCTGGCACGACGCGGATCTTCCAGATCTGGATCGAGCCAAGCCGCCGCGGCGAGACGCCGAGCTGGGGCGCGCGGCCCTTCCCCAAGGGTGAGCGCTCGGGCAAATTCGTGACGCTGGCGAGCGGCTTTGCCGATGATGGCGACGCGCTGCCGATCCGCACCGATGCCCGCATCGTCGGCGCGACGTTGAAGGCCGGCGAGACCGCTGAATACGACCTTGGGGCAGGCCGCCACGCCTATCTGGTGACCGCCAAGGGCGCGGTCGAGATCAACGGCGTGCGGATCGACGAGCGCGATGGCGCGGCGATCGCCGACGAGACCGTGCTGCGCGTCACCGCGCTCAACGACGATGCCGAGATCGTGCTCGTCGACGCTGCCTGAACCCAAACCACCCCAACCGGAGGACCTGACCATGCCTACCATCACCACCCGCGACGGAACCGAGATCTTCTACAAGGACTGGGGCGCGAAGGACGCGCAGCCGATCATGTTCCACCATGGCTGGCCGCTCAGTTCGGACGACTGGGACGCGCAGATGATGTTCTTTCTCGAGCGCGGCTACCGCGTGATCGCGCATGACCGTCGCGGCCATGGCCGATCGAGCCAGGGCAGCGAAGGCCACGACATGGACCAGTATGTCGTCGACGTCGTCGAACTGACCGACACGCTCGACCTGAAGGATGCTATCCATATCGGCCATTCGACCGGCGGCGGCGAGGTGGCGCGCTATGTCGCGCAGGCAAAGCCGGGCCGCGTCGCCAAGGCGGTGCTGATCAGCGCCGTTGCACCGCTGATGCTCAAGACCGACGCCAATCCGGGTGGCACGCCGAAGGAGCTGTTCGACGGGCTGCGGTTGCAGACCGCGACCAACCGCGCGCAATTCTATCTCGACCTGACCATGCCCTTTTACGGTTACAACCGCGAGGGCGCCGAGGTGAAGGAAGCGGTGCGGCAGAATTGGTGGCGGCAGGGCATGATGGGCAGCGCCAAGGCGCATTATGACGGCATCGCCGCCTTCTCCGAAACCGACTTCACCGAGGACCTGAAGAAGATCGCGGTGCCGACTTTGGTGATGCACGGCGAGGACGACCAGATCGTGCCCTATGCCGATGCGGGCAAGATGTCGGCCGAGATCGTCAAGGGCGCGGTGCTCAAGGCCTATCCCGGCCTGCCGCACGGCATGCCGACCACGCATGCTGAGCTGATCAACGCCGATCTGCTGGCGTTCGTCACCGGCTGAGGCGACAAGGCCGGCGGCGCGTGGCATGCCTTGGAGCGCCACGCGCCGCCGCGCATTTTGCTGAATGACATTGCCGCTGGGAGGCGAATATGAGCGACCGGATCCTGATCTTCTACGGTTCCTACCGATCCGACCGCCAGGGCATCAAGCTGGCAAACTATCTGGTCGACGCCTTCGCCGCGCGCGGCGCCAGCCCCGAGTTGATCGACGCCAAGGCGGTCGGCCTGCCGATGCTCGACCGGATGTACCGCGAATATGAACCCGGCACCGCGCCCGAGGCGCTCGAGGCGCTGGCGCAGAAGATCATCGCCGCCGATGCGTTCGTGTTCGTCACCGGCGAATATAATTGGGGCGTCCAGCCGGGGCTCAAGAACCTGACCGACCATTTCCTGCCCGAATGGTTCTGGCGGCCGGCGGCGATCGCCAGCTATTCGGCCGGGCGCCTCGCCGGCGTGCGCGCGGCGAGCGCGTGGCACCCGACGCTGGCGGAAATGGGCATGGTGGTGATTTCCAGCACATTGTCGGTCGGCGGGATCGGCGGCGCGTTCGACGCCCAGGGCGCGCCGCAGGGCGACAGCGGCACGGCGCTGACGCGGGCCTTTCCGCGCTTTGCCGATGATCTGGCGTGGTGGACCGAGGCGGCGCGGGCGCAGCGCGCGCGGCTCAAGCCGCCTTATTGAGCCGGCGCGCGGCCTTGTCGGCATAGAGCCGGCGATCGGCTCGCGTCATCAGCGCAACGACGTCAGCCCCGTCGTCGCACGCCGATGCCGTCCCGATGCTGATGCCGACGGCGATCGCGCTGGTGCCGTAGGCGAAGGGCAGCGCGACCAGCGAGCGCAAGGCGGCGATCTCGCCGTGCGCCTGTTCCGCGCCGCGCGACGCATCGAACAGCAGCGCGAACTCGTCGCCGCCGAGCCGCGCGACCGACAGCGCCGTCACCGCAACGGTGCGCAGCCGTTGCGCCACGCCGATGAGGATCTCGTCGCCGGCATGATGGCCGAAGGTGTCGTTGGCGAGTTTGAAGCCGTCGAGGTCGGCCAGCGCGACGAGCGGCGTTCCGCCGCGCGCCAGCAGCGCATCGAGCGCGCGCATGAAGGCGCGGCGATTGTCGAGCCCGGTCAGGCCGTCGGACTTCGCCAGCATGTCGAGTTCATGCTGCAGGCTCAGCATCGCCACGGTCTCGCGAAACTTGGCCAGCACGACATCGCCCTGCAACAGCGTGATCAGCACGATCATCGCCGCCATCGCGCGCACCCCGAGATTGGGATAACTCATCATCTTCACTGCGATCGGCGCCACCGTCATGACCATCGCAGCGATTGCCGCGCGCGGGGCGCACAGCAGGCAGGTCGCGCTGACCAGGGCGGCGATGCCGATGAACACCGGCGCGACCATGCAATAATAGCGCTCGGTTTCGTTGAACGCGTTGACGCACCACCAGCCGGCAACGGCGCCAAGCCCGATCGCGACCAGCATCGTCGTGTTGAGCTGACGACGCGCCGATGCGGGCGTCGCCGGGCCGGCACGCAGCCGGCTGCGCAACAACACCGCGAGACAGGTGCCGACGATGACGAGTGGCGGCACCAGTTGCTGCCACAAAGGCAGGTCGCCCCACACCGCCAGTGCCATCGCAATCGCAGCAGCGCCAATGCAGGCGCACAGCCGCGGCAACGTCGCCTGCAGCCTCGCGACCTGAAGCATCAGCAAGGAATCGCATACCGCATCGGGCACAGGGGCGGTGAAAGGCGAGCGCCACGACAGGGCGAAGGCCCGCCAATGCCGCGCGATCGCGCCGCCCGGATTCGTCTCGCTGCTCACCTACCCACCATGGCGGCGAGAGGCTTAAAGAGCGTTAACCCGGTTGCGGGCCTGCCCGATAGCCGCGATCGAGGCCGACACATCATCCTTCCAGGCGCGATGCGATTTGGCGTGGCGCGCGATGGCAGCGCCGACAATCGCGAAGCGACTCGGGCGCAGCATCATGATCGTGCAGCGGACGCGACTGAGCGTCGGAATTGCGCGGAGCTGCCTATTCCCGCAGCCAGATGTCCGGGATCATTCGTCAAGGCGATGGCACGCCGTCCGCGACGACAACGATTTTACCAAGGTCGTCGCGGCGCGCCAGCGCGGCGAAGGCCTGCGGCGCCTCGCCGAGCTTGTACGATCGGATAGCCCGGGGCTGCAGGCGTCCGTCGACGGCCCGCGCGTACACAGCGCGGCAGATCTCGACCGCGCGATGGCGATAGCTTTCGAACAAATACCGCGCATCGACGCCGATCAGCGCACCGTTTTTCAGCAAGGGGAGATTGGCGGGAAGCGCCGGCACCTCGCCGCCCGCGAAGCCGAGGATGAGATGACGCCCGCCCTTGGCCAGTGAGCGAAAGGCCGGCTCGAAGCTGGCGCCGGCGACCGGATCGACCACCATATCGACTCCTCCCCCGAGCTGGCGCCGCAACGCCTCGCGCCAGTCTGCCGCGCGATAATCGATCGCGAAGGTGGCGCCAAGCGACAGGGCATAGTCGCGCTTCGGCGCTGTCGAGGCCGCGGCGACCACGCGCGCGCCGGCGCTCGACGCCAGTTGCACCGCAGCACTTCCGACACCGCCGGCGGCGCCCATGACCAGCACGCTCTCCCCCGCGCTGAGGCCGCCGCGATCGAACAGCGCGTACCAGGCGGTGAGATGGTCGAGCAGCAGGGAAGCGGCGACGGCCGAAGGGAGCCGATCGGGGACCGGCACCAGCGCTTCGGCCGGCGCCAGGGCATAGTCGGCCAGCCCGCCGCCGGCGAGGAGCTGCCAGCTCGCCACGCGCTGGCCGATCGCGACACCATGCACGTTGCGACCGAGGCGATCGACCACACCGACGATCTCCGCCCCGGGCACATAGGGCGGGGTCGGCTTGTGCTGATATCCTCCCGCGGCGATCAGCGCATCGACATAACCGAGCGCTACAGCCTCCACGCGCAGCCGCACCTGCCCTTCGCCGGGTTCGGGCACCGGCACGGTCTGCAAGGTGTATGTTTCGGGTGGGCCCAGCGCGTCGCTGGTCAATGCGCGCATGGTCGCCACCGCCGTCAGGTCCAGTGCGCTTCGAGCCGGGTCAGCCCGCGGAAAAGGAAGTTCTCGCGCCATCTCGCCGTGTCGAGATCGACCTTCATGCCGGGCAGCACGGTGGCGAGATGTTCGAAGGCGATGCGCCCCTCGATCCGCGCCAGTTCGGCGCCGACGCAAAAGTGGATGCCGCCGCCAAAGGACATATGGTCCGCGGCACCGCGCGCGATGTCGAAGGTATCGGGATCGGCGAATTTCCGCCCGTCGCGGTTCGCCGCACCGACGAGCGTCAGTACGCGTTGCCCCGCCTTCACCGGATGCCCGGCGATCGCGGTATCGGTCAGTGCGGTGCGGTAGCCCGCGACCAGCGAACTCTCGTACCGCAGCACCTCTTCATTGGTCGACGCGGCGAGGCCGGCAGGGTCGGCGACGAGGCGGTCCCATTGTTCCGGCTGGCGGTGCAGCCAGTAAAGGCCGTTGCCGATGATATTGGCGGTGGTCTCGAACCCCGCGCCGAACAGCGCGATGGCGACCGTCGTCGCCTCGTGCATCGTCAGGCCGTCGGGCGCGGATCCGGTCTGTGCCAGCGCGGTGAGCAGGTCGTCGCGCGGATGAGCGAGGCGGTCTTCGAATTCGGCGCCGAAAAAGGCTTCGAGCTCGTCGATCCGGCGATTGGCCGTCGCCAGCTCCTGTTCGGTCAGTTTGCGTGCTTCGAACACCACAAAGGCTTCGGGGATCGCCGCGATCAACTCGACCATTTCGGGCGTGTGGTAATCGATTCCCATCAGTTCGCAGATCACCATGACCGGCAATTGATAGGCGAACTGCGTCATCAGATCGGCATGGCCATCGGCGACGAACGCGGCGGTCAGTTCCTGGCAAATCTCACGGATACGCGGCTCGAGCGCGCGCACCCGTTTGGCGGTCAGCGAGCCGGTGACGAGCCCGCGGATCCGCGTATGCTGGGGCGGATCCTGCGTGATGAAGACTTCGGACAGCCAGCGATAACCCGAATTGGCCATGACGTCGAAATCAGGCCCGTAAAACAGCTTCAGATTCTGGGAGAAATCGCCGGTGCCGAAGTCCTTTCGGTTCATCAGGACTTCGCGGACATGATCGTAGCGGGAGACCACCCAATAGCCGAGTTTCGACCAGTGAAACGGGTCGCCTTCGCGAATCTGCGCGAAGATCGGGTAAGGGTCGACGATCAGCTCGGGCAGTGACGGATCGAACGGCGCGATTTCGGCGGCAACAGTCATGGCCATATCTCTCCCTGCCCGGCATTTCGCCCAAGGCGCGTGCTTCTGTCAGGCGTGTGCGAAGGTCAGATCATCGGCATTGGCGTCGCGGGTCATCCGCCAGAAGGCGTCGTTGCGCCACGGCGTGATCGCGATGATGCGGCCGCGTTTATTGCGGTACCAGTTCTCGGCGCCCGGATGCGTCCAGACCAGTTTTTCATGCGCGGCATCGAGCCTCGCGACATAGGCGTGGTACGCATCGTCGCGCACCTCGACCGATGACGCGTCCGCCGCGATCAGCGCATCGATGATGCGCAGCGCGTAGTGCGCCTGGTTCTCGATATTGCGGATCATGCTGCCGCCATGCCCGGCACCGACATTGGGGCCGAGCAGGATGAAGAAATTGGGAAAGCCCGGCACGAGCGTGCCGAGATAGGCCGCGGCATTGTCGCCGTCCCACACGTCGCGCAGGAAGAGACCGTCACGACCAACGACGTCATAAGAGCCGAGCACGTTCGTGGTCTGGAAGCCCGTGGCGAGGATCAGCACGTCGGCCTGCACCTCTTCGCCCGAGGCCGCGACGAGCGTGTCGCCACGCACTTCGGCGAGATGCTCGGGGATGAGGCGCACATGCGGTTTGCGCAGCGTGCGGAACCAGCCATTGTCGAGCAGCATGCGCTTGAGGAACGGCGGATAGTCGGGCAGCAGCAGCGGCAGCAGGTCCTGCCGATCGCCGAGCTGCTCGACATAATAGTTGGTGAAGAACTGGCGGTGCCCGTCATTGATCTTGTTGATCGAGCGCGCCGAATCCGCCCAGTCGGGGTCGCGGAACAAGGTCCCGTGGACGCGGTCGTTGAAGGTCCATGACAGGCGTTGCTCGACCCAGTGGCGGTAGAGCGGGAAGGCGCGCATCAGATAGCGAACGCCGTCAGGCACGGCCTTGCGGAATTGCGGGAAGGGCGCGATCCATTGCTTCGATCGCGCGAAGATCGTCATCTCGGCGACCTCGTCCGCGATCGCCGGCGCAACCTGCATGCCCGATGCGCCATTGCCGATGACGGCGACGCGCTTTCCCGCGAGCGCGACATCGTCGCGCCAGGCGGAGGTGTGCACCACCTCGCCGGTGAAGGTGTCGAGGCCCGGGATGTGCGGCACGTTGGGAATGTTGAGCAGACCGACCGCGCTCATCACGATATCGGCGAGGTGCGTTTCGGACTTTCCATCACAGTCGGTGGTGGTGACCTGCCACTTGCTGTCCGCCGCGATCCATTCGGCGCGCTCGACCTTGGTGCCGAACCGGGCATAACTGTAGAGTTCGAAGCGGCGCGCCGTTTCCAGCAGATAGGCTTCGATCTCGCCCTGCAGCGGAAAATGCTGCGACCAGTCGGTCGGGTTGCAGGAAAAGGTGTAGGTGAGGTTGGGCGTGTCGACGCCGCAGCCGGGATAGCGATTTTCCCACCAGGTGCCGCCGAAATCCTCGTTCTTCTCGAAGATCGTGTAGTCGATGCCCTTGCGCTGCAATTCGATGCCGGCGCAGATGCCCGAAATGCCCCCGCCAATCACGATCGCCGTCAGCTTGCGCTTGGAGGGGGTGGTCTGGACGGGCGGGTCGAACTGCATCGAGTAAGCGACGACGTCACCATAGTCCTCGGGCACCGGCTCGCTCATCGCGACGCCGAGCATCGCGGCAAGCTGGGCGTTGGTGGGGCGTGGCAGCGCCAGCGGCGCGCCCTCGGTCCACGCCACGATCGCGTCATAGGCCGCGTCGCGGATCGTGCGCTGGACGTCCTCGGCCAGCCCGCCGCTGTCATTGTCATCAAGGCCCCGGCCACGGCGGGGGACGAACGGTTCCTTCAGCCACGCCTGATCGCCCGTCAACTGGACGAGGCACAACAGCAACGCGGGAATGTTCGCCTCGTCGATACCACGGCGTAGCATCGCGCGGTCGAGCGCCTCGGCTGAGGGTTGGTCACTGGCCGTCATCGCCGTCATCCGCCTCCCTGGCATGGCGCTCGAGGCGTCCATATTACCGACGATATGCAATATCTACTCGCTGGTAGCCCGAGTCAACAAGCTTGCTCGCCAAACGGGAAGCGGTGCGCTCGCCAGGCAGCCCCTGCGAGCGCGATCAGCCTGAAAATACCTCGCGCCGCACACGCATCCCGGCCTGCTCGCGGTCCCACGTGTCGTGCGTAATGCCCTCCTGGCGCAGATCGGCCTTGAGCACCTTGGCCGAGGGCGTCTTGGGCAGTTCCGGCATGATGCGAATATAGCGCGGCACCATGAAGTACGGCATCTGCCGGATCAGGAAGGCGGCGAGATCCTCATGGACGATCGTTCGGCCGGGGACGGGCGCGACGATCACCATTACCTCGTCCTCGGAAAATTCGCTCGGCACCGCGATCGCGGCGGCTTCGCGGATATCGGGATGCGCGCAGACCTCGACCTCGACCTCGAACGACGAGATGTTTTCGCCCCGGCGCCGGATCGCGTCCTTCACGCGGTCGACGAAATAATAATAGCCGTCCTCGTCGCGTCGGAAGGCGTCGCCGGTATGGAACCAGCCATTGGCCCAGGCCTCGGCGGTGGCTTCCGGATTGCGGTTATAGCCGCTGTTCATCGCCCAGGGGCGATCGGTGCGCACAACCATCTCGCCGATCGCGCCGACCGGAACCTCGCAGTCGTGCCGGTCGACCAGCCGCACATCGACATGCGGCCGCACCTTACCGCAGGTGCCGCGCTTGACCGGGTTCGCTTCGGACACGACGGGAGACGATATCTCGGTCATGTTGAAGATGGTGTAGATGTCGATCCCGAAGCGCGCGGTGAACGCGGCGGCGTCATCGGTGAGCGGCACCATGAAAGCAGCGCGCACGCTGTGATCGCGATCCTCGGGTGACGGCGCGCGCTTCATCAGGAAGGTCGCCATCACGCCTAGCAGAAACACGACCGTCGCCTGCGTGCGGCGCGCGATCTCCCAGAAATGCTCGGTCGAAAAGGATTCGATCAGCGCGACCGATGCCCCGCGCGCCAGCATCACGAAGGGCGGGCCCATGCCGCCGATGTGGAAGATCGGCGCGACGCACATATAGCGATCGTCCTCGCCC
Source organism: Sphingomonas sp. AR_OL41 (assembly GCF_029911635.1). Taxonomy (GTDB): domain Bacteria; phylum Pseudomonadota; class Alphaproteobacteria; order Sphingomonadales; family Sphingomonadaceae; genus Sphingomonas. The sequence continues at coordinate 44,752 of NZ_JARYTI010000034.1, forward strand.
ACCATCGGCCAGGATTCCGGGCCGGCGTTGGAGAACATGTGCAGATAGGAGGACAATACGCCCTTGGACGGGCCGGTCGTGCCCGATGTGTAGATGATCGACTGGATATCCCAGGGCTGGATCGGCCGCTCCAGCGGCGTGAGCGACTCTCCCCCGATCGCGTCGAAACGCACCGTCGGCAGGCCGATGTCGGGCGCCTCGCCGCCCGTGACGAGGGCGAGCAGTTCGAGTTCGGCGCGATCGATCTCGCCGAGCCGCTCGACCAGATCGGGGTGCACGATCATCAGTCTCGCGCCGGAATTGGCGACGACATGCGCCAGCAGTTTGCCGCGATAGGCCGTGTTGAACGGCACGAAGACCGCGCCTAGATAATTGATCGCATAAAAAGCGATCAGCGCATCGCGCCCGCTCGGCAGCCATGCCGCGACGAAATCTCCCTGCCGGACGCCGAGCTGCTGCAGCCCCGCAGCCTTGTCGATGACGCGGCGGCGGAGTTCGGCATAGCTCCACTCCTCGCCATCCTCGAAGATGACATGGGTCTTGTCGGGGCGTTCGACGGCCCAGCGATCGACCAGGTAACGCAGCACGCATTCGTCACGATTGGGAATCCGCGGATCGCTGAAATCGCGCGGTCTTGCCGCCAGGGTCATCGTCAACGCACCTTCACTACGAGATTTCAAGCGCGGGCCGTGGTCAAGCGAGGCCGATGAGCCGCAGACAGGCTTCGACCGCCTGATCGACGACCATCTCCGCTGAGCGTTTGCTGCCCGGCCGATAGCAATGGATGATCCAGCTCAGCAGCCCGCCGATCCACACCGACATGGCCGCGGCATTGGCCACGGTAACCGAGCCATCGCGGACGCAATCATCGATCAGCTTGCCGATGCGCAGGTCGAATTCGTGCCGCAGGCGCAGGATGCGTTGCGCGTCGGTGCGGTCGAGGTTCATCATCTCGCGCTGATAGATGACGAGATATTCGTGGCGCGCGACGATGATCTCGGCAACTTCGCGCAACGACGCCTTGAGCTGGTCGATCGGCAGCCGCTCGATCTCCTCGATCCGATCGAGCGCGGCGAGCGACTCCTGCACGCCCGCCTCGCAGATCGCACTCAGGATCGCGCTCTTGCCCTTGAAGTAGGTATAGAGAAACGGCTTGGTCGCGCTGAGACGATCGGCCAACATCTCGAGTGTCGCCGATTCATAACCCTTCTCGTAGAATAACGCACTCGCTTCCTCGAGAATGCGCGCGCGCTTGAAGGCCACGACACCAGGCTTGATCTCGCGTGCGTTATGTTCGGAGACGGGCGGGTTCCTGACGGCGGCGCTGGATTTGGTCATGCGGCCCTTCTGAGAATTTCCATGATGTCGGCAGGCGACGTCACGGGGCGCGGATTTGTCCTGCCCCATATATCAAGCATGGTATATTCCGCCACCTGCTGGAACCGATCCTCGGTTACGCCGACTTCACTCAGGGTGCGCGGCATCCCCAGCGAACGGATCAGCGCGTCCAGGCTCGCCGCCGCCGTTGCATGGGTGTTGCCGAGACAGGCGCGGATGCGGTGCTGGCGGCTGTCGTCATATTCGGCGTTCCACTCGAGCACATAAGGCGACATCACACAGGAACAGTGACCATGGGGCACGCCACAGGTGCCGCCCAGGATATGGCCGATGGCGTGACTGGCGCCCATCGGGACACCGCCGATGATCGAGATCATCGATTGCCACGCGCCGACCTGGCATTTCAGACGCCCCGCCATGTCGCCGGGATCGGCCTTGGTGCGCGTCAGCCCCTCGACCAGCAGGCGAAGTGCATTGTCGGCAAGGCCGTTGGCGAAGTCGTTCGATTTGTCCGACGCGAGCGTCTCGACCGCGTGATCGACCGAGCGCACGCCGGTCGACAGCCACAGCCATTCGGGCGTGTGCACGGTCATCGCCGGGTCGAGTACGACCATGATCGGCGCCATATTGCGGTGCTCATAACCCTGTTTGTGCGCGGTCTTTTCGTCGGTCGCGCCGGACAGCGCGTTGAACTCGCCGCCCGACAATGTCGTCGGTACGCAGATCGTGCGGATGTCCGGGCCGACCTTGACCGGGTTGATCACATTGCCGGCGTCGTCGACATAGGTGCGCAGCGGCTCGAAATCCTCGACACTGCGTACGTCATGCTTGAGCAGCAGCGGGACGATCTTGCCGGCATCGATGACCGAGCCACCGCCAATGCCGACAATGAGGTCGGCGTTCGCGGCGCGCGCGGCTTCGGCCGCGGCGAGAACGTGCGCGCGCGGCGCGTGCGAGGCGAGGCCGCTATGCGTCGCGGCATGGCGATCGCCGAGCGCCGTCTCGATCCGCGTGATTTCATCGGTATTGCGGCGGAGCGTATCGGACGTCAGCAGGAAGACCCTGCGCGCACCCATCGCTTCGGCTTGCTCAAGGACCGCCTCGCGCGCGGGTTTCCCCATCGTGACGCGCTCGGTCACCGTAAAGGTCATCTGGCTTGGCGTGACGTCGTTCACGGTTTTCTCCTATCGGGCGCATATCCTTGCGCTCTTCGACGCATTATGCACGGGCTGCGGGCTACTGGCTAGTATCTTTCTATACCAATGTTCGGTATGGGGCGACTCGTCGCTTGACCCTCGCCCTACCGGCAGGTAGCTCATAAACGCAATACGGCACAATATTGGCCGTGGCGCAGAGACGGGAACCCGAGATTGAGCTTCGATGGATCAGCGATTGCTCTCTCCTGAATCGATACCGTGCGCTGCAAGAGCGGATGTCAGGCCAGCCACCGTCGATCGAGACGTGACGCGATGAGCGGCCCCTTGGCGGGTCTCCGCGTGATCGAGTTTGCCGGCCTCGGGCCGACGCCGTTCGGCGCCATGATGCTGGCCGATATGGGCGCCGAGGTGTTGCGCGTCGACCGGCACAGGACGGAGATCTTCGGCGGCGGGGACGAGCGCGACGACTTTCTCAACCGCAGCCGCCCCTCGCTGGCGCTGGACCTCAAATCCGGCGAAGGGCGCGCACTGGCGCTCGAGCTGGCGAGCCGTGCCGATATTCTCATCGAAGGCTTCCGTCCCGGTGTGATGGAACGCCTGGGTCTGGGGCCGGAGCCGTTGATCGCCGCCAATCCGCGCCTGATCTACGCGCGGATGACGGGCTGGGGTCAGTCGGGTCCGATGACCCACAAGGCCGGCCACGATATCAATTACCTGTCGATGACGGGCGGCCTCAGCCTGATCGGCCCGTTCGACGGTCCGCCGGTGCCGCCGATCAACTATGTCGCAAATTTCGGCGGCGGCGGCATGCTGATGGTCGTCGGCGTGCTCGGCGCGCTGGTCGAGCGATCGGTCAGTGGGCGTGGGCAGGTCGTCGACGCGGCGATGGTCGATGGCGCTTCGTTGCTTGCCACCCAGATCTTTGCCTGGACCGCGATGGGCCGCTGGCACCCCGGCCGTGGCGGCAATCTGCTCGACGGCAGTGCCTATTTCTATCGCTGCTACCGCACCGCCGACGACAAGTTCGTCGCGGTCGGGGCCCTGGAACCGCAATTTCATGCCGAGCTGATCCGGGGCGTGGGGCTGGATCCTGCGACGTTCGGCGATCATCTCGACCCGGCCTGCTGGGCACAGCGCGCAGCACAGCTCGAAGCGATCTTCGCGACGCGCGACCGCGATGCCTGGATCGAGCACTTTGCCTCGTTCGACGCCTGTCTGAGCCCGGTGCTCACCCCGGAAGAGGCGACCCGGCACCCGGCCAATGTCGCGCGCGGCGTTCATGTCGCGGTGGCGGGCGCGATGCAGCCGGCGCCGGCGCCGCGGTTCGACCGCACCCCGTCCCCGCTTCCGACGGCACCCGTCAGATCCGGCGAAGGCGGCGAGGAGCGCTTGCGGGCATGGGGGATCGAACCGGCGGCGGTCGCCCTATAAAGCGGACGACAGGATCGGCCGAAAGCCGGTCCCCTCGCGAACGACCCGCGCGACATGCGCGCCGGCAAAATGCGCCGGTATTAGCAGCGCCTCGCGGTCGGCCGCCTCACTGAGCACCTGACGGCGCGTCTCGCGCGCCTGATCGGCATCCTCGCAAAAGGCGCTGTTCCATTCCGGCGCGTAGATCTGCGCGGGATGGTGGACCACGTCGCCGACGAACATCGCCTCCACCCCGTCCGACGACACGTGCATCACGGTGCTTCCGGGCGTGTGTCCGGGCCGGGCGTGCAACACGAGGCCGGGCGCGACTTCGAAGCCGTCATCCGCCCATTCGGCGCGCCCGGCCTGCAGGATCGGGCGGACGCTGTCTTCGAACATCCCACCATTGACCAACCTGCCGATCACGCCGGGGCCGGCGGTCGTAACCTCGGGATCCCAATAATCGCGGTCGCGCACCGGCAGGACATAGCGGGCGTTGCGAAAGGTCGGCTGCCACGCCCCGTCGATCAGCCGCGTGTTCCAGCCGACATGGTCGACATGGATGTGCGAGCACACCACCGTGTCGATGTCCTCGGGCTGGAAGCCGGCGGCGGCGAGCCGGCCGAGAAAGTCGGTTTGCAGATGGGCGAAGATCGGCAGATCGGGGCGATCCTTGTCGTTGCCCGCCCCGGTATCGAACAGGATGCGCTGCTCACCGGTGTCGAGCACCCAGCTTTGCAAGACAGCGACGAGCTTGCCTGAAAGCGGGTCGAAATAATCCGGCACGAACGTGTCCCGGTGGCTGTCCCAGGTATCTTCGCGAAATCCCTGGAACAGCTCCGCCGGCGGACTGAAGGTGCCGCACCACTCCTCGACCCGGTGGACCGCGATCTTGCCGATGCTGAAGCGGTCCATCACGCCCTCGAACGATCAGTGGCGACCCCGTCCTCAGAAATTGACGCTGAAGGTAGCGCCATAGGTGCGCGGCGGCATCAACGAACCGACGCGCGGGAACTGATAGGTGGCCGCCGCGATGATGTTGTTCGCGATCACGAATTCGTTGCCAAGATTCTTGACCCAGACACCCAGCGACCAGCGATCCCGTGCCGCATGATAGGTCAGGCCGGCATTCGCCATCAGGTACGAGCCCTGCTCGGCGTCGCGATTGTTGAACTCGGTGAAATAGACCTTCGATTGCCACTTCGCGTCGCCGGTCAGCGTGACCTTGCCGTCGCCGAGCGGCACGTCCCAGTTGAAGCCACCACCGAGCGAGAAGCGCGGCGCGTTGGGAAGGCGGTTGCCGCTGAGATCGACAAGGCCGGGCTGGCCGGGACATGCCGGGTAGGAAATGCCGGCACGTGCCGGAAAGGCGGCGCCGTAATAAGCGTTGCAGAACTTCGTGAACTTGGCGTTCAGGTAGGACGCGTTAGCGTTGATCGAAAGACCGCCACCGACGCGCGCTTCCAGTTCGAGTTCGCCGCCAAAGTTGCGCGCGGTTGCGGCGTTAATCGTCTGGACGATGCTGTTCGCGTTGACGAAGCTGACCTGCAGATTCTTGTAATCATAGTAGAAGATCGCGCCGCTCAGCAGCACGCGATTGTTCGCGAAGCGCTGCTTGAAGCCCGCTTCGTAGCTCCACACCGTTTCGGGATCGATCGCCGGATCGGTGCTGCCCACGTTGATCACGCCGGATTTGAAGCCCTTGGTCACGCTGGCATAGATCATCGACGTCGTGCTGGGATGATATTCGATCAACGCCTTGGGCGTGATCGACGACCAGCCCTTCGCGACATTGGTCGGGATATTCAGCCCGATCGCATCGAAGCGGAAATAACCCACGCCGCTGCGATGTTCGTAATTGTACCGGCCGCCGAGCGTGATCTTCACCTCGGGCGAGATCTCGTAGCTGCCCTGGAGATAGACGCCGACCGCGTTGATCTTGACGACGCCGTTCTGCTCATAGGCGCCGGCGTCGAAGGTGTTGGCGGGCAGGCCGAACAGCACGCCGAGATTGGTCGTCGGAACGAGCACCTGCCCGGTGAGCTTTTCATGCAGGTACATCGCGCCGCCCAGCAGCGAGAAACCACCGCTTTGATAATTCAGCGTGATTTCCTGGCTGATCGAACGGCTCTTTTCGACATAATTGTTCTGGCCGGCCAGATTGACCTGCGACGAGTCGAGATCGTCGCGCTGGAAACGGTCGAAGGTACGGAAGGCGGTGATGGTCTTGATCGTGGTCGCGCCGAGGTCGAAATCGAGCGTGCCCGTTGCGCCATATCCCTTGCGGCGATTGATCGCCTCCTGGTCCGAATAGATGTTGCGCAGGTTGGGCGTCTGCCCGAGCGCGGCATAATAACCGATCACCGTTTTGCCGCCGAGCAAGACATGCGGCAGCCCACTTTCCGGCACTACCGACGGCCCGAAATAGTGGAAGGCGTAATTGTGATCGTCTTCGTGAAAATGGTCGAGGACCAGCGTCGCACGCACTGCCGGGCTGATGTTGGCGATGATCGTCCCGCGCAGCGCATAAGCATCGCGATCGTCGACCCCGGCGCCCGTAAACAGGTTGGTGCCGTAGCCGTCGCGCTTCTCATATTTGCCGGCGATGCGCACGAGCAGCCCGTCCCCACCGGTCAGGCTGCCGCCGACAGCACCTTCGAGAATCTTCGCATTGTAATTGCCGTAGCTGGCGCGGAAAAAGCCGCCCAGCTCCTCCTTGGGGCGCGCGGTCACCAGGTTGATCGCGCCCGCCGTGGCGCCACGACCGTAGAGGATCGACTGTGGCCCGCGCAGCACCTCGATCTGCTCCAGATCGAAAAAGCCACTGAGCTGCTGGGCCGGGCGCGGCAGGATCGCGCCATTTTGCAGGAAAGCGACCGCGCCCTCGCCGCCGACGTCGAAATTGTTCAGCCCGACGCCGCGGATGAAGGTCCGGTTCACGCCGAACTGGTCGCCGATCGATACGTTGGGGACGACGACCTGGAGATCGCCGATGTTCGAGACGCCGCCCGGCCCGAGATCGGCCGAGGTGACCGCAGTCACCGATCCCGGCACACGGCTGAGCGCGGTATTTTCGCGTGTGGCCGTGACGATGATGTCGCCGATGCCCTCCTGATCGGCCGGCGCGGCCGCGGGGGCCTGCGCGTTGGTGGCCGTCTGCCCATAAGCGATGGTCGGCACCATCAACATGGCCAGGGACGCATAACGCGCCAAGCAAAGACGATCTACCATCGACACTCCCCTCTTTTCGACCACGTTTTAACACGTGGCTCCTTCTGATACCGACGGGTATATCTTGCTTTACGTCGGTATTCAAGGGGTGTCCGAATGCGCCGCTCGTTCCCATGGCGGATCGGCTTCCTCGCAATTCCAGGGATGTCGCGGACGAATTGGTGCGGGACGATCATCTCCCGCGCGCAGCCGCGACCAAGGTGAAGCCGACTTGCGGCAATTGTTGCGACTCATCGCGACGCCGAACGACAGGGCGGCGCCGGAGCACCAAGCCAACGGAAATGACTTGCCACCTGCGAGCGAGCGGATATGAAAGCCGCCGAGAATTCCGGGCCGGAAAAGTGCCGGATTCTCGTCGAGGTACAGTCAGGTCCTTGATCTGCGGGTATAGTACAATGGTAGTACAGCAGCCTTCCAATCCCGGAAACCCGCATTTCAGGACTTCCCATAGCGAACCAAAAGTAAGCTTTTACAGTCGCTTACTTTAAATTGGCGTCTCATTTGGTA